>JANOBD010000042.1:0-31093 GCA_031411495.1 Phycisphaerae bacterium | reverse complement strand
GCGTCGGAGGCGAGTCGTGAGGAGGAGCCCGAGAGGAGGAGGGTGGCGTTGTCGAGGGTGAGTCCGTTGCTGATACGCAGGGTTGCGGAGGAGGCGGCGAGATCGACGGTGCCGCGGAGGGTGACGCCGCTGAGGCGGTTGTTGCTGTTGGAGGTAAATGACACGCTGGTCGCGGTCACGACATCGAGGATACCTGTGGAGAAGGTGCCGCCATTGAAGGTGAGCGCGGCGTTTATGTCGGCAACTTGACCTGCGGCCAACTGAAGTACACCGCCGCTGAGCGTGAGATTTTCATCGGTGACGAGCGAGCGAATCGATTGCGTTCCACTGGCCAGCACGATGTTCGGATTCGCGGCGATCGAGATGGTGACGTCGTCGGCGACGCCAGGCAGCGCGTTGGTGCTCCAGTTGTTAACATCCGTCCAGTTGATCCCATCGCCGCCGCCATCCCACGAGACGGCCGCGAGCAGGGTGCGTGACTCCATTGATTCGATCGCCGCGCGGATCTTCCGATTCGATGTTTTGAACTGCATTTTCTCCTCCAGGTGCTGGTTTGGTGTGGGCCGGACCGGAGTGTGAGTCGAACTCGATGACGATCATCCGTCAAGGGAAAACTGCCGGTTCGCCCTCAACGGTCGGACAATTCGCTCGATATCGTCATTGGCGTATTCCGGCAGCCCAATCGACTATCACTTTTGATCGGTTTGTGGCATTTTGAACGGCCCGGCTTTACTTCGCGCGGTTTGTTTTCCACGATGGCCCGCCTCATGGCGGTTGGCGATATCCGGACATCTGAATCCTTTCTGCAGCCGAGATCGATCACGGTCCGCGCGCTGGTCATTGGCTCGCTATTGGCCGTTGGCGTCAACCTCATCACGCCGTTCAACGACTACGTTGTCGTGAACACGTTCATGGTCGGCAGCTACCTGCCGCTGGCGCTGATGCTCGCGATCGTCTTCGTCGTCATCATCGGCAACGGCCTGCTGCGCGTGCTGCTCCCGCGCCACGTCCTCCAGACCGGCGAGCTCGCGGTGATCCTCATGATGCTGCTCGTCGCGTGTGCGATCCCCAGCCAGGGTTTGCTCCGCATGCTCATCCCGTCGATGACAACGCCGTTCTATTACGGCAACACCAACCCGAGTTACTTCGAAGCACTGATGCGCGCCGGCCTGCCCGACTGGCTCTTTCCCGTCCCCATCTCCGATCCCAGGTCGCCACAGAGCGCGATCATCCAGAACTTCTACGGCAAGGTGCCCGACGGCGATCCGATCCCGTACGGGCCTTGGATTCGTCCGGTCCTTTGCTGGGGCATCTATCTCTCGGGGTTCTTCTCGGCGTGCATCGCACTGGCGTATCTGCTGCGAACGCAGTGGGCCGAGAATGAACGGCTCGCGTTTCCGCTGGTCCAGCTGCAGACCTCGCTGATCGAAGCGCCGGAACCCGGGCGGGCGTTCAACAGCCTGTTTCATAAGCGGTCGTTCTGGATCGCGACCATTGCGGTACTGATTGTCCACAGCTTCAACGCGTTGCACCTGTACAATGAGAAGCTCTGGCCCGAGATTCCCCGCGCCTACGACTTCCGCGCCAAGCTCGCCGAGCCGCCATGGTCGTATGTGAGTGAGTTCATCCGCGCCAACCGGATTTACTTCACGTTCATCGGCGCGACGTACTTCATCCGCTCGCGTACGGCGTTCTCCATCTGGTTCATCTACCTGCTCTCGCAATTCTACGTTTCGATCCGCGCATACATGCAGATCCCAGTGCCCGGCGTACAGACCGAGGATCAACACATCGGCGCGTGCGTCGCCTTTTCGATCGGCATGATCTGGATCAGCCGAATACTGCTCTGGAATGCGTTCAAGGGGGCGTTCGGTCTGGTGCATTCTGCAGGGCGGGACCAGGCGTGGGCGATGCGCCTGCTGCTGTTCGGCATCGCGATCATGTTCGGCTGGATGCTCGTCGCGGGCTTTCATCCCATCCTTGCCGTCGTTTCGATCGGCATGGTGTTGATGGCGCACGTTGTGACCGGCCGAATCGTCGCCGAGACGGGCATTCCGTATCTCCGAACGAACCCGACCGTGCTGCAGCTCTTCGCGAATCTGCCGGCCTCGTCGGTGACGACGCGTGACACGTTTTTCGCCGGGCTCATGTCCGTCAACGGCGCAGTCCAAACGCGCGAGAGCCTGTTCGGGCTGTCGCAGCACGGCATGCGGCTGATGGACGACGCCGGGGCGATGCGCCGTCGCTTCGGCTGGCTTGTGGCCATCGCCTGCTGGACACTCATCATTTCGCTGGCGGCAGGGTGGTGGTCATCGCTCACTTGTTATTACTCGTATGCGGCCCCGATTTCGATGCACACGACGTTCACGATGCTCAACGAAGACATCGCGACCAACCATACGCGGAGCGCGCTCGTCGACTCGGTGATCCAGCAGCACGATGGTTCATTTCCGCAGAAGGCCTACAACGTTCCGCTGCACCTGGGCCTCGGTTTCGTGATTGTCCTCCTGCTCCAACTGGGAACCTGGACGTTCGCGGGCTGGCCGCTGATGCCGATCGGCTTCATCCTTGCGGGCACTCCGCTGATTACGAATGCCTGGTTCAGCGTGTTGCTGGGCTGGATCGCGAAAGTGGTGCTGCAAAAACTCGGCGGGAACAAGCTGCTGGCGAACGCTCGGCCGGCATTCATAGGCCTGATCTTCGGCGAAGCCCTCGCTGCCGCGATCTGGATGCTGATTACCTTTTTCCTCGCGATCTACGGATACGATTACTTCCGTTATTCGGCCCTGCCGACGTGACAAGAATCACGCCAACCGGCGCAGGCGGGTTCGCGGGCCTCCATCCGAATCCCAGGGTATTGCCAATTTCCCTGATTTCGGTACGATTCTCGGTCCCTCTCGTCTGCGGGCGTTCCGCATCCTCCGAGATCGGGAAAAAGTGTTCCAGACGCGCTGTGCATCCGCCTCTCCCCGGGGCGTTTTCTGATGCGAGTCCGTCGCAACGAGTTTTGTTACATGGTTGACTACAGCCTTCTCCATTCACTTGGTGATCTCGACTCCTTCGAAAATGAAGCCAATGCCGCCGTCGCGAGCGCTCTCGGCGACGCAGCCGACGACCTTTCGCTGCTCATCAAAGGCGACGAAGTCCAGGATTTCTCCGCCGGCTCCATCGTCAAGGGCAAGGTCTCCGGCCACGCCGGCGATGACTTCATCGTCGAGCTCGGCCTCAAGAGCGAAGGCGTTCTCGAGCGCGGCGAGTTCGATGACCCGGACAATGTCAAAATCGGCACCGAAGTTCATGTCCTGCTCGAAGACACCGAGCTCGATTCCGGTCTGGTGAAGATCAGCAAGCGCAAGGCTGATCGAATCATCAACTGGGACAACATCATGAACACCAAGAAGGAAGGCGACGCCGTCGTCGGCAAGGTGTCCAAGAAGATCAAGGGCGGCCTGCTGGTCGACATCGGCGTGCCGGTGTTCCTCCCCGCATCGCAGGTCGACATCCGTCGCCCGGGCGAAATCTCCGACTGGATCGGCCGCTCGATCGACGCGGTCATTCTCAAGATCGACGAAGAACGCCGCAACATCGTCATCAGCCGCCGCAAGATGATCGAGCAGCAGCGCGAAATGCTGAAGAAGAAGACGCTGGAAGGCATCGAGATCGGCCAGGTGCTCAAGGGCACGGTCAAGAACATCGCCGACTTCGGCGCGTTCATCGACCTCGGCGGCATCGACGGCCTGCTGCACATCACCGACATGAGCTGGGGCCGGATCAATCACCCGTCCGAAATCGTCAAGATCGATCAGGAAGTCGAAGTGAAGGTCCTCTCGATCGACAAGGACAAAGAGAAGATCGCCCTGGGCCTGAAGCAGAAGGACGCTTCGCCGTGGGAAAACATCGAGAGCAAGTACCCAGTGGGTGCCGTCCTCGAAGGCGAAGTCGTCAACATCATGAGCTACGGCGCGTTCATTAAGATCGAGACCGGCGTCGAAGGCCTGGTCCACATCTCCGAGATGAGCTGGACCAAGCGCATCAACCACCCGAGCGAACTCGTGGCCCAGGGCCAGGTCGTCAAGGTCAAGGTGCTCGAGATCAACAAGGACAAGCAGGAAATCTCGCTCGGCATGAAGCAGGTCGAGGAGAACCCGTGGGACCGCGTGGCCGAGAAGTATCCGCCCGGCTCGGTCGTCAAGGGCAAGGTCCGCAACATCGCCAACTACGGCGCGTTCGTCGAGATCGAAGAAGGCGTGGACGGCCTGCTGCACGTCAGCGACCTGAGCTGGACCAAGAAGGTCGGCCATCCGAGCGAAGTGCTCAAGAAGGGTGACGATGTCGAGGCCGTCGTCCTCAGCGTCGATCAGGAAAAGCAGCGCATCGCGCTGGGCCTGAAGCAGATGCAGGAAGACCCGTGGCTCAACGCCATCCCCGGCGCGTACCGTCCGGGCATGGTGGTCAAGGGCGCGGTCACCAAGATCGCGAACTTCGGCGTGTTCGTCGAGCTGGAAGAGGGCCTCGAAGGTCTGCTCCACGTCTCGGAAATCTCCGACCAGAAGGTCGAGAAGCCCGAAGACGTCGTCAAGGTCGGCCAGGAGCTGGAAGTGAAGATCCTGCGCGTCGACAGCGACGAGCGAAAGATCGGCCTCTCCCTCAAGCGTGCCCAGTGGGCGCAAGAGGAAGAGAAGCGTGAAGAAGAGCGCGCCAAGCGCGCCGAGAAGCGCGGCCTGCGCGGCGGTCTCGAATAAGCTTCGTGCACAAGTTGATGAATGCGGAATGCAGAATGGATCAATCTCCATTCTGCATTCTGCATTTCCGGGACCGACGCCCGCCGCTCCGGATGATGCGAGGCTTCACTCGCCGCAGCAATGTCCGTACGATATTCGCCATGCGCATTCCACGAGTCGCTGCTGTCGGATGGATCGTCCTTGCAGGCCTCGCCACGGACGCGCGCGGAGGAAGTCCTGTGAACAACGACAATTTGACCTTCACCGAAACCCGTCTCAGCGACAAGGCCGAGCCGATGCTCGCCGGCGAGTTCGCGCCCACCTGGGAGTCGCTCCAGAAATACGAAGTGCCCGACTGGTTTCGCGACGCAAAGTTCGGCATCTGGGCGCACTGGGGACCACAGTGTGAGCCGGAGCGCGGCGACTGGTACGCACGCGGCATGTACGAAGAAGGGCACTGGCAATACAAGTCCCACCTCGAAAACTACGGACACCCGTCCAAGCTCGGCTTCAAGGACATCATCAACGAGTGGAAGGCTGAGGAATGGGATCCCGAAAAGCTCGTCGCCTTCTACGCCAAGGCCGGCGCGAAGTACTTCTTCGCGCTCGCCAACCACCACGACAATTTCGACCTGTGGGACAGTACCTACCAGCCGTGGAACAGCGTGAACCTCGGCCCGAAGAAGAACCTCATCGACGGATGGGCGAAGGCCGCTCGGCACAACAATCTTCGGTTCGGCGTGAGCGTCCATGCCGCCCACGCGTGGACCTGGTACGAAACCGCGCAAGGCGCCGACAAGGACGGCCCGATGGAGGGCGTGCCATACGACGGCAGGCTCACCAAGGAAGATGGAAAGGGCACGTGGTGGGAAGGGTACGACCCGCAGGATCTTTACGCACAGAAACATCCCGTAAGTACGGGCAAGGGCCTCGACTGGAACTGGACGGCCCAGGGCACTTCGCAGCCGGACGCGGCCTACGTGGAAAAGCTCTACAACCGCACGATCGATCTGATCAACAAATATCATCCGGATGCCGTCTACTTCGACGACACCGTGCTGCCGCTCTATCCGATCAGCGACATCGGATTGAAGATCACCGCCCACTACTACAATGCGAGCGAGAGCTGGCACGGCGGCAAGAACGAGGCCGTGGTGATGGGGAAGGTCCTCAGCACGCCGCAGAAAAAGGCGATCCTCTGGGACGTCGAGCGCGGCGCGAGCGACAAGCTCGAGCCGATCGCCTGGCAGACCTGTACCTGCATCGGCAGCTGGCACTATGACCGCGGCATCTACGATCGCAAGCAGTACAAAGGCGCGGCGACGGTGATCCACATGCTCACCGACGTGGTGAGCAAAAACGGCAACCTGCTGCTGAGTGTCCCCCTGCGCGCCGGCGGCATGCCGGATGAACTGGAAATGAAAATCGTCGAAGAGATCGGCGCGTGGATGAATCAAAACGGCGAAGCGATCTATGGAACGCGGCCCTGGAAAATCTACGGCGAAGGCCCGGTCAGCGAAGAGTCGAACCCGGTGAACGAACAGGGCTTCAACGAAGGCAAGAGCAAGCCGTTCACGCAGGCGGATGTCCGCTTCACCACGAAGGGCAAGACACTGTACGCGATCGTCATGGCCAAGCCGGAAGGGGCGATAAAGATCAAATCGCTCGGGGACAAGTCGAATCTGTTCGACGGGAAGATCACAGAAGTGGTCGTACTCGGCTCCGATGAGGGGGTGAAATGGTCGGTCAGTGACGAGGCGCTCACGATCGAAGCTTTGAACAACGTCCCGAACGCCATTGCCGTCGTGCTGAAGGTTGAGACCGAGTGAACGAGATTGCCAGCAATGTCATCGCCGGATCGTGCGAGAAATGACCAGCAGCGGTCGCACCTTCCGTAGGTAAAATCCGTCACAAAATGTCAAAAGCGGGGCGGAAAGCGTGATTTATCGAAATTAAGTTGTCATAATTACGGCGGTGTTGTATACCGATATTGATTCCCTCCGAAAGGCCGGCATGGATCGAAAAGAAGCGATTCGTAAAGCGTGTCTGACCGCGACCCTCGCCGTCGCATGGGCGGGGTCGTCATCGCCCGCGAAGGCGGATGGCCCCTCGGTCGGCAGCAATACTGTCTATATCCGCACCAGCTTCTTCCATTCGCTGACAAACGCCCATTTCGTCGCCATCAACAGCCTTACCTACCTCGATATCACGATGGCTTCGCTCGGCAGTGGCGCGATGTTCTCGACCGTCACGCTCGGCAGCGGGACCGGCTCGGGTGGCAACGGCGGCTGGGATCGCTACGCCATCGTCGGCTTGACCAGTCTCACGCAGATCAACGGCGTCGCCATGGGATTCAATAGCGGGCCAGGCGCGCTCGGCCGGTCGTTCGAATCAATCTTCCCCGGCTTCACCGAACCGCAGATCGTCGACGCACTGACAACCTCGAGCCCGGTGCTTCAGCAGTTCTTTTCCAAGCTCAGTACAAACTCGCTGGCGCCGCTCACCATTGACGCGCCGCTGCCCTACGACGCATTCCATTTCAGCGACGCAACGCCTTTCGGCACGATCCAGGCGAGCTTCGCTGCGATACCGGAACCGGTCTCGGGAATGGTCTGTCTCGGCGCGCTGGGTTTCGGCCGCGTGACACGCCGCCGTGTCCCCTGAGGTGGAGCGCGGTATCTTCCGCACATGTCGCTTTGCGTCGCCATGATCGCGCGAAATGAGTCCGCGCGGATCGGCGCGTCGCTCGAATCCGTTCGCGGCTACGCGGACCAGATTGTCGTCGTCGACAGCAACTCATCCGATGCCACCGCAGAAATCGCCCGCGCGCATGGCGCGATCGTTGTGCCGTTCGAGTGGTGCGACGACTTCACCGCGGCGCGGAACGCCGCCTACCCACACATCACCACGCGCTGGACGCTCTGGCTCGACGCGGACGAGTATCTCGACCGCACAACGGCCGAGCCGCTCGCGGAAATGCTGGCGCGGAGCGATGCGCTGGGGTACGGGCTGATCCGCCGCGACTACATCGGTGGATTCAAGCCGGGAGCGGTGCGAGGCGAGTTCGTCTCGTCGATCGTCCTGCGGCTGTTTCGAAACGACCTGGGCATCCGTTTCACAGGCCGCTGTCACGAACAGCCCGAGCCGACGCCGGATGAGATCACGGCACGGACTGGACTAAAGCCGTTGCTGAGCACCGTCACGCTTGATCACGACTGCGACTACTACTTTGAAGGGCGATTCCGCAAGTCCTCCAGGAATGGTCGCCTGCTGGACATGGAAGTGCGCGAACGCCCCGGGCGGCTCTATTGGATGGTGCAGTGCGGCGCAACGCTTCTGGATACTCCAGAGACGTTCGAGCGCGGGCGCGAGGTGATGCGCGATGCACTGGTGTTGATCCGCGCTCTGCGCGGCGACCCGAGGGCGCCGTTCGGGCTTGTGGAACTGGCTCTGGAATACGCCGCGTATGCGCCGCCGGGCGATGCCCTGCCGCTCTCGCCAGATGAGGCGGCGGAACTGGCCGAGCGGTGGTTTCCGAACGCGGTTCCGGTGATCTGGATGCGGGCGCGGCGAGCGTTCGACAAAGGCGATCACGAAGCGGCGATCCCGATTCTCCGCCGTCTGGTGAAACTCGGCCAGACCCGAACCTACGACATCGAGGTGCCTTTCGACGGCGCGATCATCGGCGACGACGCGAAGCTGAACCTCGGCGTGTGCCTGCTGCGCACCGGCGAGATCGACGAAGCCGAAAGCGTCTTCAGGCAGATCGACCCGAAAGGGCGAAGGGGCCAGGAGGCGGCGCTGAACCTGAGGTCGATCGCCAAGATCCGGGAAGAGTTCCAGGAGTAACCGATCGAATCCGCTGAAAGTTCCAGCGCACTTCGCATGGCGCGGATCGCGTGACTATTCTTGGCGGAATGCCCAAGGCGATCGTCATCGGTGCAGGGTTCGGCGGGATCGCGGCGGCGCTGCGCCTTCGCCGCAAGGGGTACGACGTCACACTTCTCGACAAGCAGGACAAGCTCGGCGGCCGCGCGTACCAGTACGAACGCAAGACGCCTCTCGGCACGTTCATCCACGACGCCGGCCCGACGGTGGTCACCGCCAAGTTCCTGTTTGATGAACTCTTCGAGATGTTCGGCAAGAAGCGCGAGGACTACATCGAGTTCCGCGACATCTTTCCTTGGTATCGGATCGTGTTCGCGGGTCAGAATGAAACACGGAGTCGTGAAGGGCTGGCCCTCACGCACGGAGGCACGGAGGATTGGTCGCGAAGGCGCGAAGTGGAAGAGAAGGGTCGCGAAAAGAAGTCACTAGAATTGTCTTCTTCGTCTTCCTTCGCCACTTCGAGCCTTCGCGACCATCCGTATTTCGACTACGGCGGCACGATCGAGCAGATGGAAGCCCAGATCCGCGCCTTCGGCGGCGACGAAGATGTCGAAGGGTTCCGGAAGTACCTCAAGCACAGCAAGAAGATCTTCGACGTCGGCTTCACCGAACTCGGCTCCGTCCCGTTCCACAAGTTCGGCACGATGATGAAGTGTGCCCCCGACCTGCTCCGCCTGCAGAACTACAAGACCGTCTGGGGGATGGCGAAGAAGTACATCAAGAACGATTCGCTGCGACGTGTGTTTTCGTTCCAGCCGCTGCTGGTGGGCGGCAACCCGTTCAACACGACGAGCATCTACTCGCTCATCTTCTACCTCGAGCGCGAATGGGGCGTGCAGTTCGCCATGGGCGGGACCGGCGCGATCGTCCGCGGGCTGGAGAAGCTGATGCGGGAGGAGGGGGTGGAGATCAACCTCGATGAAGAAGTTACGTCAATCGACACGACGCCCTCCCGCAGAATGATCACACCGATCACCGATGACCCGAACGCGGTCGCAAAAGCACTGAAGAATTCCAAATCGATTCCGTACGCACGGCGGGTCCAAACCGATCGCCGAACCTACTCGATGGATTGGCGGACGAACGATCTCATCGTCTGCAACGCGGATGCCCCGATGGTCTATTCGAAACTCCTCGACCCGAAGTATCGCAAAGGCGTCGCCGCCCGGCGGATCGATTCGAAGCTCGCGCCGCAGAAGTATTCGATGGGCCTCTTCGTCCTCTACTTCGGGACGAAGAAGCCGTATCCGGAGATCGCCCATCACACGATCGTGCTCGGCGAGTCCTATCGCGAGCTGATCGACACGCTCTTCGACGCCCGCGAGATCGAGACGAAGGATTTGAGCGTCTATCTCCACCGACCCACCGCGACCGACCCGTCGATGGCGCCGGCCGGTTGCGAGAGTTTTTATGTGCTGGTGCCGGTTCCGAATCTCCAGCCCAAAAAACGTAGCATGACCGTCCCGGTCATGCCGCATGAGCGGGACGCTCATGCTGCACAGGAAATCCCAATTACGAGAGAAGGCGTAATCGACTGGTCCCGGTACGGCGACACGTTTCTCGCCCACGTGCTCGACTATCTCGAACGCACCGTCCTCCCGGGCTTGCGCGAAACAATCGTCGACCCGTTCTACGTGACGCCGGAGCATTTCAAGAACAATCTGAACTCCATGCATGGCGCCGGCTTCAGCATCCAGCCGATCTTTTCTCAGAGCGCATGGTTCCGCTTCCACAACAAGGCCCCGGGGATCGAAGGGCTCTACTTCGTCGGCGCGGGAACGCATCCCGGCGCGGGCATGCCGGGCGTGCTGTGCAGCGCAAAGGTGCTGGAGCATCTGATTCCGGATGTGAAGAGGTAGGCACCGATCGCCACCGATGGAGCATCGATCAGAGGATTCATACCATCCGGTGCAGGGGACGGCAGGGCCGATGCACGGGATGGCTCATCCGATGCGCGGCGCGGAGCATTCCACGCATGGCGCGTTCCACTCCATGCATGGCGCAGAACATTCCATGCGTGGCGCAGGAAGCCCGGTGCATGGCGCGATCCATCCTATGCATGGCACAGGGCATTCCATGCGTGGCGCGTTCCAATCCACGCATGGCGCAGAGCATTCCATGCGTGGCGCATCGTGCGCCACGCGTGGCGCAGAGCATCCGATTGGTTATCGAGACTAACACTCACAGGCGAAACCGTGTTTTCAGTATCGCCATCGAGGTTTGCGGTATCGGACGCGCGACGCCGCGATTGCCGGCGCATTATTGGCCATTGAGCCGCGGGAAGAGGTGGTAGAGCAGGTAGTAGATCAGCACGCCGGTGAGGCTGACGTAGAGCCAGATCCAGATCGTGTAGCGGTTGACCGCGCGGTGTTTGGCCCACTCGCGCTTGTACGCGTGGTAGAGGCCCTTGCCGATGAACGGCAGCATCGCGACGGCCAGGATCAGGTGCGGAATGAGGATGACGAACCAATAGAAGTATCGCCAGGTGGTGCTGAGGTTCGGAAAGCGCGTGGTGATGCGGATATCCGGGTAGTAGACCTTGTGCACGAGGTAGCCGACGAGGAACAGCGCCGAGCTGACGAGGGCGACAGCCATCGTCATGCCGTGGGCGCGCCACTTGCCTTGTTTGATCAGCACGAAGCCCGTGCAGAGCAGAAGGAAGCTCAGGCCGTTGAGGGTGGCGTTGATGGCGGGGAGTTTTTCGATCATCGGGTCATCGCAGCAGAAGCGCGAGCAGGCTCGCGGTTACACGGTCACTTGGATTCGTTCAGGAGCGTCCGGATGTCCTTGGCCAGTCGCTTCATCTCATCGTCGTCGGTGCCGGTGTAGAAGCTGCGGACGATGCCGCCCTGGTCGACGAGCATGATCTTAGCGGAGTGGTTCACCGGCAGATCGAACGGGATGAGAAACGCGCGGGCGACGCGGTGCGTCTCCTCAAGATCGCCGGTGAGCAGGTGAGAGCGCTTCGGATCAGCTTTCGAGGCGGCGGCGTATTTAGCAAGCTTGGCGGGGTTGTCGCGCTCCGGATCGACGCTCAGCAGCACGAAGCTCACGTTCGGGTCATCCGTCACCGATTGAACCGCCTCGAACTTCTGCCGCATGGCCGGGCAGATGCCCTGGCATTCGCTGAAGAAGAGGCAGAAGGTCCAGACCTTTCCCTTGAGCATCGACGCGTCGAAGGGCTGGCCGTTCTGATCGGTGAAGCTGAAGCTCGGCGCCGGGATATTGAGTGGCTCGCGCTCATCGGCAGGGAGGGTGGTGGGCTGGTCGGGGTTGAGCACGATCATGTGCGAGTCGCCGCGCTCCCGCCGGGATGCCCAGCGCTGCATCGCCAGGACCCCGAGCAGGCTGATCACCACGAGAAACCAAAGGGCAACGGTCAACGTGCGTTGGGCAGAACTCATACGCGAATCTCGAAACGGGACAGGCCGCAAAGCCGGCAGGATCGGCCGGCAAATCGGTCAAACGGAGCCGTCGGCGAGTTTAGCAGGCAAAAAGCCCTGCGTCGCGTGTCGACGCCTCTTCGCGGTGCGACATTCTTTCGTATACTCGCCGCCATGCAATCCCCCGCGCCGTCTCAGATGAGTGTTTACAAGCGAGTGCTGCTCAAGATCAGTGGCGAGGCGTTCAGTGGAGAGGGCGGCGCCGGAATCGAGACAACCGAACTCGAAGACATCGCTCGCCAGTGCTGCGACGTCGCCGATCTCGGCGTGCAGCTCGCGGTCGTCGTCGGCGGCGGCAATTTCATCCGCGGCGCGACCTTCAGCGAGGAAGGCCACATCCCCCGCGCGACGGCCGACTACATGGGCATGCTCGGCACCGTCCTCAACGCGATGGCGCTCCAGGAAGCGATCGAAACGATGGGCCACCACGCGCGGGTGCTGAGCGCGATCCCGATCAACCCGGTCTGCGAGCCGTTCATCCGTCGCCGGGCGATTCGCCACCTGGAGAAGGGCCGGATCGTGGTGCTGGCGGCCGGCACCGGCAACCCGTACTTCACCACCGACACCTGCGCGGCGCAGCGCGCCGCCGAGATGGGGGCCGAGGTGCTGCTGAAAGCCACCAAGGTCGATGGCGTCTACAGCGCCGACCCCAAGAAGGACCCCAAGGCCGAGTTCCTGTTCGAGGTGAGCTTCGATCGCGTCCTCAAAGACCGGCTGAAGGTGATGGACATGACGGCGTTCGCGATGTGCCGGGAACAGAAACTGCCGGTGATCATCTTCAATATGAAGACGAAGGATGCGATCGCGAAAGTGGTGAAGGGGGAGCGGATGGGGACGAAAGTGATGCCGTGAGTGCTTCTCGATTGCGCACAACCGACTCAAGGCTGCGAATCGGCGGTGTTCCGGGAACGCGGAGCCGAAATCGGTCAGGCCTTGGCAACCCCGCTTGCCTCTGGACTCACTAGCGTTAACACTCCCCACCCATGGCCACCATTCGCCCGTTTTCGGGGATTCGCTTTTCGACCAAAGCCGGTAAAGACATCAGCAAGCTCGTCGCGCCCCCGTACGATGTGCTCGATGCGAAGGGCAAGGCCGCGCTGGTCGCCAAGAGCCCCAACAACATCGTCTCGATCGATCTGCCGCACGTTCCGCCGAAACAGCTCGGCCCGCCTGGCGCGTACGATTCCGCCGCAAAGGCCATGAACGACTGGCTCGCGAGCGGCGTGCTGATGAAATCTCCGCGGCAGGCGGTCTATCCGTACGAGCAGACCTACACGCACAACGGCAAGTCGTACCATCGTCGCGGGCTGATCTGCCTGGTGAAGCTCACACCATTTGGCGTGGACGTCATCCCGCACGAGAAGACGTACGCCGGGCCCATCGAAGACCGGTTACAGCTGATGATGTCCACGGGCGCGCAGCTTTCACCGGTGTTCGGCCTGTTCATGGACCCGCGCGACGAGATCATGAAAAAGGTATTCGCCGGCGTGACCCAGCCGATGTGTGAGGCGACGCTGGACGGCGTTCGCAATCGCATGTGGGAAATCATCGACGGGGAGCTCGAAGACCACCTGATGATGGATTTCAAGAACAAGAAGGTCTACATCGCCGACGGCCACCACCGCTACACGACCGCGCTGCACTACCAGAAACTCGCCGAGGAAAAGAACGGTGGCCCGCTGCCGGCGGATCATCCGGCCAACTACTGCATGTTCGTCCTGGTGAACGGCGAAGACCCCGGGTTGCTCATCCTGCCGACCCATCGAATGGTAGGGGGGCTTAAAAACTGGAACGTGGAGCACTTCCTCGAGCTCATCGAACCCGACTTCGAGATCACCACGACGCCGTTCGGGCCGGAACTCGTCGACGAACTTGCGCAGACGCTCACCGGCTACGGGAAGAACGCGATCGGCGTGTACGACGGCGCGACGAAAAAGGTGTTTGTCATCCGTCTGAAGACGGATCGGGTGATGAAAGCGTTGGAGCCCGACAAGAGTGACGCGTGGCGAACGCTCGATGTCGCCGTCCTGCAGCGGGCGATCTTCGACAACGTGATCGCCCACCACTTTTCCGACGGCAGTGAGCCGACACGCGGATACACCGCCGATGAGAACGAAGTGGCGCCGCGCATCGACCGCGGCGAGTTCCAGGTCGGGTTCCTGCTTCAACCGACGCCGATCCGGGCGCTTGCCGATCTGGGAAAGGTCGGCGAGGTCATGCCGCAGAAGAGCACGTATTTTTTCCCGAAGCTGGCGACGGGCATGGTGATCAACCCGCTGCGCGATCCTGCCTGATCCGCTGAACATATACCGCGGCCCCAACGATGATCACGAGCCCCGCGAGCGCCAAGTGCGGCCAGTACGCGCGACGAAACAGCGCGATCGCGCCGGCGACGTCGTCGCGCGGCGCCTTGCCAACCGCCAGGGCCGAAATGTCTGCACATGATGGGCCCGCCAGTCGGCGCCTGTCGGGCGAGCCGGTCGTTCTCCCGCTCGATCAACTTGTCGTAGCAGGAAGGAGAATGTTGCTCGAAGCGGCCGGCGAGGATCGCCTCGATCGGCGGCAGCCCGAATTGGCTGTCGAAGTTCAGATCCGCATCCCAGGGGCAGGCGTGCGCGCACTCGATCACGGAGAGGATCAGGAGCACGCCGGCGAGCAGTTCGGCGCATCGCGATTGTTTACCTCTGGCGAAGGTACATCGCGCCTTCCTGGAGGTCGATCACCGCGCCATATGCCCGCAGTACGTCGAACCCGAGCAGGCCGACGATCGGCGTGCTGCCGGTCTGCATGTGCTGGTTGGTGATGCCCGAAAAATCCTGGAGATTGGGAGCAACCCGCGCGGGGAAGCCGGACATGTCGAGCGTGACCACCTCGCCCTGGCGCATCGCCACGCGCCCTGCGCCGACGCCGCGGCTGAAGAATCCTGGCACTTCCGTCGACTTCACGCCAAGGCTTGTCGCCACGCGCAGATCGATCACCGTCCCCTGCGCGCCGGTGTCGAGGATGAGCACGATCGGCTTGCCGTTGAGCATGCATTTCACCAGCGCCGAGCCTTGTGCCGTGACGCTCAGCGGCACACGCGTCATGCCAGCCAGGGAGCGCGAACTCGGTGCAGGCGAATCGCTCGCGGATGGGGCGAGCGTTGCCGTCTTCGATTTGATGGGTGTTCCAGCGCAGCCGACGAGAACGATGAACCAAGAAGCCACGAAGGCACGAAGATCAACTCGACGCTTCTGCGACTCTCGGCATGTGCTCGACCCCGAAGTTGTGCCTTCGTCTATTGGTCGAGCGCCAGTAGATCCGTCACGCTGAAATCTTGCGGACGCCAAGTTGATCTTTGTGAGTTCGCGGAAGGTTTCACCCACCGCGTGTCTTGGTTGTTCAATATCGTCTTTCATACGTACCTCGTCGGATCAGCCACACCGGCCTGCGCGAAGCCGCGCTTGCGAAGGATACAGGCGTCGCAGTGGCCGCACGCGCGGTCATCCGGCGAAGGATCGTAACACGAATGTGTCAGCCCGTAGTCGACGCCCAACTCTGTGCCGCGCAGGATGATCTGTGCTTTGCTCATCTCCGCGAGCGGCGCGTGGACGGTGAAGTCGGTCAATCGCGTCCCGAGCCGAGCCATCGTCTGGAATGCGGCGATATATTCGGGCCGGCAGTCGGGGTATCCGCTGCAGTCGAGCGCGTTCACACCAATGAAGACGTCATGGCAGCTGATCACTTCCGCCCAGGCGAGCGCATACGAGAGGAAGATCGTGTTTCGGGCGGGCACGTAGGTGATCGGTATGCCGGTGCCGATCTGTGCATCGCTCCGGTCCTTGGGCACGTCGATGTCGTCGGTGAGCGCGCTGCCGCCAAATTGCCGAAGGTCAATTTTCACGTCCCGGTGGCGGGCGCCCGCGTTCGCGCTGATCGTCCGCGCCGCGGCGAGTTCGCCCCGATGCCGCTGGCCGTAATCGAACGCCAGCGTGTGGATCGGCGCGTATCCCGCCACGCGGGCAATCGCCAGACAGGTGGCCGAGTCGAGGCCGCCTGAGAGAAGCACGATGACGGGTCGGTGCGGGCTCATGAACAAGGAGATTACGATAGCGCGGTAGTGCGGTCGAGTGGCATCGCTTCAGCGATCCCCTGAGTTCTCCGCAGCGTGATGCTCATTACGCTCCCGTCATGATCCGTCGATTCTTCCGCGACAACGGACTGTCGTTGGTGCTGCTCGGGATGTTTCTGTTGAGTTGGGCAGGTCAGCTCGTTACCGGTCATCGCGACCATAACCAGGAGCGAAGAGAACTTGGCAAGCCTCCCTTGACGATTCCACAATACATCTGCGACGGCGCGTTCTGGCAGGCGACCGGCGAAAACTGGGAGAGCGAGTTCCTGCAGATGGCGATGTTCGTGCTCCTCACGGTGATCCTGTTCCAGAAGGGCTCGCCGGAGTCGCGGGACCCCGACGATCTGGAAAGTGACGGGCTCGACGCGGACCCCCTTGAACGCCGAAACGATTCGAATGCGCCCTGGCCCGTACGCCAGGGCGGCATTGTGCTTTGGGTCTATTCCCATTCGCTTTCGATTTCATTTGCGCTGCTCTTCTTCCTGTCGACGGCGATTCACGCCAAAGGCGGAGCTCTGACGTACAGCGAAGCGCAAGTGGCTCGTGGCGAGCCTGCCGTCGGCATGTTCGGGTATCTCGGCACGGCCAGGTTCTGGTTCGAGTCGTTTCAGAACTGGCAGAGCGAGTTCCTTTCACTCGCGGCGATGGTCTGGCTGAGCGTCTATTTTCGTGAGCGCGGCAGCGCAGAGTCCAAGCCTGTGGCCGCGCCTCATGACTCGCACGGCGAATAAACGAAACGAAGGCGACCGCAGGAACGGCTGCGCAGCCGGAGGTTTGAAATTCCGGCCGGAATGCGCCATGTCGGGTCAGGCAGGTGCCGTCTGCCTCATGGTTGCTGAAAGATTTGGACGATAAGGAGTGTGAGGTAGAATGCCGGAATGCTTCCTCGTGGCCAGATTTTTTACGATGCCTCCTGCGGCATTTGCTCGGCGACGTATCGACGGTTCGGCCCGTTGACCGAGCGGCTCGGCTTCCGCTGGGTGCCGGCACAGGATCCGCGCGCCCGCGAGTTGCTCGGTCTCGAAGACGGCCAGGTTCCTGACGAAGTGAAACTGCAGACCACCGGCGGGCGGATGCTCGGCGGGGCGGATGCGCTGTTGCACGTCGCCCGTGCGATCTGGTGGGGCTGGCCGCTATGGGCCGTTTCCCGGGTTCCGGGGATGAGCTCCCTTTTCCGTGCGCTCTATCGCAAAATCGCCACCAATCGCCATGCGATCAGCGGCACCTGCGGCATCGATCCCTCGCAGCCGCCGCTGGACAAGGCGGCTTGAGGCGACTGTCGTATACCTGCATGAAATTGGCTTTACAAACGGTCGCGGCGCGCCTTCGATTCGTTTAGAAGAGATGAATGTCCAAACCGATCCGCGACCGAATCCTCGCCGTCATCCAATCGCCGACGTACAAGCCGCTCAATGTCGATCAGGTCACTGAGTTGCTCCAACTCACGTCCGACCGCGAACTCGCGCAGTTCGATGATGCACTGCAGGATCTCGAAGACGAAGGCATTCTCGCCGAGGGTGAAAAAGGCACGATCATTGTCGCGCGCAGCGAACTCAAGGCCGGCGAGGTGATCGCGATCTATTCCGGCAACCGCAAGGGTTTTGGCTTCCTGGATGTTAAGGAGCCGAAAAACCACCCGCAGCTGTTCGTGCCCGGCGAGTACAACGCCGCCAACGCCGTCTCCGGCGATGTCGTGAAGGCGCGTGTCGTCAAGCGTGAAGGCAAGGAGCCAGGCGACCTGGAGTTCGGCCGCATCGTCACGATCGTGAAGCGGGCGCATTCGCGCGTCGTCGGCACGCTGCAGAAGAAAGGGTCGAGCTGGTTCGTCCTGCCGGATGGCAACAACTTCCCCAACCCGATCGACACGCCCGACGCCGCCGGAAAATACCTCAAGCCGGGCGTGAGAGTGGTCGTCGACATCACCCGCTACCCCACCGAGTACGAAACGGGTCAGGGCGTGGTGAGCGAAGTGCTCGGCGCCGGCGGCGAGAAGGATGTCGATCTGCGTTCCATCCTGATCCAGCACAACCTGCCCGAGGATTTTCCCGAAGACGTAAAGGAGCAGGCGCGCGAAGCCGTCCGGAAGTTCGATGTGGAGACCGAGCGCGCCCGCCGGCTCGACCTGACCGACACGATGATCTGCACCATCGACCCCGACGATGCCAAGGACTACGACGACGCGATCAGCCTCGAGAAAGACGACGACGGCAACTGGGAACTCGGCGTCCACATCGCCGATGTGAGCTTCTTCGTCGAGAAGGACACGCCGCTCGATATCGAAGCCGCTCACCGCGGCAACAGCATTTACTTCCCCGGCTACGTCGTGCCGATGCTGCCCGAGGTTCTCTCCAACGGCGTCTGCTCGTTACAGGAAGGCGTACACCGCCTGGTGAAGTCTGCGTTCATCACCATCGATTCAAAGTCCGGCAAACCGCTGCGCACGAGCTTCGCCAATTCGATCATCAAGAGCGCCAAGCGGCTGCGCTATCGCGAGGCGCAGGCGCTGATCGATCATGCCGAGAAGATCCCGCATCCCGACGGTGAGAAGAAGCGAACCGACTACGACGATCGGGTACTCAAGCTGCTCGACGACATGAACCTCGTCTCCCGGCTCATGCAGAAGCGCCGCCACGCGGCCGGGCAGCTTAGGCTCGATCTGCCGAAGGTCGACCTGATCCTCGACGAGAACGGAAAGGTGGTTGACGCCAAGCCCGAGGATGACAGCTTCACGCACACGCTGATCGAGATGTTCATGGTCGAGGCGAACGAGGCGGTTGCCCGCCTGTTCCATCGGCTCGATGTCCCCGCGATCCGCCGGATCCATCCCGATCCCGATCCGGACGCCAGCGCCCGGCTCAACCGCTTCGTGATGGTGGCCGGCCACAAGATCTCCACCGAGCCGACGCGGGCGGATCTGCAGAAGCTGCTGGCGGAGGTGAAAGACAAGCCCGAGCGGTTCGCGGTGAATCTCGCCGTCCTGAAATCACTCGCGCGGGCGGAGTATTCGCCGCAGGAGACCGGGCACTACGCGCTGGCGAGCGATCACTACGCGCACTTCACCAGCCCCATCCGTCGCTACGCCGACCTGATGGTCCATCGCCTGCTCGATGCGTTTTTCGAAAAGATCCGCGCCGACTTCCGTCGCGGCCCCGTCCCGTTCAAGGACGTGAAGCTCAAGGACATCCCGACCTTCGACGAACTCGTCATGCAGGGCCAGCACCTGAGCTTCACCGAGCGCAAGGCGGATGACGCCGAGCGCGAGCTGCGCCAGATCAAGCTGCTGGAGCTGATGGAGCAGCACATCGGCGAGCACATGCTCGGCGTGGTGACCGCCATCACCAAGTTCGGCCTGTTCATCCAGCTCGACAAGTGGCTCATCGAGGGCCTGGTCCGGTACCCGAATCTGCTGGGCGATTACTGGGAACTGGATGAGAAGGGCGGCGTCGTGCGCGGCCGCAAGACCGGCCGGCGCATCCACATCGGCGATGTGGCGAAGGTGCAGATCGTGAGAGTCGATCTGCCGCGGCGCGAGCTGGACATCAGCGTGATCGAGTTCGTCAGCCGCGGCACGCACGGCGCGCCGCTGGAAAAGAAGACCGACAAGATCAAGTCGGCCGCGTGGCAGGATAAACAGAACGCCCGCTCCGGCGGCCAGCGCCGCAGCGCCAAGAGCAAGAGCCGCGACAAAGGCAAAGGGCGGCGGCATAAAGAACGGGAGTAGCACAGGGGCGACCGCAAATTCTGGTCCCCTCGCCCGGTACGCCGGGG
The DNA here is from genome assembly GCA_031411495.1 of Phycisphaerae bacterium. Classification (GTDB taxonomy): domain Bacteria; phylum Planctomycetota; class Phycisphaerae; order Tepidisphaerales; family Tepidisphaeraceae; genus JANOBD01. The sequence goes on along the minus strand of JANOBD010000042.1, from coordinate 11,162 downwards.
CGCGACAGGCGCAGCCTTCGCGAGGGTTAGGGTGAGGGTCCGAATCGCTCGGAATCCAAATGAGCCTCATGAGGGACTCTTCTGTGATTCAAAGGGGAAACGTCGTTTACCGCGGCACAGCGGAGTTGCTGCTGCCGGTCGCAATTCCCCTCGATCCTCCGCCCTCGATTGATAAGATGACTCCATGTCCACCGCCGTGCCCAAGCCAGAGCCGATCACGATTCGAGAGTATCTCGTTCGCGAACGTGCGTCCGAGATCAAGCACGAGTTCGTCGACGGCGAACTGATCGCGATGGCCGGCAATCGCGAAAACCACAGCCTGATCGCCATGAACTTCGGCTCGGAAATCCGCAACGCTTTGAAGGGTAAGCCCTGCCGCGTGTACGACAGCAATCTGCGCGAGAAGGTGCTCGATCGTCCGCGCTATCGCTATCCCGATCTGCTGGTCATCTGCGGCCCGACCGAGTTCGACGCCAACGATGATCAGCAGATGTCGATCGTCAATCCCAAGCTCGTCGTCGAAGTCCTCTCCGAGTCGACCGAGTCCGAAGACCGCGGCGAGAAATTTCGCGACTACCGCGCTGCGAGTTCGTTCGAACAGTACGTGCTCATCTCACAGACCTCGCCCACGGTCGAGACGTTCCTCCGCCAGAGCGACGGCTCGTGGCGAATCGAGTTCACGACCGGGTTAGACAAGTCCGTCGAACTCCGCTCGCTCGGCATCTCCATTCCGATGTCGGAGATCTTCGCGAACGTCAACTTCCCGCCCGAGCCGGACACGGCCGCGATCATTGGAAAGTGAAGGCCGGTGTTTGACGGGCGGCACCGTTTTCGAACTCGAAGTGGTGCGAGGGGCGTGGACCGCACAGGTAAGATTATTTACCTGCGCCACCGGCCTTGCCGGGAATCCCTCGGGCGGCGCGCTCCGCTTCACTATTGAGAATCGCACGATCCAGTGCAGGCTTTGTCCATTCCCACGTACGACCGCTAGCGTACACGGCCACGAACGTCCCGTTGACGCCTTCCTTCGTATACATCACCACGATTTTGTCGGTGCGCGGCGTGTAGTAATCCGCATATTTGAGCGGCACGCCCTGGCCACTATAGACATAGCGCGCTGCCAACTCGGGAGAGACGATCTGTTCCAGCGTGTCGGGAAATGAGCCGTGACCTTGAGCGTATTGGCGTGCGGCGTTGAATACCAAAAGGATGTCGGCTTTTGCAGAGAGATGCATAGCGCGGCGATGCGCCGCATACGTGGCCGAAGTGATAACTCCGCTCCAGGCGAGAACTAGCGACGCGCTGCTAATGAAGACTGCTGCTCGCGCCGTCCGACGGCCGGTCACCGTGTGGGGATTTCGCCGAATCCGCCACAGCGCGGCCGCGCCCAAGAGGATGGCGGGCACCGCGCAAATCGTCCCGCCGATCAACACGAGCACGAACATCAAGTCAATACCGAGGGAACTCCACGGCACATCCTTCGGTCGAAAAGCCGCGTCAAGGATAGCTGGTCCGACGCTGATGGTGGCGAACATATGTAGCGCCGTCAGAACGATGGCGGCACAGGCGAGTTTGCTGAAGCGGGCGCGATTGCCACGTGGAGCATAGTCGGGAATCAGCGTCATCGGCCGCCGAGTGTAGTAGTGTGTTCGTTCGCACACCATCTGTGCAAATCGCATTCGGTGTGCCAAGGCACGCTCGGCGTGCCTGAACGTGCCGATTGGCGAATGCCGAGTGCCGAATGGGATTCGGCAGCGTTGGTCGGCAGGCATCGAAAGCGATCGTCATCCATCTAGCGCAGAATGCCGAATGGAAGCGCGGAGGCGTCTTCCATTCGGCATTCGGCATTTCGGAGTGTCTACCACTTTACAACGTAGTCCATCCAAAGCAGTACCAGGATGGGTGCGATTGCCCCAGTAACGAACGAAACCAGCGGACGATGTGAGAACAACCAGATAATAATGCCAGCGACGAGAGCCAACGGAAAACTCCGTGTGATGCAGAACAATGCAGCTTGACCATCACCGTGATGACCGGACCGCTGCAATGTCTCCATATCGCACCATTGGCCGACGCCAAGCGAGCCAGCGAACCAACCGGCAAGCAGCAGAGCCCAAAACAGCAACGGGTGTCCCTGTTGCTCTCGCTGCGTCTCGTACGTCAGCACTTGCTTCTTTGGTTCATCTTCCAATGAAGCCCCGATCACACATCCAACAGCTCATGCTGCTTCTTCGAGACGAGTTCTTCGATCTTGTGTTCCATCTTCTTCGTCAGCTCATCCATCTGTTCTTTGGCGGCGTCGTATTCGTCTTCGCGGATGACACCGCCTTTTTTCTCGGTGTCGAGGATCTTGTTGCCATCCCGCCGCGCGTTGCGGATCTGGATCTTGGCCTTCTCGCCGTACTCCTTGCACTGGCCAGCGAGTTGCTTGCGGCGGTCCATGCTCATGGGTGGGAGGTTGATGCGGATCTGCGTGCCGTCGCTGTGCGCGGTGAGGCCGGTCTTGGAGTCGCTGTTGGCTTTCTCGATTGCCTTGAGATAGCTCTTCTGGAACGGCTTGATGAGGATCTGCGTGGCCTCGGGCACGTTGATGGCGGCGATGGCCTTGATGTCGGTAAGTGAGCCGTAGTACTCGACCTTCACGTGCTCGACGATCGCGGGCGTGGCGCGGCCGGTGCGGACGGTCTTGAGCTCGTCCGCGAGGTGCTCGACGGTCTTTTCCATGTTGAGTTCGGTGTCCATCAGTACGTCGTCGACTGGCATAGGCGTTTCCTTCGCTTGCGGAATCGAAGGATTGTAGCCGAAGCAAGGCAGACGGATAAGTGCGACGTTTCGCTTGACACATCGTGATATATAAGTCACGTTATCTGTGTGTTCGAAATCTACCATTACCTGACAAGGCAGGGCGTAGATGTCTATGAATCGTGGTTTGTGAGTCTCGCCGACCGGTCGGCCAAACTTCGCGTCGCAGCGCGGCTGGATCGTGTCGAACAGGGCAATTTCGGTGACTGCAAGCCGGTGGGCGAAGGCGTTTGGGAGCTCCGAATCGATTACGGACCAGGCTATCGGATCTATTACGCGCTGGCAGGGAAAGAGATCGTGCTTCTGCTCTGCGGGGGCGACAAACGCCGACAATCTGCCGACATCGAAATGGCAATCAGTTACTGGGCGGACTATCAGGTTCGTGAGATCAAGAAATGAAAAAAGTACCGGACAAAACCAAGGTGTCGCACGACAAGTGGATGATCACCAAGCTCCGCGAGGATCCATCGTTTGCTACCGACTACGTCAAGGCCGCGTTGGAAGATACCCAAGAGCCTCGCGTTGCGCTCACCGCGCTTCGCCGAGTGGCTGAGGCACGCGGCGGGATTGCGAAAATCGCCCGCAAGGCTGGCATCGAGCGAGAGAGTCTTCATCGTGCTTTATCGAGCCGGGGCAATCCCCGATTCAGCACACTGACAGCGATTGCCAAGGCGCTCGGGTTCCGCCTGAGCTTGGAGGCGATTGTCGAAGACGCGCCGGCCAAACGAAAATCAGCGTAGTTCTTGTCCTTTGCGCGGCTTTCTTCCTAATCCATTGCCACCCGCGGCACCACCCGTTCCGTTACGTTCGTCAGCTCGAAGAACGTCACCGGCTCGAAGCCGAACGCCCCGGCGATCAGGTTCGTCGGGAATGTCTGGCAGAGCGTGTTCATGTCGCGGACGTTGCCGTTGTAGAACCGGCGGCTGGCGGCGATCCGGTCCTCGGTGATGGCCAGTTCCTTTTGCAGGGCGAGGTAGTTCTGGTCGGCCTTGAGTTGCGGATAGCTCTCGGCGATCGCGAAGAGCCGCTGCAGGCCCAGCGCGAGTTTCTGTTCATCCACCGCCTGGCTCGCGGGTGATCCGGTGCTCGCCACCGCCTTGTTGCGAAGCTCGACGACGCTTTGAAGCGTGTCGCGCTCGTGGGCGGCATAGCCTTTCACCGTCTCGACAAGGTTGGGGATCAGGTCGTAGCGCCGCTTGAGCTCGACATCGATCCCCGCCCAACTGTCACTAACGGTCTGTCGAATCTTCACGAGCCTGTTGTAGATCGCCATCACCCAGATCAGCGGGATGAGGATGATGACGGCAATCGCGATGACGTAACCCATTCCGTTCCCTTCGATGCAGTTCAGGTTGACACAACGGCGTTCACCGGCATCGATTTCAGCCGCTGCACCAGGTGGTCCGGAAAGCGCGTCACGAACCCCTTGAGCCAATCGACAACCGTGTTGAACTCTTCCGGCTTCCACGTCCCGCCGCGGAGCAGGACGATCTGGTCGGCCACGATCTGCAGGCTCGGCGGGTTGCTCGTGAGATACCATTCGATCATGCGCGGGTCGAGCAGGTCGTAGACGATCTTCTTGTCGCTGCCGCTCACGTGAAATTTGCGGCTAAACTCGGCCGACTCGAAGTTGATGTCCTCGAAGCCAACCGCGCCGGCGATCTTGTCGAAGAAGCCTTCCGATCGAACTTTCATCTTGAGCATCAGGCTCAGGGGCAGGGTGCAGGCGAGGTAGCTGATGCGATGGGTCGTCTCGTGGCGGTCTTTGCCGCTGCCGGATTCGGTGGTGTAGCGATAATCGCCCATCTGGATGGCGAGCGGTTTGTCATTCACCTGCAGGTTGCCGCGGAGCGAGTTGTAGCCGCGGCGATCGGTGCCGGTGGAAAAGGGCGAGAAATCCCGCAGGCGGTAGGAAACGGAGGCGTCGTCCGATGGATCGAAGGTGAAGCCGAGCGTCGCCGCGAGGCCGGCGAGCGCTTCGCGCCGCGCCTTGGCAGCCTTCGCACCGAAGACGATCGCGACGACGACGATCGCGATGAAGAGGACGATCAAAAGAATCATCGGCACAGGCATGATTTCGCATCATCGGAGAACAGTCGGCGGCGTCAATTCTACTGAACTGGAAGTTTGGATCCCGCCGCGACGAGCTGCCTAAACTTACAGCGAGACTGCGCGGATCCGCCGCGTCTGACCGATGGAATCATGATGCCAAAACCTTACCCAACGATCGCCCCGATGTTTGACGCCCTCGAACCGCGTCGATTGCTTTCCGGCGGCAACGAGACGCTCCTGCGGGTGATGGAACAGGCGGGCACGCGGATCACCGTTCCCTTCGCGCGGGCGCAGACCATTCGCGACGTGTCCGGCGAGATTTACTCGATTGTGCGGGATGACAATGTTCCCGCCGGCGCGGCCGGCGTCATCCAGAACGGATCGCTCGCTGCGCTGGGCGCATCCGGGAAGCGTCGCCGCGACCGGAAGGAACGCGTCAACACCGATGACCGCTTCCACCTTGGCTCCTCCGGCAAGGCAATGACCTCTACCATGGTCGCGCGGCTCATCGAAGTCGGGAAGCTCGACTGGGAGACGACCATCGTCGACGTTTATCCGAGTCTCGCCAGTTCGATCAACAGCAGCTTCAGGAACGTCACCGTCTGGCAGTTGATGACGAATCGCAGCGGCATCAGTGACGTGAAGGTGGAGACGGCATCGAACCTGATCAAGCTCGGCACGCTCAGCGGATCGCGGATGCAGCAGCGCGCGAAGATGGTGCCGATCGTTCTGAAGAGTTCGGCGAACGGTTCGCCGGGCGAAAACTTTGAGTACAGCAATTTCGGCTACGCGGTTCTGGGCGCGATGGCCGAGCAGGTGACGGGCCAGAGCTTTGAATCTTTGATGGCGACCTACGTCTTCAAGCCGCTCGGCATGGACAGCGCCGGCTTCGGCCCGCAGGGCAGCGACACCGGCCGAAAACTCTGGCAGCCGCGCGGCCATAACGCCAACGGCAGCCCGAGGACCAACAGCAACGACGATCTGCTCCCGTACCTTGCGCCGGCGGGCACGATGAGCATGTCGGTGATCGACTGGGGGAAGTTCCTCAAGGCGCACATGGGCCTGAAAGTGAACGGCAGGCTGCTGGTTCAACCCGCCACGCTCGGCCGGCTCCATACGCCTTACGATGCGGGAGGTACGCAGTACGCCGCGGGCTGGGTGGTGACAAATGTCTTCGGCTTCAAGGTGCTCAGCCACGACGGTACCAACGGAAACTGGTACTCGACCGTTCAACTCATCCCGCAGATCAAGTACGCCGCGTACGATGTGGTGAACCAGGGCGGCAGCAACGGCCTGAGCGCGGCGTACGACATCAAGAGCAAGCTGCTGGACGATGTGCCGTTCATCTGAGCGTGCTTGCAGTACCTGTCATTCTGAGGGAGCCTAAGCGACAGAAGAATCTCGGGTCGCAGTTCGCTTGAAACGGGCAGCAACGTTTCGGGAAGGATCGATCTCTTCCCGACAGATTTCTGGTGAGTCCATGTCGCGCAGTTCCGAGATCCTTCGATCGCTCGCGGAGTCCAAGCCCTCCGCTTGGCTCCCCTCTGGATGGCGGATTGCCAGTGTCGTGTCTTGTACCCCATGGGCCAATCCATCGTCATCTTCTTCGTCCTCGTCTACCGCGCCACCTTCGGACGATTGCTCGGCGGACGCTGTCGCTTCGAACCTTCCTGCAGCCAGTACATGATCGATGCCGTTCGCAAGTACGGCCCGATCCGCGGCGTGTGGCGCGGCAGCAAGCGCATCGCGCGCTGCCATCCGCTTGGCGGCGGCGGCTACGATCCGGCATGAGGTGAATCACTCACGCACCCGCGTGCACCGTGCCGCGAATCTTGAAGTGGTGGCGATACGCCTCGAATCGCTTCATCAGCCGGCCCTTCAACTCCGCGTGCGTTCCGTCGAATCGGTCGATGGTCCGCGAGATTTCGAGAAACAGCCGGACCATGTTGTTCCAGTCGTCGAGGTGTACGTGTTCGGCGGCGATGCGCTCGCGCGGCTTGTCCATGTTGTGATAATTCCCCAGCGGCACGCAGATCGCCGCGCTGGTGTAGCCCCACGCATCGAACACCGTCGCTTCGCACGTCCCGCCGGGCATGAGCGCACGCTGGTACTTGAACGTCTTGTCGCGCTTCTGCAGCGCGTCGGCCGAGTTGAAGATGAATCGCGAAAACGACGAGTCAAAGATGCTCGTGCGGTCGCCGACGCGCAGCACCACGCCGTTTCCCTGGAGTGCGACGGGTTGTTCGGCCGAGCATTCGATGCTGATGATGCGGTCGGTGGTGCGAAGCAGCTTCGGATACAGGACCGACGCCATCGCGCCGATGAATCCCTGCTCCTCGCCGCGCGTGAGCAGGACGCCGACATCATGCTTCGGCGGTTTCGAGGCAAGTCCGTCGAGCATGACCAGTGCCGCCGCCGCGCCGGCGAGGTCGTCGCAGCAGCGGCAGTGCAGGCGATTCTTCGCGATCCGCGCTTCGCCCACATCGAACATGCCGATCGCATCGGGCCCGACCGGCTCGGATACACGAAGCGTCGCGAAATCCGCCCGGCCGTCCGCATCGGAGGTCACATCGATGACCTTTGCATCGATCTCGCGGCCGGCGTCAAAGAACTTCACCCGCGCGCCCATGACGAAACTCGCCATCACTCCGCCGCGAAAATCGGCCTTCAACTGGTTGGTGCCGATCATCTCCTCGGCCACAAACCCCGGATGATCCAAATGGGCGACGAAGATGAGCCTCGGCTTCTTCGATTTTTCCCTGCCGCGGCGCAACAGCAGGGTGTTGCCGAACTCATCGCGCGAGACCTGGATTGCCCGATACGATCGTGCAAAGGTGTCGACCGCGTGCATGACCAGATGCTCACGGAACGGCGCGGTGGGGATCGAGGTGAAGCGCTGGAGAAATTCGATCGGGTCCATGGGCGCAAGGATGAAGGATGAAGGCCGAAGGATGAAGGGGAGAAAACCGGATTTTCTCGCCGACAGCGTTCGCTCATCGATCACGTCGCCGAGCGGACGTACTTGTAGGGTCGCGGATCGAGCCGCTTGGGCAGGGTGCTGCCGGCTTCGCGGTCGCTGATCTTGGTGAGTGTCGAGAGGAACGCCTGGTAGGCGGCATTGTCTTTGAGCTTCGGGTAGCCGTCGACGCTGACGACGCTGTAGAAATCGCGTCCGCCGCTGCTCCAGCCCGGGAGATTCTTTTCGACGCTGGCGCGAATGTTGTACTTCGCAAGTACGTCGACGGCCGCGTCGGCCTCGGCCTGGGTGTAGTAGCTCTGGACGATCACGAAGTTCAGATCGAGGCTTCTTCCGCCGAAGACTCCCGACGCTGGCGCCGGTGTCGGCGGCTTCTGCGTGGTTGGCTGATTGGTCCGTTCCAGCGACACGCTCGGCACGCTTCGCGAGACGTTAGCGACAGCGCTGTTCGCGTTCGGATCGACGTCCATCACCTCCGGCCGCGGGTCGCGGTTGATGCCGTCGGCGTCGACGAGCGCGGCATCGCTTGCCGGACGCTGCAACAGCAGCTTGCCCACGTAAAACGATCCGCCGAGCACGATGATGCCGCCGAGAATGGTCGCCGCCGTTGCGGCGTGACGCGTGTTCAGGTTGCGCAGCGACTCGACGTATTCCTGCGAGTGTCTCCACCCGGCGGTCGTCCACTGCGAAATGTGATCCCGCGTCGAATGCACGCGCGGCGCGACCTTTTCCCAGTATTCGGAAGTGATCTGCTTGATCGACTTGCGCGGCGCTTTTGGCGGACGCGCGGGTTGGTCGCTGAGGTCTCTCGCGATCTCGACGGCCCGGCGTGCAGGGCGGGGCGATTCCGTCTCGGCGAACCGCGCGGTCGGGTCGTATTCGGTTTCGACCGAGTCGTTCGCGCCGCTTTCAACTTCGGTGACCGCCTTCTTTCCGCCGAGCTCGCGACGCAAAAGTTCCAGTTCCTCCGCGGCGGAAAGCGGTTGGTTCGGATCGCGGCTCGGCTTGCGCCCGAACAGTTTCGCGAGTTTCTTTTTGACGGGGAGTTCGGGCGTGGGCTGGTAGGTCGGAACCCGGGTGCGGACCTGGATGCCGATCGGTTGACCGGCATTGATCACATCAAACAACGTCATTTTGCGTTTTCGCTTGGCCATCCATGACCTCGGCAAAGGCCTTCACTTTGCCCAAAAGCATCCCTTCGCCCTTGAGCCTCCCACAGAAATCAACCGGCCCCAACGTCGTTTCGGGCGGCGGGGAAATCCATCGCGGTCGATGGCGCAGACAGTACGAGTTGCCGATCTTTACGTCAACGCACAAATCATCCACATTGCAGAGTTGTGGCCGGCCGGCGAGGCGAAACCCGTGATCGGACAAAATGGAACGCGATGCGAGGCGGCGGGCCCTTCGCATTGTTGTGGTCGCGTTGGGTTTCGTTGCGCCGATCAATCTTCCGGTTTCGCGCTCACGACCGGCGCGCCTGTCGACTTGGGGTCCTGCAATTCTTCGACGCGCGTGTCGGACGTGAAGACTTCCACGCGCCGGTTCAGCACCTGGCCGTTGGCCGAAGGATCGCCGCTGCGGACGGGTTCGAAAATGCCGCAGCCCTGCAGGCGCAGCACCTCGGGGTCGATGCCTTTGGAGACGAGGTAATCGGCGGCCGCCTGGGCGCGCTTGAGGGAGAGGCTCATCGTGGCGGAAGGATCGGTGCCTGGGCCGAAATCGTCGCGGGCGGCGTGGCCTTTGATGTTCACGATCAGCCGGATGCCGCGAATCTTCTCTGCGACCTGGTCGAGCCGGCGTTTGAGATCGGCGTTGAGCGCGGGCTCGCCTTTCGGGAAGAGCAGCCGTCCGCCAGTGGTCACTTCGCGCCCGGGACGGATGATGGAGGACTGAGGGTCGGTGCCTTCGGGCGACTCGGGCTCGCTGTCGGTCTTGCCACGCTCGCCGGGGCCATTCATCCGCTTCATCTCTTCCTGCGAATCGACGGTCGTGGTGTAGTTGCCTTCATTGAAGCCGTGACGAATCTGTTGCCACGTCTCCTTCTCCGCTTTGGCGGCCGCCGCCTTGTCCGGCGCCTTGGCGCCGCTCTCCTTGAGCACCCAGAGCAGCACGAACAAACCCATCATGCACATGATGAGATCGGCGAGCGTGAAGATCCACTCGGGGCATTCTTCACACATCTCGTGCGGATCGAACTTTTTGCATTTGCAGGCCATTGGTGGTCAGCGGTCAGCGGTCGGCGGTCGGCGGCGAATTGCCTCCGGGGCGCAGGCTGCGGACTAGTCCTTGTATTTGACGGCCGAGTTGACCAGCGTGGTCGAGCAGTGCATTCGTGTCGATTGATGTTGAATAAGTCAATCGCTCGGAAATCAGTGCGTGCGTTTCCACTTCACGAAGCGATCCATGTGCGATTCTCAGGAAGCGACAGAAGTCGGCGTCGCTTCCACGTCCTTCACCTTCGGCGATGTTTGCGGGGACAGAAACGGCCGCCCGGCGAATCTGATTTGTGAGCCCGAACTGTTCATGCGTGGGCCACAAGTGCGTGATCCGATAGACACGTTCGACCAAATCCATTCCTTCATTCCACACGATCAACTCGCGATAGTTTTTCGCCACAAAGTAAATCCTTTTACCGCAGACCGCCCACTGCAGACCGCCGACCCTAGGCCGCTTTTGCCATGCCCGACTGTTCCTTGAGCGACAGGAAGCTCATCAGCTGCATTTCCACAACGCGCGGGTTGTTGCCTGCCTGGATGCTCAGCACGCCCTGCAGGATGATTTCTTTGACGAACTGCTCTTCCTTCGAAAGCAGGCCGAGCTTTTCGGCGACCGGGCCGGCGATCAGGTTCTGCAGGAGCGCGCCGTACAGCGTGCCGGTGAGTGCCGTCGAGAGCGCTTTGCCGATAACGGCAGCGTCGCCGTTGAGGTTGGTGAACATCGCCACCTGCGCACAGAGACACGCGACGAGTCCGCACCCCGGTCCGAACTTCGCGAGCGAGCCGAAGAAGTGCTTGCCGTGCTTGTGCCGCTCGACCATCGACTCGATCTCGATCCGCATGATTCGCTCAATGATTTCGGGGTCGGTGCCGTCGATCGTGAGCTGTAGCCCGCGTCGGAGGAACGGGTCCGGCGCCTCGCGGGCGACCGTCTCCAGTGCGAGCACCCCGTCCCGCCGAGCGGTTTCGGCGTACTGGACCATGTCCTTGATCATGTGCTCGACGTGCGCGTCCTTCGCGAAGAGCATCTTCTTGACGCCCTTCAGCGCGGAGAACACCGAGTGCAGCGGCATCGAGGCCAGCGTCGCGCCGAGCGCGCAGCCGCCCACGAGAAG
>JANOBD010000041.1:0-3727 GCA_031411495.1 Phycisphaerae bacterium | reverse complement strand
GCGCGTAGTAGTTCGAGATCGACTGCGAGATGACGAGCGTTGCCACCTTTGACGACCGAGCCGTCGTGACGAACTGCAAATCATGCGGCGAGATGAAATTCTGGCCCTCGTCCATGGCGAGGAACAAGGGTCGCGTCTCTGGTCCAACGCGCCGACGCTCGACCGCTGCCTGAAACTGAAGTTTCCATAGTGTCTGAGCTATGACGCCGACATCACCGAACTCCTTCACCGGCAAATCGACGATAATGATGTTCCCCTCAGCACACGCTTCCGGCGTGAGGTTGGTCGTTGTCGAAAACAGGCGGTTGAGCAATCCGCGGTTCAGGATGTCGATCATGCTCGACAACGCCGTCACGATGGTATCGCGGGTCCTCGTTGTCAGTACCGCAAAGTCTTCCGTCCAGAATCGGTTCAGCTTGTCGTACTCGTGTTGGTCATTGTCCGATGCGTATCGCTCAGCCAGCCGAAGGCACTTCACGCAGTAGGACGTGTCGAGCCAATCGGGTGCGCGCTGTGTGTGGATGCTCGGCGACGAAGAGATGATCCTGTCGATATTGTCGACGGTCAGCGGCTCGCGGGACATGCGGATGAGATCGATCGTAAAACGCGCAAGCCGGTCACGGGTTTGCGGCCAGAACGGGTCCGAGGAATTGTCCGCGCCAGACTGCCCGGTTTGCTGGCCGACGACGGTCACCAGTTTCTTCAATAGGTTGATGATGTTGTCGGTGAGCCCGGCCCCTTCCCCCGCGCGCCGCAGCTCCGCATCGATGAAGTTGAAACGCCAAGGGTCGCGTGGCGAAAAGACGATGACGTCTGCACTGCGACCCGTGTTTTCACAGTATCGCTGCCAGGTCGCGGCTTCGTCCGGTTTCACTGTCAAGACCATGCCACCAAAGCCGTTTTGCAGAAACGATTCGGCAATGAGTTTTCCGCTCGCGCTCGTCTTGCCTGAGCCCGTAGCCCCCATGATCGAGGTTCCCTCTACCGCGTCGCGAATGCGCCACGGTTCGCCACCCGGCCATCGGAAGAGTTCGGTATCGAGATCCCAGCGGTGTCGTTGCGGTCGAGCACGTCCGAAGGAAAAGAGTCGTTTGAACATGAAGTGTCCTGAGTTAGAGATTTGCAGGCTCGAAATGTCGCGAGCCACGGAACGATGACCGGGCGAATACTTTGAAGAAATGCGGTGGCGGTGAGTTCTCCGAAGCAGCGAGCCAGCGTGACGTGAAGAACCAACAGCACCAATTTCGCGCCGATCCGCACTACTCGTGCCATTAGGTAGATCACACCGCACCCGCTTCCGGTCGAACCACCGTGTTGCTGCTCTGTCGTGCTTGGTCCTTGAGCATGCGAACGAGGGTCGCAATCGAGATACCTTTGGACCGTGCTTTCCGAAGATGCGATGCCGCTTCTTCAAACATCCCAAGCAAGGTGTCGAGCGTCGGGGTCGCGGCACCGATCGTGATGCTCCGCGCCGCATCGAGTACGAGCGTTGTGCGGGCGAACGTGGCCGAAGCCGAAGAGGATCGACGAGCACGGGTGACGTCTTCGCGTTTTATCGACCCGCTCATCGCCTGTTTGAATAGCTCCATGCGCTGAGACGGATTGTCGATCGCGAGCAATTCGTAGGCGGTACTCGCCGGTAGCTTGCCGTTCGCGACTGCATCTTGAAGTTCCGCTTCGGAATCCAGAAGCCGAAGATGTCGGCTCACGGTGGCCGGCGCGATGCCGAGTTTCTCGGCGACCTGCTGACCGTTCCAGCCTGACTCCTGCATCAAACGCTGGAAAGCATGCGCCAGATCAATGGCGTTGAGTCCCTCGCGTTGGACGTTTTCAACAAGCTGCTGGACGGTCTGTTTCTGAGGTGCCAGCGTGTCCTGTACCACGAACGCGGGAATGGTTTTGCGTCCCAAACGTTGGAACGCTTTGAACCGGCGTTCGCCTGTAACAATCTGGAACAATCCGTCCGCCATCGCCCGAACACGAATGGGCGACTGAAGTTCATCCGCCTCGATCGAGAGTGCAAGGCCTGCGATCGACTCTTCATCGAACACGCGGCGCACCTGGTTCGGGTCGGGTTTGATTTTCTCCAAGGCGATTTCGGCCACACGCAACACGGGACTGGACATGATTTATCTCCTCTGGGGATGAAGTGCGCCGACGCCGGGCGTGTATCGCCAAGTCGATCCATCGTTCGCACATGAGGAGATTGGTGCTGCGCTCGCTCACGATTTCACGCGAATGCGTGGCGCGCCAATTTCGGCATTTCTGAAATCGTCTCGTGTTGTCCGCCCAATACCTCTGCGGAGACACACCATGCAAAACGATTCCGCTCAGGCCGACCCGAATGACAATCGCTTCGCGAAGTACGTGACATACACGGCCCTGTGCGCCGTCGCGTTCAGCGTCCAGCCGTTTCTGCGTCGCGGCTTCGGTCGGCACTACTTTCAGATGCAGGCGGTGATGGTGGTCCCGGTCATCGTCCTGTTGTCGATGTTCGCCGGACCGGCGCATGTGCTACCGCTGCTATGGTTTCTAGTCGCGATGCTCGTCGCTTGCTTCATCCACCGAATGATCGGCTTTCGCAGCCTGTCGCTCACGAACTATCAGCACACGAGATACGACGGCCATCCATGGCTCGCGAGCGTGCTTCCCTTTTCTGAATCGATTGTGAAACGCGGTGTAGAGCCCTTGCTTACCGCACTGGTCGGTCTGCTGCTCGCTCCCGTCTCAACGGTGTTGACGGCCTACCTCATCGCGGCCGGCTTTCTGAATGCGTTTTTCACAATCCAGCGAGATGCGTTCGTTCCGCACCGCACACGGCAAATGAATGATCGGCTCATGGAACAACGCGAACTTTCGAAGCGATTGCGCGACATGCAAACCGATTCGGACTGATCACTGAAATCTCGGCGTGCGATCGCGCCAATTCTCTGACGAAAGGACATTCATGGCGAAAGGAAAAATCGGGCAAGGTGCTCTCAAAGAGACGCTCAAGCACGGTTTTCGTGAGATCGGCAATGCACTTTATCCCGGGTCGCCGATCGTGGAACACAACCCCGGCAGCTTCTTGAACCCGACTCCGCACGAGATCAATCAAGATCGCGGCGCGGTGGTCGAAAAAGGTAGCGCTTCCCTCGAACAGAAATTGGCGTCGATCCAATCCCGCGATGGTCGCGAGATGGAATCGATCACCAAGGATCAGATGGACCGCGACAACGGTCCGGAAATGGAATGAGTCATGGCAACGATCTTTGCTTTGTTCTTCTTGATTCCCTGCATCGTGATCGCGTTCGGACTGAAGGCCGCGGCGAAAAGTCCGGGCCTCAAATCCGAAGCCGTCAAGACCGTCGGCTCGATGGTGATCGACGGCCTTCTAAAGCGTCGTCGCTAACACGTTTCAATCGTTGATTCGAAATCATACGCCCTTACTGGAGACTCATATGGACTTGTTGTTCGCCTGCCTCAAGCTTGGCCTGTTCGGTTTCGTTGTCGGTCATCTGCTTCTGCTCTACGCGATCTACTGGGCCGGAAAACGCTACCCCGGCTCAGTGCGAGCCTTCGGCCGGCGTGTAGCGCTGCTGCTCATCGGTCCCGAAATGCCACCACCACCGATGGGCGTTGCGGCGTGATTCCTGAACGATGTGTGGCCACTGAAAGGAGGAAAGATGACGGGCAACGACCGGCCGACAGATTACGCGGCCCCGAAGGAGCTGGCCGTGCGATGGAA
>JANOBD010000040.1:0-7909 GCA_031411495.1 Phycisphaerae bacterium | reverse complement strand
CGCCACACCGGCATCACGCACGCCAGCAAGGTGATGAAGGTGACGCAGCTTCGTGCCTACGCGCGCCACGCGAAGATCGACACGACGATGCGGTACGTGCATACGGATGAGCAGGAACTCCGGCAGGCGGTGGACCGGATTTCCACTGGTGCGATTCCGAGGCCGCCGGCGGGTGAATCGGACGTGGATTAGGTATCATCGCCAACCCGCCTTATCAGTGAAAAGTCTTATATAAGTTATACCCGCACCAGATTATAATCATTGTAATAATAAGTACTTACGGAATTTTACCATTGACCTAAACGGGTCGTTTGATACCTTGTTAGCTCTCGCCATCCAGGCTTTTGTGGCGTGGCGAAGGGAGGGCGTTCCCTGTGGGAATGCATCTCTTCGCACGGAGGTTTTTGCCCAACTGGGGCTTTTCCCGAGCGGGTAGAGCGAATCACACTTCAAAGAGGAGCGAAAATGCGTATCAGGATTCTTGCCGCGGCGGTTGCCGTCGCGGTTCTTTCGGTTCAGTCCGTCTCGTCCGCGGTCACACTCAAACTCGTCAAAGAACTGGATATGGCGGCGCTCAATGCCGGCCAGCCGGGGTCGGTGGCGGCGTATGGAAATCATCTCTACGTCGGCTCGCTCTTCGGCGGGGCGACGCTCTATCACATTCAGAACCCGCTTGGCGCGACCACGCCCGCCGTCGCGTTCGGCGGGATCAACAACCCCGCCACCAACGGCGGCCTGGCCAACGCCGGCAGCACGTCCAATGGATACGTCAGCCTCCACACCGACGGCACGACGCTGATCGCCGCCACTGAAAACGGCGGCGCGACGCCGGACATCGGCCAGAGCTACGCCTTCGGAACCGAAACCCTCAAGTGGGGCAGGAACTCCGGCGCCGCATCGATGAATACCCAGACGGGCACGATCGACGGCGCCGGCGTCGACCCGATCACCGGCAAAGTCATGACCACCGGCTACGGCGGCGATGCGCAGAACTTCTACAATGCCACCACCGGCGCAGCCGTTTCCGTCCCGGGCGCGAACATCCTCTTCTATCCCGGCGTCGGAACCGGCTGGAAGGATGTAGCCTACGACAAAGCCACCGGCGACATCTATCTGCGCGCCTTCGGCGGCGTCGCCCGCGGCAAGCGCATCGGCGACGGGAAGTTCCAGACCCTCGAAGGCGGGGCCGGCGTCCAGACGATCGTCGACGGCGTGAACGACTTCGCCTCGGCGATCAACGTCGAGTACCTGCCGGCGAGCTTTGCCGGGCAGGAACTGGTGGTGCTCAATATCCGCGGCAACCCGAACACGTTTGGGGATCAGGTCAAGCTCTTCTCCGCCACGCCGCCCAGCGCCGGTGGAACCGCGACCGACACCCCCGTCGCCGTCAACTTCGTTCAGGGCGACGGCGTGACGCCGTTCACGACAACGGCGGCGGGTTCGGGCATCTACGACTTCAGCTTCGACCCGGTGAACAACGCGTTGTACGTGAGCGACTTTTCTACCAGCCAGGTCCACGTGTTCCAAGCGGTCGTGCCGGAGCCGGCAAGCCTCGCCGCGATGGGTCTGATAACGCTCGCCCTGGTGCGTCGCCGCTGAGTCCACAGCGCGGCGTCGGTACGGATGGCGGTCATCCGAGGCGCTGCGCACGGACCAATGCATCAGATGACAGATGAGAAAGGGTCCCGGACCGCGTGCGACAACGCGGTCCTGCCTGATTCTCACTTTTTGGTCGAAATCGCCTCCGGTGCTTGGTAATCTTCCACGCCGCCAGTACGTTATATAACGTTATTAAATAGTGAAAAGTCCCGACGGAGGTCACATGAACGCTCGAAAAATGGTCCTTGGCTCGTGCATCGCCTCGATCGCCTTCTGCTCCATAGCCTCCGCGCAGGCCTACCAAATGCAGAAAAGCAACTCGATCGATCTCTCCTCGTTCTTCTTCGGTGGCGGCACCAGCGCGTACGGCGTGAACCCGCTCAGCGTGGCGTTCGAAGGCAACACCGCCTGGGTGGGTGGCTACAACAACTCCGGGGCGAACTCGTCCGTCGGCGTCGTCCGGATCGGCAATGTCCTGAGCGCCGCGCCCGCCTCGGCCGGTCTTGCGGGTGCGGGCGCGACGCAGATCAGCACTCCGTTCCGCGGCTTCCAGCAGATGTCGGCACGCGATGGCGCGCTTTATCTGGCGTACGACAACAACGAGGGAATCACGCCGTACATCCGCAGGATCGACGGAACCACCGGCGCGCAGGTCTGGCAGGTCGACTCGCCGGCGTTCGGCGCGCGGCCCATCGCCATGTCGATCGACCCGCGCGGCGGCGCCACCGATGCGGGCGCGACCGGCGTCCCCGGGCTGCGCTTCATGAGCCAGGACCCGTTCGTCTCCGGCGGAACACTGTTCTCGATGCGCCTCTCCGACGGCGCGATGGTCTACGGGCCCGGCAGCGTGATCGAACAGGGCGGGGCAGGCATGTTCATCACCGCGGGACAGCGCGCCTTCGCGACGTTCAGCAACCGAAACATCGGCTTCGATGAAGCCGGCAACTTCATCATGTCCACCGGCGTCACGCACGGCGCGGCCGTCCGCACCGGCGACAACAGCTTCGTCCAATACAACAACGGCGCGACACCCGGTGCCGGGGCGACCGGCGTGCTCGACAAGCAGGGCGCACAAGGCCAGGTCGTCGTCAATGGCGAAGGCATCAACGCCGAGTTCATGCCGAAGGTCGGCAGCACCACCGCCGACTTCATGGCGACCAACACCCGCGTGCCCGATGCGTTCAACAACATCTTCAACCACGTGACACAGAACGGCACCGTCCAGACCGGACTTGATGCGCGGGACGTACACCTCCGCAACCTCGACGGCACGATCCGGGCCAACGCGGTCAACACGCTCACCGGCGCGGAAGACTACTTCGGCGATCGGTACTCGGGGCAGATCAAGGACCTCGCCACCGGGCGCGACGCGAACGGGAATCCCGTGCTGATGGTCCTGAGCTACGGGGATCGACGACTCGACATCTATCAGATCGAGCCGACCTGGGCCGGCACGACCGGCAGCTGGGACACCGCCGCCAACTGGAACCTGAACCTGATCGCCGACGGCGCGACACAGAACGCGAGATTCCCGCAGGCCGCGGGCGCGACGACGGTCACGCTCAACTCGAACCGCACGACCAAGCTGCTCAAGTTCGACAGCACGAGCGCCTATACGATCACCGGCACCGGCACCCTCACGATGGATGCGCCGCTCGGCCGCGCCGCCAACATCGCGGTCCTGCAGGGGAACCACACCGTCGCGGTGCCCGTCGTCGCGCTCAAGGGGACCGACCTGCGCGTCCCGGCCGCGAGCACGCTGACACTCTCAGGCGGACTCACCGGCGTCGGCGCCACCAAGCGCGACCTGGGCGTCGCGGAAGTGAAACACATTCGCGTCTCGGCACTCAACGTCGCCGAGGGCACGTTGAAGGTGATCGGCACGGGCAATGATGCGACCAGCCGCACGGCCAGCCTGCAGATCGCCAACGCCGCCGGCGTCTACACCGCGAAGTTCGACCTCGAGAAGGCCGGCCTGATCGTCGACTACACGACGACGAATCCCGAAGCCGACATCGCCCAGGCGATCGCCTCCGCCCGAGCCGGCGGCGCGTGGACGGGCAACGGCCTGACCAGCTCCAACGCGGCCGCACAGCCATCGCGGTACGCCGTCGGCTTCGCCCAGGCGGCGGAACTGGGCCTCACCAGCTTCGGCGGACTGAACGTCACCGGCCCGGCGGTCGTGGCGCGCGGAACTCTCCTGGGCGATGCGAATCTCGACGCGATCGTCAACTTCGACGACCTGCTCCGTCTCGCCCAGAGCTACGACCCGAGCGGATCGGGCAAACGCTGGGCGCAAGGCGACGGCAACTACGACGGCGTCGTCAATTTCGACGACCTGCTCTCACTGGCCCAGAACTACGGGCTCACCGCGCTCGCCGATGGCGGCGTCGGGACCAACGCGTCGATGGCCGCGAGCTTTGCGGCGGACTGGGCGCTGGCGCAGACGCTCGTGCCGGAACCCGCAACGCTGGGCGCAATCGCCTTCGCGCTGCCGCTGCTGCGGCGACGGCGCTGAGCCCTGATCGTGTCGGCTTTGACAGCGAGTCGATGGGACCGACTCACGACCGCGCGGCCGCGATCGAACGCATCGCGGCGATGGAGATGAACATGATGACACGGACGAAATCAAACGCATTCACCCTCGTCGAACTGCTGGTCGTGATCGGAATCATCGCGCTGCTCATCAGCGTGCTGTTGCCGGCGCTGGCGGCGGCGCGGGACCAGGCGAACGTGACCAAGTGCCTGAGCAACGTGCGCCAACTCTCGATCGCGCTGATCAACTACGCGACGGAGAACCGCGGCCGGTTCCCGCCGAACATCGACAACATGCCGGCGGGCTCGAACTACACCAACAACAGCTGGTTCGACGCCGATCGCATCGGCCGGTATCTGCCCAACAGCACCGTCGAAGACCTGGGCGCGACCAAGGCGCCCAGCATCGGCGGCAACGTGATGGTCTGCCCGGTGGCGGCGTCCGATGACGTCAAGCGCTCCTACTCGATGAACATCTTCGCCTCGAGCAGCGTCGGCGCGACCTTGCCGACCAGCGGCACGCTCTTTCAGCAGGGCGTGAAGGGCTCGAGCCAGATGATCCTCGTCGCCGAGCGCTGGCCGGAGAAGTTCGGCTACCCCTTGCCGACCTACACGCGGTCCACGGTCGGCGGGCAGGGGGCGACGGCCGGTCAGAAGTTCCTCAAGATCCTCCCGAGCGGCACACTGCTCGACAACCTGTATGTCGCCGACACCGAGCTCGATTACTCACGGCACCGCAAGAAGAATCAGGGCACCCGTTACCAGGCCAAGGGGCGGACGACGATCGGTTTCCTTGACGCGCACGCGGAACTCCTCTCCAACGACGACCTGGCCGTCTTCGAGGGAACGACCCCCAAGAGCCGGCTGCGGGTGCTGTGGTCGCCGAAAGATCTGCAGATCCCGTGATGTGCTAGAATCGTTGCGGGGGATGCCGCCGACGGAAGGGAACGATGCGATCAACGCGTGAGGTACCTGGCGTGATTCAAACGACGCTGCGCCGCGCGGCGGCCGGGGGATTCGCTGCGCTGCTCGCGCCCCTGGCGGCCCATGCGGCGACGCCGGAACTGCGCGGCACCTGGCTGACCACCACCGCCAACACCGCCATCGCTTCGCCTGCCAATACCGCCGCGACCATGCAGCAGCTGCGCGCGATCGGCCTCAACAGCACCTATGTCGAAGTCTGGAAGGAGGGGTACACCGAGTTCCCCAGCCAGACGATGCTCAACACGATCGGCGTGTCGTACAAGGTCAATCCTTCTCCCGGCGTGCCGGTCATCAATCGCGACCTGCTGGCCGAGACACTGATCCAGAGCCATCGCAACGGCATGGCCAACATCGCGTGGTTCGAATACGGGTTCGCCGCGAAGTACGGCAACCCCGGAACCGGCTCGACCGAGCTGGCCAAGTACATGAAAGACCGCGGCTGGCTGCTGCAGGATTCGGCCGGCGGTTACACCAACACGTCCAACGGCTTCAGCTGGATGAACCCGCTGGTTCCGGAGGTGCGCAACCTGATCAAGGGGATCGTCGTCGAAGCGGCGAAGAACTACGACCTCGACGGCGTCCAGCTCGACGACCGCCTCGCCTGGCCGGTGCAGTTCGGCTACGACAACTACACCCGCAGCGCCTACCTTGCCGAGACCGGACGCAACCTGCCGGCGAGCTATTCCGATTCGCAGTTCAAAGCCTGGCGGGCCGGCAAGGTGACGGCGTTCGGGCAGGAACTGATCTCGGCGATCCGCGCGGTCCGCCCGGACATCATCATCAGCACCTCGCCGGCCGTTTACCCCTGGAGCTACGACAACTACTGCGTCGACTGGAACACGTGGCGGGCGCAGGGCATGTTCGATGAGATCGTCCCGCAGGTCTACCGCGGGACGTTCAGCGACTTCGACCGAGACTGGGACGGCACCGGCGCGATCACCACGCAGGGACAGGTCCAGTACATGGGCAATCGGCGCGGCGACTTCGCCGCTGGCATCAGCATCAACACCGGCGGCGGCGTGATCAGCTGGGCCGATGCGCAGGCGATGGTGAACCTGGTCCGCAGCACCTCGCCGGGCGTGGCCGGCCACGTCTGGTGGTACAGCAAGGGCGTGCTCGAGACGTACCCGACGCAGCTCGCCGCCTATTACAACGTCGCCGCCAACGGGCAGGCCCCGCGGCCCGACCGCCCGGCCGACTGGCGACCGCTCCCCACCGTCGCCACCAAGACGCCCGGCACCAGCGAGTGGACCGTTACCGTGCCGGCCGATGGACGCTACCGAATCATCCAGCGGACCGGCTCGACCTGGATCGAACGGTTCAACGGCGTCTACGCGGATGGTGCGATCAGCTTCACCATCCCCGGCGTGGATTCGGTCGAACTGCTCGTCGATCGACGCCCGTTCCTAGTCGGCGACGCGGACTTGAACGGCATCGTCGATTTCTCCGACCTGTTGAAACTCGCCCAGAACTACGAGGCGACCAACCGGCTGTGGGCGCAAGGCGATTTCACGCTCGATGGCACGGTGAACTTCGACGACCTGCTGGCGATCGCGCAGAACTACAACAACACGCTGACGTCCAGTCTCATCGGCGATTTCCAATACGCGCTGAGCGTCGTTCCCGAACCCGCATCGGCCGCTTTCATCTTCACGTGGGCCGCGCCCTTGCTGGGTCGACGCCGATCAACTGTCCCGCTTTGAGTCAGGCTTGGGCGTGACCGCCGGCGCAGTCGGCGCGCCATTCCATTACCATCCGCCGCGTGATCTCGCGCGATGAACTGATCCTCGAATACCTCGACCTGCTTCCCTATCCGCCGTACCCGGTGCAGGAAGAGGCGATGCTCGCCTGGGCATCGTGTGACGGCGGCGTGCTGCGGTCGGCACCGACCGGCACCGGCAAGACGCTCGTGGCCGAAGCGGCGGTGTATGAAGGGCTGCGCACCGGCAAGGTCGTCTACTACTCCACGCCGCTGATCGCGCTCACCGATCAGAAACTGCTCGAACTGCAGGACACGGTTGCCCGCTGGGGATTCGACCGCGACCGCGTCGGCCTGGTGACGGGTCATCGCACCGTCAATCCCGATGCGCAGATCAAGGTCGTCGTGGCGGAGGTGCTGCTCAATCGATTGCTGCATCCCGGGGCGTTCGATTTCAGCGACGTCGGCGCGGTGGTGATGGATGAGTTCCACAACTTCAACGAGCCGCAGCGCGGCATCGTGTGGGAGCTGGCGCTCTCGCTGCTGCCGAAGCACGTGCGCGTCATGCTCCTTTCGGCCACGGTGGGGGCGGCAAATGAGTTCGTGAACTGGATGGCTCGAAGCTTGGATCGGCTCGTCACACTCGTCGAAGGCACCGAGCGCCGCGTGCCGCTGACGTTCGAGTGGGTCGGCGACGATCTGCTGCCGGACTTCGTCGAGCGCATCGCGCAGGGCGAAGACGAGCGCAGGCGTACGCCGGCGCTGCTGTTTTGTTTCGACCGCAGCCTCTGCTGGGAGACGGCCGATGTGCTGCGCAGCAAGGACCTCTTCGCCGAAGGGCAGCGCAAGGCGCTGCTGGATCGGCTCGAGGCGTTCGACTTCAAGGTCGGCTCCGGCAACAAGCTGCGGACGTGCCTGGCACGCGGCATCGGCATCCACCACGCGGGGCTTTTGCCGCGCTATCGGCGGATCGTCGAGATCCTCTTCCAGGAAAAGCTGCTGCCGATCTGCGTCTGTACCGAGACGCTCGCGGCCGGCATCAACCTGCCGGCGCGGTCGGTCATTCTCACCACGCTCGTGAAGGGCCCGCGC
>JANOBD010000039.1:0-1525 GCA_031411495.1 Phycisphaerae bacterium | reverse complement strand
GATTTCCTGCAGGCAGGCGACGTCCGGCTTGGCCTCGCCGAGCCAGGTCAGCAGGCTCTCGATTCGCGCCTTGACGCCGTTGATGTTCCAGGTCGCGATTTTCATGATCCATTCCTGCCTTCCGGTGCTCGGCTGCTGCTTAGCGAACCGTTAGGGATTGATGATTACTTTGTCCGTAGCCAAACTGATCCAGCAACCTCGGTGCAGGCGATGCCAAAGGTTGAGACCACTTTCAAGACCCAGCAACTCGATAAGCGTCTGCGCGCGATCATAGCGCTGAACGCAGCCTTCGTCGTGCTCGTGGCGCTGGCGTGGTCGCCGGCGGTCCGCTTTGCAGCCGACGCCCTGCAGTGGGCCACGCTCGAGCAAGTCTCGCTGCGCGGTGGCATGCTCGACTATCCGCTGACCTTGATGTGGCAGCTGCCGCTTGCCGGCGCCGCCGTCGCCTGGGTGCTGCGCCAGGGCGGTTCGCAATCCGCTTCGATACTGGCAGCGGCATTTCCGTTGGTCTACCGGACCACCCTTGCTCTCTGTCATCAGCTCGTGCCCCTGATGACCGGTTGAGACCGGAACCGCCAAGCGGGTTGCCGCGCAGAAATAAAGAAAAAATTAGCCTTGCCGGGCTCGTTTCGGAACGGCCGCCGCTTTCCGCTCCACACGCTTTCTGTTACGGTTAACGCCGTTGGTGTGCGTGGTGGGGGCTTCAGTCGCCGATGAGTGAGAGCACGTTTTTCAAGACGATTTTCATTCCCGATTATAGCGAGATGATTGCTGTAGCCCAGGCGTCGGGACGCTATCATTTCACGTGGGCCCAGCGCAGCATCTGGGCCGGGCTCATTCTGATCTATGCCGCGATGATCTTCGCGATATTCCGCTACGACCGGGTCTTCATCGATTGGGCCGAGCCGGTACTCGGTCCTGTGCTCTCGCCGTGGATGCCGATCATTGCGGCGATCGCGCTCGGCGCCTTCTATACGTGGTTCGTCTGCTATTTTCTGGCGTGCCGTCTCAGCGGCCGCTGGCTTGAAAAGCGCAGCCCGTCGAGACCGGTCTCCCTCAGCGCCGATGCCGACTACATCAGCTGGTACAGCGATGAGAGCGGCCTCTGGCTCAAATGGACCGCCATCGAGCGGATCTACGTCACGCCGATTGCGATCGCGTTCCTGGTCGGTGGAATGAGCCACTACGTGCCGATCCGAAGCTTTGCCAATGCACGCGAAATGCGTGATTTCCTGCGCGATGCCTTGCAACGGATTCCCGATGCCGCCCGCCGTCGCAGCAAGGAGGACCTGGCCGTGCGCGAGGCGATTGCCTGAGAGGGCGCGCCGCGTTAAGCCCGGCGAATGACATTGCGCATCGTATTCATGGGCTCGCCAGCGTTCTCGGTTCCGACGCTGGCTGAAATTATCGGCGCCGGCCACGAGGTCGTTGCGGTCTACAGCCAGCCGCCCCGTCCCGCCGGGCGAGGACAGAGCGAGCGCAAGCAACCCGTGCACGCGTTCGCCGAAGCGGCGGGCTTGCCGGT
>JANOBD010000038.1:0-1659 GCA_031411495.1 Phycisphaerae bacterium | reverse complement strand
TGTAGTGAGTAGACTGGCTTTTCGGAACGCGGACGTCTCGTCCGCTGAACCCGCGAGTTGACCAAACATCGAAAATGGACATGGATACGGTTCCTGCTGGTTTTCCGATCATTTACCGGACGGCTCGCGCCGTTCCGCTACCAAAGTCAGCTTACCCCACGGAAGGCTTATTCCACTGGGCGTTGGCACAGGACGTAGATAGAGGGTGCTGCAAACCAAGCGAATGCGGGGTTGGTGGCGAACGGGAGGATGCTAGAAGCTGCGGATTTCCCATATTTGAAGCGCAAGTACTGGCTAGTTAGCCACTCGCGATGTCGAAAATGCTTGGCGAGCATTCGGTCAAGCTCTCCGCGACTAAAACCTGCGTGAGCGCCGAGTTCGTTGCGAAATGTACCTGTCAGTCGGTCTTTCCAATCGCGAAGGTTGTCGCACAGCTTGTTGTAGAAAGTTGCATCCCATTCCGATTGACGGTGGGCGCCGATCGAGCTGATCAGACGATGGCGATTGGGAGTTCCGATGAAAAGCCAGCCGCCGGGACGCAAGACGCGTGTCAATTCGGCGAGGCTTTCGACTGGGCGATCTACGTGTTCAATTACATGGTGATAGAAGATCGCGTCAAAACGTCCGTCTTCGAAGGGTAGTTCGCAAACGCTGGCAACTTGAAAATGAGTTCTTGGTTGCGAGTGGTATCTTGGTTCGACAAAGTCCTCGACATCAACTGCGTCTACATCAGCGTCAAGTCGATCTTGAATTGCAATCGCTTCATGCCCGGAACCGCAGCCAGCTACCAGCACTTTCGGTGAAACATTTTCTACGCATCCATTTTGCGGGACTCCATGCGTGGCCAATTGTTGACAGAAGAACGCAGCGCCAGCGTGACTATGATTCGATGCCGCTGAGCGCTCAAGTTCCGAACAGTCTGATATTGCGGGGTCTAAAATTGCTTGGGACATCGGTTTCCGCTTGATGTTCGATCGTAAAGTGCGTCTACAATTAAAGCTCTGAATCCAACTCTAGTATTACTGCGAGGCTGCGGAGATCGAAAGCAATTATTTCGCCTTCGCCCGGCCATCGAAATGCGGGGGACTGCGTCGGTTGAGATTAGAATTATGCTTGTAGCGATTAAGCCGGCCGCACCTATCGTTAACTTGTTGACGGCAAAATCGTTGTATCCAGTAGCGTTCATCGATCGGACCAAACTCCTTGCTTTTCACGTCGCTCGCAGATAGGGTTAAAGTTGAAGCAAGCAAAATCGGGCTTATAGTTAGACTTTTGTTATCGAGCCACTTTTTTCGAGACTGAAAATGCTTAGCAACCTGCGAACTATTCTGTCGATCGGATTCGGCGTGGTCGTTTGGGGAGGAACCATTGAAATAGCGCAAGCACAGTTTGGTGGCTTGCAGATTCAAATTGGTGGCAGCCCATATGGCGGCGGAACCGGGATGTATGTCGGCGGAGTCGCTGTGCCCTTCGGTGTTGGCCCGCTGATGCCGCCGAGTCCGATGGCTTATATGGGACTCCCGTACCGCTCTGGATATCGCGGTTATTATGCGGTCCCGCCCGCACTGGGTGTCTACGCTTCGCCTTTCAGTTATCCGAGCCCAATGTATAGCAATTACCAGTATTCAAGCCAGACTTCGCTCGACCCGTTACAGTTGC
>JANOBD010000037.1:0-30207 GCA_031411495.1 Phycisphaerae bacterium | reverse complement strand
CGAAACGAAAGCGTTAAGTGGACCGCCTGGGAAGTACGGTCGCAAGGCTAAAACTCAAAGGAATTGACGGGGGCTCACACAAGCGGTGGAGCATGTGGTTTAATTCGAAGCAACGCGCAGAACCTTACCTGGGTTTGAAATGACTGGATTATCTTTGTGAAAGCAGAGTAGGCCCTTCGGGGTACAACAGTCACAGGTGCTGCATGGCTGTCGTCAGCTCGTGTCGTGAGATGTCGGGTTAAGTCCCTTAACGAGCGAAACCTTTGTCTTTAGTTGCCAGCGGGTAATGCCGGGGACTCTAGAGATACTGCCGGTGTCAAACCGGAGGAAGGTGGAGATGACGTCAAGTCCGCATGGCCTTTATGCCCAGGGCCACACACGTGCTACAATGGTCGGTACAAAGCGAACCTATGCCGCGAGGCGGTGGAAATCGCATAAAACCGACCCCAGTTCAGATCGGAGGCTGCAACCCGCCTCCGTGAAGTTGGAATCGCTAGTAATCGCGGATCAGCCACGCCGCGGTGAATGTGTTCCTGAGCCTTGTACACACCGCCCGTCAAGTCATGGGAGCCGGAAATAGCTAAAGTAGCCTCGTTCCAGAGGTTCCAAAGCTAGGTTCGGTGACTGGGACTAAGTCGTAACAAGGTAGCCGTAGGGGAACCTGCGGCTGGATCACCTCCTTTCTAAGGGATTACTTAGAACGATCTGTCTATGTCCTTAAAATAGACTAGTTTCTTCTATAGTTGCTCACGCTGCTATAGTTGAATCACCGGAGCGATCCGGTATCGCTTTCAGTCAGCACGTCCTCGTATTCGCAAGATTAAACGTCGTAGAGCAATCTCGACGAATGGCGCCGACTATTCACCTGTCAAAGAGACAGCAAAACACCCGAGCCTCTGGCTCGGGTGTTCTTGTTTGTACCTGCATTCCGACTGTTCGCATCCGCCACCCCATTCCGGTCCGACCGCTTGCTTTCGCTGCTCTCGGTGAGAACCGTCTGCGAAAGTGCAACGCCTGCATTGATGGGTCAATTCATCGCGCTTCGCAGGTTGCCGTTTCGTCTTGCCGCCTACCGGGTATCGTAATTGCTCTCTGATAAACCTATGGTCGATTCCGAGATCCAATTCCGTCCCGAGTTCGGCCCGCCGGTGCTTCTCAAACGGCTGGGGAACCTTGTGGAAGCCAACATCGCCCGCGCGCATCTCGAATCCGCCGGCATCCCCTGCATTCTGGGTGAACAGGATGTCTTCTCCGGTGGATCGATCCATGCCGGCGGCGGCGCGGGCGTCGAAATCTATGTCCCGGCTGATTTCCTGCACCGTGCGCTGGACCTGCTCGAAGTGCCCGTCGAGGCTTCCGACCCCTTCGTCTTCGAACCCATCATCGAGGATCCCGGCCGCAAGCTCTCGTTCAAGTCGGTCGTGACCAGCATCATCGGCTGGCTCGTCGTCGTGCTGCATCCCATCGGCGCGTTCATCTCCCTGGCCCTCTACGGATACGCGATCTACCTGGCTTACCTCGCGGTTTCCCAAAGCCACGAGCGCGATCTCAGGCTCCGTGCCCGTGTTGTCGCGGCAGTGTTGATCTGTGTCGCCGGGATCGCGGTGACGCTGTTTTTCCTCGCCGATCTGTTCAAGAAGTATTGATCCGGTTCCGAAGACGCGATCCTTGCGCGGTCGCGAAAGCTCATCGCTCAAGCGTCACACGTCGGGGTTTGGCGCGATGCCTGATCTGAAAGGCGATCGCGAGAACTGCAAAATCAGCGTGGTAACAGCGCCGCGCAGCAGAAGAGTTGCCCCCGGGATCATCCGATCAACGCCAGCGCGCGCTCGGCGAGTGTGTGTCGCCGCGCTGCGAAGGTTCCCGGCCTGGCTTTGGATTTGGCGGTCCGCTCGAGTACGGTAGCGGCGTGTTTCAATTCGGCCAGAGCGGATGCCGACTTCATCTCGGCGAGCGCGAGGACGGTGTACCAGAACGGGAATCGCTTCCAGCCGTGCCGGGCGTCGCGATGTCTCTTCAGAATCATCACACCGCGCTCGAGACGCTTCTCCTGGTGATCGAGCCCGCCGGCGAGCACGTTGCGCCACATGCCGACGCTGCACTTGCCGCAGCAGAACCAGCCGATGTCGCGTCCGAGAGAGGCCTGATAGTCCATGCATCTGCGCAGGCCAAGATCCGCGCGCTTCAGCGCAGCGCTCGCTTCGCCGTCGCGAACCTTCAGCAGCCGAAGGGCGCGGCAGCACTCCTCGCCGAGAATGTGCCGGGCCGAGGCCGAGACGATCCGTTCGCCGGTAAAAAGCTGGATGCCGGTTTTGAACTCGGCATCGAAACCGCGAAACGTCTCCGCGTACGAACCCGCAAGGCCTTGGCGCGAGGCGATCAGCCTGGCGGCCGCGCTTCGCTCGGCGGGCGACAACTTGGTGCCGAAGAAGATCGCTTCGTTCACCGCGTCGACGGTCCGCCAGAGGCTGTCTGCGAACATCTGCATCGCGATCAGGCCTGAATCGAACGTCTGCGCCGCGGTACTGCGACAAGTGTTCCCAGCAGTGCCGTGCACGGTTCTGGAACGTTCGAGAGGAGGAACGAATCCATCAGCAGCACCGAATTGTGTCCGGCATCGACTTCATTGAATACCGCAAAGCCGATCGTGTGCGAACCGCCGGAGGTGAAGAGATAGCTATAGCCGGCCCATCCGGTCTGCCCGTCGAACCCAGGAGGCGGCGAGACGATGTTGTAGGTGCTGGCGTTACGGCTGGCGAGCAGGAAGGGCGTTCCATCGACTTCGAAGAAGGTGAAGTCGTTGTACTGCGGGTCCTGGTCGAGTTCGTCGGTGAGGAAGTTCCAGTTGAAGGTGAGCGTCTGTCCGGCCGACACGGAGATGGATTGGTAGATGCCCGAGCCGTTGGTCGGCGGGCCTTGTCCGAGGCCGAGCACGCTGGCGCCGGAGACGCCGAGCCCCGCGATGACGGCGGGTGCGCCGGCGGTGAAGTTGCCGGTCGATTCGATGTAGCCCATGAACGTGCCGTCGGTCGGCGTGACGCCCAGGGCGGCGGTCTTGGCCGACGCGGAGCCGACACTCGACCAGCCGGCGATCGTGCCGGTCTCGAAATCGCCGTTGGTGATGGCGGCATTCGCGATGCTCGTCATCGCGAGAGAAACAGAACACGCTAGAAAGTAAGCCCGCATCATCGCCTCCGGTCAGTGCCGTAAAAATGACATTACTGTGAAGCGGACAACTTAGCACTGTTTGGTAGATTTCCTACAAAAATCGAAAATTGCTCTCAAGATCCCGAGATGATGCGGCATGCGTGAATTTGCGATCATCGGACTGCTGCTATAAATTGACCAAGATCGTTGGTTGGTTTGTTCGGAAAAAGGAGGCGCATATGCAGGGTTGCCGGCTCGCCGTTTCGTGCTCTGTCCTGATCTTCGCTTTCCGTGCGGGCGCATCACCGATGGTGGTCGAGCACTTCGACTACACGCTCAACGCGGCCATCGCCGGCCAGAGTGGCGGCAGCGGATTTTTTGCGGGGAATGCCTGGAGCTATTCGGAGCTGGGCACCAACGGCTCGACGTCCACCGGCACCATTGCCGCCGGGCTCACCTTTAGCGATCTGCCTGTCACCGGGAACTCGGCGCTGCTCTCGGTCGTCTCGTCGAGCTCGGCGGGATTCGGCGACACGGTGAACATCCGCCGCCGTCCGGCCGCCGTTCCCAACGGAACCTCCGACGCCTTCTGGACGCGCTACCTCTTCCGCGAGGGCACGAACCGCGGCAACGTCGACCTCTTCGGTGCCGGCCTGACCATCGACGATGTCGAAACTGTCAGCGGCTATCACAAGTTCGGGAGCTGGGCGATCAGCGGCAACGCGAACGATCACGGCGGCGTCAACGTCGACTCATCCATCCTCGCGGCCGCGAGCGCTACCAATTCGCTCAGTGACTCCAACACCTACCTGCTGATCGCGAAGTTCACCAACGTGAACGCCGCCAGCACCGTCGCGCGCGTCGGCACGTTCTGGGCGCTCAGCGAAGCGGACTACAACGCGATCAAGTCCGGCGGCATCACCGAAGCGGAACTCGACTCGACGCACAGTCAGACACAGACCGAAACTGTCCTGCCCACTGTCCCTCAGCCGCTCAATTTCAGCACGAGCGATTTCTACGACTTCCGCGGCATCCGCCCGGCCGTCGCGAATGCGTTCGAGTCGTATTACTTCGATGAACTCTATTCCGGCACATCGCTCGCCGACATCGGGCTGCCGGTTCCGGAACCGGCAAGCGTCGGCGGCGCCGGGATCTTCGCGATCGCGCGGCGCCGCCGACGTGCCTGAGTTTCAAGCCAGCACGTCCTTCGCGATACGCGAGCCAATCGCGGACTCAAGCAGCGGCACGTTGTAGTTCTGCGCCAGGCTGAGCAGGTCGGCGAAGTTGACGGCGTTGTTGTAGTCAAAGTCGCCTTGGGACCAGATCGCACCGCTGTTAACGCCGTAGTTCTGCGCCAAGGCGAGCAGATCGTCGAACGTCACCGAGCGGCTCAGGTTGGTGTCGCCCTTGAGCGTGTAGCTCACGAGGATCGATGTGCTATCGACCAGTTGGCCGTGGAAGTCCGCGGGGAAGGTGGCATAGATCGCGCTCGCATCCGCGTAGCCGACGGCCGTGCGTACGTCAGCGGCGGCCGCGGAGCTCACGATTCCCGGGCCGTTCCACGCACCGTTCGCGAAGCCGCTCTTGACCAGGTTCGAAACCGAGCTGATCACGCTCGGACCGATGTAATCGACGACGAAGTTCGAGCGGCCGATGTCGAGCCTTGCCGTGCTGGCGAGATTGAGCGAGAGGACGGTGAGCGTGGTGTTCACATCGCCGCCGATGCTCGCACGTCCGTTCGCGCCGCCGCTGAGGATGCCGATGCGCTGGGTGAACTGCAGGACGGCGTTCGCCTGGAACAGGCCGTCGGTGTTTACGCTCACGTTGTCGTTGCCGGCGCTGGGCAGGATGATCGCCGCGCCATCCGCCGCGGTGTTGGCGACGTTGATGGAGTCGAGTTCGGTTCCGCCGTCGACCTGCACCTGCCGCACCGAACCTGCCGAGCCGTTCTGGTTGATGGTGATGAAGTCGCCGCCGGCGCCGGCGAGGAGCTTGATCACGTCGTTCGCGTCCGCGTTGGCGACGGAAATACTCGCCGGCCCGCCGGTGATGTTCGTGCCCACGGCCGCATCCGTTACGCCGATCGAGTCGGCGGCGCTGGTGAACGGGATCGTGAAGGTGTCGGCAGCGCCGTCGCCGGCGCTGGACGCGGACAGGTTAAAGTTCATCAGCGTGCCGCTGATTCCCTGGATCGCGCCCAGCGTCACCACGTCCGTGCCAGCCAGCAGGTTGAAGTTGAATCGGTCGTTCGCCGGCTCGTGACCGCGCACGTTCACCGCCAGACCGCTGAGGCTTGCGTGCACGCCGGTGACGTTGTCGCCGGTCAGGCCCAGCACATCGACGCCGTTGCTGCCGTTCACGTTCACCGTGTCAGCCGCGCCATCTCCGCTGGTTCCACCAACGGTGCTGGCGAGATCGAGATTCACACTCGTCAGATCGGTGCCGAGGAGGCTGTTGACGGTGATGTTGTCTGCGCCGCCGAGCGCGTTGAAGTCGATGCGTTCGACGCCGTTCACATCCATCACGATGTTCGCGACGTCGCGCGTGAAGCGGACGCGGCCGCCGTTGGCGGAGATGCCGATGTTTTCGGTGATGTTGGCGCCGTTGAACAGAAGGACATCTTCGCCGGCCTGGCCTTCGTCGGTGTCGCTACCGTCGCCGGGGTTCCAGGGCATCGTGTCGTTTCCGTTGCCGGCCAGCACGACGTCGTTGCTCGTGCCGCCGGCGAGAACGTCATCGCCGGCGCTGCCCACGAGCAGATCGACGCCCGAACCGCCGTTCTCGGTGAGCTTGAGCGCGCCGGCCGCAAGACCGCTCGCATCGATGGTGTCGTCGAGTCCGAGCGCGTTGATGGTGAGCGCGTCCAGGGCCGGATCGGTGTTGAGGATGCTCACGGCCACCTGAAGACCCGTCACGCTGACGCCGGCGGCGCTGCCGGCAACGCCGATGGTGTCGTTGCCCTGCGTGCCGTTGACCACGACCGAGTCGGCTTGGCCGTCGCTTCCGCCCGCCGACGCTTTGAGGTCGAGATTCACCGCGGCCAGATCGGTTCCGCTCAGATCGTTCACCGTCATGCCGTCGATACCTCCCAGCGCGTTGAAATCGATGCGTTCGACGTCATCGAGATCCATGAGGATGGCTCCCACGTCGCGCGAGAAACGGACGCGGCCGCCGTTGGCGGAGACGTCGATGTTTTCGGCCGCGTTAGAGCCGTTGAAGACCATCTTGTCCGCGCCGGCCTGTCCTTCGACGATGTCGCTGCCGTCGCCGGGGTCCCATTGGAAGGTATCGTCGTTGGCGCCGAGGAACGCGACGTCGTTGCCCTGGTTGCCGTCGATGAAGTCATTGCCGTCGCCGCCGATGAGCTGGTCCGCGCCGGCGCCGTCGAGGATCGTGTCGTTGTCCGCGGCGCCGTCCACGGAAAGGCCCACGACGCCCGCGGGAAGGACGTTTGCCGCCACCGAGTCGTTGCCGGCGAGCGTATTGATGGTCAGGTGGTCGTTCGCGCCTTCGGAGCCGGTGACATTCAGTGTCGCGGCAAGCCCGGCGACCGAATAACTCGTGCCCGCTCCCGTGACGGTAACGACGTCGGCGAGATTCGTGCCGTTGACGATCACACTGTCGGCTGCGCCGTCGCCGGCGCCGCTGCCGGCCGGGCTGGCGAGATCGACGTTGTAGGCCACCAGGTCGGTGCCCGACAGGTCGGTGAGGGTCGTCGTGTCCGCGCCGCCGAGCGATTTTAGATCGATCGCTTCGACGTCGTTCAGGTCCATCGTGATGTTGGCGACGTCGCGCGTGAAGCGGACGCGTCCGCCGTTCGCGGAGACGCTGGTGTTCTCATTGACGTTGGCACCGTTGAAGAGCATGCGGTCGTTGTTGGCCTGGCCTTCGACGACGTCGCTACCGTCGCCGGGATTCCAGACGAAGGTGTCATCGCCCGCGCCGAGGAAGGCGACATCGTTGCCGCGTCCGCCGACGACGAGATCATTCCCGTCGCCGCCGAGGAGGATATCTGCGCCGTCGCCGCCGGTGATGGAATCGTTGCCGGCGCCGCCATCGGCAGTAATGGAGATCAACGTTGCCAGGCCGTTGCCGGCGGTGAAGGAGTCGTCTCCGCCGTTGCAGTTGACGACGAGGTTTTCGGTCGTGCCGATGTCGAGCGAGAAGGGTGCGGGGGTGACGCGATCGAAGCGGACGCGTGTGCCGTTGGCGGTGGTGGTGAATTGCTCGGCGCCGTTGCCGCCGTTGACTTCGGTGGTGTCGATGCCGTCGCCGCCTTCGTTGAGGTCGGTGCCTTCGCCGGGGTTCCAGACCATGCGGTCGTCGCCGGTTTCGCCGGAGGACTGGTCATCGCCGGTGCCGCCGGTGAGAACGTCATTGTCGCTGCCGCCGAAGAGGAGGTCGACGCCGCCTTTGCCGAGCAGGACATCGTTGCCGGCCTGTCCGAAGAGCTGGTCCGCGCCGCTGCCGCCGGTGATGACGTCGTTGGCCGCGCCGCCGAAAAGGTTGCTCGCCGGAAGCGCGCCGTTGACTTCGCTGAGGGTGATCGTGTCATTGCCATCTTGGCCGAACACCTGCAGGAGTGAGGTATTGGCGACGGTCGCCGGTCCGCCGACGACCGGAACGGCGCCGCCGTTGACCAGGATCGTTCCGGCCGCATCCCGCGAGAGGGTAATCGGGTTATCCAGTGAATCACCGATGACGCTGAGCACGCCGGAAGAAGCCACAAAACTCGCGGTCACGGCGAGCATCGTGCGGCGCTCGACCGCTTCCACGGCAGCGCGGACCGACTGTCGACGACGGGCGGTCAGCGAACTCGAAAGACGCGGCAACGAACGGGCTGGCTGAATACGCATAAACGCCTCGCTTCAGGGAAGGACGAATAACAAATAGAGAGCGCATCCGCTCCTGCTGAATGAGCGGTGACAACATTGGACAACGTATTTATTTAGACGGAAACATCAGAAAACGAACATCAGCCGGTATGCATTTGCCAGTGATCTCCACTTTCCGCAGGCGGGACCTCGCCTCGCCCATTCAAACCGCGTGAATCGTCCGATTATTCGGGAAAACGAAAAAACGCGGTTGCCAGCGCCGGCCGTCAATATCTGAACCGGAACCGAGACAGGTTAAACGGCCCTTCGACGTGCCGAGCGGCTTACGAGCAGCGCCAGGACGCTTCCCCAGATCAGATGGGCCACGATCATCAGGGCATTACGCTTTGGCGGATGGCGGGTTGCCGGCGGCAGGATGCGCAGCGCGGGCAGATAGCCGAGATAGCTCAGCGTCCAGACGGCCAGGCCGAATGCGCTTCCCTTCGCGAGTGCGGCGGAAGTGCCGTCCCGTCGCGAAGCAATCTGCTGAAATGCACTGCCCGCGAGCGCGCCGTAAGCGAAGTGCGCGAGGTAGGTCTTGAACTCCCACGCCGGCGTCATCGGCGTATTCGCAGAGAGCCCGATCCGCCGCGCAGCCTTCGCGGTGATCTGTTGCGGGGGCAACGGATAGCGCTGCGTCGGCGGCAGGTACCGCTCGGCCGCGCGCATGAAGAGCGTCATCGGCCCGGTTGCGACGAGTCCTGCGACTGCGCTGGTGATCCATGGATTCATGCTTTCCTCACGAACAGCGATCGTGCGGATTCGCGTCGCGGGGACACTAGAGGAATGCCTGACCGCGGTTGAATCCTGAACCCGGCAAATCGGCTAGAGCCCGGGCGCCGATCACAAAAGCCGTGCGACATCGCCAATCGTAACCAGCTCATGTTTCGAGATTTACGGCCTCATCGGCGCACTATGGCGCTGCGCCCGCGGGCGAAATCGCGCAGCGCCGAGTGGGGATGGGAATCGCTCTTTGAATAGTCGCGCAACGGGCCTGAGGGAAGGTCGTCGGGGTACCCACAATGACCCGCAATGATCCATTTCGGAGCATTTTCGGGTGCCCAGTTTATCCCGCAACTCGAAACGGTTGACCGAAATAGACTTACGGCGAATCGGGCCTGGGCCCATGTGAAGCGGTTTGGAAATGAACGGCTCGTTTGCTGAGCGTTCGACTCGGCGCTACAACATCGCCCATGCGAACTGAGCCGATCTTGCGGGTGCTGCCCGAAACCAAGGCAATGGTGATCGAAGTGGCCGACCGGATCGTCGACCTGGCGAACCAGTCGGCGGCGGTTGGCGAGATGTTCAGCCTGTTCCTTTCCGGCGGAAGTACGCCCAAGGCGCTGTACGAACTGCTTTCGGGAGACGCGTATCGCAAGCGGCTCGATTGGCGCGCAGTTGAACTCTTTTTCGGCGACGAGCGGTGTGTGCCGCCGGATTCGGAGTTGAGTAACTATCGGATGGCCAAGGCGTCGCTCATCGATCGCGTGCCGATCCCGCCGGACAATGTGTATCGCATGAAGGGCGAAATCGAACCTGAAGAAGCCGCCAAGCAGTATGGGATGAAGCTCAAGGAGAAGTTCTTCGACGGCGGCCCGAGTGTGATGCTTTTGGGAATGGGGGATGACGGACACACGGCGAGCCTGTTCCCGCATACGAGCGCGCTGAAGGAGGAACATCATCGCTGCGTGGCGAACCATGTGCCGTATGACTACATCCCGGCGGGGACGAACTGGCGGATCACCGTCACCTTTCCGTTCATCAATCGCTCGCAGGAGGTGTTCATTCTCGCGACCGGCGCGAGCAAGGCGGAGCGGGTCTCCGAGGTTCTGGAGGGCCCCCAGGACGTCGATCGCCTGCCGATTCAGCGCGTCGCGCCGACGGCGGGGCGAGTGACGTGGTACCTGGATGTCGCGGCAGCAGGAATGTAGCGCCACGACGCATCGGGGAATCCCGAGGTGATTATGAGGAGAACCGATTTCGCTAAGCAGGGTGCTCCCGCCGCGTGCAATTCGCCGCGCGGCACATTAGATTTTCCTGTCGTGACACAACTCGCCACCGAATCCCGCAACCTTCGACCCGTCATGCGGGAACGAAGCACCAAGAAAATCTACGACAAGCAGAGCAAGGTCTACGACATGACCTTCGGCAAGCTGGTCGACAAGCGTGTCCGCAAAGCGATCCAGCAGTTCGATGTCCGCGCCGACGATCTGGTACTCGACCTTGGCGTCGGCACCGGAAACTCACTGCGCTACTACCCCGGCCGCGGAAATGTCGTGGGCATCGACCTTTCCTTTGGCATGCTGGAAAAGGCCAATGACAAGGTCATCGAGCGCAACCAGATGAATGTCGGCCTGGTGCAGGGCAACGCGCTGCACCTGCCGTTCGCGGAAGACAGCTTCGATCACGTCTTCATCAGCCACGTGATCAGCGTCGTCTCGGACCCGATCGCGGTCCTGCGCGAGATGCAGCGCGTGACCAAGCCGGGCGCGCGGGTGGTGATGCTCAATCACTTCCAGAGCAGCAACAAGATGGTCGCGAAGATCGAGAAGATGGTCTCGCCGATCTGCACCAAGCTCGGCTGGCGCAGCGACCTGGCGCTGCACGACCTGCTGAAGCACACCGGCATCGAGATCGACTATCGGTACAAGCTCACGTCACCGGATATCTGGGAGACGGTGGTGTTCACGAACCGGAAGTGAGCCGAGCGGTATGACGAAGCTCGATTTGTCGCATTCGACATTCGGGTTCTCATTCATCATTCGAACTTTGACAGTAGTCATTGCCCAGCAGGTCGCGTCGCCGGTAGCTTGCTTCGGAATTGTTCGGCACGCGACATGATCTCGCTTGCCGGTACATCTTTGCGCGGGGTGAGGGTGAAGTTGAACTTGTGTTCATCCACTTTCTGACCCGGCGTGATCTCGGCGAGAAGATCGATGGGCGGGAAGCCCCACCACGGGCAGGCGACCTTCTTCTTCGACTTGATCGTCTCGAAGCCGTCCTTGCGAACGACGATGTCGTAGTCGCCGTACCAGGTGAAGTCGGTCGAGAAGGGCGTGCGGCCGGCCTCGCGATCGTTCACGTACACCAGCGCGCCGCTGGGCTCGCTGGTGATCGTCAACTTCCGCTGGACACAGCCGACGCTGAGCGCGCCGACGACGATGAGTGGGATCCATCCGCTTCGTTTCACGGCGGCGAGTATAGATCGCATCGCGCGAACCTCAAATCGCGGCGCGCCGACGAGCCAATTGGAAGTCAGGGCGCCAACGCCGTAGAGTGCTTGGCCCGCCGGTTCGGGCAACAAAAGAAAGTGCAATCCATGGAACTGACTCCCAAGCAGATCGTCGCGAATCTCGATGCCCACATCATCGGCCAGGCGGATGCGAAGCGCGCCGTCGCCGTCGCCGTCCGCAACCGCTGGCGCCGCCAGCAGCTTCACGCCGAAGTGGCGAAAGACGTCTACCCGAAGAACATCCTCATGCAGGGCCCGACCGGCGTCGGCAAGACCGAAATCGCCCGCCGGCTGGCCGCACTCGTGAACGCGCCGTTCGTGAAGGTCGAAGCGACAAAGTTCACCGAGGTCGGCTACCACGGCCGCGATGTGGAAGGAATGATCCGCGACCTGCTGGAAGTCGCCATCCAGATGGTGTCGCTCGAGTTCAGCTCGAAAATCTCCGAGCAGGCGACCACCGCGACCGAGGAGCGGATTCTCGACCTGCTCCTGCCGCGTCCGTACGGCGCCGGCGCGAGCGCCGCCGAAGAAACGCCGGGTGCGGAATCGCCGCTGGCTTCCTACGAGCGGACCCGCCAGCGGATGCGCGAGCGTCTCCGCGCCGGCGAGCTCGAAGAACAGACGGTCGAGGTCTCCACCGAGCACAAGCCGGATATGGCCGGCATGTTCGGCAGCGCGGGCATGGAACTCACGCCCGACATGATGAACATGTTCGACCGCATCATCCCCACCCGCCGTGAGAGCAAGCGCCTCCCGATCCGCGAAGCGCGCAAGCTGCTCACGACCCAGGAAGGGGAGAAGATGCTGAACAAGGACGAGATCATCGCGATCGCGATCAAGCGTACCGAAGACAGCGGCATCGTCTTCCTCGACGAGATCGACAAGATCGCCGGCAGCGGCAAGACCGACGGCCCGGATGTGAGCCGGCAGGGCGTGCAGCGCGACCTGCTGCCGATCGTCGAAGGCAGCACTGTCACCACCAAGCACGGGATGGTGAGGACCGATCACATCCTCTTCATCGCCGCCGGCGCATTCCACTCCGCCGACCCGGAAGACCTGATGGCCGAACTGCAGGGCCGCTTCCCAATCCGCGTGGAACTGTCGCCGCTCGGCAAAGAAGACCTGGTTCGCATCCTGCGCGAGCCGAAGCACTCGCTGATCAACCAGCAGGTCGAGCTGTTGCGGACCGAAGATGTGGCGCTCACGTTCACCGCCGATGCGATCGATGCCATCGCCGGCGTCGCGTTCGAGGTGAATCGGAAGAAGCAGGACATCGGCGCCCGGCGACTGAACACGATCATCGAGCGCGTGCTGGAGGAGTTGAACTTCGAGGCCAGCGAAGGGACGATTAAGTCGTTCACGATCGATGCCGGCTACGTGAAGCGCCGGCTGCGCGGGTTGGTGGAGGATAAGTTGATCAATCGGGCGTGATGGGATGACGAATGTCATTCGGCGCGCACGAGAAATGTCATTCCAAGGAGGCTTTCCGACGAGGAAGCTACTGGCCGCTGCGAGATGCTTTCGTTCTATGCGGGCATCTTGAAGTTTCCACCAGACCCTTCGTCGGTAAACCTCCTCTGGGTGACAGAAAACGCCTTAGAGGTTCGCCATGAAAACCGTCGGCTGGATCTGTGCCCTGGTGCTGCTCGTCGCGGCGGCGTTTGCGATCGTGTTCCTGGTGAACGCGCCGCGACTGCTCGATGCGCGGCCGGTGCCGGCGTCGCAGCGCGCGAAGTGAGGTCTCTCATTTGGTCTCCGCGTTGCGGAGCATGAGTACGCCCATCATCGAGTCATCGCGGCCATGGTCGATCGGGCCGGCCCAGCTGGCGCTGGTGCCGGAGTCCTGCTGATGCTGGACGAAGTTGAACCGGAGCATGACCGGCAGCTTGCCGGGGCCGTCGGCGTAATTGATCGGATGGATGGCGCGCCACGGGATGGCGACCTCGCCGCGCCAGTCGCCGGCGTCGACGGTGCAGGCGTAGCGGGCGCCGCTTTCGAGCGGCTCCCACGCGTCGGAGCCTTCGCGCAGGTCGAGCTTGCGTTCGCTCCACTGGCCGCCGTTGGGTTTGCAGGCGATGTGGAGCACCGGTCCGAGGGTGCCGTCGGCGTAGATGGCCTGCACGAGCAGCTGAACCACATCCTCGCCCCAGGCGCGACGGAAATCGTAGCGCACGAAGTTCTGGGCGCTGGGCAGCGGCTTGGTAGAGAGCCCGCTGACCTTGAAGGCGAAGTAGGCGTTCGCCTCCGACCAGCCGGAGTAGACCGATGCGGTCGTCTTGGCGTCCGCGAGCGTGTGCTGCTGGAGCGTGACGCGGTCGAGCATCTTGGTGAGCGGGGCGAGGTTGAGCGCGTCGTCGTCGGTCCAGTCTTCGAGTGAACCGTTGATGGTGAGGTTGCCTTCGCGCCGGCGCGAAAGCGCGGAAGGAACGACGATCGGCGCCGGGGTCGAGCGGCGTGTGTAACCGTTGGTGAAATCGACGCTCAGCAGCGCCTTCTCGCGCGGGTTCGTCTGGCCGGGATCGACGGTGGCCTGGAGCGCGAAACGCTGCGCCTTGTACGCCGCGAGCGGCGGGATGAGGGTCGGCTCGGGCTCGACCGTCCAGCCGCGGGGCACGCGGTTGAAACCGAGCTTGTTGTCGCTCGAAGTCATGTCGGAGGCGTTGTAGAGATCGATACCGATGCGAACATCGACCTTGCCTTCCGGGAGCGGCTGAAAGATCGTCGAGCGCCCGACCACGATCGGCTTCTCCTGTGGCTCGGTCCATTGCAGCGTTTCGATGTTGAGCGCGGTCTGGGCCTGCTGGTCGATTTCCGCGCCCGGCGGGCGGATGAGGATCGTCTTGGCCAGCAGCTGCATGCCGGTATCCCACACGGTCTGGTCGGCGGTGCCGGCCATCAATGTGTAGAGAGCATCGGCGCTCTGGGACGGGAGGATCTGGACAGGCCTGGTGAGCAGGCGCGCCATGAGCAGCGCGTTGAGGCGCTGGCCGCGCGCGTCGGCGAGCATCAGGTATTCGTGATCCTGTTCGGCGCGTCTGAGCCACTTGAGTTGAAGCGACGGGACCACGCCCTCGACGCCGAACCACTTGCCGGGGAAGAACCAGACCAGTTCGCTCGGATCGGCGACCTGGTCGACGCGATCGTTTCGCGGCAGGACCGAGTCGAAGCGGACGGACGTCGTGTTCCGCGTGTAGGCGAGCCACGCCCAGACGCGGACGTCGCGCTCGTCGCCGCCGGTGCCGGCGTACGGAAGCAGGCCGGCGAGGTCGGTACGGAGAAACGTCGGCGAACGCCTTGGCGGTCCGGTGGTGATCGGCGTGTTGTAGATCAGGCCCGGGCTCGCGGTCATCAGCC
This sequence comes from Phycisphaerae bacterium, assembly GCA_031411495.1. Lineage (GTDB taxonomy): Bacteria > Planctomycetota > Phycisphaerae > Tepidisphaerales > Tepidisphaeraceae > JANOBD01. The sequence continues at coordinate 15,600 of JANOBD010000037.1, read as the reverse complement.
GTTCGTCATCCGACCGGCGTGGCAGGTCCGACTGGCCGCTGTCGGCATAGAGCAGCCGATCCGCCTCGATCGGCACGGCCGCGATCACGCGCGGGTGAGATCCGAGCACATCCGCCGCCTGCTCCAGCGTCCGGCGAATCTGCGGGCCGGAATCGGTCTGCGGCGCATCGATCCAGACCGGCATGCGGCGCAGCCAGTCCCGGGAATCCAGGTGGCTCCCGGCGTTGGCGTAATACGACCGCTGCGCGGCGGCCGGATAATTCGCGAGGTAATCGATCCTGGGCAGCGCGCTCAACCCCAGCGGCTCCTTGTCGGCGAATCCGGTTCCGTCCAGCCACGGCGAGACGACCGAATCGTAATCGCGCCAGTCGACGGTCGTCGGGTTCCATTTCGCGGTGGGCTGCAGACGATCGATCGCCAGCGTCAGGCGGTGTTTCTGAGCGAGGGTCATGAGTGAATCGAGAATGGCGATCGGCTTCAGATAGCGCGCATCCGTTCGATTCATCAGCCGTGGCGTGATCGCCTCGAACGAATCGGTGAAGTGCCGCTCCAGCGCCGACCAGCGGACGTCGCCGAGCACGTTCAGGCTGCGCTGATCGGGCAGGACGAGATCGTAAACCGCCAGACGGATCGGCATCCGCGCCAGGACGTTCTTGCCGGTCGGATCCAGCAGTTCCACCGCGCCGCGGTAATCGCCGGCCGGCGTCTGGGTTGGCAACGCGAGGTCGACCCAGACGGAAGTGTTCTGCGTATCTCCGTCATCGTTGCGGAGTTTCTCGAGCGCGATCGACGCGGTGGGGGCCGCGATCGGCAAGATCGCGCGCGGGAGTGATTCGACCCGCGCATCGGAGCTGCCCGACTGGCGGATGTAACCTGCCCGGTTCAGATCGACCGGGAGGTTCATGATCTGCCCGAGTTCGAACGCCGCGAGGGGAATCGAGGTGTTCGGGTCGGCGAGGGCGGTGAGCGGTGCGAGGCGAAGCGTGCAACGACGGTCGAGTTTGGCGTTGCTTAAAACAACGGCGAAGCCCAGCGTCTCGTTCCGCGAGCCGGCGAGGATGATCGGGCCGGGCTTTAAACTGAGCTGGCCTGATTCAAGCCGACCGACCGAGAGCGGGCCGGCGCCGAGGTTGTCGGCAGCGATCGTTCGAGAATCTCGCGCGTTGGCCGCGCCCGCACTCGCTGACGAATCCGCCGGAGACCCTACGATGCCGCCACAGCCCGCAATGAGCAGCAACGACGCTGTTTGGATCGCCAAGAGATGGCGTGTCTTGAATGCTGTCGCAAAGGATGAAGGTGATCGCATGAGTTGGATAGTGAAGGTGATGCAGACGGACTGCCTAACAAATGCGCGGGTGCGCGGTTACTGAACAGTTTTCGGGTTCGTTCGATGCTCAAAAGACTGGCATCCAAACGGTTCGTTGCGACCGATAATGAATCGTCAAAGTGCGTTGGCAGCTTCTCAAGCCGGCTTCAAGAACATTTTTTCGACATTGGTTGACCGGTCCTGCGGGTTTCGCGCTGCTGGCATAAGCTTCGCTCTCGAGTTTCCCGTCAAAGCAGCGAAGCAAAAAACGCCGCGATGACTGAGAAAGTGATCAAACGTCGAGGTCGCTAGGCTAGAGCGGCGTCGACGGCGCCCGGCTAAGCATGCAAACCGGGCGCACTTAATTCCTCGTTTCCTCCTCCGCCAGGCTGCACGGACATAACCCTCCGCCGTGCAGCCTTTTTTATTTCCTGAGTGGATCGGATTCGATGATCGATCCCCGCTTCAAAACCACCTGCCGGATCGCTTCTCGAAGCCGCTGCGAATCCGCTGGCGGCATTTCGATCATGACCCCGACACTCAGGATGGGCACGCTCATCATCGCGGCGAGATCGCGAATCTTTACAAAATCCTTTTCGGTCGTCAGCAGGATCTCCGCGCCGGACTCCCGCGCCGACTGCTGAAGCGTTTCGAGATCGCTCACCTCGTACGCATAATGATCGGCGAAGCGCGTCGAGCCCGCCAATTGTACGCCCGCCCGGCGCAGTCCGTTCTCGAAAGCCTCCGGATTGCCGATGCCGCAAAACGCCCAGACCCGCTTCTCCTTCAACTCTGCGAGCGATCGATGCACCTCGACGCCGCGCAGATCGCCCAGGCGATGCACCGAGCGCAGGATCGGTACGGACGAATTGCCGGAGTGAACTGCGGCTTCGATCTCGTCCAACGCGTGTGGCGGCGCCAAGTCGGTCCGCGTCAGGATCACGACATCCACACGCGCCAGGCAAGTCATCGATTCGCGAAGCATGCCACGCGGAAGCACGTGGTCGTAGCCGAACGGGTTGGTGGCATCGATCAGCACGATGTCGAGGTCGCGCGCCAGTCGGCGATGCTGAAACCCGTCGTCGAGCACGAAGACATCGATCTCCGGATGCGACCGCAGCGCCCGCTGCCCGGCGAGGAACCGCTTCGGATCAGCAAATACGGGAATGCCCAGCGAGTCTCGCAGCAACTGTTCTTCATCACTGCTCGCATTCGCATCGGCACGTTTATAGCCTCGCATCAGGACGGCCGGCCGATGCGACATCGCCTGCAGTTCGCGGACGATCCACTGCACGACAGGCGTCTTGCCTGTGCCGCCGGTGGTGACGTTGCCGACGCTGATCACCGGCCGCGGCAGCTTCGAGATGCCGATCAGTTCGCGATCAAACAGGTGATTTCGCGCACCGACGATGGCGGTATAGACAGGCTCGACGATCGCCAGCGCCCCGCGGGCGATCGCCGCGCCGATGCCGCGCGACTGGCCGCTCATGATCCGGCGGATGCGTGTGTCGAGGGATTCGCTCATCAGGTTCTGCGTCCAACAGCGGCAAACGTCATGGCGATCGAAGGAACGCATCATCGCGATTTGTCATGACGATGCGATCACGCGGCAGCTTGTCCAGTCCAAACGTTTCGATCAGATCGCGTGCAGCGCTGATCTGCGCCACCGACCCGATTCCGCACCACCGCGCGAGAAGCTGCAGAACCCGCCCGCTCGGAACGCCGAGTTCGCGATAGTGGGCAATGCGTGTGTCGCCGTGGCGCTTGGCGAGACGCCGGCCATCTTCACCGACGACGAGCGGGAGATGGAAGTATGCCGGCAGGGGATCGAGCTTGAGGGCGCGGTACAGGGCGATCTGTCTCGGCGTCGAATCGAGCAGGTCGTCACCGCGGACGATGTGTGTCACGCCTGAGGCGGCATCGTCGACGACGACAGCGAGTTGGTACGACGGCGTTCCGTCTCCCTTCGCGATGACGAAGTCGCCGAGCGATTTCATGGCAATCGAAACATCGCTGGCGAACTGATCTCGCCAGGAGAGCGTCGCCTGGTCGTTGACGCGAAACCGGATCGCCGGCTCGCGGCCGGCGGCGCGGCGGGCCTCATCGATCGATGCGAAGCGATCGCGGCACGTGCCGGGATAGACCGCCGAGCCGTCCTCGGCGTGCGGCGCGCTGGCCGAGAGCTCGATTTCCCGCCTGGTGCAGATACACGGATAGGCATCGCCGCTGGCGATCAATTGCTCGATCGCCGCGCGGTGTCGGTCGCGAAAATGGCTCTGGATGATCGGCCCGACATCGAAATCGAGGCCGAGCCAGCGGAGGTCTTCCAGCGCCTGCTGATCGGCGCCGCTCTTGATGCGCGGGCCGTCGATGTCTTCGATCCGCAGCACGATGGACCAGCCGCGCTGTCGGGCGAGAAGCCAGTTCGCCAGGAAGGTCCGGGCGTTTCCGAGGTGGAGCGCGCCCGTCGGCGAAGGCGCGAGCCGCGTGACCCACGTGCTCAAGGCGTCTGTTCCGTCGCTTTGGTGTCGTATTTCAAGCCGAGCAACACCTTACGGATCAGCTCCCCATCCTTCTCGAACATCGTCTGTGAAAGGTCTGCAACGTTCACTTCGTAGACGAGGTAATCCAGTGAAGGCCCCTGCACGAGATACTTGACGTTATAGGTGACAATCGCCACATCCGGAGAAAGCCCGGGGGAAGAGAGGATCTCGCTGGATTCGATAATGGTCAGATTGTCGCGCGTCATCACCCGCGTGGTTTGTTTCCCCGGCTGTGTGGCGGCGGCGGTCTTTTCTTTGACGAGGTTGTTGAACGCATCCGCGTTCAGCGGTTGCCGGGTCGAAAGCAGTACGTCGATGTCACCGCTTCCGAGCGTCCCGTGCAGCACGATCCGACCGGCGAGTCCGGATTGAACCGCCCAGCCTTCGGGTACGTCTGCATTGAAGGGAATGATCATCAGCGGGATCGATTTCGTGGGCGAGTTCACTGTCGCCGCCGCAGGTGCGGTTGCCGGCGGCGAATCGGGCCTGGATGTCGGCTTGATCGTCGGCTTGGAGCGGTCGTCACAACCGACGCTCAACGCGGCGGTCGCGAGAAGTAGAGAGAGGGTTCGCATCACGCGTAAGCATTCCACAGGACGCCGAGCCATGCAAGTCCCCAGGCGACGAATGGCCGGCGCCGATCATTGCCCGGCCTAGAGTTTCCAACTAGGGTTCGTCACTTACACATGATCAACCCCGGGAGGCTTCTATGGCACGTCTGGCATTGGCAGGTTTGACCATCTCGCGGCTTGAGTCGATGTTGAATCAACAGCGATCCAAGAAAAAGGAACTGCTTAAAGAGCGCAACCGCATCCAGGCGCAACTGGAAAAGTTGGATCGTCAGATCGCCTCGCTCGACGGGGCCGGCGGCAGCGTATCGAGCAGTGGGCGCGCACGAAACGCAATGAGCCTTGTCGCGACGCTGGAATCGGTTCTCGAGAAAAACCCGAAAGGCATGGCCGTGTCCGACATTCTCGCCGCCGTCCAGGCCGCGGGATACAAGAGTTCAAGCCCTAACTTCCGCGGCATCATCAACCAGACACTGATCAAAGAGCGAAAGAAGTTCGCTTCGGTATCGCGCGGCGTCTATGCGCTGAAGAAGTGATGCAACCGGGCGTTTCCAGGCGAACGACGCTCTACAACGAAGTATAGGATGCACTGAGTTGAGCTGGCGCGATCCGCCGGCTCACTTTCTAATGTCGGAGATCACGCTGCCGTCCTGCAGTCGGATCACTCGGTTGCAGCGCTCGCCGATCTTCGGATCGTGTGTGACGAGAATCACCGTCGTGCCGTTGGCGACGAGTTCCTCAAAGATCCCCAGGATCTGCTCGCCGGTCTTGGAGTCGAGCGCGCCGGTCGGTTCATCCGCCAACAGGATGAGCGGATCGTTGGTGAGCGCGCGGGCGATGCAGACGCGCTGCTGCTGGCCGCCCGAGAGTTGGTTGGGGCGATGGTCCAGCCGGTCGGTCAGGCCGACGCGCTCCGCGAGTTTCGACGCGCGGACGTGTCGCTCGTGCGGCCTGATGCCGGAATAAAACATCGGCACTTCGAGGTTCTCCAGCACGGTGAGCTGCTGAATCAGGTTGAAGTTCTGGAACACGAAGCCGATGTTCTTGCTGCGGATCAGCGAGAGCTCATCGTCCTCGAGCTTGCTGACGTCGTTATCGCCCAGGATGTACGTTCCGGTGGTCGGTCGGTCGAGGCAGCCGAGCAGGTTCATCAACGTGCTCTTGCCGCTGCCGCTGGCGCCCATGATGGCGGTGTATTCGCCGCGGATGAGGTCCAGATCGAGCTCGCGCAATGCCGCCACCTCGACGTCGGTGCCGGGCTTGCGATAAATCCGGGAAATCCCTTTAAGTTGGGCGACCGCTTCGCGCATCGGCACGACCGTATGCGCAATCGGCCGACGGGTAAAGCGACGGTGTCGGACTTTGAGGTCGGCCGGCGGCTCGAGCGCACGGACTTTCATCGATCGTGACGGTCTTGCGGGCTTGGGAAACGGACCCGCTCGCTTCAACCGGGCTGGTGGAACGGTTAAGATCAACGACCCGGCCACAATCCGTTTCGTGCGATGGAACGTGCCCGGCAGTGTGAGGACCAATTATGGAATACGGCGTCATCATGGCGGGAGGATCGGGAACGCGGCTTTGGCCGCTCTCGCGCGAATCGCTTCCCAAGCAGCTCCTGCCCATTGTCCGCGGCGAAAGCCTGCTGAAGCTCAGCTTCGACCGCCTCCGCGCCATCCTGCCGGCCGAGCGGATCTTCGTCTGCACGAACTCGGCACATCGCGACGTCATTCTCAAGGGCCTTCCCGAGCTCAAACCCGAGAACCTGCTCGGCGAACCGCTGGGAAGAGACACGGCAAACGCAGTCGGTTTCAGCGCGGCGGTGCTCGAGAAACTCGACAAGGATGCCGTCTTCGCGATCGTCACCGCCGACCATGTAATCGAGCCGATCGATAAGTTCTCGGCCGCCATCCGGAGCGGATTTGAGATCGCCAGGAAGTGGCCGGAGATGCTCGTGACGTTCGGCATCGTTCCCACTCACGGCCACACCGGGTTGGGATACGTGCAGCGCGGCGACGCGCTGGACGGGGTTGACGGCGCGTTCAAGGTGCTCGGCTTCAAGGAAAAGCCCGACAAGCCGACGGCCGACAAATATGTCGAGTCGCGCCGCTATTACTGGAACAGCGGCATGTTCGTCTGGCGCGCCTCGACGGTGATGAACATGCTCAAGGAATATCTTCCCAAGAGCCACGACGGCCTGAGCAAGATCGCCGCCGCATGGGGCACGGCCGATCAGCAGAAGAGAGTCGACGAGATCTATCCGACGCTGCAGAAGATCAGCATCGACTACGCCGTCATGGAACCCGCCGGGCAGCAGAGGCGCGTGGCGGTCGTCGAGATGCCGGTCAATTGGCTCGACGTCGGCAGTTGGCCCCAGCTGTCTGAAACGCTTGACCTCGACGATCAGAACAACGCGACGGATGCGAGCAAGCTCATCATGCTCGACTGCTCCGACAACATCGTGGTCGCACGCGACACCGACCACGTGCTCACGCTCATCGGCCTGTCCGACATGGTTGTGGTGCACACCAAGGATGCCACACTGGTCTGCCCGAAGTCCGAAACGCAGCGCGTGAAGGATGTGGTCGCGAAAGTGAAAGAGAAGTTCGGGGCGAAACACATTTGAGCCCGGAGTGTCGCTCTGGATGACGGCAATTTGTCATTTGCTTCCATGCGAACCCTTGCCATCGATCACGGACAGAAGCGCACCGGCCTTGCCATGAGCGATGCAGGCGGGAAGTTCGCCTCGCCGCTGGACATGTTTCCGACCGATGGATCGCTCCTGGGCAGGATCGCATCAATCGTCACCGAAGAATCCGTCGAGCGGATTGTCATCGGCCTGCCGCTGCACATGGAAGGCGGCCTAGGCTCGACGGCGAAATCGGTGATCGCTTTCGCGAACCAGCTCGAAGCCGTGACGAAGTTCAAACCGATTTTCGTCGACGAGCGGCTCAGCAGTTTCGATGCCGAACAGAAATTGATCGACCGCAAGCGGGCCGGCGGAAAAATGACCCGCGCGATGAAAAAGGAACGCCTCGACGCGCTCGCCGCGGCGACATTCCTGCAGGCGTACCTCGACGGGAAGCTGACGAGCCTCGATCCCACGCGAATGTGAAATGACGTTGCGGCGTGTTCACCCGACGTCCTAGCCCATCGACCGCGCGAATCAGGGCGCCGACTCGTGCAGAAGCGGGCTCGCATCGATCCGGGGGCCTTTCGTCAGGCGTTCGAGTATAAAATCACTATTCCCGCGCCATCGATCGATTTTTAGACGATGATGCACCTATGACTTCCGTCTCCGCCCAACTGCGCCAAATCCTTTCGACTGCTGCTAAACGCGATCCGGTGAAGGCATCCCGTGCCGCAGGAGTGACGCTGACCGTGCTCCGAGCGTGGCTCGACGGGAGCGGCGTGCTCAAGAGCGGCGCCCTCGTCCATCTCGCCAATTTCGCCGGCTACGAAGTCGCCGCGGATGGTGTGACGTGGAAAGTGAAGCCGAAGAAGTGAGGGCGGAGCCTTGAGTGATTGCGTCGAACCTGACCGCGGGAGGGTCGGCGGCTGCACGCATGTTTAATTCAACAGTTTGCGGTTTGGACTTGCGGTTTAGTCGCGACGTGGTGCAATGACGCCGACGAACATGCTCAAATCGCTCGATGAAAAACTGGCGTCGATCCACGCGAATCCCGGCAGCAGCAAGGCGTTTATCCTCGCCGATGCCAAAGACGCCGACATGGCCACCGGTTTGGCCGCCACCGGCATCGACCCGGCCACGCAAAAGCGCCGCTCGCTGGCCGACTACCGCGAGCAGATCCGCCAGGTCATTCGTCAGGGCCTGGTCGACATCGTCCTGATGTCGACGAGCACCAGCGAACAACTGACGCTGCGCGAACGTCTCTTCGATGGCACGGCGATCACGCCCGCGTGTCGCGCCAACGACACCACCGATATCCACCTTCCCGCCGGCGGGACCTACGCACAGTCGCCTTCGCGGCCGTTTCGCACGGCATTGATCGACCACATCCAGGCCGGGCGGATCAACCCCAGCGCATCTGACCGAAAGCTGGGCGCGAATCTCGGTTTGTATTCCATCACGCCCAACAACGACGTCGAGTTCGATTCAGCCACGCTCAACGCCTACAGCGCGTTTCGCGAGGAAGCCGAGGCGAAAGGCTTTCGGCACTTCCTCGAGGTGTTCGATCCGAACGCCTGCGGCGAGCACTGTCCCGCCGACCTGGGCCGGTTCATCAACGACCTGATCGCGCGGACGCTCGCCGGCGTTGCGACCCCGGGCCGCCCGGTTTTCCTCAAGATCGCCTACCACGGTCCCGCCGCGATGGAAGAGCTGGCGGCGTACGATCCGCACCTGGTTCCCGGCATCCTCGGTGGCGCGAGCGGCACCACCTTTGACGCTTTCTTTCAGCTCTGGGAAGCCAGGAAACACGGCGCGCGTGCCGCCCTCTACGGGCGCATGATCAACAACTCCGAACACCAGACCACGTTCATCCAGCACCTGCGCTGGATCGCCGATGGCGAACTGAACGATCCCGCCGAAGCCGTCCGCTCTTATCACGCCGCACTGGTTCAACTCGGCATTTCCCCGACGCGTCCGCTCGCCGATGATCTTCAAGCCACCAAGCGCGGCAGTTCGTACGGCGGCGCCAACGGCAAGACGACCGCGAAGGTCCCGGCGATGCCGACCCCGGCCAGCAGCGCCGATGAGTCGCCTTCGGTAAAACGTTACCGTGAAAAATGGAACCGCATCCTGGGATGAGCGCGCATGAAACGAACGGACATTGTCGTCGCGGGTCACATCTGCCTGGACATCCTTCCCTCCTTTGAAACCTCCCAGCGGATCGAACCCGGCAAGCTGATCAAGATCGGCCCGGCGAAGTTCGCGACCGGCGGCGCTGTCGCCAACACCGGTATCGCACTGCATCGCCTGGGCGCAGCGGTTCAGCTCGTCGGACGGATCGGCGACGATTCGTTCGGCCGCGAAATCCGGGCATCGCTCGAAAACGAACGGGCGGACCTCTCGCGTGCAATCGCCGTCCGCGCGGACGCGACGACGAGCTATTCGATCGTGATCTCGCCGCCCGGCGTCGACCGCTCATTCCTGCACTGCAGCGGCGAGAACGACCGCTTCGAATCGGCGGATCTCAATGGCGTCGACTGGTCCCGCGCGGCGATGTTCCATTTCGGCTACCCGCCGATGATGGGTCGCATGTTCGAGAACGGCGGGCGAGAACTCGCAGCGCTCTTCGAACTGGCCCGATCGCACGGCGTCATCACCAGCCTGGACATGTGCATGCCGGATGAAAAGTGCGCGTCCGGCAAAGCCAACTGGAAACAGATCTGCCGCAACGTGCTGCCGGGGGTCGATCTCTTTTGCCCGAGCATCGAGGAACTCACGTTCATGCTCGATCGCCCGAGATATCGGGAATGGAACGGGAACGGCTTCAACCTGGCGCGTGATGTCGACGGCGAACTCCTCGCGGAGCTTTCCGATCGTTGCCTGGAGATGGGGGCGGGCGCTGTGATGATCAAGCTCGGCGACCAGGGGCTCTATCTTCGCACCGCCGCGGAAACGGTGTTTGCCCATCGAGCCCCCGCCTGGGCTGGCCGCGAACTGTATTGCCCGTGTCGAAAGGTCCGCGTCATCGGCACCACCGGTTCGGGCGACTGTACCATCGCAGGATTCCTGCTCGCCGCGCTCCGAGGGAAGGGGCCGCTCGAAGCGTTGCAGTGGTCCACTGCGGTCGGCGCGACCTGTTGCGAAGCGCCCGACGCGACCGGCGCGATCACCCGCTGGAACACGATCCAGAAGCGCATGGATCAAGGCTGGCCGTGGCTGGGCTCGAAATTGAAGCTCGGCGGTTGGAAGAAGTCCGGCGCGTTGAAAATCGGGCCGCAGGATGCTTCGCGCAGCGCGTAATGCCGAGCCGGGTCTGCCCCGACCGCAATCCGCTTTACCGGTATTCGCGACAGCACCGCTGACACGTCGAAGATGGAGAGCAGGAATCACTTTGCCTTGCAATCCCGCCGCGCGCGTAAGTCTGTTGCTTGTTCAACCACCCACATCGCCGGACCATCCGTGGGCATGATCTGGCTCGCCCGCATTCCCTGCCGTTACTGCCAGCTCCGAGGTTACGACGATGCCGCGCATCAGGTGACGCACGACGGCCCGACCGCGCCGACGTGTGACCGGCAATGGGGGATGCGTTGCCCGTGTACGTCGCGACTGCAGTTGATCGACCCGGCGCTACACGAGTGGAGCAGCGTCGCGACCGTCATCGGGCCACACGTGCATCTGCATTCGGCACTGATCCTGCTGGAGTGGTAGCGCATGCGACACGGCAGACGCGATACGCGTCTTGGGTGTTGTTTCGAGCATTAGATCATCAATGACTTACCAACCGACGGATTCAGGGTCGGTCTTTGCTCCACCCTTTGGACGGCGCCTCGTATAGTCGGGCACTGTCTTCAACGGAATGAGGACGATGGCAAATGCCGAGGCGCTTGCTCGACCCGGATCCTCTGGCCGCGTGCATTCGCTCGATGCTTTGCGCGGCGTCGTCATGCTCGTTATGGTGTTCGTGAATGATATCGGCGGCGTCCGCGGGGCTCCGTGGTGGTCACAACATTTCCAACCGTACGAAGCCAACGGCATGACCTTTGTCGATTGGGTTTTCCCGGCGTTTCTATTCGTGATGGGAATGTCGATTCCCGTAGCTCTCGACAATCGACGGGCGCGTGGGGTGTCGATCTGGCGGACGGTCGCGCACGTCTTGTTGCGCGGGGGGATGCTGCTCACCGTCGGCGTGTTCATGGTGAATATGGGCCGGGCGGATCAAGGCCTGACGTGGCCGAAGGGACTTTGGCCGGCGTTATCGTTCCTTTCGGCGATCCTGTTTTGTTTGTGGATTCCGCGCGAGCCGGGCCGGCGACGCATCACGCTGATCGTCGCCAAAACCGTTGGCGCTCTGGGACTGACCGCGCTCTTTATCCTTTACCGCGGACCCCATTCACGCTGGATGGAAACCGACTGGTGGGGCATCCTCGGCCTTCTCGGCTGGGCTTACCTCGCCGCTTCGACGGCTTGGCTGGGGGCCGGCAGGGCCCGATCGGCCCTCGTCGCCGTCCAATCGATGTTGCTGCTCCTTTTCATTCTTCAACGCGAAGGAAGACTCGATCACTGGTTCGGGTCCGACTACCTGAATCTTGGCGTTCAGATCGGGTCGCATGGCGCGATTGCCGTGCTCGGCGCGTTGCTCGGCTCTATCTTGTTGCCCGGCTCGGACATTTCCACCACCAGGCGACGGCTCGGTTTCGCATCGGCGATGGCCGTTCTGCTGCTGATGGCGGCGGCCCTCTTTTATCCGCTGTACGGGCTGAACAAGGATGCGGCCACGCCTTCCTGGGCGCTATTGTCGGCTGCGGCGACCGTGGTGTTGTTCATCCCGCTCTACTGGCTGATCGACGATCGCGGGTGGCTGCGATGGGCGTGGCTCCTTCGCGCGGCAGGCACGTCCGCGCTGATGATTTATCTCCTGCAATCGGTTTGCCACCGGCTCATGCCACTGGCCCATTTCGATTTGCACGCGCGGCTTGGTGCCCATGGGTTCGGATGGGCCTGCTGTCGAGGCGCCGGCGTCGCGCTGATACTCACGCTCGTCGCGGCCTGCCTTTTCAGGTTGGGCGTCCGGTTGAGGCTTTGAGCCGACTTCGGGTGCAGGGTTGTGGAGACTCGGATGCGGGATGCTGAAGCTGCCAACAAATAAATGCCGCTGGCAGACGCTGCGCCTGCGGAGATCGCCGCGTCGCTCGGTAGCAGCAGCCACGTCTACGGCTGCTAAAGCACGCGAAACCGTGCGGGATTGGTGCCGGGAGGTCGCCAATGACTTACAGTTTCCATCAAATGCAAATCGCCCGGCTGGTCCGGGCGATTGCGAATCGGTGCGATCTGTTACTGAAAAGCGGGTGAAGGGGTTCGAACCCTCAACATTCAGCTTGGAAGACTATGGTGCACTCCAAAATACCTCGCTAGAACCGATTCATTCAGTACTTACGAGCGGGGCCAACCGCAGTACGGACCGCAGCGAAATGGGGCGAACAGAACCCGTCCAAACGGTCGCCTCCAGTGAGACGGCCCTCACCGATCCGACGCTGGCCGAGATCATCGCGGCGTGGCCTGAGTTGTCTCTAGCGATGCAGTCGGGCATCGCCGCGATGGTACGAGTCGGCCGCGCGGAAACCAAGCCGAAGTGAGCGTCAGGCGGGGCGATTGCCCGTCCGCCTGACCGTGCCCGCGGAGAAGATCAGCGCGTCACCTTGGCGCCAGCCCGCGGATTCGGGTTAGCCGAACTGATCGGCGGCCGCCGGCCCACGGTTGGCATCCCTGGCACCTTCGTCCCCCGCGGGGATGGCCGCGCAAGCGGCCGCGAGTTGACCCGCACCCAACTCAAAGTTCGCTCGATTGCTCTCGATGTAGACCCATCGCCGCCCCATGTTCATCGCCGCCAGGCTCATCGAGCCGGTGCAGCCGCACGCGTCGACGATAAGGTCGCCGGTACGGCTGTGCTTGCGAACCAGATGCTCGTTGAGATCGACGGGCTTCTCGAACGCATGCAACTGATTCCGAATCGCGCGGGGAAAGCTCGCCGGCGAGTGGTGCAGAATCATCCGCCGCGATCCGGTGTCGTGATCAATCAGGCGATCACCCGCGCGATGCAGCACCCACAAAAACTCGCCTTGGACGCTGTACGGCGAATCGAACCGCCCCGGCTGCGGCCGGCCCTTGTCCCAGATGACCGGACCGGTGATCGCCCATCCCTGCGCGGCGGCGGCCGACGCGATCGGCGCCAGCAGCGACTGCCAGGGCTGCCAGAGCAAGACGACGCCGCCGATCGCCAGCTTCGGCTGCCAGTCGCGCAGGAGATCGACGACGAGCCCGATCGCGGCGGCCGGGTCATCACCCGCATCGCACTCCAGACTGCTCGCCGACCGAGACGCGTAGGTGCCGCCTTCGCGCTGGAACACATACGGCGGGTCGATACTCAGGATCTGGATCGACCGATCCGCAAATCGCGTCCGCAATTCCTGGAGCAGGGCGTGGTGAGCTCGATTGATGAGCGATTCATCTCCGACTTGCGCAGATGCCGACTGCAACAGCAGGCGGCCCTGTTTCTGAGCGAGATTCTCGCGCGCGAGTCGATCGAAGTGCCGGGTCACATCGCGGTGCTGCGTCAGCCCGGCCCGCGCAATCTCCTCCAGCACCTCCGCCGGCGGGAACGCGAGTTGTCGGAATCGCTTGAGCACGCGCGTCGCCAGCAGCAAGTGATTAAAGACCGCGTTGATCGGCCGCCCGCCTCGGGGGAAAACCCGCGACACCGCGTACATCTCCGACAGATCGCTCGGCCGCTCGCCGGTCCGCCGAGCGATGTCGATCGCACGCAGGCCATGAACGTCGATGAGTTCAACGAGCAGGTCGCCGCGGAGCAGCTTGGCCGAGCGCTCGATAGAGGAGACGTACTGGTACTTCTCCAAGCAGCGGGCGGCCAGTGGCGATGCCAGACGGGATTTCGAATTGCGGGCGAGATAGCGAGCGGATCGTCCAAGTTCGGTGGTACGGCCTGGCGTAGAGACTCGGCCGTCGTCGCGAATGCTCACGTCATCTGGCATGCATGCATTCTACCGCAACCGCCGACCCAGAGTGATTACGCAGAGTCTTCCGCCAACGCCCGCGCCGATTCTCCGTCCATCTCGGAGTGTCGGCCTGTGCGCGAGCTTTCGAGCCGGCCGACAAGTGATCATGACAATTACTAAAGCATCAAAATTGATCGCCAAATTTGGCAGCGACGGTCGCCAGCATCGGATGTCCTTCGACATCAACGGCTTCGGGTATCTCATCCCGACAACCGTCGATTTCGGCGGACAGGACGAACAGGTCTTGGTCACGGCTCGTACGAAGCGCCCGTTGCCGGACGAAAGAGCGTTCGAACTTCTGTACGCGCTGGGCAGGACCTATGAATAAACGGCACAGGCGCCGGTTTCGTATAGCACCACGTATGGTCTCCTGATCGCCGAGGCCCGATCGACCGTCGAAGACATTCGGACCATCAACGACGAATTTCGCTACGTTTTGGAATGCGCGGCAACCCGTCTCGTCATCATCGCCCGCCAGGTCGAACTGCTTCTCGGTGGCGCGGGCGAGCGGATTCCCTGCGAGGAGGACCTTCTCGGATTGGATTTCCCGCTCAGGCATTTTCCGGCGTTTGATGCTGCGCCAAAAGGTGCATGAGCCGATTGAGGGAACAGATCATGCCGTACCGCCGCTGCCTGAATGGGCCGCGTTTGGATGAACGCGAATGGGCGCGGTTGGCCGCGTATCAATTCGCGTTACCGGCGACAAAGCGAAAGCGTTCGGTGATACCGGGGCAACATCCGAAAACAGCAATTTCGAACTCGAAGAAATTCAGCGACTCTGGCCACATCTTCCGGCAAGGAGTTGTACGGTGTTGATCACGCTCGCATGCAGCCACAGTTCGAGATAAACGAAATCAACCATTTCGCGCCGGTTTCGAAAACCGATGGAGACTCACCGAATCCCCCGACAATCAGAGCGATTTGAACACCCTGCAAAACGCCTTGCCCACAGCTCGCCAAGTGAGTTGGTGGAAGAGATCTACGCATCGCCGAAGCTCGCCGAAGCGTTCAAGGCGGCGGTGATCGCGATCATGAGCAATGCTGATCTTACGGCAACATCGGGTTGATTCGTCTTTCTCTGTCGCGAAAGGAAAATGGATCTCCTCGGGAAGGCCCACGAGCCAATCCTCATCATGAACTCAACCGACTAACGTGCTTTCCAATTCGCACCGATCACCCACCTCGCGCCGTGCTCCCCAATTACTTGCTCGTCACCGCCGATGAATCTGGCGATCGCCGAGGACAGCACGATCGCCTTGAACGCTGACCCAGACCGAGTGCGATGCTTGCGAGTAGCGACATCATGGCTGGTTCCGGGACGAGCGATCGTGCGAATGTCCAGTCGGCGGCGAAGCTCGCCTGCAGCGACGCGTCGGTGCCCAGATCGCCGCTCGCCAGCACGCTCATCCCGTAGTGTTGCGCCAGGACCAGCAGATCATCGAAGTTCGTCACCCCGTCGTAGTTCGTGTCCCCGCTGCTCCAG
>JANOBD010000036.1:0-1620 GCA_031411495.1 Phycisphaerae bacterium | reverse complement strand
CGAGCGAACCCGGACGCCGCTGCCATCACCCGACAGCGACAGTGACTGACCGGCGATCGTGTAGCTCGCCGGACTGTTGAACGTGATCAGCCCAACCGTCCGCGCCGCGTCCAGCGTCACCGTCCGCGGTGACGTGATGGCGTCCGTAAAGTTCACGGGCGTTCCCGCGCCGTCTGGCACACCTCCAAGCCAATTGGATGCCGTCGACCATAGGCCCGACGCATCGACAGCCCAGGTCGAAACGGGCGTGAGGAGAAATCCACGCGTCTGCCCGATCGAATTGGTTCCGACTCCGACAATTTGTCCAGAGTCGTTGATGCCGCGCGCCACTGTAAGCACCCAGCCGGTATCGGCAGCCATCAGCGCATTCAGGTCGTACATCGTCCCGTTGGAGTAGATGAACGCACGCGTCGCTTCGCTGGCATCCTTCGCATAGCCGACGATCTGCCCCAGTGAGTTGATCGCACGTGCTTCGCTGGACATGCCGCCGAGCGTCCCGAGATCCTGAGGGGCACCCCCTCCCGAGGGGCGGTAAAATGCGTGATAGTCTGGCCCGTCGCCTGCGCGGGTCGAACCGCCGACGATCGCGCCCGCGTCATTGATGTCGAACGCGTAAGCGTAGTTGCCCCCGAGACTGCCGATGTCCGTCATCGTGCCGGTTGTTCCATTTGCGGTGGTCGGCGTCCAAGCGAACGCCTTCGAATAGACCGTGTTCGGCGAGCCCGACGGCGCATCCGACGCGCCCACCACCACGCCGCCGCTGTTGATGTCGTATGAATACGAGCTGTCGCCACCCAGCGTGCCCAAATCGTAAGTGTTCGTTCCGCTGTAAAGCATTGCGTGCGTGTTTTGTCCGGACACGGAGGTTGAGCCTGCAACTTGTCCCACGTTGTTGAGGGCGGCAGAGTAAGTCCAACTGCCTCGGGATGGGTTGATAACGGTCAAGGTGGAGGTCGCGTTGTAGCGGAATGCTCGGTCGCCGGAACTGCTGTTGCCATCACCCGCCACCGCGCCGCTGGCATTGATCGAGTACGCGAAGTTTTGCGTGCCGCCGCCCAGCAGCGGGAGCAAGTCGGTCGTAACATTTACCGGGGCGTTGGGTGCCGTACGGAAGGCCCGGTTGGCCCCCGACGTGGTCTTCCCCCAGCCGACGATCTGACCACTGTTGTTGATGTCGTGAACTTCGGTTTTCAATCCCCCGAGTGAGCCGACATCCATGAAGCGATAGCTGACGATCGTCGGCATTGCGCAGAGGCGCGCAGACATTCCAAGCAACAGAATCACGCTGATACCACATCTTAACGATTTGTCTTGCATCTCTTCTCCCAATCCAAAACGGGTCAGCCAGATCCTATTTGGTCGGATCGGCTTGGGTTCTTACATATTTGCAGTCGCCTGTGCTTTCGCGAGCTCAAGGCGAGAAGACCGATGAACACGATAGCGTTCGGTTCCGGGACGAGCGATCGTGCGAATGTCCAATCGGCGGCGAAGCTCGCCTGCAGCGACGCGTCGGTGCCCAGATCGCCGCTCGCCAGCACGCTCATCCCGTAGTGTTGCGCCAGGACCAGCAGATCATCGAAGTTCGTCACCCCGTCGTAGTTCGTGTCCCCGCTGCTCCAG
>JANOBD010000035.1:0-34329 GCA_031411495.1 Phycisphaerae bacterium | reverse complement strand
CAGCCCGTTCCCGCGCCGGCCGAACGTCTTGCGCGCGAGGCGGACGGTGTCGATGACTTTCGTGCAGTCGATGACTTCTGCGAAGCGAGTCGGCGTGCGGTCGAGTTCGGCTTTGATGAAGCCCAGGTCGAACCGGATATTGTGGCCAATCACCACCGCGCCGCGAAGCCTCCGGGAGAGATCGAACGCGAGTTCATCGAAAGACGGCGCCGCATCTACCATCTCCTGGGTAATTCCGGTCAGTTGCACGATGCTCGGCGGGATTCGGCGAAGCGGATTGATGAGGTGCTGGTAATCCTCGACGACTTCGCCATTCTCGATGATGCGAATGCCGACCTCTGTCACGCGATCGTCAAAGCGAGGCGAGCAGCCCGTGGTTTCGACGTCGAGGAAGGCCAGGCGAAGACTGCGGAGTTTGGAGAGCAGCGGGATCGTGACGGGCTCCAGTCGCGTGTAGCGGACTACGCGAGGCGCACCCGCGCCTCACATCTGCGTGCCGGTAATCTTAGCCTCGAACACCACCGTGCCGTTCACCAGCCCCTGCGAATCGCAGCAGATCCGGCGGTGGCGCTTCCAGGTCATCCTGTTGAGGATATAGAGCCGGCAGCCGGGTTCGACGGCGGAGCGGAACTTCACTTCGTCCACGCCGCCGAAGCCGATGAAGCCGGGCCATTTCTGCACGACCTTGGTGTAGAAACTGGCGACCTGGGCGGCCGCTTCGATCATGATTACGCCCGGCAGCAGCGGACGGCCGGGGATGTGCCCGGGCACCCAGAACTCGTCGTGCCTCACGTCCTTGAAGCCGATGACGCCTTCGTCATCGACATGGATAATGCCGTCGAGGTGCTCCATGTCCCCGCGCTGGGGGTTGATGGTGCGGATGAACTCGCGGTCGTAGGCAACCTTGCTGAGGTCGAACTGCGACAGGTCATAAAGCGTGGTGGGCGGCATAGCGGAAGGGTTGGGAGCCGAGGACAACTCGAACATCAAAGAAGCCCGGCACTGGGCTTATTCGCGACAGTGCCGGACCCCATTTATTCAAACGCAGGAACGAGGGTTTGACTACTCTCCGGCGGCTGCGGCGCCGGTCTCGCCGCCTTCTTCGCTGCCGCGGCTTTCCAGGATCTTCACGCGCACCGCCTGGGCGGCCTGCTTGATCTCCTGCATCTTTTTACGAACGCGGGTCCCCGCGGCCTTGTTGCCGCCGTCGGCCTTGCGGACATCGTCTTCGGCCTCAGCGACCATCTGCTTCAGTGTTTCAAATTCGGCCAGTGCTGACATGTTTAAATCCTCCCGGACTCTGTTGACGCACGCGAGAATAGAAACTCCGCCCCGGATGTCAAACTACGGGTTTTGTCGCTGTTAGATCAACCCGCCGCGCGGTTCCTCGCTCGAACGCTTACAGACCGACCGCCTTTTTGAGCTTCTCGGCCATGTCCGTCTTCTCCCACGTGAACGTTTCGTACGTCTTGCCGTTGACCGTGACCTTGCCCGGCTTGCGGCCGAAATGGCCGTGGCTGGCCGTGTCGCTGAAGATCGGTGCGCGAAGTTTCAGATGCCGCAGGATGCCGCCGGGCGTGAGCGGGAAGAGTTCTTCGACCGCCTTGGCAATCTTGGCTTCATCGGCCTTGCCGGTGCCGAACGTATCTACGAACACGCTAGTCGGCTTGGCGACGCCGATCGCATAGCTGACCTGCACTTCGCACTCTTCGGCGAGTCCTGCCGCGACGACGTTCTTGGCGATGTAGCGAGCCATGTAGGCCGCGCTGCGGTCGACCTTGCTCGGGTCCTTGCCGCTGAACGCGCCGCCGCCGTGACGGCCCTTGCCGCCGTAGGTGTCGACGATGATCTTGCGGCCGGTCAGGCCGGTGTCGCCGTGCGGGCCGCCGATTTCGAAGTTGCCGGTCGGGTTGATGTGGATGTTGGTCTTCTTCGGGTCGAACATCTTCTTCGGCAGCACCGGCATGATGATGTGCTTGAGCACCAGCTCCTGGAGCTTTTTCTGACCCTTAGGACTGCTGTACTCGGGCGCGTGCTGCGTGCTGAGCACGACCGCGTCGATGCGATACGGCTTGCCGTCCCGATACTCGACCGTGACCTGGCTCTTCGCATCCGGACGCAGGCCGGGAATGATGTTCTTCTGACGGACGACGGCGTGACGTTCCACCAGGCGGTGCGAGAGATCGATCGCCAGCGGCATCAGTTCCGCGGTTTCGGTGCAGGCGTAGCCGAACATCAGGCCTTGGTCGCCGGCGCCCTGCTTCTCTTCGTCGCCGCGGTCGACGCCGCGTGCAATGTCCTTCGACTGACCGTGAAGCGTACGGATGACGGCGCAGGTGTCCGCGTCGAACTTCATGCCGACGTCGCCGACGTAGCCGATCTTGCGGATGGCTTCGCGGGCGGTCTCTTCAGCACGCCCGAGCGCGATGTTGGCGGCGTCGTTATGAACCGTGATCTCGCCGGCGAGGACGACGGTGCCGGTGGTCACCAGCGTTTCGCAGGCGACGCGCGCGTACGGATCGTGAGCCAGCAGCGAGTCGAGGATGGCGTCGCTGATCGCATCCGACACTTTATCGGGATGGCCCATCGAAACGGATTCACTGGTGAAAAGGTGCGTACGCTTGTTGGTCACGAAGTTGCTCCTGAAGATCGACTCAGATTCAAAGACTGCTCGGAGAGGACATCCATCCGTTCATCCGGAAATAGGGATGGAAAGCTAGACGATGGTGTAGGTGGATGCAATATCACCATTTGAAAACCCTCCCAAAGGGTCTCATTCCCTCTCATTCGTCCAACATCGACCGATGCTCGTTCGTTCATAACGTCCAATAAACTCGATTCTTGCATTCGATACGGCCCAGCTGTCTCGATGCGGGTGATTTGGACGCACCCTCTCACGGCTGTGGTGGATGACCTTAACCTGGCGATCGCTTGCGAGTTCGCTTGCCAAAGCTCCTGTCGCGCCGCGACGTGTTGCCAAACGCCACCTCATTTCGGGGCGAAGAGGACGGCCTCGCCTTTCGCTCAGCGTGCACTTCTCGCCCGGCGGCTAGGCTATTCAAACTCATGTGTGAGCTCGGCGTAAATCGCCGGTTTGACGGAATGGATGCTTCGGAATTTGGATGCTCCGCCCGCGCGTCGCGTGTCGACGCAAGCGACTCGAATCGCCGTCATCGAAACAGGCCGCCGCCGCCCCGGGCCCCTTCGCGCGGACCCCGAAATGCGTGGTACACGAAGCGGATCGTCTACTTCGATCACTGCACCCTGTGGAGTCCCCTTTTCCGGACGCTCGAAGGACCCAATTGCGGAACGGGCTGATGGCCTTCATCTTTTCATCACAGCTTTCGCGTTTCCACGGTGTTCTGAGCTCGCCGATGTCAGACTCGGCGAGAATTTCGTGCAATTCGGCCGACGGTCGATAGGCTCTTCGGTCGCCCTGCACGTCAATTCGGGAGCGCTGTGCCGTCGGGAGTTGTTTTGGACACACGAGAACGGGAAGTCGTCGCAAGCGTCGCGCAATACGGTTGGACTGCCATCGGGGTCGACGAACGCAGACCCTCCTACGTTTACAGCGTCGGTCTGGCCTTCTCCGCCGATCACCCGGAGATCATCGTCTGCGGCCTGCCGCAGGAGGGGTACCTGCTGCTCAAGTTAGTCGTCACACTGGTCGCTGGTGGCGAGTCGTTCGCCTCTCCTGGCATTTACACGAACATCCTCAACGACGTTCCGCTCGCGGTTCGGCCGGTGCATCCAACGCAGGCGCCGAGGACGCTCGAGTACGCGAGCGCCGAATGCGATCGTCGCGGCCGGCCGGATCTGCTGCAGGCCATCCAGATCTTCTGGCCGGACGATGCAGGTCGATATCCGTTCGATGCCGACTGCGACCCGGCAGTCGCCGAGCTTCAACCGCGGCTGGATCTTGCGTTAATCGAGTTGACGGAACACGAGATGTGCCGATAGCGGTTCGCCGTTAAGAAACAGCTGTGCATTCCGGAGGGTGCCGAGGCGGCTGACTCGGCGCGCGGATCTGCTGCAGGGCAAGGCGTGAGCCCGTAACTACTGCTCCGACGTAGCCCAAGGCAAGGCCACTCACGCGCCCATCGACGTAGCGCCCGCTCGACCGCTGCGAAATCATTGCAGTGATCTGCCAAATTGGGCACGCGGGCGAAATCCGCGCTTCGCGGTAGGCGGATGAGAAACCGGTCTAACCACGGCGTAATCGCGATTTCCGTCCTATTTGGCAACTGGCACGGATTTGGCTAGGATGCAGGGTTCCCGCCGGCGTGGCGTGTCCCGCCGGCAAAGCGAATAGGGATCGAATGAACAACCCAACGTTTTATTTCTACGCAACACTCACCGTTTTCGTCATCCTCTGTGCGATCTTCATTCTGCTGATCATGATCCAGAAAGGTCGCGGCGGTGGAATCAGCAGTGCCTTTGGCGGAGCGGGCGGCAATACCGCGTTCGGCTCCAAGACCGGAGACGTGCTCACCTGGGCTACCAGCGTCGTCTTCCTGTTGTTTCTGGTCATGTGCGTTGCGTTGAACTTTCTCGCGCGGCAGACCAACACCTTTTTCACCGAAAACCAAACGCGCGTCGGTGCTCCCGCTGCCCAGCCGGGCAACGCAGCGATTCCGAGCACGGATCTCGACAAGCCGACGCCGACGCCGACTAAGCCAGACACGACGGCCCTGCCGGATGTCGAGACGCCCGCAACACCAGCCACGCAGCCCGGCACGAACTGATCGCGCCGTTGGCAGCGCATGGATGAACCGCCAGTCCGTTGGAGTGAAGTCAATACGATGATTGTCAGCATGACCGGTTTTGGAGACGCGAGTGGCCAGCGCAACGGCACGCATTACGCGGTCGAGGTGCGCTCGCTCAATAACCGTTACTTCAAGGCGACCATCAAGCTGCCCGATCAACTCGTCGGCATGGAGCCGGAGATCGAAGTGCTGCTGCGCGAAAAGCTCGGCCGCGGCTCGATCACGTATATCCTCAAGCTCCGCTCCGACAGCGCGGATGCCGCCAACCCGATCAACACCGCCGCGCTGATGAACTACGTCAATCAGCTCAAGTCGCTCGGGCTCTTCAAGGACGGCCAGACCGACGTCGGCCCCCTGCTCGCGCTGCCCGGCGTCTGCCAAGAGCGAACCGACGACATCGAAGCCATCGAAGCGCACGGCAAGGCGATCCGCGAACTCTCGGCGCAGGCGATCGAAAAGTGCCTCGTGATGCGCCGCCGCGAAGGCAAGGCCCTCTTCGACGACCTCGACAAGCACCTCGCCATCATCCAGAACAGCGTCATCGAGATCGAAAAACGCGCCCCGAGCGTAGTCAGCGAATATCACAAACGCCTCGTCACCCGCGTGAACGAACTGGTGAGCAAGGCCGAACTGAACGTGAGTTCGTCCGACCTGCTGCGCGAGGTGGCGGTGTTTGCCGAACGAAGCGATATCGCCGAAGAGATCCAGCGGCTGCGTCATCACTGCACGCAGTTCCGCGATTCGTGCCTGACCGGCGAACACGCCGGCCGCAAGCTCGACTTCATCGCCCAGGAGATGCTGCGCGAGGCGAACACGATCGCGAGCAAAGGCAATGACGCGGTCATCGCGGGGCACATCGTCGAAGTGAAAGGCGCGATCGACCGGGTGAAAGAACAGGTGCAGAATGTCGAGTAATCCGCGACCGTCAGAGCCTGTGGATTACCAGGCAGCCCAGAAGAAGCAGGACATCAAACCGGTCCTCCGCTGGCCGCTCACGCTTTCGAGCGTGGCGATGCTGGTGTTCGCGGCGTTGACGTTCGCACACGTGCTGCCGTTTCCGAACATGATCGGCTATCTGTTCATGGCGATCGCGGCGGTGGACCTCGTAATCGCGTTTGTGGTGTTTGGGGGCTGATCTCTGTTGGCAGGTGGCAATGGCAAGCGATGCGAAACATTCCGGCCTGCTCGTCGTACTCGTCGGCCCGTCCGGCGTCGGGAAGAGCACGATCTCGCGCCAGATTGCCGAGCGGACGAACGTCTCTTACACCGTCAGCGTCACCACGCGTCCCAAGACCGACAAGGAAGAGAACGGGAAGACCTATCAGCACGTCAGCGAGGCCGAGTTTTTCCGCCGGCTGGATGCGGATGAGTATCTGGAGTATGCCCAGATCTACGACGGCTGGTACGCCACGCCGAAACATCCGGCGCTGGACCAGCTCGCCGGGGGAATGGACGTGCTGCTGGAGATCGATTTCCAGGGGGCGATGCAGGTGCGCTATCATTACCCGGACGCGCTGCTGCTCTTTATCCTGCCGCCGGACGAAAAGACGCTCGAACGGCGTCTGACCGACCGGGGCCGTGATTCGCAGGAGCAGATTCAGCGGCGTTTCCGCAATGCCAAGCGCGAAATCGCCATGGCCAAGGGCAGCCGTGCGTTTGACTACATGGTCATCAACGACGACCTGACGACCGCGGTGGAAGAGATCCTCAAGATCCTTCACCACAACCGAAACGAATTCACAAAGAAGTAAATTGGGAAGCAAATTGGGCAGTAGAAAGAGGAACTTATGATCGAAGCACTCAAGAGCGACGAAATTGTTCACAAGATCGGCGGCCGGTTCAAACTGACCGCGCTCATCCAGAAGCGCCTGGTGGAGATCATCGACGGCGCGCGTCCACTGGTGGAGCGTTACCAGGGCATGACGGATCTCGAAGTCGTGATCCAGGAAATCCTGCAGGACAAGATCACGATCGACTACGAGGCGTCGAACCTTCCCAAGCCCGGTCGCGTCTGATCCGACAAACCGGTTTCGACCATGTCGAACTCGACTGACATGCCGCCCGCTACGCCCGAGCCGATCCTGAAAGATCGGCGAATCATCGTCGGCGTGTGCGGCGGCATTGCCGCGTACAAAGCCTGTGAAGTGGTAAGCCAGCTCGCCCAGCGCGGCGCGCAGATCCACGTCGTGATGACAGAGTCTGCGACGAAATTCGTGACGCCGCTCACGTTCGAATCGCTCAGCGCCAACAAGGTGATGACCAGCACATGGACCCTGTCCGACAGCGCCGACCCACAGCACATCAAGCTCACCGAGAAGGCCGACCTCATCCTCGTGGTCCCCGCAACCGCAAACCTGCTGGCAAAGGTGGCGCTCGGCGTGACGGATGATCTGCTGAGCCTGATGATCAACGCCAGCGCATGCCCTGTCGTATTCGCTCCGAGCATGAACAACCGCATGTGGGATCACCCGGCGTGCGTCGAGAACGTGGCGAAGCTCAAGAACTGGGGCTACACGTTCATCGGTCCCGAAGCGGGCTGGCTGGCATGCCGGAATGTCGGGATGGGCCGGCTGAGCGAGCCGAAGCAGATCATCGACGAAGTCGTCGCGATGCTGACGGATGCGGATAAGATGCCCAAAGCACTGCCTCAACCATGAAGACGTCGAGCACGATGTAAGCGCGTATTCATCCTGTTTCACATCTTCATATTTCGGGATTGCGAAGCATGTCGAGCCCCCTCCGCATCCTCATCACCCTCGGCCCCACGCAGGAGCCGATTGATGACGTGCGGTACATCGGCAACACTCGAGCGGCAAGATGGGAACCGCACTCGTGTCGGCCGCGCTGGAGGCAGGACACAAGGTCACCGCGATCGCCGGGCCGATCAGCCAGAGCATCGACCCGCGCGCGATCACGAATCGCATCGTGACGGCCCAGCAGATGTTCGACGCCGTCGTGAAGCAGTTCCCCGAGCACGACCTGCTCATCATGGCCGCCGCGGTCGCGGATTTTCGGCCCAAAACCTCATCCACCGACAAGCTCAAACGCGGCGGCTCGATGACACTCGAACTCGAATCGACGCCGGATATCGTCGCGCACGTTTCCAAGGCGAAACGCGCCGACCAGCGGACTGTCGGTTTCAGCCTCGAATCGGCCGACCAACTCAGCCGCGCGCAGGAGAAGATGCGATACAAGAACGTCGACCTGATGGTCTTCAATCCGCTGGAAACGATGAACGCCGGCGAGATCAAGCCCGTTTTGCTATGGCCAGACGGACGGAGCGAGACGATCAACGCGATGCCCAAGCCCGAGTTCGCGAAGGTGTTGATCGAGCGGAGCGCTTCTCTCTTCCCGTAGGGTCGAGGCTTGCCTCGACCGCGTGCTGCGATGTCGTTTGCGGTTTAACGCGACGCAATCGTTACACCCTACGACGCTACTGCTATGTTGCATCACTTCGCTTACCATCTCCGCCCCATGACCCAGCCGATCACCCTTCGCATCAGGAAACTCGACCATGCCAAAGACCTGCCGCTACCGTCGAAGCATTCCGCGGAAGCCGCGGGATTTGACCTTTGCGCCGCGGTGACGGAGCCGCTCACGCTCGAGCCGATGCAGATCAAGCTCGTGCCGTGCGGCTTCGCGATGCAGATCCCGCCGGGATTTGAAGCGCAGGTCCGACCGCGCTCCGGACTCTCGTCCAAGCACGGCATCACGCTCATCAACTGCGTCGGCACGATCGACAGCGACTACCGCGGCGAAGTGAAAGTGCCGCTGATCAACCTCGGCTCGGCCGCGTTCACAATCAACCGCGGCGACCGGATCGCGCAGCTACTCATCGCGCCGGTGCCGCTGGTGAATCTCGTCGAAGTGGAACTGCTCGACGATTCCGCCCGCGGCGAGGGGGGCTTCGGACATACGGGACGGACCTGACGGACCTGCCAACAGGTTCGGAAGCGGTCATGTTCAAATTCCGCGTTCCGCCGGTACCATGTCCGGCATGACCGACCCCATCGGCTTTCTCAAGGACTCGATCCGGACGATTCCCAACTTTCCGCAGCCCGGCGTGACGTTTCGCGACATCACGCCGCTGCTCACCAGCCCGCGCGCACTCGCGCTATCGATCGAGCTCCTGAGCAATCCGTATCGCGGCCGAATGGTCGATCAGGTCATCGGTGCTGAATCGCGCGGCTTCATCTTCGGCACGGCGATGGCCTGCACCATCTCGGCGGGCTTCGGCGTCATCCGCAAGCCCGGGAAACTCCCGTTCAAAAAGATCGCCACGACCTACGAACTCGAGTACGGCTCGGGCACGCTCGAAATGCACATGGATTCGGTCAAGCCCGGCGAACGCGTCGTCATCGTCGATGACGTCCTGGCCACCGGCGGCACGATGAAAGCCTGCATCGACCTCGTCCGCCAGCTCGGCGGCACGATCGTCGGCGTGGCCGTCCTGATCGAGCTCCTCGAACTCAAGGGCCGCTCGAAACTTGGCGATGTCGAGGTGCATTCGGTACTGACGTACTGATGAGCCGCGTTGCGCGGACGCCCAGCGGCTCGGATCGGCTGATATCGACTTGCGAAGCGTTGCTCCGCCGATCAAACTCCTCGATTATGCGAATACTTCTGCTGGGCATCTCGCTGCTCTCGCTCGCAATGAGCGGATGTGAAAAGCGCGTCACGACGCGTCTGGATTCGCCACGTCAGCCCCCGACGAATGATCCGTTGAATGTCGCGTCGGCTCACACGACGGCTGCGAGCCGCTCGGCCGATTCGATCACGCGCGGCGCGTGAGTGTGGCCGTGGAGCTGCAGCTGATTGATGAGCGCGTAGAGCTGATAGATCGGCTTGCGGATCCGGTGATAGTTGTCGGGCAGCCGGTGCCGCGACTGGTACGCCTGCTTGAACGCGTGATTGATCGTCCGCGACAGGTCCATGTAGGCGATCTCGCTCTCGACGTGAGCATGTCGAAGTTCAGGGTCGAGGATACCGGTGATGTGCCACCGGCCATCGCCGTTCAAACTGCAGAGCACGTTTCCAGACCACAAATCGCCGTGACAGAGTCGCGGCACATCGCCATGCGCGAGCAGCCGATCGAGATGATCATGGATGCGCGCGATCGTCTTGCGGGTCTTCACCGGCAGGCAATGCAGCTTTTCCGCTTCCTGCCAGATCGGGTCGACCAGCGATCGATAGAAGCTCGGCCAATCGGTGAAAGTCGACCCTTCGAACCGGCCATACAGCTCGCCGTGATGTGAGTGCAGCACGGTCGCGAACTCGGCGAGTTCGCATTGGAGATGATCCCACTGCTCGGGGGTGCAGTGTTCGTGCGCGTCGCGCATCGTCATTCCGTCGATGAATCCGATCAGGAGGTAGCTGTGCGGGTATTCGAGTGAGCCGGTCCGCGTGGCATGAACGGGCGGGACGGGCAATCCGATTTCGCTCAGCAGCGTCAACTCGCGCGCCTCGCGCTCGTGGGATTGGTTGGCCCGATGTGGCGAGATCTTTAAGACGGCGCGCTCTCCGGTGCTGGTGGTGATGCGAACGGTGGTATTGACGATTCCACCCGCCAGGAAGCACAGTTCAGTGAGTTTTGCCTCAGGGCCGAGCCAGTCGTGGACGACTCGCTCGACCATCTTCCATGAGACGTCATCTTGCTCAGACATGCGGATGACCTCGACAGTGAAGGTTCACCGGTTCTGCCTCGGCGGGTCCGTCTGGACGCATTCTATCCAGGCTCGGTCGCGGATGCTGCGCCAAAGGCGGATCTGCGACATTCAACACACAATCTTCCATTTGTTCCCGGGCCGATTTAAGCTGCCGTCAATGCACCTCTCGAAGTCGCTCGCCGTCATCCTGGCCGCTATAGCCGTCATAGAAGGATGTTCCACCCCGCATCGGCGAGCCACAGACCCGAACGCCATCCAGCCTTCGCCGCGGCCAATGGCGGAAGTCGTCGCCTCGGCCCAGCGAGACCTCTACTGGATCGCCGACGACGCACGGCAAGGTCGTGGCGTCGGTTCGGAGGGCCTGGCTCAAACCGGCGAGTTCATCGCAGAGCGCTTTCGCCACTTCGGACTCAAGCCGATGCCCGGCCTCGACGGCTACTTCCAGCACTTCGATTACGAAGTCGGCGGCAAACTCGGACCGGCGACGAAGCTGAGCGTCAACGGCGTGGAACTGCGGCGCGACCAGTACACCGCATTGATCCGTTCAAGCACTACATCGGTCGAGGGTCCGCTGGCGTTCGTCGGCTATGGCGCGAAGGCGACCGACCACGAGTACGACGACTTTGCCGGCATCGATGTGAAAGACCATGTCGTGATGATCATGCGCTGGGAGCCGGTCGATGAGGCCGGAAAGAGCCGTTGGGCCCAGGAGGATTACTCCCGCGCGGCCGCGATCCAGCGCAAGGTGTCCAATGCGATCGACGCGGGTGCAAAAGCGGTAATCCTCGTCAACGCGCCGACGCACCACGACGACCAGCCGCCGCTGATGGAGCCGCAAGGCGGCCTGCGTCGGCCGTCGAGTGTTCCCGTGTTTCATGTAAAGGTCGATGTCGCCAATCAACTGCTCACGGCGGCCGGCGCGCCGTCGCTGGCGGAACTGCAGGCGAAAATCGATTCGACGCAGAAACCCGCATCGGCCCTCTTCGATTCGGTGAAGATCGCCGGCGCGGTCGAGGTTGAGAAAGATGTGTCGAGCGTTCGCAACGTCGTCGCGTGCCTGCCCGGCAAGGGTCCGCACGCGGACGAGTACGTTGTCATCGGCGCGCACTACGACCACGTCGGTCTTGGCGCGTACGGCTCGCGCGGAAAGCTGGGACAGATTCATAACGGCGCCGACGACAACGGCTCGGGCACGACAGCCCTGCTGCAGATCGCCGAGGATTTCGCGCTCGCCGGCCGGCAGGACCGCACCATCGTCTTCGTCGCGTTCACGCTCGAAGAATTGGGGCTCATCGGCTCGCGTAAGTTCGTCGAGGCACCGCCGATGCCGCTCACCTCGGTCACGGCCATGCTGAACCTCGACATGGTCGGTCGGATGAAGGATGAGCACTTGTATGTCGGCGGCGTCGGGACCGCGCCGTCTTTCGAAACGCTTCTGAACGATGCCGACAAGAACGAGCCGATTCTCATCCGCAGCATGGGCAAAGGCGGCCGCGGGCCGAGCGATCATCAGAGCTTCTCCACCAAGGGCATCCCGGTGCTCTTTTTCTTCACCGGCATGCACCCGGACTATCACGCGCCCGGCGATGACCCGGAGAAGATCAACTACGCCGGTATTGCTCAGGTGGTGGATCTGTCCTTCAATCTCGTCCAGCGGCTCTGCAGGATGCAGCGCGAGCAATACATCGCGACATTCGACGGCCAGCAGCCGGATATCAACGTCGCGGCCGGCAACGAACCCGGCGAGCGTGCACCGCGACGGGAGATGATCGAAGGCGATCGCCCGCGGCTGGGCATCGTCCCCGACTACACCTCCGAACCGAACGACAAAGGCATCCTGCTCGCCGGCGTAACCGACAACACCGCCGCAGCTACCGCCGGCGTACGTGCCGGAGACATCCTTACCAGCCTCAACGATAAGAAGGTCGCGTCCCTGGAAGAGGTCGTCGATTTCCTGAACGAATCCAAGGTCGGCGACAAGGTGAAGATCTCGATTCTCCGCGCCGGCCAGGAGATGACGCTCGAATCGACGCTCAAGGGTCGGCCCGCCGCGCAATGAATCGCATTCGCGAGGCATTCCGAATCAATTTCATTGAAGCTCGCACTCTCTCGCAATCAGCCAACGGGTGCGGGCTTCCCTTTCGTCAGGACCCGTGTACGGGTCACTTGCTTCGCGTGCTGCCCCGTGAGCGCTTGCGGAACTCACTTGGCGATTCACTCAGCTCCGCCTGGAACACGACTCCCAGCCGCGTCGCGTTGATGAAGCCCGATGCCGTCGCGATCTGCGACATCGGGAGTTCCGTGTTGATGAGAAGTTCCTTTGCGCGGTCCAGATGTGCCCGGCGGATTTCGTCGGAGATGGAATGACCGGTGAACTGGCGAAAGCGGCGTTCGAGCGAGCGCCGTGAGAGCGTCACGCGTTCGACAACGTCGTCGACCTGAAGCGGATGAGCCGCATGCTCTCGGATGAAACGGATCGCGACCACGACATCCCCATCCGCCACGTTCAAGACATCGGTCGATTCCCGAGGAACGATCCGCAGCGGCGGCAACAGCACCGGCTGGCTCGCCACCGAGCTCTCGCCGGACATGATTCGCTCCAGCAGGAGCGCCGCCTGGAAACCGACATCTTCGGCGGGCACGGCAACGCTGGATAGCGACGGGGTCACCAGGGTGTTGAACAGCTCATCATTGTCAACGCCGAGGATGGCGATTTGGTCCGGCACGTTGATGTCGGCACGGCGCGCCAGGTTAAGCGCGCGATGCGCCCAGTCGTCATTGCAGCCGAGGATGCCGACGGGTTTCTCGAGTTTGATGAGCCATTGGCGAAGGTCATCCCGGGACGCGTCGCACTCATCGACAATCACCCCCGCTTCATTGGCGCGGGCGCGGAAAGACTTCAGCCTCAGCTCGCCATATGGCGTGTCGCCGTTCCAGCAGTAACCCAGGCGGCGAAATCCGAGCGACAGCAGGTAATTCGCCGCCATTCTGCCGATGGCGATGTCGTCGGGCACAACTGTCGGCAGGCGGTTCGCATCCGGGCAGAAGTTCGAGACGTTGGTGACTGGGATGCCCAGGTCGATTACCTGCTGCTCGAACTCCCGGCTGAACGTCTGAACGATCAGCCCGTCCACTTCCCACTCACGGATATCCGGGAGCGAGCCGAACGACCAGAGCGGCTCGACGGTGATCATCCATCTCGGATTGCTCCGACAATAGGTCATCACGCCACGGATCACGCCCCGACCGTAGGCGGCAACCGCGTCGATGGCCAAACCGATTCTCCGTCCGCTGCTCATACGCGGGACATACTTTACACGACGTTGGGCCAGGAGGCTCGCGACCGACGGTGTGTGGATCGAACGCGCCACGACCGTCGAGGGCGTGGGGGAAACTCTGGCGGCTGCGGGTTGCGAGGATTCATGGATCGTTGTGTTCACGGTCACTTTGCCGGACGAGGCGGATCAGCAGCTCTTGTCAGGATTGCCCTCCCGATCGTCACTGCTCCTTTGTCGCCACCTGCCCGGATGAGCAGGCGGATCGTTTTCGAGGGCGCATCGGTCTCGATCTTCACGACACTCCAACCTGGAGACGCGGCCAGGTGCCGCACATCGATCGTCCGCTCCTCGAGTGCCAACTGTTTCCCATCGAGGGTCGATTCGATGGCGAGCACCAATCGCTGCGAATCATCTGCGCCCTCTGAACGCTGAACACGTACAAGAAACGCGTATCGCGCGCCGGGCTCGACCGGAATATCACTCCATAGACCTGACTCGCCGTCTGCCGCCTTTCCAACCCAGCGCGCTTGCCGTGTTTCGAGCGGATTGTTCGACTCAAATCCGTCGCTCCACCGATTCCACTTCGAGATCTCGAGTTCGTCCCACGGCCCGTCGGTGGGTTGGACATCAGGCGATTGAATCGAAGTGACGCCTTCGAGGTGCGTATCGCTTCTCAGCTCGACGTCGGAAAAATCGGCTCGCGTCAATGCCCGCTTGCGATTCGAACAGACCGCGAGGCCGATCTGCGCTGGAGATATCGAGACGATCGTTGTCGACCCCAGCTTGATCCATCCATCGGCGCCGTTGTCAGCATACGCCTCGATGCGCGGTCCATCGTGGAGAATCGCAAGTCGCCTCGGGAGCGGGCCGACGCTCCGCTTGGTTTCGGTGGTGGCGGCTCCACCTTTGTCGCGCACGACGAATGCGAGGCCGCCATCTGAAAACGTGTTCACCATCGCAAATGGAGCAGCCGCGTAGTCGGCATCGCCCGGCTCGCCGAAGCGAATCATGAGCCCCGCCTTCGCCCAGGTGCTGCTCTGCAGGAGCTGATCGACGCGGGCGATCAAAACACCGCTTTGCCGAACGGGCTGAGAAAGGAAGCCGAAGCTGTCGCTTGTTCCAATGATGTCCTGCCCGGCCGCTGTGATGGAGATCCGGGCTCCCTGGGCGTCCAGCCCCGAGGCGATGTCGGTGGCGCAATCCACGAGTCGCCAGGCTTCGACATTTCGCGAACTCGGCGCGGTGGCGGGCAATACATCGAGTGTCGGCAGAAGGACTGTCGGTGGCGTGCGCGAGGTGAGGGCTTCACGCAGCGACTCGTCGATCGCAATGGGAATCGTCGCCATCTCGCGAAAGTAGTTTTCGATTTCGGACATTGACGCCGCGTTGAAATTGATCTTCGCCATTGGCTGGGCGTTCGTCGCCATGTACCAGTTGTCGTGTTCGACGCCTCCTGTGGCTTTCAGCAGTTTGTAGCTCCACATCGTCGCCATCCAGCCGCGCCGCTCGAACTCGTCGAAGTAGCGGCGCATCATCGCCTTCCCGCCGGTCTTATCGAGGACGACATTGAACTCGCCGATCAGCATCGGGCTGCCGACTCGATCGAGGAACGCCTGCGCGTCGGGCATCGCGCGGTGGAACATGCCGGCGTGGCTGCGCAGGGTCGAAGGCGATCCGAACAGCCCGGGATAGTAATGATCGGTGAAGCCGACCTGTTCCATGCCGAGGGATTTCGGGTCGTCGTAGAAGTCGATCCCCGTGCCCAGGCCGTTGGGGAAGATGACGATGTGCCGGTCGCCGGTCGATCGAATCGCCTGACAGACTCGCGGCAACAACGCACGCAAGGGCATTCGCAGATCGGCACGGAAGTCGCCGTACGGTTCGTTCATCAGGTCGTACGCGGCAACAACGGAACGCGCCTTGTATCGCTCGGCGAGTCGAGTCCAGAGTTCTGCCATGCGCTGCGGGTAGACCGGATCGGACCAGAATCTGTTCTGCCCCGATCGTCCCGTGTGATCCTGGATACTCTGGCTGCCGGGCGCGCCGTGCATGTCGAGGATCACGTAGACGCCATGCTTCTCGGCCAGATCGAGCGCATGGTCGATCCATCGAAACGCGTCGGGCTTCATCCTGCCTTGCTCATCCATCAACATCCGGGAGTCGAAAGGCAGGCGAACGACGTTGAAGCCGAACGACTTGATGTTCTCGAAATCGCGATCGGTGACGAACCCTTCACGATAGATCGCGAGCAGTCGATCGGCCTCGGCAGCGCCGAACCGCTCGGTGAGCCTGGCGATGAGTGCTTCCTGGTCGGCGATATCCCAGCCGAGCATCCAGCTTTCGGTCACCAGCCACGCCCCGAGATTACAGCCGCGCAGCACGACATTCGTTCCGTTCACGTCGACGACCCGTGTGCCCTGCGCGCGCAGCGTTGGCAGCGACGCGGCCGAGGCGCCCATCGTCCAGAGGAGAGAAGCAAGAATGATCAGAGCGAATCGGCGCATTTTTAGTCCCCAACTGCGTAAGCGCAGGGCCAGTTGATCTCGGATCGCGAATTACGGTTCGACGGCTTCAAGCGCATTGGTCGTTCCGTCCGGGCCGTGCGGCTTGGCGATCGCTTCGCCTTCGACGGAATCGGCGCGGACCCACCCCTTCTCGCCGGTGCCGGGCCTCTTCACTTCGATCGCACTGCCAGATAGCGCCGGCGGCGTACGATGAGCGGCGGTCGGCGACGAGCGAACGGGATCTGCCTGTGGCGCGACCGCCGCCGACGACGAGCGGTACAAGTGTGATACGAAAGGGTCGCCGCGGCCGGTGCGCCACACGAGCACGCGGTACGCCGGCTTTCCGTCCTTGAGGAACGGCGATGGATTGCTGGCCGGAGCGGCAAACCAGGATTTGCCGTCGTCGACACTGAAGTACGCCTTCCCTTCACCGACCGGCCTCGGTCCGCCGGATGCGCCCGCGCTGAGCACGGCAGCGATCAATCCGCCGATCACCAGGACGCCCGCGCCCGCGGCAGCCAACTTCGGGTGACGATTGAGCAGTTCTCGTAGTCCCACTTTCACTCACTCTCTCGATCGGCTTCCGGCCGCTCAATGTCTCCAGCCACGATTGAGGAACTCGCTGCGTCCCCAGGTCGCAGACGCGATCCAGCCCTGGACCTGCATCTCGCGCAGAGAGACGAACACCACGTGTCCGTCCGCGTAACAGACGTTCACTCCGGGTTTCTTGTTCGACAGGTGCGGATAGCTCAGTGTCGTCCAATCCGGCCAGCACGTGTCGTAGTAGAGCACGGCCTCTGCCGAGCGACGCGCATCCGAGGTCTTCGCGCCGGCCGCGTACAGGAAGTTGTAGCGGTAATTCGCTTCCCAATTATTCAGCAGCCACGGCAGGGGCGCCGAGCTGGGCCCGAGCTCCGGGCATTTCCATATCGCGTTCACCGTCGGCCACGTTCCCATCACGCTTTGCCGGGAGACGGGCGTCGCGAGATTGGCGCCGTCGGGACGCGATGGAAGGAACTTGGAGTTGTCAAAGAACTCCTGGCAATAGCTCGGCGGGAGGCCGATGATCGGGTTTTCGAAATCCCATGGCCAGGGAATGCGAGATGCCGCGGGATACCAATAGGTCGAGGGATTGTTCCAGTCGTCATGGCCGGCGCGGGTCTTGTCGGAACGGTACGGATCGAAGTTCCAGCCGGCGGCGTCGCCGTAGTCCCACCAGTACTGGATTCCCGGCGCAAAGGTGTTCTTCCATTCGGTAGCGTAGATCTGCATCGCCTGACCGATCTGTCGCAAGTTCGACTGGCACTTGGTCAGATTCGCCTGACGACGTACCTGGTTCAGCGCGGGCAGAAGGATCGAGATGAGAACGGCAATAATGCCGATCACCACGAGCAGCTCAACTAATGTAAATCCGCCCGCTTTCTGTTCCTTTTGACGCGACGCTGAAACCACCGCTTCGTTCTGCGAGCCGACCATACATCCTCCGCTGCTTTGCCATCCGCCAAGTCTTTCATTCCACCTGACGCATTATCGACAGTGACTCGTCAAATCGACACCGCGCCTCCCGACATTTTCGCTCCGTTTTGCGACAGCGTCCGGGTACCACCATCGCGATGCTCAGGACCGACAGAAATGCAGTTGGTTCCGGCAACAGGCTCAATCCCAGATGGGCTTCTGTCAGTCGCAGATCTTCGTATGTCACCCATCCATCCCGGTCGACATCGCCCGCCAGCCACCCCGATTGCATCGAAACGCTTTCGCCAAGATGAGCCACGACGACGTATCGATCGGCTGGCGTCACAACCCCGTTGAGGTCGACATCACCCAACAGCGCGGCCACGAACACCATGCCCGATTGAGCGCGCGTCGGCTCGAGCGCTGCGGCGTCGAACAGCAGCAGGTCCGCGCGTCCGCCGGCGCTGTCGACTGACCGGCTGACGATTCTCCCGCCACGAAGCATTGCTGCTGCCGACGCGCGATCGCAATCGGCAAGCCAAAAAAGGCTCGAGCCGATGTCGAAGGTCGAGTCGTCGCCGAGCGTCAGGGTCTGCGCGTCGACCGAACCGCGTCCGTCAATTGCCACTCGGCCTCTCGCACCGGAGGCGAGAACCACCGTGCCGAGGTGAGCATTGCCGCGGATCCACAGGCTTGAACCACTCGCAAGGTTGATGTGTGACTCGAACATCACCGAGCCAGCGCCGCTGATGGTCATCGACGCGTTGTGGTCCACCGTGACCGGGTCGGACACGCGCAGGGTTGCGCCGCTGAGCGCTGAGAAGCTCGTGTCGCTCCGCAGAAGCAGCGGCACATTCAATTTGTGCTCGCCAGCCGTCGCTTCGATGCGCGCGATGCCTTCGCTGACCTGCATTGTCAGACTGGCCGTCCCCGCAACGACGTAGGTCTGTGGACTGTCAAATCGCAGGGTGCCGAGGGTGAGTGGCTGGTCCAGGTAAACGGTGCGCGGCGCGGAGTTCACCGGACCCAACGAGGCGACGTCGTCCACTGCATCCGGCACGCCGACCGACCAATTCGCGCCGGCGTGCCAGTCCCCGATACGATCTGCCGTCCATGTCGTCGTGTTGAAGGGAACATCCGCTTGCCTCGCAAGTAGTTTCGAGCGGTCTCCGGTCGTCAGCCACACCTGAGAAGCATTTCCAGTCGCGCCGTCCCACGACAATGTCGCGACCGATTGACGGGGCAACTGGTATGAAAGCATTCGCCCCTTCCAATGGACCAGCACGTCTCGCGGACTGGCGCTATCGTTGTAGGCGACAAGCGCAATCGTGCCATCGGGATTCGCAAACGCGACGCTCTTTGCATCATCGGATGCGATCCGGAATGCACCGGGGTCGACGAACTTGCTCAGGTGGGCCAGAGAATAGAACTCTTCATTCAGTGTGACTGCGCCGGTGTTGCTGTTGACGGTGACCAGCCCGCGCATTCCGGCGGCGCCTCCGGGTAATCTCGGGTTGCCGTTCTGGTCCAGCGCCAGGTTCCAGCGCACGACCGACTTCGACCAGTTTCGCGCGCCGCCGACGATCAGGTTCTGCATGTCCCACATCAAGTCGCCGGCAAAGTTCGTGTTGCCGAGCGTGCTACTCAGTTCAGTAAAGAAGACGCCCTTTGCCGGATACGCGTCGTGGACGACGGACTGCGCAGAGGGCGCGCCGCCGTAACCGTGGAAAGCGAAACCATCGATCCAAGCCGCAGCCTGCGGATCGGTCATAAGCTGGTTCGCATATGTCAATGCTGAATCCCAGTTGTGATCCCACGCGAGGATCCTGGTCGAGAGTCCGCTTGCAGCGAACTTCGGGCCAACCACCTTGAGCAGGCGCGCCAGTTCGGCCGGGTCCATGCCCATCGACGGATAGGTCAGCGTCTCGTACCACGGCTCGTTCTGGAGACTCACGTAGTTGATGTTCAACCCTGCGGCGGCATACGACTGCACATACTTCACGAAGTAGTTCGCATAGGCGTCGTACACGGCCGCACTGTCCTTCAGATGGCCGCCGTACATCTGTTCCGGCGTCGTCTGTACGGCGCTGGCGCGTTTCATCCATGCCGGCGGACTCCACGGCGTTCCCATCAGCCGTAGCGAAGGGTTGATCGACTTTGCCGCCTGCAACAGCGGGATGATCTGAGCCCGATCGCGCGCGATGGAGAAGTGCGCCAGGCTGTAATCGGTTTGGCCCGGTGGCATGTCGTCGTAGGTGTAGTTGCTGAGGGCGAAATCGGAGGAGCCCATAGGCTGGCGCAGAAAGCTCAATCCGGCGCCGGTGTTCGGATTGAACAATGACTGCATCAACGCGGTGCGCTGCGAGGCGCTCATTGCCGTACTCATCAACGACGCGGAAGACTCCGTCAGCGATGCGCCGAAGCCTTCCATTTGCTGGAAACGCTGCGATGGATCGATGCGTATCGAGACGCTCGCCGCGGCCGCCTCACCAACGAGCACGGCCGCGCCGAGAATCGCCAGCGGCAGGCTGAAGCGCCGTTGTTGTGAAGTGGACATGCTGTTCAAAGGCGGCGACCCGTCGTACAGACGGGCCGCCGCAGCGGAGGAGGATGGGGCAGTTCAACGACGACGGCGAAGAATGCCCATCGCCAGGCCGAGGCAGCCGAGACTCGTCGGTTCTGGCACGAGCGTCAGCGCCATCGCCCAATCGACGGCAATGCTCGCGGGCACTTCGCCCATCGCGCCCGGCGCACCGGAACTGTAGTTTTGAGCCAGCGCGAGCAAGTCATCAAAGTTGACAGCGTGATCGTAATTGGAATCACCCATCGCCCAGGTTGCGGTACCGCTGACGTTGTAGCTCTGCGCGAGCTTCAACAGATCATCGAAGTTGACCAGTCCGTCCAGATTGGTATCGCCCTTCGCGCCGATCTTCACGGTGACCGCGGTGCCCGAGTCGGCCGCGCCGACGCCGTGTTGGCCATCGATCGCTGCCGAACTGGTGATTCCCGGACCGGTCCACAAGCCGGCGTTGTAGCCGCTTGCCAGCAGGTTGTTGATCGCCACGAGCGGGCTTGCGCCGGCGTACTGAACGACCAATGTGTTGTCGGCGACGTCGAGCGTCGCATCGGGTGCGACCGCAAGCGAATCGACGGTCAACACACGGGCCGCACCACTGCCGTGAGCGGCGATCGTCGCATGCGCGGTCGAAGCGAGGCTCA
The DNA here is from genome assembly GCA_031411495.1 of Phycisphaerae bacterium. Lineage (GTDB taxonomy): Bacteria > Planctomycetota > Phycisphaerae > Tepidisphaerales > Tepidisphaeraceae > JANOBD01. Next base: position 13,441 of record JANOBD010000035.1, on the reverse strand, counting down.
GCGCTGTCGGGTGTGCATTGGCATTGAAGCTGATGCTCGCGCCGGCCTCCAGCGCAATCGATGATTCATATAGAATCGTTCCAGCGCCGCGAGGCTGCAGCGACTTGCCGGCGGCGATGGTGAGCGGATCGCTGATCTTCAAGGTTGCATCCGTCGAAACGACGAAGCTGGTGTTACTCGCCAACGTGAGCGGCAGATTGATGGATTGAGTTCCAGACTGCACGTCGATCAGCGCGGTACCGGCCGTGCGTTCGAGCCGGAGCGAGCCGGCGCCCGAGAGCAGATAGGTCTTGGCGTTGACGAAGCTGATGGAGCCGAGCGTCACAGCGGAATCGATCGCGACGGTTCGGTTGTCGCTGATGGCGTCCAGGAATCGCGCTGCGGCATCAACACCACCCGGCGTTCCGCCGAGCCAGTTGCTCGACTGTGCGAAGTCTCCGCCGGCATCGACATTCCAGACGCTCGCGGTTTCGAGCGTTACATCGTCCCAGAGAACACACCCGCGGGCGCCCCAGGTTGCCAGTTCTGCCTTCACGCTGACCGCATTGGCCGGCGCGATGGAGGTTCGGGTGAACATCGTCCACGGAAGTGACGCCTGGTAGTCGGCGGTGTGGCGAACATCGCGCTGCAGCTCGGTGCCGGAGGAATCGAAGTAGATGATGCGGAGTTCGCCGGCCGCGTTGTCCCACCCTTCGCTGCCGCTGGCGGCGGTGATGGTGTACGGCGTGCCGCCGGTGCCGGCGACTTGCTGATACCAGCCACCCCCGCTGGACCACCAGTCGCCATAGTTCCCCGCGTTAACGTAAGGTGTGCCATCCAGATCAAACGGATCGTTGGCAGCATCGTTTTTGTACGCCGCAAACGAGGTCGGGCCGTAGGTCCAACTCGTCCAGTTATCCGGTCCCGCAACGCCGTCGGTGTCGGTGTTGAAGTTCCCGTTGGTGAGCAAGTCCGCACCCGCCGTAGCCGAGAGAGCAATTTCCAACGCGACTGCCGCCAAGAATGCTGCGTGTCGATGGGAACGTAGCCAAGTTTGTTGCGCCGCCATTTGATCCTCCACTTGATGGAACCGTTGAAAAAGGCTTGTTCCTCGCAAGCCTTCAGCAACGTATCACTGCCGAAACGCCGGGCCACGCGGATTGACGACAATGATTCTCCGTTTTGCGACTGTCCGGATGTCGCGGTCCTCTAAACCCCACACTTTTGAGGTCTCGCGCGATGTGATAAATGGTCGCGGCCATTGCAATGTCGCAACACCTTCGCGGTTGCGTCATACCAAGCGGTCTCGACGCGTTTTCGTCAACGCTTGTCGACTGTGCGTCAACTGCGCCGGAATCAGCAGCGCGAGCGAACCGTAGCTCTGGGCGACGACGAGGAGGTCGTCAAAGCCGACGATGCCATCCCCATTCAGATCGCCCGCTTCGAAGTCCGCACCCGATTCGCCGTAATGCTGCGCGACGATCAGAAGATCGCTGAACGACACGCTTCGATCGCGATCGATATCGCCTGGCAAATGAAAGAACGGAATGGTCACGTCGCCGGCGAGCGTGTTTCCTGCGCCATCACTGACGGCGGCCGCCGCGACTGTCGCGACATAGTCGCCCGGCGCGAGCGACGCCGGCAGCGTGAATCGTGCGACGTTCGTGCGGGCGTCAAAACTCACCGACACTGCCGCCACCGCACCGGATGGACCGGCGACGACCAAGTCCGTCACGCTCACGCTCGCTCCCACGTTTTCGCTGAACGCAATTTCAATCGCGACCGGCGTATGGCGGTAATCGAATGTCGCTGAAGTAACGACCGGCGCGACCACGTCCGCGCGCTCGGCCACCAGCACCCCGCGCCCGTTGGCGCCGACATACAGACGCCCATAGACGCGCGGATCGCCTTGAATGACGGTGATGTAGCCGAACTGATGATCGGCATCCGAGATGTTGATCCACGTCGCGCCCTGATCGTCGGATCTGAAATAACCGGTCACGCCGCCTGCGGTGCCGGCCACGAACAGACTCGGGTAGCCCGACGGGGTCGGCCCTGCGCCGACGCCGACCGCCAGCGCGTGCGTGACGGTGGCGGTTGCGAGGCGAGTCCAGGTCGCGCCGCCGTCCATGCTTCGCCACACGCCATTGCCGCTCGAGCCTGTTGAAGCGAGGAGATGCCCTTCGTTGTTGGGAACGGCGCGAACCCAGTTGATGTTCGTCGGCGCCGTGGTCGTTCTCGTCGTCCAGGTCAAGCCGCCATCCGTGCTTCGCCAGAACGTTCGCCCGCTTTGCGCGTAGAACGTCGAATTGTTGACCAGATCGGACGTCAGCGTCGCGCCATTGGCGGGATACGTTCCGCTGAGCGTCGTCCAGCTGCTCCAGGTGGAGCCGGCTAGAGTCGCATAACGGAGACGCGCTGTGCCTGCCGGTTCATAGAGAACGCGCGTGCCGTCATTGCTGATGGCGAGATGTCCGCCGCCGCTGGATGCGCCCGCGGTGTTGGTTGCACTCATCCAGTTCCAGGTGATGCCGTTATCGAGAGAGAATTGAACGTAAGGCGAGGTGCCCGTGAGTCGGACGACGTTTGAGGCTGCAGAAAAGGCAACGTCCACGTCGTAGTTTGTACCGACGTTCAAGCGGGTGTTTGCGCCAAACTGCCCGATGGAAGGCGACACGTCGAACCGGTCATGCCGGAACCCGTCGCGATCGCCGATGGCGCTGAACAGATTCACCGGCCCGTCATTCGGGCTTGCCAGTTCGAGCACAGCGCTCTGGTCGAGTCCATCGTTAAAGAACGACCAGTTCGCACCCGCGCCCGACGACAGGTTGGCGGTTCGGTAAAGCCCGTAACCGGTCGTAAACGTCATCACGTTCGGATTGAACGGGTCGATATCGATATCGCCGACCCAGTGAGGCGACTGCGTGTTCGCGAACGGAGCCGAGGAATTGTCGAGGTGGTTCTTCGGCGTCAGCGCGGTCCAGGTCGCGCCGTCGTTCGTGCTGCGATAGATCTCATCGGATGGGTACCAGCGATCGAGGGTCGAGATATAGAGTGTGTTCGGGTCGGTCGGATGCAGCGCGATACCGGAGTAGCCGAAGTATGGATTAGCGCCGCCGGGTTTGAGATCACTCCAGATCGGTGAAGCGCTCGCCGGGGCCACCACTTTGTAAACGGCACCCCCTGCCGCGCCATTGGGGCCGGGATTGCTCGCGTAGGTGATGAACAGCTCGCTGCCCGTCGGACGAATCGCGGCACGGATGGGATATGCGGTGACGCCGGCACCCGTTGAGTTGGGTACCGTGGCCGGTTGGCCGGGCAGGATCGACCAGCTGTTGCCGCCGTCGAGGCTGCGATAGAGCTTCGATGCATTTGAAGTTGACACGCCTGCGTAGAGCGACCGGCTCGCGACGCCCGATGCACCGCTCGACGGGTCGGCGACTACAAACACGATGCCGACCTCGCTCGCGTCGCCGGAGGTGTCGCCGGTAACCGGGAACGCATTCGCTCGCGACCAGTTCGCGCCGGAATCGGTGCTTCGCCACAATCCATCCAGGCGCGAACCGTACCAAAGATTCGAAGGCTTGTTCGGATCGACAAGCAGCCGATCGCCGCCGTTGCGTCCGTTGCCGTTGCCGTTCACGCGCCAGGCGGGCCGTGCGTTGGCGTTGTCCCACGGCGAATCGTATCGCGACCAGGTTCGGCCGCCGTCGCTCGAGCGTAACACCGCCGCCGGGCTGTTGTACGTGCCAATGATCATATAGACGCGATTCGGATCGACGGGATCGACCGCCATGGCCTCGACGCCCATATTCTGCGCCGACCAATCGCTCCACTTGCTCCAGTCGCTGACGGACGACCACCGCTGAACCGATGCGTCCCAGCGATAGGCGCCGCCCATGTCTGTGTAGGCATACGCGACGTTAGGCGCCGCCGGGCTGTAGACGACGCCGTTCACGAAACCATTCCCTTTGATGACGGCGTTGCTCCAGTTGTACGCGTCGACGGCGAGCAGTCGCCTGGCTTCGAGGGGTTCGATGTCGACGCGTTTCCGAGCGGATGAATGCATGGTCATCGATCCTTTCCGTTTGCCGGTTCACCGATGACGATGCCGCGCCCGTTGGTGCCGACGTACAACCGTCCGAAAACGCGGGAGTCGCCTTGGATCACGGTGACCCATCCGAACTGATGTTGCGAGTCGCCGATGGTGATCCACGTTTGGCCTTGGTCGTCGGAACGGAAATAGCCGGTCGTGCCATTGGCTGATCCGGCAATGTAGAGCGCGGGATAGTCATGACCCGGCGCGGGCGCGCCCACGCCTACGGCATACGCATCGTCAACGGATTGCGGCGCGAGTCGCAGCCAGTTCGCACCTCCGTCGGTCGACCGATAGACGCCCTGACGATCACTCGACGAGGCGACGAGGTGTCCCGCTTTGCCGATCACCGCACGAATGTTTCGGAACTTCGCCGGCGTCGACTGGCATACCAGCGTCCACGACTCGCCGCCATCGGTGCTCCGCCAGATTTGTGAATCGACATGGCAGTAAAACGTGTTGGGCTCCGCGAGATCGACAAGCACGGCCCCGCCTGGCGGCGCATTCGCAGGAGATTTCCACTCGCCCCACCCATCCGTGGTTCGCGCGGCGATCAGCAGCGGCAATGTGGTCGCGCGCTCGCCCCACCCTTCGCGGCCCGGTGAGTAGACGAGTCGACTTCCGTCTGCCGAGATCGCGATCGAAGATCGATTTCGCTCCGGGAGTTTGTCCTTCGGCACCTGGCCGATCCAGCTCCAATGGACGCCGTTGTCATCAGAGTATTGGACAAACGGCGCGGGATGGACCAGCCGAACGAGTTTGTTGGAATCGTCGCGGGCGACGTCGATGTCCTCACTGCTGCCGCGCGACAAGCCGTCGAGTGCGCCAAGTGAGCCGCTCTGCGGGGAAACGTTGAAGTCTTCATGCCGGAATCCGTCGCGGTCTCCCATCGAACAAAAGAGGCTGATCGGCCCGCTGAACGGGCTGGCGAACTCGAGCAGCGCGGATTGCTCGAAGCCGTCGTTGAAGAATCGCCATGTGGGCGGCGTGCCCTTGTCGAGCGCGCCCAGATCATTTGTCGCGTAAAGGCCGTAACCGGTGGTGAAGATCGCGTGATTCGGATCGAACGGATCGATCTGCACGTCGCCGATCCAGTGCAGCTTGCTCGCCTTCGCGTACGGCGCAGATGAGTCGTCGCGATGTTTGTTGGCGTCGGCTGCCGTCCAGGATTTTCCGCCGTCGTTGCTTAGAAACAGGTCGTCGATCGCTGCCCAACGGTCGAGCGTACTCACGAGGACGCGACGCGGATTGGAAGGATCGATGCAGACGCCGCTGAACCCGTGCGTGCCGACTCTCGGGATGTCGCAGACTTCGATCGTCGGCTGATCGCTGGACGGCTGATCGATTCGGATCACCTGCCCCTTGGTCGCGCCGTTTGGGCCCGGGCTGTCCGAAAGCGTCACATACATGGTCCGGCCATCCGGCGTGAGTGCGGCACGGACGGGGAGGAGTTCGTTGGCGTTCGCTGACGGGTGTGCAAGCGCCGGCTGCCAGCTCGCGCCGCCGTCGTTACTTCGAAAGAGCTGATCGGGCTGGGTCGTCGAGACGAGCGCGTACAACGTTTTGCTCGCAGTCCCCGGAACGGACGATGAGCGATCGATCAGTAGCGCAATAATGCCTATGTTGCGCGCCGGGCCGGCCTGATCACCGGCAGCGGGGAACGAATCGACGCGCTTCCACGTGACGCCGGCGTCGGACGAATGCCAGAGTCCGTCCTGACGGCTGCCGAACCAGAGTTGATTCGGATCGTTCGGATCGATTGCGAGCCGGTTGCCGCCGTTGCGGCCATTTCCATTGCCGTTGACGTGGACGAGCGGCTTGCCGCTTGCGTCAACAAGATCGGTACGCTCCCAGGTGCGCCCGCCGTCGTTCGATCGGCACATGCCCGCCGGGCTGTTGTAGGTGCCGATGACCATATAGACCTTGTCAGCCGACGACGGATGAACCACCAACGCCTCGACGCCAAGGCATTGCGCCGACTGGTCGTTGTAGCGGGACCAATCGTTGAGCGGGCTCCAGGCCTTTTGCGGTTCATCCCAGCGATAGGCTCCGCCCATATCGGTGTACTGGAAGAACAGATTCCGCTGAACCGGACTGAAGACGACGCCGTTGGAGAAGCCGGTGCCTTTGATCACCGCGTTTCGCCATTGGTAGGTTTCGGTTGGCGCCTCTGCAAGCGCGCGCGTCACCAGTGTCAATGCGAGCAGGATCATGCGCAGAAACGGTGCGGACTCTTTCACTCGTCCCTCCGTGTCAAATTGATGGCTTTAGCAACTTCATGGATCACTCAATTCGAAGGTCAATGGCAACGACATGTCGGTCCATTCGATCTGCAGCCCCTCGGGCCGCTCCTTGGCCATTCGCCCGTTGCCGATTCGTCCCGCGCCTTGGCGCGCCCGAAGCAGGACGCTGACTTTGCCGTCGAGCGCATCACTTTCGATCCGCACCTGGCGTCCGTTCCGATGCAGAGAGAAATCGACCGATGCACCGTCGTCCGAGATGATTCGCAAAGTGCATGAAGCCGATTGGGTGAGATGGCCGACGTGAAGCGTGAGTGGATCGCGCGCGTTCCATCGCGGGCGATCTTCGTTCGAACTCACCGGGACGATCGAGTTCTCGCGGAGCAGGAGCGGCAGGTGAAAGAAGTCGAAGGCTTCCGAATACCATCTGCCGCCTTGCACGATCCGGCTGGTCTGGAAATCGATCCAGGTTCCGTCGGGAACGTAGTAGTCGCAGATCCCATCCTCTCGAAAAATAGGCGCGACCAGCAGTGACGACCCGAGCAGGTATTGTCGATCGAGTTGCCGGCACGCGGGGTCATCGGGAAACTCGATGAACATCGAGCGCATCGCCGGCCATCCATGCTCGTGCGCATCCTGCGCGGTGGCGGCGAAGTGCGGGTAGAGTCTGTGTTTGAGTTTTGTGAAGTGTCGCATCACCGCGACGCTCTCTTCATCAAATAGCCACGGCACGCGATAGGAACTGGAACCGTGCAGCCGGCTGTGGGTCGAGAGCAGGCCGAAAGCGACCCATCGCTTGTAGTTGGCAGCGTTGGACGTGCCTTCAAAGCCGCCGATGTCGTGGCTCCAGAAGGCCGGTCCGGACGAGCAGAAGCTCAGCCCGCCGCGCAGATCCTCGGCCATCGCTTCGAATGTTGCCGAGCAATCTCCGCCCCAGTGCACCGGAAACTTCTGCGATCCTGCCGTGGCCGAGCGCGCGAACACCAGCGCGTTGCCTGGTCCATGGAAGGATTCGAGCAATTCGAACACGCACTGGTTATAGAGATAACTATAAAAGTTGTGCATGCGGGACGGATCAGACCGGTCGTGATAAACGACATCCAGCGGGACAAGCTCGCCGAAATCGGTCTTGAAACAATCGACGCCCATTTCGAGCAGAGCACGGAGTTTGGATTGATACCAGTCGATGGCCGCGGGATTCGTGAAGTCGACCAACGCCATGCCCGGTTGCCAGGCATCGCGCTGATAGACCGACCCGTCCGCTCGCTTCAGGAAATAGCCCTGCTCGCGACCCTCAACAAACAACGGCGAGAGTTGCGAGATGTACGGATTGATCCAGACGCAAATCTTCAGCCCTTTGTCTTTGAGGCGGGTCAGCATGCCCACCGGGTCGGGAAACGCGTCGCGGTTCCACTCGAAGTCGCACCAGTGGCGTTGCTTCATCCAGAAGCAGTCGAAGTGGAAGACCGAAAGCGGAATGCCACGCGACTGCATGCCATCGACGAACTCGTTGACCGTCTTTTCGTCGTACTTGGTCGTGAATGAGGTGCTGAGCCACAGCCCGAACGACCAGTTCGGCAATCGCGGCGCGCGTCCGCTGAGCCGTGTGTACTTTTCCAGTACCTCGGTGGGCCTGGGTCCGAAGAACAGGTAATAGTCGAGTTCTTCGCCGGGGACGGAGAATTGAACCTGGCTGACGCGTTCAGTCGCGACTTCAAACTCCACCTGGCCGGGATGATTCACCAGCAATCCGTAGCCGCGCGACGACAGGTAGAACGGAATATTCTTGTAAGCGAGGTCGCTGCTCGTGCCGCCGTCCTCATTCCAGATGGACACCGATTGGCCGTTCTTGACCAGAGGTCCAAACCGCTCGCCCATCCCGTAAATCGTTTCGCCGACGCCGAGCGAAAGCCGCTGCATCAGGTAGCGTCCGGGTCTGAGACCTTCGCGGAGCCGGCCGTGTGAGCGCGGCTCGGGCGGCGTCCCATTGACTTCGATATACGCTAGATCGGAGCCGAGACTGATGAGATTTCCGCCTTGGTCTTCAAAGCGAAGTCGAAACGCGCCGGTGCGAGCGACGCGAAGCTTCAGCTTACCGGTCGTGAAGACGATTTCGCTTTCGCTCTCAGCGATCGTGACGTGATTGTTTGTCAGTTCATAGTCAAGATCGAATCGATGGTGGCCGAACTCGGCGGGCCGATGGTGATGGGTGTGAACGCGAATCGCGTCGCGCATCGGCGATGTAATGCTGATCTCGAGAACGGTTCCTTCAAAACTGTCGCCTCCCAGCATCCCGTGGCGATCCAGCACACACAAGAAAAGGGTATTGCCATGGATGCGATGGTGGTGAAGACGACGCATGAGCGTCGAGTTCACGCCCTCTGCATAACGCCATGCGCCCTGACTGAACTTCATTGGCCCCTCTCCTGGCAAGTCATGAATCGCCTGATACGACTGGATGCGCTGCTGGCGACCGGCCGTCGCCGAAGCATGCGTTGGTGGCACCGGAACTCAGTTCGTCTACACCGACGGCTCTCCAAAATATGGCGATGGTCCATCGAAACGACAGCAAGCGCTTGCCGATATACGACAATCTACCCGCCTGAAAAGAGGCGTCAACGGGAAAAGGCGATCGACCACAATCGGCTGCATTTTGCCACATCAACCCCAAAAATGCCGAAAAAGCTGTCAAATGGCGTTGACACGCAAGAGCCCGAGATTACGCTGGCTTTCAGCAAGCGATTGCTGAAAACCGTTCGAAGGACGAGCTATGGCTAGACTTTCTGGCAGTCTCATCGAAGTCGCGCGACGGTGTTCCGTCAGCCAAAGCACCGTCAGCCGCGTCCTCAACAACGCGAAACACGGGCGGTTCTCGGTGTCGCCTGAAGTTCGCGAGCGCATTCTGAAAGTCGCCGAAGAACTCAACTACCGCCCCAGCGTCGCGGCGCGCAATCTCGCTGCAGACAAAACGATGCTCGTCTCCGTCCTGGGCGTCTCGGGGATGGGTTCTGATCGGGTCGGCCCGGATGAAACGGCCGTCGGCGCGCTCGCCTCGACGCTCGACCGCGCCGGCTACGAAATCTGCATTCAGTTCTACAGCCAGCGTCACAGCCAGTTCGATCCTCCGAAGCTCCGCGTCGACGGCGTCGTCGCCGTGAGCTCTTCGACCGCCGATGATCTGGAAGGCATCGAGCGGACGGGTGTTCCATATGTCTGCATCAACGCGCAGGCGGGGATACGCGGTTCGAGCGTCGTGCCCGATGATGCCCGAGGCACGCGACTGGCACTCCGCCACCTGCTGGACCTGGGACATCGCAAAATCGCCTACCTCGATCACCCGAGCGTCAGCGGGACGCACGCGAGCGTCTTCGAGCGGCGGGAAACCTTTCAGCGATGCTCCGCCGAGCTCGGCTTCGAGATCGCTGCCGTCCGAGTCCCGATGCTTCCTCCCAACACGCCTTGGGATTCTTATTACGAACCCTTCCTGCGTGAGGGCGTGATGCAGCAAGGCGCGACGGCGGTGCTGGCCTACTCGCATCATGGCGCGCTCGCCCTGATGCGGCTCGCCCACGATCTGGGCCTTTCGGTGCCGAATGATTTCAGTCTCGCTTGTTTCAACAATGAACCCGCCGCGCAGCTCTCGATTCCTTCGATCACCGCGGTGGATATTCCCGCAACACGCATGGGCCAGGTGGCGGCTGAATTGCTCATCCGGCAAATGAACGCCAAGGACGCGTTTGAGCCCGTGACCGTGAAGCTTGAAGAGACATTGATCGTGCGTGAATCGACCGCCCCGCCCGGCGGACGTCGGAAGGTCGGCGGTTCGTGACCGAGTTCGTCGGCTGCGGCGGTTGGCAAGACCGCCGGAGCTTGTGTGATGCCCGGACATCTCCGGGCTAGAGAGAACATCAGGAAGCGTGCGGCGAACCGCGCGCTTCGACGCGAGCGAATCGGCCAAGGGGTAGACGAGCGGACGTCCACCCGGGATCGGCCAGGTCAGTCGAGGAGGAAACATGTCACGTCGTCTTTCGAAGATCGTCGCCTTGTCAGCCGGTGTCGCGCTCATTCAATGTGGCATGGCCGCAGCAGACACAGGCGTCATTTACTCTCAGAACTTCAACGGCCTTACGCCGTTCACAGGTGCGCCAAACACATCGGCGCTGGGCGTGGATCCGATCTATTACTTCAGCTACTCGGGGAACGACGCCGCCGCGAACACCGCGGCCGGTGGCTTCGGCGGCTTGGTTCGTACCGAGGGCGTTGAGGCGAACGGCTTTGGCGGAACCACGGGGCTCTTCCAGGCGTTCGACAGCTCCAACGTGCGGGTCGTCGGCGGCGGAAATACCTGGTGGTACTCGGGCCTGGGTGCCTATCGCTATGTCGATCCGGCCGTCGGGATTCCCGCTGCAGATCCTTCGAAGGTCACGTGGACGTTCGACATGCGCGCCGACGGCCTGACCAACACCGCCGCCAAATCGCATCGCGCCCGGATCGCCTTTCAGAACCCGACTTCGAATGGCAACGCCTACATGACGGACCTGAACGTCAAGCTTACTGACCAATGGGCCACCTACGGCGGTACGCTCGACACGTTCGTCCCGCAGCTCGTCGACGATGATTTCAACGGCGGCACGCCTCCGGTTGAAGGCAACTTCCTCAATGCCAACTCGATCAATTTCCAGTGGGACATGGACACCGGCGACTGGGGCAATGACGCCGGGAACGTCCTTCACGTCGACAACCTGAACGTCACCTACGTCCGACCCGGCTGGATCGGCGCGAGCGGAGGTTCCTGGACCAACGGCGCGAACTGGAACGATAACGGCGGCAATGCGCCGACGAGCGATATGGATTTCCCGATCTTCAGCCAGCCCGCCTCCAACGCGCCGGTTGCCGTCGCGCTGAATGAAGCCGTTTCGACCGCGCGTGTCGACTTCTTCGGCACGCAGCCGTATACGATCGCCGGCACCGGAAGCCTGACGATTGCCGGCCCGCGCCCGGCGGCGATCATCGCCGACGGCGGCGACACGCTGCACACCATCAACGTGCCGGTCGTCCTCAACAAGAACGGCCTGATTCGTGTCAATTACGGCAACGGCACGGTCGATCTCGCCGGCGGTATCACCGGAACCGGCATCCTCACCAAGGATCGCGCCGGCAACCTCATCGCCAAGCACATCCGCCTGCCTGAACTTCGCATTCAACATGGAACCGTCCGTATTGCCTCAGGCGGTGGCAACGACGGCACGAGCGTCCTGACCAAGCTCACGTTCACCGGCGGCACGACCGAAACCCCGGTCCTCGATGTCACCGACGCCCGGCTGATCGTCAATTACGACGGCGCATCGCCGCTGGCTGACCTCCGCGCCAAGATCACTGCGGCCTCGATCAAAAGCAGCACGGGAGACCCCGCCCGCGGCAAGGTCGTTGCCGTTGAAGCATCCGCTGCTGGTCATACGGCGACGTTCGGCGGTCAACCGACCGATTCCACCAGCGTGCTCATCCTCTACACGCTCTCCGGCGATGCGAACGTCGACAAGAGCGTCACCTTCGACGACCTGCTCAAGCTCGCCCAGAACTACGGCCCGACGACCGGCCGCGACTGGACCGATGGCGACTCGACCGGCGACGGCATCGTCAACTTCGACGACCTGCTCGCGCTGGCACAGAACTACGGCAGCACGGTGAGCCTGACGCAGACGCAAACCCTGACCGAAGTGGGCGGCGCTTCGTTCGCAGGTGAGTTCGCGCTGGCACGCTCCCTGGTTCCCGAGCCGACCTCGCTCGCGGCCGCCGGCGCCGCGATCGGTCTGCTCTCTCGTCGCCGTCGCTAAAGCGTTGTTCGTTTCGCGAGGTGGAGAGGCAAGCAGGAAAGGATTCGTCATGAACGCGAACCAATTGACCGAAAGCCGTCGTGGCCGAAGCCGTCGCGCATTCACGCTCGTGGAACTGCTGGTGGTGATCGGCATCATCGCGGTATTGATCTCCATCCTGCTCCCGGCGCTCAACCGCGCCCGCGAGCAGGCGAAGACGACACAGTGCATGGCGAACCTGAAGCAGATCGCCAACGGGTTCGTCATGTATGCGAACGACAACCGTGGATATATCCCCGGTCCGATCACGGCGTGGTGGTCGGCGACGGTTCCTCCAGGACAGTCAATTACGGGCCCGTTCATGCGGAACTCCGCCGGCGGCTACAATGCCTCCTACACCTGGCCGTTCTTCCTCGCGAGGTACATGGGCTACAAGCAGTACTATCCTGGCTACGGCGACAACCAGGCGACGAATACCGTGGATGGCGAAAAGCTTGACCCGAAGTTCCGCTCCGTATTCACCTGCCCGTCGTGGGGATCCGATGGAAGCGACGGCGGCTTCGCGATGGATCCGTTCCTCATTGCGAATCAGTATGACGCCGGCAACTTCATCATGGGCGGCGGCTACGCGATGAGCACGGTGATCCCGCCGAAGTTCCCTCGCAAGTTCTGGTCCGCTGGCGAAGTCGCCTTCACCGGAGAACAGCTCGGCTGGGGAGATATGTGGCGCTATTGGTGGAGCGGCTGCGGCAAGCTTGCCGGCATGAAGAACTCGCCGAAAGTCGTCCTCGTTGCGGATGGGTCGGGCGATCGCGCTTCGCTCTTCTATCCGCAATCCAATGACGCACCGCCGGTTGTTGCCGCGAATCCGGTCGGTTCGTCCACCGACGTCCTAATCCACTTCGAGACCGACTACATCCGCCACGGCGGTGCCCGACGCAGCGACATCCAGTGGGCGCCCAATCAGCCTTCGAAGATCAAGCTCAACGTCGCCCGCGGCGGCCTCAATGCGCTCTACGCAGATGGTCACGTCGAGTTCATGAATGCTCAACAAGCGCTGAACCTGTGCAAGACCAGCCATCCCAATGGCGGCACACGCTTTCTGAACCAATACTGATTCTCAGCAAACCCAAACCTCCGCAGGCAAAACCGCCGGTCGACTCTTTCGATCAGCGGTTTCCATTTTGCACTCGGTGGATGGCGTGGTGCCCGGCCCAACGCCGGTTCTGCGTTGCACGATTGTCGCCGCCGCGCCCACGGCCATCGAAGTACGGACGGAAAGCCGAGCCCCGGGCCACAAGAAGGCGTCACGA
>JANOBD010000034.1:0-105539 GCA_031411495.1 Phycisphaerae bacterium | reverse complement strand
GCGGTTTGGGTCCGCTGCCAGCCTTTGTCCGCCGCTTGCCGCGGGTTCGGCGCTGGGTCGGCGCGAAGATCTCGCTCTACCATGCCCGACTTAAAGCCAGACGACTCAGCGCCCAGCACTCACGCTGATGCGCAATGCTGTGAAGCCGCCCCTACTCGACTGGCGCATCGCGACCACGTGTACGGAATCCATTCCCCGCCCATTCACCTAACCGATCGTTCACCTTCCGTCGGGCACCGAACAACAAAAAACGTTGACGCAAACAAGGCGCCGGCTAGAGTCACCTCGACGCGTGGGGGAATCCGACGGCCCTGTAAACCGTACCCAAGCGCGCGAGAATCATAGTTATCCGCACATGCGAAGCGTCCTCGACAAGTGGAAGTTCGAAGCTCGCGGCGGCCATGGCTGCAGCAACTCGGACTATCGCTTAAAGCGGACGACGTGCTGTGGATGCTACGCCGTCGAAGACACCGAGCTGATAGAGCTCTACACCGACCCGACGGACCTGAACAAGTCGATGACTTTGGGTTACAGCCCTCGTCATGGTGAGTCACCGCCGCGTTGTCCGTTCTGTGGTGCTAACGAGTGGGACATGGCCGAGGTCGAGAGTGTGTCGGAAGTCCCCGAAGCGTGGCGGTGGGCGATGGGCGGATAACCACGCAATGCAGTGGACCGGCCGGGCGGAACGGTCCTCGCGATTCGAAAGTGGTCCGCGCCCGGCCGGCCACTGATCGCTGTCCCGTTATTTCGTGTGGAGAGCACCACAAGCCTACTGCTCTCGCGTCGTCGTTTTCACCCCATTTCCGATTTTCCGATTGCCACTTCTCGCGGCGCTGCTAACTTCTCGGCAACGCGGTCTGGCCGCGTCTGCTGTCCGCGGGAAGGGCTAAGCCCACCTTTTGTCGTGTTCGATACATACAACCTTTTCATCGCCGGCACAGGTTCAATCCTGACTGCGGACAACCGGCACACGGGCAGGCTTCGCCTACCCACGTGAAAGGGTCCGTCATGTCCGTATCTAAAGGTCCTGGTCCGTCCAAGCGTTCGCGCCCCGCCAAGCGTCTCCCGATCAATCCCTCGCTCGAAAACCTGCGCAAACAGGCCCGGCGAATCGCCAAAGGCGATCCCTCGCTCACGCTTCAGCAGGCGCAACACCGACTCGCCAAAGAGTACGGCAGCGCGAACTGGGCCGAGCTGGCCCGCGTGGTCGAAGCGATGGCGCCGACCGTCGCCCCGGAGCGCACCAGCACCGACAAGCAGCCGCTGCCTGCCGCCGCGAATCGGAATGATCTCGCCACGGTTCGATCGATCCTCGACTCGGGAAACTTCACCCAGCTCGATCTCGATGTGGCGCTCGCTCGCTCGGTCCTCCGCTTCAACGAGCGCAAGGAGATCGCCGAGCTGCTCATCGCCCACGGCGCCGACCCCGACGGCCAGTACGGCGGGAACTACGGCCCAATCGTTTTCGTCACCGGCGAATGTCTCGACCCGGACGGGTTGCAGTTCCTCCTCGACGCGGGCGCGGATGTCACCTTCAAGCCCATCGACACGAAGTACGGCGGGCAATGCCCGATGTCGTACGCGCTCGGCTCGTACATGCGCGACCACCACGACCGCAAGCACCGCATGATCGACATCCTTCTGAAGCATGACGCGTTCATGCCGCCCGAAGTTACGCCGGAGATGCTCGCGATCCATCGCGGCGATGCTGCAGCACTCTCGAAGCGGATCGATGCCGATCCGTCGCTGGTCAGAAAACACTTCGAGACGATCCCGTACGGAAACATGAACCTCGACAACACCACGTTGCTCCACGCCGCGGTGGAGTTCGGCGAGATCGACTGTGTCGACCTGCTGCTGGCGCGCGGCGCGCCGATCAACACGCGCGCCAAGCCGGTCGAGGACGACAAAGGGCAATCCCTCGGCACGCAGACGCCGATCTTTCACTGTGTCGCGACGTGCCTGGCGGCGGGAGTGCCGACGCTGGAACACCTGCTGAAGCGGAAGGAGGTCGACGTGAACCTGCGCGCCACCTTCCGCGCGACCGGCGAGGCGATCTCGACGCCGATCACGCCGCTCGAATGGGCGAAGCGCTCGCGCGAGCAGGAGTCGATGTCATGGCGGCGGGCGAGCGATCGGGAGATCGAGCTGCTCGAGCGCGCGATGGATTCGTGAGCAACATTCGCGTTGCGGTCCGGAGATTCCAACGCGTTGATGCCGTTCCGCCGGGCCTCACAGTTCCTTCGCGGCCGCCGGTTCGGACGGCGATCACATTGCCGGCGTGCGACGAGGTCGGTAAGCGCGCAGCAGCGCGTCATTTAGGCGCGATCGATCCGGACCTCGCGCTGCGCAAAGATGCGATTTCGCGCAGCGCCGCGCGTGTAGAGGAGATGCCGCTTCACCCCGCGACTCGATTGACGCAACCTCTCTTCCAGCAATCGTTTGCGATCAGCGTTGCCCACAATGACCCAAAAAGTCCGGTTCCAGGCCGATTCCGGTACCCCAAGTTCACAACCGCGGATTTCGCCCTGTTTCTTCCGGAAAAACGCGACTTTCTATTTCTCTGGCGGAGGGAGGATGGCGAATCCGCATGGATCGACATGCGTAACCCTCAACCTTCTCGTCGTCGCTCCGTCGCGCTGTTCGAAGCCGTCGAATCGCGTCAGCACATGGCCGTGGATCTCGTCGCCAGCGGGATCACCTCGTCGAGCCCGCTCATGCCGGGGCGATTCACGACGACGACGCTGTCGGTGACGCTGAACAACCAAGGCCTCAACTCGGTCGGTTCCAACACCGGGATTGTCGTCTCGTTTTACGCACAGGACGATCTTCTGGGGCCGCGCACGTTCGTCGGGTCGGCAACCGTCTGGGGGCTGCGGTTCCTGAGTTCCAAACCGGTCTCGGTCAACGTCCCCTTCATGCCCACGGTCGACAACGACGCCGTCTTCGTCTGCGAGGTCGATTCGCAGAACGCCGTCGCCGAGAGCAACGAGGCGAACAACCACTACCAGGGCGTCGGCATCGACATGTTGAGCTACAGCACCGAGGGCGACGTCTCCTCTCCGCACGGCGCCGTCGTCCCGCGCTCGCTCCCGCTCGACGGCCATTACATCGACGGCGTCATCGGCGACGAGCTCATCAGCACGCTCGATATCGACACGTACAAAGTTTCGCTTCAAGGCGGCAAGACGTACTGGTTTGAGATGTACGAAACCAACGGCAGCTGGGGCGCGATGCGCCTTCTCGATCGCAACCTGAACCTCATCCAGGCAAGCCAGATCGATCCCGTCGTCCATGGCGACGGCGGCGCTTACATCGAGTATTCGCCAATCATCACCGGCGACTACTACATCGCCATCAGCAGCGAGCAGAACATCAATGGTTCGCTGACGAACGTCCAAAACCGTACGCCCGGCGGCTCGGGTCCGTACAAGCTCGCCGCCGCCGAAAAGGAACGCTTCACCGTCACGCTCGGCAGCCTCGACCCCGCCGCCACCGAAAGCAACTGGAACGACGCCACCAGCGGCCTGGAGTTCACCGTCACCCGCTCCTGGGGCAACCAGTGGGGCCGGCCCCTCACGATCAACCTCGAGAACTTCGGCACGTTCGACAACGACCTCGTCGATGCGATTCCGCTGACCGTCACCATCCCGGCGAACGCGCCGTCCGTCACGTTCCACACCTTCGCGGTCAACGACGGCGTGAACGAACTTGCCGAACGCCAGTTCGTCAACATCCGCGCCAACGGCGATTACGTTCTGAGCGCAAACACCTCGCTCACGCTGACGATTCTCGACAACCCGGAAACCCACCGCGCCTTTGCGCTCTCCAGCGGGCACATCTGGCAGGACCTGTCCGGGCCGCGGACGTTCATCGACTTCAGCGACGACGTCGGCGCGAGTATCAGCCGAGATGACTACGTGTTGCGCAACCTCGATACGAACGCCGTCATCCCGTCGAGCAGGTACGAGGTTCTCTGGTCGCCGACCATCAACGGGTCGATCGTCTACTTCAGCGGGTACGAGAACGGACAACTGCCCGACGGCAATTACCGAATGACGCTGCGAAAGGACTTCGTCTACCTGCCCGGCGGGCGACAGATCGAGAGCGACGTGATCATCGACTTCTCCAGCCTCAAGGGCGATACCAACGGCGACCGCAAGGTCGACTTCGCCGACCTGCTCACGCTCGCACAGAACTACGGGCAGGACCTCGCGTGGAACGGCGGCGCCGGCAAAGGCGACTTCGACCGCAGCGGCACGGTGGACTTCGCGGACCTGCTCACGCTCGCGCAGAACTACGGCCACGCCCTCAGCTCCCCAGGCGCTG
Source organism: Phycisphaerae bacterium (assembly GCA_031411495.1). Classification (GTDB taxonomy): domain Bacteria; phylum Planctomycetota; class Phycisphaerae; order Tepidisphaerales; family Tepidisphaeraceae; genus JANOBD01. The sequence goes on along the minus strand of JANOBD010000034.1, from coordinate 101,210 downwards.
CGGGGCTTGTCGCCGGCGAGTCATCACGCGTCGGGGGCGTAACCTCGCGCCGACACGCGATCTTTGCCGAACAGGAGGCCATTGTATGAGCGGGCGATCTTCGCGGTGGCGGTCAGAGCCTGGGCTTCTTGCCCAGCACCAGCGACACGACAAAGAGCACGATGAACACGACCACCAGGACCTTGGCGATCCACGCCGACTCGCCGGCCACGCCGCCAAATCCAAAGATGCCGGCGACGATTGCAATGATGAGAAAGATGACGGCCCAGCGAAGCATGTGAACTCCTTCAGAACAGGATTTTCGCGGACCGCAGCGCCCTTCGCCATCCTGTCTCGCTCTGCTGAGCCTAGCACATTCGAGTTCTTGCGATCTGGGGTATTCCCTGAGGGGGCCAAATGGTCACGCGCAACGCCGTCCGCCCTACGAACGTCGTCCACGCTTCGATCCAGACCTCATCGTACGACCCTTCAAACGTGTCGTTGCGGACAGAAACGGAAAGGCGAACGTCCCCATCGCTCTATGCCCCGCGGGTTCCGCGTTGGCGCACTTCCAAAGAAACGAAGTCTGTCGAATCTCCGAGCCGGATCACGTTCACCGCACCACCAGCTTCACGAACCGCTTGTTCCCCATCTGCAGGACGACGTCCTTCTCGATCGTCACTTCCTTGTTGAACGCATCGGGCGCGATCTTGGTGCCGTCGAGCTTGACGGCGTTCTCCTTGATCTTGCGGATCGCTTCGCTGTTGCTCGCGACGAAGCCGGCCTGCACCATCAGCGGGGCGAGCTTGTGGTTGCCGGCCGCGAGTTTCAGCTCGGGGATGTTGTCGGGCACGCCGCCGTCTCGCGTGGCGGTGAAGAAGTCCTTCTCGGCCTGGTCGGCCGCCTCGGCGTCGTGCAGCCAGGTGATGATGTACTTGGCGAGCTTCACCTTCGCATCGCGCGGGCTTTGCCAGATGAGCGTCTTGAACTCGCTCTCGGGCAGGTCGGTCACGAGCGTGTAGTACTGCTCCATCACGTTGTCCGGCAGCTTCATCACCTTGCCGAACATGCCGTCCGGGCCGCCGGGCGGGTCGGTGATGCCGATGTAATTGCCCTTGCTCTTGCTCATCTTGATGACGCCGTCCGTGCCCACCAAGAGCGGCGTGACCATCACCATCTGACCGGTCGCGCCGACCTTCTCCTGAAGCTCGCGGCCGACGAGGTTGTTAAAGAGCTGGTCGTTGCCGCCCATCTCCAGATCCGCCTCGATCTCGACCGAATCCCACCCTTGCAGCAGCGGGTAGAAGAGTTCGTGGAGGTAGATGTCGGTCTGGCTCTCGTAGCGCTTGGCAAAGTCCTCGCGGGCCATGAGCTGCGCGACCGTCTTGCGCGAGAGGAGCTTGATGACGTCGATCATCGTCATCTTCGCGAGCCATTCGCCGTTGAAGCGCACCTCGAGGTGCTCGGCATCGGTCAGGAGGATCTTGCCGATCTGGCCGACGTAGGTTTTGGCATTCGCGTCAATCTCTTCGCCGGAGAGTTGCGGGCGGAGTGCATTTCTTCCGGAGGGATCGCCGACGCGGGCGGTGTAGTCGCCCACGATGATGACGGCCTTGTGGCCCCACTCCTGGAACTGGCGGACGATCTTCAGCGGCACGCAGTGGCCGAGCGTGACGTCCGGCGCGGTCGGGTCCATGCCGAGCTTGATGCGCAGCGGCTTGCCGTGCTTCTGGCTGTTGTCGAGGCGGCGTTTGAGTTCCTCTTCGCTGACGATTCGTTCGCAGCGGCGCTTGAGGATGGCGATTTGTTCATCGATCGAGGGCATAAGCCCGCGACGGTATTTGGACGGGGGGTCGGGGTCAATCGGCACGACGACGATGGGGAAAATGACCAAGGTCCAATGACCAGCAAAACCTCAATGAACAATGTCCAACCTCAAATCGATTGGCATTTGGTCATTGGGCGTTTGTTGGTCATTGTGGTTTGGCCGTTTCGCTTACGCTTACTTCGATTGCTCGGCGACCGCCAGTGCCTCCTGGCACCAGACGGGGGAGTTCAGGAATTTCGGCGTTGCCGAATACGCACGCCAGTACACGACCGCGATCGCGATGCCGATGAAGAGCCCGATGGCGCCCCCGATCAATTCGCTGCCGTCGCTCCGCGAAGACGCACCAGAACGCGGAGCGAACTGCACGAGCACGAGGCTCGCGACTTGAACGACCAGCCCCAGCGTACAGAGGATCGCCAACACGAGCGCGCCCCACGAGCGGCAGTACCTGATCGCCTTCCCGGCAAACCCGAACAGGACGGCAAATGGAACGATGACCGCGGAGGCAATGAGCATCGGCAGACCGTCGCGCGCGAAGTTTTTGCTCGACACCAGCATCGCGACGGTGATGCACACCATGACGATCGCGATCAACGTATAGATGAGAAAGAAAAATCGAGTCAGGCCCGACGCGGCGATGATCCGCTTCCGCCACTTCACCGCCTCCGCCAGCTGCATGACGTGGCCGTCATTCAGCGGCCAATCGCCCAGCGGCCCGGTCGGCGTTGCGAACTTCGCGAGGTTCTGTCGGGCGCGCATCGGCATGTCCGCGCCGGGCGTGAAGTAGCCGACGGAGTGCGGCACCGCCGTGGGCGCGACGCCTCCACCCTCCAGCGGCTGAACCGGCGCGGGCGCCGCGGGTGCCGACATCGGCTGCGCCACCGGCGCGGCCCGCGGCGGCAAGGGCGGCGCGATCGGCCGGGGCGCGCTGCCGAACTCCGGCATCGCGCCGATCGGCGCCCACTGCGGCATCCCCTGCCGCCAGACGATGTCGCTGCCCGTCAGTTCGCCGGTGCGGAGCTTTTCCTGGACCTGTTCGACCGCCACCGGCCCCTGTCGGTCGTTGGTGCCGGCCTTTGCGTAATACCATCGCGTGCTCATAGCGCCTCCCTGAAGTCTGGATCGCGAATTGACCGCAATCGAGTTCGCAACGCAAGCGTGAACCGCGCCTCGCACAGCGCCGTGGTGTATCTTCTGCCGGCCATGACTCGGGACGAAAGCGATATAAGCACTCAGCGTGAGCCGCAGCCGACATCTCGCCACGACGGTCCGCGTCCTCGAGCATTCATCGCGCTCGCCCTGCTGGTGATCGCGATCGTCCCGCTGCTGCCGGTCCTCTTTTCGCCCAAGTACCCTGCGACGCACGAATCGTTTCGCTACGAAGAGCTGACGATGCTCTTCAAGGATTCGATCGCCCACGGGCATCTCTATCCGCGCTGGCTGCCCGATCTGGCGGGCGGTCACGGCTATCCGACGTTCGTCTTCTACCAGCCGCTGGTGTTCTACGTCGGTTCGCTCGTGTCGCTGCTGCCGGTCGCGGCGTCGAAATGGATGTTCGGGGTCGATTACGTCTTCTTCGTCGTCGGGGTATCGGGCGCGTATCGACTGGCGCGGATCGACCTGCCGCACATCGCATCGCTCGCGGCGAGCGGCCTGTTCATCCTCACGCCGTACGTGTTCGTGAACTTGAACATCCGCGCCGACCACAGCGAGCTCGCCTCGATGATGCTCCTCCCCTGGCCGCTGTGGGCGATGATCGCCATGAAGCAGCGGTTCGAAGCCCGCCGTCCGCTGATGGGCGTCGCCGCAGTCGGCGCGGTCTCGCTGGCGCTGCTGCTTTGCGCGCACCCGGCAACCGCAATGGTGGCCGTACCGCTGCTGGGCGCGATCTGCGCCTTGCAATGCCTTTCCATTCGCAGAGAGGCGCGGGGGCGATGGATCCTCGTTTCCGGATGTGTCTGCGCGCTCGCGCTGGCGCTGGCATCGCCTTACTGGCTTTGCGTGTGGCAGTGCCGGCCGTTCGTGCATCTCGATCGCATCTCGCAAAGCTATTTCCGGGCCGAACTGCACACGGTGCCCGTCTCGCGGCTCCTATCCAACACCTGGTCGTTCGGCGTCAGCGCTGGAAGCCTCGGACAGGCGAGCGAAATGTCGCTGCCGATCGGATCGGCGCATCTGCTGATGGCGATCGCGGGCGCGATCATCGGCCGGCGCAACGGGTGGATCCGCGCGGCCGCCGTTGCTTATGTCCTGCTGATTCTGGCGATCCTGCCGGTGTCGGCGAAGTTCTGGGAGATTTCGTCCAACCCGCTGCGAACGATCCAGTTTCCATGGCGGCTGCTCGCGGTCCTCGCGCCGATCCAATTGCTGCTGATCCTTCCGCTGCTCAGGCGATTTCAGCAAGCGTGGGCGCCGGTCGTCATCATCGCACTCGTCGCCGGCTGGCAATGGCAGATGTTTCGCGTCTCGCCTCAGCCGCACCGGATTGACGATCGCCTCGTCGAGCTCTCCTGGCGCGAGGCGGATGAGCAGATTCGTGGCGAGGTCGCGGCGCTGCGCGAATCGACGACCACCTTCGCAGGAATGAACGAGTTCGACCCGATGTGGATGCGCGTGCCTCCCGAGCCGCGCGGGAATCGGCCGCTGATCACCTCGCTCGACAAGGTCGAGTACCTGTCCGATCACTCGAACTATTTGATTTCCGCCCGCATCACGACCGCGCGCGAAAGCGGCGTGCTGCTCGAGCAGCTGTACTTTCCCGGGTGGCAGGTCGAGGTGAACGGCAACGATATCGCCGATGAAGAACTCCGCGCGGCGACGACCGACGATGGACGCATGCTCATCCCCGTGTCGGCCGGGACGAGCACGATCCGAGCGTGGTACGCGGGGCCGCCGCTGGGGGCGGTTCGATTGTCGCTCGCGGCGATGGCGGCGCTCGGGGCGGCGGGATGGCTGTGGAGGCTCGATCGTCGGAAGTTGATTGACGTTTCGTAGCTTTTCTCAACGTCCAACTTTCTACATTCAACGCTCAATATTCAGAGGGCGTTCTGGACGTTGATCGTTGAGCGTTGGATGTTGAACGATGATTGCGGCGACTACGACTTCACTGCCGACGCCAGGAACAGCGCCGGCCCTTTCACACCCGATGCGGGCGGAAGGTGGGTGATGTGGATCGATTTCATTCCGCTGTCCTTGAGCAGCTGCTTCATCGTGTTGTCGTCGAAGCCGAGCCGGCTCTGGCCCATGCTCAGGCGGAACTCTTCGCGGTCGTGCTCGGTCACATCCACAATCACGGCCCGTCCGCCTGTCTTGAGGATGCGCGCCATCTCGGTCACGCAGTGGCCGGGCTCGACGACGTAGCTGAGCGCGAGCACCGAGATCGCCGCATCGACGGTGCCCGTTTCGATCGGGAGCGCTTCGAGATCGCCTTGCAGCAGTTCGACATTTTTCTCACCCGCAAGCCGCTTTCCGGCCGCTTCGAGCATCGCGGGCGTGTTGTCCACGCCGATCGCGCGCTTCACGTGCGGCGCGAGCGTCTGCAGCAGTTGCCCGGTGCCGCAGCCGAGATCGGCGACGATGGTGCTCGGGCTCAGCAGCGCGATCATCGCGTGGAACGAAAACTCATCGCCATACAGCGATCGGCGAAGCTCATCCCACTCGTGGGCGGCGCCGGTGAAGAACTTCCGCGTGTCATCCGCGCGGCTCTTCAGGCAGCGCTGCAGGCGGAGTTCATCCTGCCGGACGCTCGGCCAATCGGCGATCTGCTCGCGGGAGAGCTGCCACAATCGCGTCTGCGGTCCGCTCAGATGGTCGAGGTTCATCGTCGAAAGGTGCGTCGTGCCGATGCGCCGGCTGCGCAGCCACCCTTCCTCGGTGAGCATTTTCAAATGCCGGCTGATCGTGCTCTGCGGGAGCTGAAGCACATCGCCAAGTTCGGCAACGCCCAGTTCGTGTCGCTCCAGCAGACGGAGCAGGCGCAGGCGCGAAGGATCGCTCAGCGACTGCATCCATCCGATGAGTGCGTCAGGTTGTCCCGGAGATAGGCCTTTCATCGTCTTTGCGGAATAATGGATGCGTGCAACCGAATCAAGCGCATGCGTGTCTTATCAGACGGCGAACGCGCTTTTGAACCGCGACGTTTGCCGAACGTATGATTGATAGTGGGCGAACTCAATGATGGCGGGTGTTCGAGTCGAATAGACTCATAGATCGGCTCGCTCTTCTTTTTTGGGAATCAGGCCGCACATGCAACGTCAACATGTGAACTTTCTTCTCTTGGGCGGCGGTATCGCGGCGCACGAGGCTGCACGTGCGATCCGCTCGCGCGATCCTGGCGCTTCGATCGTGATGATCGCGCGCGAAGCCGCCCGCCCCTATCGGCGGCCGGAACTCTCCAAATCGTACCTGCTCCGCAAAATGCCGCGCGAATCGATCTTCGTCGACAACAGCCGCTGGCACGAACAGAACCACGTTTCCCTCCGCACCGGCACCAGCGCCACCCAGATCGACTGCAACCGACACGCCGTGAATCTCACCACCGGCGACGAAATCATCTTCGATCGACTGCTCATCGCCACCGGTTGCGCGCCCAGGAAAATGAATGTGCCCGGCGAATCGCTGCCGAATGTTCACACGCTGCGGAACGTCAACGACGCCGACCGGCTGCTGCACGCGATCGACTCGGCCCGCATCGAGGGCCTGCCCCTGCCGAACGACAAGACGCACCGCGGCCGGGCCGTGGTGATCGGCTCGGGGCTCCTCGGCGTAGAAGTTGCTTCGTCTTTGAAGACACTCGGCATGCACGTCGAGCTGGTATCGGGCCGATCCCACCCGTGGAGCCATTACGCCGGTGAAGCGATCGGCCGACTGGTGTCGCGCTCGCTCGAATCTCACGGCATCGTGCTGCACGCCAATCGACTCGTCCAGCGGCTCGACGGCGACGGCCGCGTGCAGCGCGTCGTACTGTCCGACGGCACACGCATCGACACGAACCTCGCCATCGTCTGCATCGGGGTCGACCCGACGCAGGAGCTTCTCCGCAACACGCCGATCGCCAGCGAGAAGGCGATCCTCGTCGACGAGCATTGCCGGACGAACATTGGAGACGTCTTCGCCGCCGGCGACTGCGCTGCCGCGTACGACCCGCTCTTCCAACGCCATCGCTACTTCCCGCACTGGAACCAGGCCGCCATGCTCGGCAGCGTCGCCGGCGACGTGATGAGCGGCGGCGACCGAATCGTCGATTCTTCCATGGCGATCGAGAGCCACTGGTTCGAGATGAATGGATTCCTCTGCGGCGAGCGAAAGCACATCGACCGCCGGATCCTCCGCCAGACGCCGGAGACGATCATCGAGTTCGGCCTCGCCGGCGACGGGCGGCTGTCTCAGGTCGTCGCGGTCGGCGACATCGACCAGAAATCGGCCCGCCTGCTCATCGCCAAGCGCGTGCAAACCAGCGGGCGCGAGGAGGCGTTCAAAGACCCGAAGGTCGATCTGCGCTCCCTCGGATAGAAAACGGTTAGCTCACGGCCCGATCGGCGGCAGCGGCGAAGGACCGGCGGCCGGCAGAACAACGTCGAAGCCGCGATCCGCGTCGGCGACCGTCGCGCGGCGCGTGTCCTCCGCCAGGTGCCGCGCGCCGAACCACGCGACGACCCCGCCGATGCCGAGCATGATCGAGACGATCACGAACCCCATCCCCAGGCCGCTGGAGGTTGCCGTCTTGTTGTGGTCGGCGATCCAGCCGATCACCGGCGGGCTGATCGCATCGCCAAGCAGGTGGATGATGAAGATGTTGAGCGCGAATCCGCCGCTGCGCAGCGACTCGGGAACGACGTTGGCGAGAATCGCATTGCCCGGGCCGGTGTTGAGGAACAGACAGAAGACCGCCGCGAACAGGATGCCCCAGGCATAGGGAAACGGGGTGATCATCAGCAGCATCACCAAGGGCATGCCAAGGATCAGGCCGATGGCGCTCACATGGAAATAACTGCCGGGGAATCGCTTGCGGAGCTTGTCGCCGATGATGCCTCCGGTCAGCGTCGCGACGATCCCCGCGAGGGCCGCGACGATGCCGAAGACGCTGGTGCTCTGCTGCTCCGAAAGGCCGCGATCCACCTTGAGATACTCCGGCATCCAGAACGCGATACCGCCGATGGCGAAGGTCATGAACGTCATCGCGGCACAGTTGATGCTGTAAGAAGGGATCTTGAGGAGCGTGAGGTATCGCTTCGGATCGGGCCGACTCGCTTTGACGACGTCGACCGCAGGGCGGGGCGGATCCTTCATGAAGAAGCAGATCAGTCCGATCAGTACGCCCGGCGGCATGAGGACATAGAACGCCCAGCGCCAGTTGTGCGTCAACGAGAGCATCGCCCCGCCGACGATGTAGCCCAGCGCGCTCCCGAAGGGGATGGCGGCATAGAAGAGGGCGAGAATTTTCCCGCGCTTTTCGACCGGATACATCTGCGAGAGCAGCGCCGGCGCCGCCGGGCCCCACGCGGCCTCGCCGATGCCCACCGCGCAGCGCATCAGCAGCAGCGTCACATAACCGTGCGCGAGACCCGATCCTCCCGAGGCCAGGCTCTGCAGCACCATCGAGAAACCGATGAGCTTCCACTTGCTGTATCGATCCGCCCACCAGCCGAACGCCGGTGCGAAGACCATGTACACCAGCAGGAAGCCGGTGAGGAGCCACCCCATCATCGTCTTCGTCGCGCCGAACTCCTGCCCGATGGGCAGCTGGACGGCCGCCAGCACCTGGCGATCGACGTAGTTGAACACGTTGATCAGGATGAGCAGATACAACGCGAATCGGTATCCGCGGCGAGGATCAGACGTCGGTGTCGCTGCGGATTCATTCATGCGTGGCGGCATCATGCCCGCGACCCGTGGCCAAGGGCAAGCGAACGCTCACGCCATGATTGGCTCGGCAACCGGAGCCTCGCCTGCGGCCGGGATTCGCTCACCGGAATGGAAATCTTCCTCGCCGTGCCGCTTCTGCTTGCTGCTGGCCAGCAGCGAGTAGATCGCCGGCACCGTCGCGAGGGTGAAGAGCGTGCCGATAATCATCCCCGTGACGAGGATGATGCCGATGCTGTTTCGTGAGGCCGCTCCCGGGCCAACGACGAAGACGAGTGGCAAGTGACCGAAGACGGTTGCGGCACTGGTCATCAGGATTGGGCGCAGCCGGGTAAGCGCCGCTTGCCGCGCGGCCTCGAACTTCCCCAGGCCGTCCTTCTGCAGGTGATTGGCGAACTCGACGATCAGGATGCCGTTCTTGGCCACCAGGCCGACAAGCGTGATGAGGCCGACCTGCGAGTAGATATTGATGGTCGTGAAGCCGAGAAACGTGAACGCCAGCCCGCCGCTGATGGCGAGCGGCGCGCTGCCGAGCAGCACGATCATCGGGTCGCGGAAGCTGTGGAACTGCGCCGCCAGAACGAGGTAGATCATGATGATCGCGAAGCCGAGCGAAGCGACGAGCTTGTCGCCTTCGGTTCGAATCTGTCGCGATTCTCCGGCGTAATCGATCGCGGTGCCGGGCGGCATCACACTTCGGGCGATCTTCTCGACCTTGGTGAGCGCCGCCTCCTTGGTGAGGAACGGCAGATTCCCGCCGTAGATCTTGATCGCGTTCTTCTGCTGGAACCGATTGAGTGATCGCGGCGTGGCGAAGGTCTCGAGCTTCACGAAGCTCGCGATCGGGATGAGCGTTCCGTCGCGGCCGGTGATTTTCAGATCGAGGAGCGACGCGGAACTCGTTCGGCCGGACGATTCGATCTGCGGGATGACCTTGTAGCTGCGGTCGAAGTGGTTGAAGCGGTTGATATCCGCCCCGCCGAGCAGCGTGCCGAGCTGCTGGCCGACGGTCGCGAGATCGAGCCCGAGGTCGGCGACTTTTTCACGGTCGACGCTGACCCGCGTAAGCGGCAGATCGATCTTCAGATCGGTATCGACGTACATGAAGATGCCGGATTCGTTCGCCTTCTTCACGATTTCAGCCGCGGCGGCTTCGAGCTTGGCGACCGGCTCGGTGGTGGTGAGGATCATCTCCACGCCGAAATCACCCGGACTCGGGAGTGATGGCGGAAGATTCGGAAATGCCTGCACGCCGGGCTCGCTGCTGACGACGCCGAAGAACTGGGGATTGATCTCCATCGTCGAGCGTTTTCGGTCGTCCCAATCCTTGGTCACCATGCCGCCGAAGCCCATCGACGACTGCACGATCTGGAACATGAACCGCCCTTCCGGCACCGACTTGGCGGCGCGGGCGATGTTCTGGGCGCGGAGCTTGGAGTAGTGGAGGGCCGCATCCGGCGAACCCTGGATGAACACCGCGACGAATCCCTGGTCTTCGATCGGCGCCAGCTCTTTGCCGCTGAACAGGTAAAGCGGAACCGCGAGCAGCGCGACGAAGGCGCTGGCGATTGCGATCGGCCAGCGGATGAGCAGCGCGCCATTGATCACGTGGCTGTAATAACCGGCGAGCCGGTCGAATCGCCGGTTGACCCACAACGTAAACGCACCCTCCTTTCCGCTGTCGCGAACCATGTATGCGCTCATGATCGGCGAGAGCGTGAGCGCGACGATACCTGAGACGATCACCGCGCCCGCGAGCGTGAACGCGAACTCGCGAAAGAGCACGCCCGTGAGACCCCCCTGGAAACCGATCGGCGTGTACACCGCGGCGAGCGTGATCGTCATGGCGATGACCGGCCCGGTGAGCTCGCGCGCGCCGACGATCGCCGCCCGCGTCCGGCTCATTCCCTCGCGCACGTGCCGGGCGATGTTTTCAACGACGACGATCGCGTCATCCACCACCAGACCCACCGCCAAAACGATCGCCAGGATCGTCAGCAGGTTCAGCGAGAAACCCATGAGCGACATGATCGCGACGGCACCGACCAGCGACACGGGCATCGCCACCAGCGGCACGATTGCCGAGCGGATCGAACCCATGAACAGGAAGACGATGAAGCCGACGATCAGGATGGTTTCCGCGAGCGTCTTGCTGATCTCTTTGAGTGCACTGCTCATGAACTTGGTGCCGTCCCAGGCGAGCGTCATATTGACATCGCCGGGCAGGGTCTTGCGGACCTCCTCCATGCGTTTCCGCAGGCCGTCGGCGATGGTGATTTCGTTGGTTCCCGGCGCCGGCCAGACGGAAAGGAACACGCCTTCCTTGTCGTCCACCATGGCGATGGCGCGGGCGTCCTCGCTGCCGAGCTCGACGCGGGCGACATCGGAAAGCCGCACGATCGCCCCGCGGTCTTCGCGGACGATGAGGTCGCGAAACTCCTCGGGTGTTCGCAAATCGGTGTTGGTGAGCAGGTCGACCTGGACGGAATCGTTCTTCGCCTGCCCGATGGCGGCGAGGAAGTTGTTGCGGCGAAGCGCGGTGGTCACGTCGCCGGGCGTGAGGTTGAGCGCGTTGAGCTTCGACGGGTCGAGCCAGATGCGCATCGCCATCGTCTGGCCGCCTTCGACGCCCGAGCGCTGCACGCCGGGAATACTCGCAAACTCCGGCTGCATCTGGCGCGAGACGAAATCCGTGAGTTGCGTGATGTTCATCGAGTCGGAGCTGAAGCTGACGTAGAACGTCGCGTAAGGACGATCGGCGCGCTGGAGCTCGACGCCGGGCGGCTCGGCATCGGTGGGAAGATCACGGCGAACCTGCTGAAGCTTCGCACTGATCTCCGCGAGCGCCGCCGTCGAGTTGTAGTTGAGCCGCAGGTACAGCTTGATCGAGCTCACGCCCGCCACGCTCTTGGATTCGACATAGTCCACGCCGTTGACGGCCGCGACCGCTCGCTCCAGCGGCACCGTAATGTAACCCTGCACGGCTTCGGCGCTGGCGCCGATGTAGACGGTCGTGATGGTGATCGACGTCTTTTCGATGCTCGGAAACTGCTGGACCGGCAACGAAGTGGCCGATTTCAGACCGATCAGCAGGATCGCGAGGTTGATCACGATCGCCAGGACGGGATGGCGGATGAACAGGTCGGTGATCGATTTCATGGTGGTTCGTCTGCCCGGGAAAAGTGCGCTGCTGTTTCGATTACTTCGCGGCGGGCTGCGTCGACGCCGGCCGAGTGGCGGGTGTCGGGTTCAGCAGGTTGCCTTCCTGCAGCTTGAACGACCCGTCCGCCACCACCTGCTGGCCGGCGACGATGCCGGAGTTGATCACCACGCGTTCGCCCAGCGATGCGCCCACATCAACGCTCACGCGTTTGGCTCGCGGCGCACCCTTGTCATCTTTCACGACGACGAAGACCGAATCGCCCCAGGCAGAGCGGCGAATGGAGACGGCGGGAACGGTGACGACATTCCGCGGGAACGCCGCGTGCAGCATGACACTTACCGACATGCCCGGCTCCAGCGCCTGTGGTGCGTGCTTGATCGCGACGCGCGTGCGCCGCGAGCGGGTCATCTGGCTGATCAGCGCGTCGCCACTCTGAATCGCCGCGTCGATCTCGCTTTCGCCGGAGACGATTTTCACGGGTGCGCCCATCGGCATCCGCTGCGCCATTTCCTGCGGCATGGCGAAGTCGACGTACACTTCTTCATCAACGCCCTGCAGCGAGGTGATCATCGTTCCCTCGGAAAGGAACTGGCCGAGGTGGATGTCGGTCATGCCGACGGTTCCCTTGAACGGCGCCTTGATCCGCTTGCGTTCGATCATCGCTTCCAGTCGCTGCACTTCGGCGGCCGCGGCCTCGGTGGTGGCGCGGACGACGTCGAGTTCCATCGGCGTGACCGCGTTGAGTTCCGCAGACTTTTTCACCCGGTCTTCGGCGAGCTGGGCGAGCTTCAGGCGCGACTGCGCCGCGCGAAGCTCTGCCTGTTCAACGCTGGTGTCGAGTTCGAGCAGCAACGTGCCTGCCTCCACGATCTCGCCGGGGGTGAAGTTCACCTTCGCGACCTTTCCCAGCACTTCGTTCTTGAGATCGACCGACTGCTTGGCAACGACGGTACCGGTGGTGGAGATCATCGGCTGCCAGAGCATGGAACTGGCTTCGGCGATGGTCACCGCCTGCGGCGCCTCGCCCCAGCCGCCTGCGGCGCCGCTGATCTGGTGATACTTCACGCCCGCCAGAAGACCAACCGTCGCGAGAACGGCGAGCACGAGCGCAATAGTCAGATTCCTGAATCGCATTTCATTCCCGAAAAGTTTGCCCGATCGTATTCCCAAAACCCGCATGGATTTAGAGCCTTGAGGATCCTGAAGATCCTTGACGACGACTCGGAATCAAGGGGCAACAGACGAGTTTAGCCGAACAAATTCGCTTTGCGCGCCGAATGGGCGCGCCATAACGACTTTCGGATCGGTTTTGTGCAGTTCACAGCAAATAAGACACCCCCGGCGCGTCCCCGCCGGGGGTGTTTGGATCTTGAAAGAGGGAGACAGATTACACGCGTGCCAGTTCAAAGTAGGCGTCGTCAAACTGCTCTCCGACGAATCGGTGCGACGCCTGCCGTGTGCTTCGCCGCCGCCTCACTCGTGTCGAGCCGGGCTCGCGCTGCGAAGCGGTTGCCTCGTGATGCGAATCGATCGCATCATCAGCCGGGTCCTGAGACTGCTCTTTAACGGAGCAGCGACAGGGCCGCCTGCGGGGCCGCGTTGGCCTGGGCAAGCACGCTCGAGGCGGCCTGCGACAGGATCTGATTCCGCGTGAGCTTCGACGTTTCCTCGGCGAAGTTGGTGTCGCGGATGGCGCTCTCGGCAGCGCTGGTGTTCTCGAGCGCGACGCCCAAGGCGTTCGTGGTGGAACCGAGTTCGAACTTCTGGAACGCGCCCAGTCGGCCGCGAAGTTGGCTGACCTGGGTGATCGCCTTGTCCAGGATCTTCTGGGCAGAGGTCAGGTTGCCGCTCGAGAGGTCGTTGGTCTGACCGCTGGCGAGCGAACTGAGATACCCGAGCGTGGCGTTGCCGAGGTTGGCGGTCGTGACCGACTGGATGCCCAGTGCGGCCTTGGCCTGTTCGGTCACCTTTGCGCCGATCGAGAAGTTCGCTCCGCCGTCGGTGATGGCGAAAGAGCTGTTCGTCGTCGTCGTGTTGGCACTGCTGGCCAGATCGAACTCGAGGTTGAGGCCCGAGGTCGAGAGCTTCACATGCAGGCCGTCGGTTTCAGCGGCAGCGCCGTTGACGGTGACGTCGGCATCAGCGCCGAAGTCCTTGGCGGTTGAGACTGCGAACGTACCCGAGACGGCCTTGACCGTGACGAACTGCGACGAGCCGTATTCGGTACTGGTGAAGACGAGGTTAGACCCGCTGACGACCGCGCTCACGCCGGTCGAATCGCTGATAGCATTGACCGAGTCGGCAATCGAGCTGACCGTTGCTCCCGAGAGGAAGCTGAGCTGCTCGGTGCCGCCGTTGCCTGCGACTTCAATCGTCGTGTTTCCTGCCAAAGCACCTGAAGAATAGGTGGTGTTGGCAAGCTGACCGCTGGTGACGACGTCGACGGTGACGGTCTTGGCGGCACCGTCGGCGAGTCGAGCGCCGGAGATCGCCAGGTTCTTGATCGTGTTGGTGGAGACGCCGCTGGTCGTGTAGTCAAGGCTGCCGTCCAGCAGCTTCTGGCCCTGGAAGCTGGTGCTGCCTGCCAGACGGTTGATGGTGTTCAGGATCGAGTCGACCTGAAGCTGGTTCGCCGAGATTTCGTCGCTGGAAAGACCACCGGTGTTGGCGGCCTCGGAGACGAGCGACTGCACTTCGTTCAGAAGCGAGCTGATTTCCGAGAGACCACCTTCGGCGGTGCCGACGATGTTGCTGGCGCGTTCGGCGTTCTTGATGCCGGCTTCAATGCCGGTTTTCTCGGCGCGAAGGCTCTCTGAAGCAATCAAGCCGCTCGGATCATCCGAACCCCGGTTGATTTTCAGACCGGTGCTCAAACGCTCGAGCGAGGTGTTGAGTTGAGTGTTGTTGCGACCCAGCGTGCGCTGTGCAATCAACGAAGGGACGTTGGTGTTGATTCTGCTCATGGTTATGTCTTCCTGTGACTTTCTGGCTTCCGCGTGAATCGGCGACACGTGTCGCCGCACTCATCTGTTGCTGTCGCTTCCGGTTCTGCGGACCGGGTCTTCGACGGGGGCTTTGCCCATACTTCGCGGACAATCAACCCCTTTTCATCTGGCTGCCGGGCAAGGGGTGCGAACCCCGGCAGCACACTTCTTCATTCCTGTCAGCCGCATTCCCGCGGCCCACAGTTGGTCGACCTCCTCTCTTTCAAGTTCCAACCACTCAGGTTCGCGCCAGACCGTGGAGACACGGGCTGACCAGACTGTTGTGGCTTTCGTGGAATCGACCCGGAAATGAGGGGTACTTTAGGTGTCGACTGCGCGGATTTTTCCGCCGGGTTATCGCCCGTGCGGCGTCTGTCGCTCTGTTGCGACGCGGTCCGGCGAGGCGAGTGCGATGCGCCGGTTTTTTATCGGCGATCGATTCGCAATTCCCGTCGTTTACGGCAGTTGCCGTCTTGCGAAAGTTTTGCATCAATGCCCAGAATTGGCTGCCGACCCGCCGCCTCGACCCCGCTGAAAATGCATTGCGGACCTGCGCCGGCGACTGATAATGGATCGCGTTTGCCTGCGACACGCAGATCACATCAAGAGGTGAGAACAATGCGCCGACTCAACACCGTCCGATTGCGCGCCGCCACCCTGCCCGGCATCCGCGGTACTGGCCCCATTTCCGAGCGGCTGGAACCGCGACGGCTACTCCAGGGCACGCCGATGTTGATCAGGGACGTCAACACCGCCGCCGCCTCCGGCAACGACGACATCTCCGACCGCGTCGTCATCAACTCCACCCTCTACTTCACCGCCAACGACGGCGCGCATGGCCCGGAACTCTGGATGAGCGACGGGACCCAGTCCGGCACCACCCTCGTGAAAGACATCCGCGCCGGGAGCATCGGCGCTAATCCGCGTAGCCTTACCGTCGTCGGAAGCACGCTCTTCTTCATCGCAAATGATGGCGTCTCCGGCAACGAGTTGTGGAAGAGTGACGGCACCTCCGCCGGCACCGTCCTGGTGAAAGACATCGTCAGCGGCAGCGGCGATGCGGTGCTGGCCCAGCTGACGAGCGTCAATGGCGCGCTGCTCTTCCGCGCGAACGACGGAATCAGCGGCGCCGAAATGTGGCGCAGCGACGGGACATCCGCGGGAACGTTGCTCCTGAAGGATATTCGAGCCGGATCGAGCAGCGCGACGCCCGATAACTTCCGGGCCATTGGCCCGAAGTGTTATTTCAGCGCCAACGACGGAACCACCGGCACCGAGTTGTGGATATCGGACGGCACCTCGGCCGGCACGATTCAGGTACGCGACATCCGCGCCGGCGGAAACAGCTCCTCGCCCCAACAACTCACCAACGTCAACGGCACGCTCTATTTCGCTGCGGTTACTGCCGCGACGGGACTGGAACTCTTCAAGAGCGACGGAACGAACGCGGGAACCGTTCTCGTGAAAGACGTTCTGCCGGGCGGCCTGACGTCATCGCTCACCAATCTCACCAACGTCAATGGCACACTCTACTTCTCTGCGCGAGGCATTGCCGCGGGTTCACTCGGCGATCTGGGGACTGAACTCTGGAAGAGTGATGGCACGGATGCCGGAACGGCGCAGGTAGCGGATATCGCGGCCGGGTCGGTCAGTTCGAGTCCGACCAATTTCTTCGCCAATCCGCCGGAGCTTGGCGGCGGTCTGTACGTGGCGGCCAGCGATTCGCTTCACGGCAACGAAATCTGGTACAGCGACGGCACCGCCGCGGGCACTCACCTCGTCGCCGACATCGAACCCGGAACCGACAGTTCCAATCCGACAAACTTCTTTGCCGATCCCGCCGGCTTCTCGGGAGGCGTGTTCGTCGCCGCGGGCGATACCAGCAACGGTACCGAGCTGTGGGTGACCAATGGCACCGAGGCCGGCACCCAACGCGTCAAGGACATCAACGCCGGCACCGCGAGTTCTTCGCCGTCGTTCTTCACCGCGCTTGGTTCGAACGTCCTGTTCAAAGCGAACGGCGACGCCAGCGGCATCAGCTTCTGGAAAACCGACGGCACCGCCGCCGGCACGCAGGTTGCGGTCGATGTGAATCCGAAATCGCAGGGATCGAGTCCGACGAACTTCGCGAAAGTCGGCAACGACCTCTACTTCTCCGCGATCGCCAACGGGACAGGCCGCGAACTCTGGCGCTCCGACGGAACGTCCACCGGCACGCAACTCGTCTGCGACATCGTGCCCGGCGTCGGTTCGTCCAATCCCGCATCGATCACCGATCTGGGCGGCACGGCGTACTGCATCGTGCAAGGCGGCGAGCTCTGGAAGTCCAACGGCACTCCCGCGACCACCGCCCGCGTGAGTACCAACGTCACGACCGCCAAGCCGGCCGTGATCGGCGGCAGCTTGTACTTCATCGTCAACGATCCGACCACCGGCTATGCACTCTGGAAAACCAACAACGCGGGCAACACCGCGATGGTTGCCGACATTCGTCCCGAGCCGGCACCGGTCGACCAGGCGCCCGACTTTCTCACCGCGATGGGAGGCAAGCTGTTTTTCGTGGCGACCAATCCCGCCAATGGGCGAGAGGTCTGGATCAGCGACGGCACGCCCGCCGGCACGCAAGTGTTGAGCGATATCGCCGCCGACGGCGCGTCTTCGGATCCGCACGATCTCGTAACCGACGGTGCAACGCTTTGGCTCGTCGCCAACGATCAGACTCACGGCGAGGAACTGTGGCGCAGCGACGGCACCGCAGGCAACACCTCGATGGCCGCAGACCTCAATCCCGGCGCAGCCGGTTCGAGCATCTCCGGACTCGCCGCGCTCCCCGTCGGAACCTATTTCACCGCGAACTCGACCACGTTTCGGGCGACCGGGCTTAGCGGGCCCGTTACTCCGCTCGGGACCGTTTACGGATTCAACTTCACGCAATTTGCAGGCAGGGTGTTCTTTACCGGAAACGATACGGCCGGCGATGTTGAGCCCTGGGTGACTGATGGCACTGCGGCCGGAACGAGCAAGTTCGTCGACCTTTACGCGGGCATGAACGGTTCGTTTCCCATCGAATTGACGCCGCTCGCATCGACACTCTACTTCCGCGCGTACACGCCCGCCGCCGGCTACGAACTCTACCAGACCGACGGCACCGCCGCCGGCACAAGCATGGTTGCCGACATCTTCCCCGGTCCCACCAGCTCGGCCGGGAACTCGCCAATCCGCGCAATCAACAATCACCTCTTTTTCGCGGCCGACAACGGAATCACCGGCGAAGAACCGTGGGAGCTGGACGCCGGTACGTTTTACTGGACTGCCGCCGGCGACGGGACCAGTTGGGACGACCCGAACAACTGGAACCAAAACCAAGTTCCCACCACCGGCGATGACGTGATCATCGACCTCCCGGGCTCCCACGTGATCATCCCCATCACGTACTCCGCCAGCGTCCGCCGTTTCGAGAGCTTTGGGGCACATATCACGATCGATGGATTCCTTCATGCCGACGAAGAGAAATACCATGGCGGTACGATCGACGGGGCGGGCACCCTTGAGTTCACCGCCTCCGAGAAGTTCATCGCAACCGGGTCCAATCCGCTGGCCATCAATCTTTCGCTGTTCAATCGTGGAAGCCTTGTCCTGGAAGGCGGTGCGAGGGTGAACATGACGCCCGGCCTCACCCTTTCGAACAGAACGCCGGTCGTTCACGAGTTCTCCATCTCCAGTGACTCGCGCTTCGACCTTTCCAACAACGCCATGATCGTCGATTTCGCACCCGGGGACCCTTCGCCCCTTGAGGGGATTTACGACTTACTCAGGACGGGCTACAACGGCGGCGCCTGGAACGGAACCGGAATCATCAGCTCGACGGCCCAGTCGATGCCGAATCGCTCGATCGGCGCCGCGCCCGCGACGGCGCTGTTCGCCGCGTTCCCGGCGACCTTTGGCGGGATGCAGGTCGACAACACCAGCTTCCTCATTCGCTACACCCTCGCAGGCGATGCCAACCTCGACGGCGTGGTGAACTTCGCAGACCTGCTCATCACCGCGCAAAACTACGGCGGACTCACCGGCAAATCGTGGTCCAGCGGCGACTATACCTATGACGGGGCCTGCAACTTCCCCGACCTGCTGATCGAAGCCCAGAACTACAACCTGTCGGTCCCGCTGATCGGCGATCGCGGTGCGACAGCCGCTCGGCAGCGGAATCGCGCTTTCGTGTTGGATTAGGCTTCGTCGATCCACGGCGATGGACTACCCTCTGCTCCGCTATGCGGATTGATGTGCATGTCCATCTGTGCGCCGTCTCGATGCCCGGCGGGTCGATGTCGCGGAAGCTTTTTCACTCGATCCCGTTCCGATTCATGCGCTGGCGATTGAATCTCGATTCGACGGACCCGTATCTCCAGCAGGCACTCGAGCGCACGCTTTTCGATTCGGTTCGTGCAACGCCGGAACTCGACGCGATCGTCCTGCTCGCGTTCGACGCGGTCCATCAGCGCGACGGTTCGGTAAACTGGCCGCGCACGCACCTGTATCTCTCCAACGATTACGTGTTCGGGCTGGCGAGGCAGAATCCGCAGATCCTTCCGGCGGCGTCGATCCATCCGTACCGAAACGACGCCGTCGCCGAGCTCGAACGGTGCGTGAAGTCCGGCGCGGTACTGATCAAATGGCTGCCGATCGTCCAGGACTTCAACCCGAGCGATCCGAAGTGCATCCCGTTTTACGAAGCGCTCGCGCACCACGGAATCCCGCTGCTCAGCCACACCGGCGCGGAAAACGCCCTGCCCAACATCGACAAGACGACGGCCGACCCGATGCTGCTTCGACCGGCGCTGGAGCGCGGCGTGAAAGTCATCATGGCACACTGCGGGTCGCGTCTTTATCCGTGGGAAATCGACCACTGCGATAACTTCATCCGACTCGCCAACGAGTTCGAGCACTGCTACGGCGACACCAGCGCGCTCAACGTGCCCGGCCGCTGGTATGCGCTCACCCGATGCTTGCGCGATCCGGTGGCGCGCACCAAGCTCTTGCACGGCAGCGACTGGCCGATCCTGCCGATTCCACCGGCGTCGACGATCGGCTGGGCGAAGTCGCGCGATATCATGCGCGAGCCGAACTGGATCCGCCGCGACGTGCTGATCAAGCAGCAGTTCGCCGAGCTGGACGAAGCGTACTGGAATCGTGCCGCCAAGGTGCTCGGCGTCGAATCCCGCGGATCTGCTTCCGCCACGACAAAGGTCTGATCATGCTGCTCAAGATTGCCATCCTCGCTCTGGCGGCACTGTCGCTCAGCGCCGCGCCGACGACGACGCCCGCTACGCCATCCCCATTTGTGAATCCGCTCAAGCGTCACGGGGCCGATCCGTGGCTTGCGTACGTTGATGGCGAGTACTACCTGACGAGTACGAGCGGCGTGGACGTGAAACTCCGCCACGCGAAGCACCTCTCGAAGCTCGCCGACGCGGAGGATGAAGTCGTCTGGAAAGATTCGACCGGGGGCCGCAGCCGGAACATCTGGGCGCCCGAGTTTCATCGCCTGAAGAACGAGGCCGGCGAATCGCGATGGTATCTCTTCTACACCGCGAGCGGCGAAGCCGAGCCGTCGCATCGAATGTTCGTGGCCGAGAGCGCCGGCCAGGACATCCGCGGGCCCTACTCGTTCAAGGCACAGCTGAAGACCGATCCGGAGGATCGCTACTACGCGATCGACGGTACCGTCTTCGAAGCGGCCAATGGACAGACGTATTTCGTCTGGTGCGGACGGCCGAGCGAAACCGGTCAGGGACTGTTCATTTCGAAAATGAGCAATCCGTGGACTCTGGCGGGTGATCGCGTGGCCCTGAAGGCCGACGGGTTCGGATGTCGCGACGTGCGCGAGGGCCCCGCCATCCTGGACCATGGCGGGAAGGTCTTTCTCGTCTACTCGATGTGCGGAGCGGACACGCCGGACTATCGCCTGGGGATGCTCGTCGCGGATGAGCGCGCCGACCCGCTGGACCCATCAAGTTGGAAGCAGCACGAGAAGGTCGTGTTCTCTCGAAACGATTCGGCCGGCGTGTACGGGCCGGGACACAACCAGTTTTTCAAATCGCCCGACGGCCGTGAGGACTGGATCGTCTACCACGCCAAGACGTCGGCGCACGTCACGTATAGCGATCGATCGGCGCGGGCGCAGAAGTTCACGTGGACGGCGGACGGTTCGCCGGACTTGGGACAACCCGTCGCCGAGGGGCAACCGGTCGCGCCGCCGAGCGGAGAGTAGTCGGCTCACTTCCCGCGCGCGCTGCGCCGGCGGATCGCGATCATCGAAACCATGCCGAACCCGGCAAGCGACGCGGGTTCCGGCACGCTGTGCAGGAACGATTCGATGTAATCCGCGCCCGCCATCGACTTGGGAACGATCTGTTTCCATGGCCACGGATTCCCGACCGTCGTCGGGTTGAAATAGAACGGTTCGGTTGTGAAGCCGCCCTCCCAGCCCCACATCCACAGGTTCATCGAGGCGACGTCGGCGGCACGGCCGTCGAGTGCTTCCATGACGCCTTGAAACGCGTTGCGTGACTCGTTTTCGTCGTAAGGAATGGTGTTTTCGTCGGCTGCGATCTTGGTCCAGTCCCACGGATCGATCGTGCCGCGATTCACGGGGATCACGCCAAGTTCGCCCATCACCACCGGCTTGCCTGTGCCGTTATTGAGCGCTTCGGCGAAGGGGATCACTTCGGAGTCGAGCCAGGTGTTCAAGTTGTTCTTGACGTGGGCGACAAACGTCGGATCGCCGGGGCCGCCTGAAGCATCCGCGGCCGCCGGGGTCGCCAGATCGCGATAGCTCGACACGCTGATGAAGTCGATGTTCGGGTTGTTCCAGATCATCGTCTTGAGGTGACTGCCTCGATAATCCCAGTGCGTTTCGTTGTAACCGATCTTTCCCGAGAACTTCGAGTTCGCGGTGGAGATCAGGGTGTTCCAGGCGGCGGCGTGCGTGGTGTCGTCGGCGAGCGTCGACAGTTCGGAGCCGACGAGATATCGATCGGCGCCGGCGTCCTGCGCGATCTGCGCCCACGAGCTGGTGAGCGAGTCGTAGTCGTCCCAGAAGGACGTCGCCGCTGTGCCGGAGAAGTTCATGAATTGCCGGCCGGTCGCAAGGCCATGCGTCTGGATGAACGGCGAAACCGTCACCGTCATGCCGAGCGATTTCGCGGTGCGGATCGCGCCGTCGAGTTCGCTGTCCGACATCGTCTGCGAGATGAAGCCGGTGTTGTCGCTGCGGCTGATGTGACCGTTGCCGGTATCGGCAAATGCCATGGGGATCAGCGCGACCTGCTGGAAGCCGGCGCTGCGCATGGCGACGATTTCCTGGGAGACCGTGGTGGCCGAAGGATGGACGCGCCAGAGATTGATCCCGACGCCACTGTCATGGCCGGGCTCGTAGACGGACGGATTGGCCAGCGCCACAGGCGTCAGTGCGAGAGTAGCGCCGAAGGCGAGGAGCTTTTTCATGTTCAGCCTTTGCCTCTTGTTGAATGAGGCGTATCGAAACCCGGAGTCGAAATCGGATGCGGTGGCAGGAGCCGATCACTCTAGGGAACGACGCGAGGCGAACAATATACGATTCTGCTAATCCATGCAGACTCAGACATTCTTAAACGACCATCGATGATCGTGTTACCGCTGTTTGCGGCGCTCAGATGTCACCACCTGTGCGACTACCGACCCAGCAGGCTCAGCACCGACTGCGGCGAGGAGTTCGCCGTCGCCAGGACACTGGTGCCCGCCTGTGTGAGGATCTGATTGCGGGTGAGGTCGGCGGTCTCTTTTGCGAAGTCGGCGTCGCGGATTTTGCTCTCGCTGGAAGTGACATTTTCCATTGCGATGTTCAGCGAGTTCACGTTGGTGTCGAGCGTGTTCTTTTCGAACGCGCCGAGTCGGCCTCGCATGACCGCGACCTGCTTGATCGCGACCTCGAGGATCTTGCTCGCCGCAGCCGGTCCGGCTTCGGTCGTCAGCGAGGCGGTGCCGCCGCTCGACACCGAATTGAGGAAGCCGACATCAAGGTTGCCGAGCCTGCTGGCCGCCACCGACTGGATGCCGATGTTGACCTGCTGATTCGAACTGACCTTGGTCCCGAGTTGGAAGAGCGAACCGCCGCTGGTGATGGCAAAGCTCGTTGTGCCGACGCCGAACGACTTGTCGAGCGTCAGATCCAGGTCGAGTCCCTGCGTGTTGAGGCTGACATTCAGACCATCGCCGGTGGTGAGCGCGCCGTTGATGGTGGCGACGACGTCCTGGCCGGTTGCGCGGGTGGATGAATTGCCGCCGGTGTCCTGCGTGTTGAAGGGTGTCGTTCCCAGTGCACTGACGGAGACGAAGGAGTTGGACCCGTACGTCGTCGAGACGAACGCGATGCCGCTGGACGTATCCGTCCCGTTGACGAAGCGCGCCTCGACGCCGGTCACATCCGTGAGGTTGTTGATGGCGTTGTAGATGTCGTCGGAGCTGGCGCTGGCGGCGAAGGTCTGGGTGTCCGTGCCTTCTGGACCGCGAACCTCGAGTGTGATCGGCGCGCCGCCGATGCCCGCATCGTTAAACCGCAGTTCCGCGGGCTTCGCACTGGTAATGACGGTCACGTCGACCGGCAGCGCATCGGCGCCGCCGAAGTTCGCCTGGCTGATGCGCAGCGAAGAAATCTGCGTGTTCTGCACGCCGCTGGTGACGTAATCGAGCGACCCGTCGAGCAGGCGCAGGCCGGCGAAGGTGGTGGTGTTGCTGATGCGGGTGATCGATTCGATCGCCGAGTCGACCTGAAGCTGATTAGCGGCGATTTCTTCCTTCGAGAGCGCGCCGGTGTTGGCGGCTTCGATGACCATGCTCTTGACGTTGAGAAGCAGCGAGGCGACTTCGTTGAGCGCGCCTTCGGTGGTGGCGATGACGTTGCTCGCTCGCTGCGAGTTGCCGATCGCCTGGTCGATACCGGTAATTTCTGAGCGAAGCCCTTCGGATGCGATCAGGCCCGAGGGATCGTCGGCGCCGCGGTTGATCCGCAGGCCGGTGCTGAGGCGCTGAAGTGTATCGCTGAGTCCGGTCTGCGATCGTTGCAGAGATCGCTGCGCGGTTAACGAAGGGACGTTGGTATTGATGCGGGACATTCGCAATCCTCCATGATTGCTGGGAGCGGGCGTGTCTTGCCCGGATTAGTCTGGCGAACGCTCTGTATTGCCTTGCCCTGCAAGTGGGTGTTCATTCCGTTGAACACAAAGCCACTTGAACACGGCTGGTCGTCAATCGTTCAAGAGTTCCCTGAGAGCCCTGGGAGGCGATCAGGTGTTTGGGTCTTTCTGACTCGGACCAGTCGGTGGCTTGGGGCCGTTCTTGGGAATCGACGGAAGATCTTCCGGCTTGAGCTTCACTTCGGCGGCAGCTTTGTTTTCTCGCTTGATCGCCTCGTAAACCTCTTTGCGGTGGACCGCGATCGCTTTAGGTGCGGTAATTCCGAGACGCACCTTGTCGCCGCGGATATCAACCACGGTTACTTCGATGTCGTCCCCGATCATGATCGTTTCGTCGACCTGACGGGATAGCACTAACATGACTGGCTCCTTCCTGCGGCAAATCGAATCCGTATCGGATCGCGATTTGCGCTCCAAGATCGATCAGCGGCGTTCACATCCGGGGGCTTTGCCGTGGCACGTTGCCACAGCCGAGTTCCCATAATGTTAGGCCTGCGCCGATCTCACTTTCTCCGGTTTCGTCCAATGACTGGGTCTACTTAATCAATCCGGTCTGTTTCGACGGATTGTGCAGCAACGCGCGGTTTCCGTCCCACGCACCGCCATCAGGCAGACTTGGCCATCGGAACGACTTCCGGCTGGAGCCGCAGAAGGGGCTGTCTGGTAGTCCACTTCTTATCAGTCAGAACGATCTGCGAGCCCCGGCGATTTCGAACATTGATCACCAGCGGGCCCAGCAGATTTCCGGTCAACCACTCGCCGACCTTGTTGCAGATCACGAAGGTCTGCGCGTCGCTGACGTCTTCCAGCTCGATCTCGGCCTGCGTTTCCTCGCGGACCTGGACCGTGTAATCGCGGAAGAACGTGGTCGGGTCGGTGATGACGAACGCAAGGTTCGGGTCCTCAACACTCTGCAGCCAGAAGAAGTAGTTTTCTTCTCCCGTCTGGATCAGCGCGAACTGCTGATGTTCAGGGAAGCCAAGCAGACCCTGCGAGAAGGTCATGATGCGGTCGTCTTCCACACTGATCACACCGAAGCGTGTCGTTTGGATGTCCATTCAGAACTCCGTTTCTGTTGCCGCGCTCTGCGGCTAGTCATCCGTGGCATCTGCGTCAGCGCCGCGTAGCGCCTCCCCGCGTCTGCCACTTGCCTTGCGTAGACGGCAGCGATGAACCGCCGCTACGTTCGTGCGCCTTGCGAATCCGTTCGCGCCGGCGCTTCGAGGTTCCACCATCCGGACAACTCCGTCGTCCGGTCGACGCCCCGGCGTGAATCCGTCACGCCGATCGCGTCTGTACTTTGAACTGCGATGCATCCGGCATCGAGTCCGCGAGCGCCACACACCCGGCACCCGCCGCGAGCATCCGCCCGCGTGCTGTCTCCGCGCCCGATCTCCGAGCCGGAAACGCCCGTTTCCACGGGCTTTTCTGCACGTTTGATGCCACCGGCAACCACTGCGCCTTGCCGGCAGCCTTTTTTGCGCCTCGGGGCCGTCTGCTCTCTGCAATCGGCTTCCGATCCACTCCATGCCACATCATGGCAACTGCCGTGCCAGACGCGGGGGGATCAGCTGAGAAAATCCATCAGGCTCAGATTCAGCGTCTGCCCGGCCGCCTGCATGCTCGCCTGGAGCGAGGTCTGCAGCGTCTGAAACCGCACGATCGCGTCCGTGAAATCCGTATCCTCCAGCTCGCTGAGCATCGCCTTGGTGGCGACGTTCTGGTCGGCCAGTGTTTCGGTCCGCGCTTCGAAGGCCTGCACCTTAGCACCCACTTCGCCGCGCACTCGGATCACGCGATTCAGGTCGGTATCGATATGTTCGCTGGCCCGGGTGATCTCGTTCTGGTCGTTGTTTCGCAAGGCGTTGCGCAGGCGGATGAGGTTCGCGAAAATGCCGGTCGACTCGACCGGCGCGATGTCCGTCCCGGTGATGACGCCGCCCGCCGCCGGGGAGTCGATGCCCAGCTCTTTGGTCGCCGACGAGAAGTTCAGGTTGCCCGCCGCGAGCGTTCCCGCGCCGGCGGCGGTGTCGGTCAGCACCAGGCCGTTGGTGGCGCTGGCAAAGCTGGCGGTGACACCGGCGCCGGCGGTCGTGGCGGCAGTGTTGATCGCGTCCAGCACGTCGCCCACCGTCTCGAGCCCGCCGAGTTCGACGTCGAACCCCACGCCCGCCGAATCGGTGATGTGCAGTTCCGGACCTTGCACGAGCGTGATGCCCTTGCCTTGATTGAGGTCGGCGACCTTTGTGTCGGTGTCGAAGCTCCGCACGCCCAGATCCGCAACCGTCGTGCCGCCGTTCTCGGCGATGCGCATCTGCGCGCCCTGGACGGCATTGAGAATATCGATGCCGGTCCCCGTCGCGTTGATCTGCGCCTTCACGTTCGCATTGCTCGTGTTGATCCGATTGAGGAGATCTTCCACCGTGACTGCGCCCGTGAGGTCGATGGGCGTGTCGACGTTGCCGTTGCTGATCAGCAGCCCCGAAAGGTCCATACCCGCGCCACCCTTGAGCGAAGCGAGCAGCGTCAGCGAAGTCACCGTCGCGCCAACCGCAGCGCCATTCACCGCCACGCCGGCGCCGGGTGTGGTCGAGGTGAGAATGCCCAGATCGGTCGCGGCACTGCCGCCGCCCACGTCGGTCAGCGTGACCGAGTCGGCCGCGCCGGCGGCGAGGTCGATGCCGGTACCGGCAGGGTTGATCGACGCGGTGATCGAGCCGATGCCCGCGTCATTGATCTTGTCGATCACGTCGCCGAGCGTATCCGCATCGCGCAGATCGACATCCGCGGTCGTCGTTCCATCCGAGAGCCTGACGATGCCGAGCCGAATCCCCTTGCCGATCGCGCCATTGAGATCGGAAAGACGCGTGTCGAGCGCCAGGCTCGGCGTCAGGTCGGCGGTGCCCTGCACGCGGCTGGAGAGCGCTCCGAACACTTCCCCACCGTCGGCCTGGAACTGCGACGTCGTGCCTTCGTCGTAAACGTTCGACAGCAGGTTGCTCGAGCCGACCCACTTCACGCCGCCGTTCTCTTCGACGAAAGGCGGATCCGTCGAGCGGTCGCCGCCGAACAGGTACGTCCCGTTGAGCCTGTGATTTCCTTCAGAAAGCATCTGGTTGTAGATGGAATCGACGATCTCGGCCGCGGCGGAGCGTGCTTCGGAAGTGACGTCGGAGCCGACATTCGCCGACGCGACCTGTTGCGATTGCCTCAGCAGATCGGTGACCGTCGAGAGCGAGGAATCGACTTCGGAAAGCTGGCTGTTGGCCGCGTCGAGGTTCGCCTTGTACGCCTCTCGCTGCTCGAGGACCTTGCGGATAGAGGCGGCCACGGCGGCGTCGCCGGCGTCGTCGCTGGGGACGGCAAGCCGCTTGCCGGTCGTCAACTGTTGTTGGACGGCGAGCAGGTTCGTCTGCGTGCGGGTTACCGTCGAGCGGATCAGGTTGCCGCGCGCCAGGTTGCTGACGCGGCCGAGACTCATTGGATTGATCGGCATTTGAATGCAGGGATGAGGGCGGAGAGATGAAGGATGAAGAGAATGCTCATCGAAGCATTTTCATCCCTCATCCCTCATCCCTAAGCCCTTCCTTAAACCATGTTCAGCAACTGCTGCAGCATCTCATCTGTCGCGGAGATCACGCGGGACGCCGCCTGGAACGCCCGCTGGTAGCGCATCAGGCTGATTGCTTCTTCGTCGAGGCTCACGCCGCTCACGGCGTCGCGCTGCGCCGTCATCGTCTCCTGCACCACGCCGGCGGCTTCCGCATCCTGCTTCGCGCCGGAAACCTGTGCCGCGATCCCGTTCACCTGCGCCTGGTACGCATCCTTCAGACTCTGATTGTTCAGTCCTGCCAGCGGCGAGCCCTGCAATGCCGCGATGAGCTTGGCCGTCTGGTTGTCGGCGGGTTGGCCGTTTTTCGCGGCGGCGAGCAGCCTGGGATCGGCTTTCAGCTTCGCGTCCACCGCGATGTCGCGCGCATCCGTTCCGCTGAAAAAGCCGCCGATGCCCAATGACGCCAGAGCGCCGCTGCTGTCCTGTGAGAAGCTCACCTCGACCGCGTCGCTGTCGGCCGACACCGTCAGTCGTCCGGCGCTGACGCTGGCGGAGACATTGCCGATGCCGTCGATCGAAGCGGCGAGTGTGTTGAGCGTCGTTTCGCTGCCGGTGCCATCGAGATCGACCTGCACGAGCGTACTCGTGATTGCCCCGGTGGCCTTGTCCTTGACGTGGACGACGAAGCTGCCGTTCCTGGGCGGGAAGTCGAGGTTGGCGTCCTTGCTGCTGAGCGTGGCGTCGGCATCCGCGACGAGATTCTGGCTCGACACGCTCGAAAAACCGGCCAATCCCTGGCCCGAGGAGTGGATCTTGTTCAGCTCGTAAATGAGCGAGCCGGCGAGTTGGTCGATGCCGTGGACGGTGTCCTTGAGCGTTTCCAGCGTCTTGGCGGTTCCCCCGAGGATGCCGCTGGTTGCGGGGATCGGGCCGCCATTGTTTTTGAAGACGAGCAACTGGGTGGTATCGCCGGTGTCGGGATCGACATCGTTTTGGGTCGTGATGCCGCGGGAGACGCCGTTCATCACCAGGGGCTCGCTGCCGACGTAGACGTTGACCATGCCGTTGTCGCCGGGCCCGGTCGTGAAGTTGACGAGCTTGGAGAGGTCCTTGAGCAGGCCGTCGCGCTGGTCGCGGAGCGTATTGGCCGGTCCCAGTCCGCCCTCGGTGTTGGCGATCTTCGTGTTGATGTCGGCGATCTTGGTCGCCAGTCCGTCTGCCTGTGAAACGTAGCCCTTGATCCGGTCGTTCAAGTCCGTCCGCAGCGCATCGAACTGCGACCGCATCGACTTGAGTTGCGTGGCGAGGTTCTCGCCGTTCTGCAGCACGACTTGTCGGGTGCCGACATCCTGCGGCTTGTTCGCCAGGTCGGACCAGGAGTTGAAAAACGTGCTCATGTTCGTCGAGAGGTCCTGGTCGGAGAGCTCGTTGAACACGGATTCGACGCGGCTGAGCCACTGGCTGGTGGCGTTATTTCCCTCGGCATCGCCGGTGGCGGCGCGGAGGCGCTGTTCGACTGATTCATCGACCATCCGCTCGATATTGTCGATGTTGACGCCGGTGCCGACGAACAAGCCGGGCCGGATCTCGTGCGGATCGCCGGCGCTCTGGCGGACGACCTGGCGCGTGTAGTTCTCGTTGCCGGCGTTGGCGATGTTGTTGCCGACGGTCTGCAGCGCCGACTGGTTGGTCATGAGCGCCGTCTTGCCGACGTTGAGTGTGCCCCAGAGAGACATGATTTAGTGGCGAGTGGATAGTGACTGGTGGCTAGCACTTTCTGCAAGCCGCGCCATGTCGTCCACCGCCATTCCTTTCTAGTCACGAGTCACTAGTCACAATCCACTTACTCACGCCACCGCGTTCAACACGCCGATTCGCATCGGCATGGTCATCGAGCCGGTCTTGGTGTAGCCGCCGGGGCCGCTGGTCGCGTTGGCGACCAGGCGGAGCGTCGCGCTGACGTGGCCGAGCACCGACTGGGCGATCCGTCCGATCAACTGCTGTCGGGTCTGGATCGTCGCCGCCACCGATGCCAGCTCGGCCCGGATCTGCGTCAGGAACGCCTTGCGATCCGGGTAGAGCTCGGCGAGCTGTGCGAGCGTCGGCGGCTTGGCGGTCTTGTGTTGCCGGGCGATCTGGTGAATCAGCATCCGTCGCTTGGTCTCGATCTGCCCGATCTTCTGCCGCGCCTGATCCTGATCGATCGTGGCCCGTTCGATGCGGGCCAGATCACACGATCGCAGCGCGGCCTCGTGCGCGTTGACCGCTTCGAGCAGTGCACGGTGCTGGTGAACCATCTGCTTGAGCACGAGCTCAAGCTGTGAAAGAAGTGGCGACGTCATGTTTCACCCGTTTGTCCTGGTTCTGTTTGTATTCCTCGAACTTCTTCTGCTGTTCGGGATCGGCGAAGAGCTGCTGTGCATCGCCGGTGTGCCTGGACTTCGATTTCACGATCGAATCCACCAGCGTCTTGGCGACGTTCTGGCCGGCGTGCTCGGCGAGCTGCTGGTCCATCATTCCCTGGTACCCTTCGCCGCCCTTCCCGACGCCGAACAGCTCCGTCTTGAACGGACTTTCGCGCATCTGCTTGAGCATCGTTCCGATGAAGAACTTGTTCACGACGGTGGAAGCCCACTTGCGCAGCGCGGCTTCCTGCTCGGTCGGCTTGGCCAAGTGCGCATTCGAGTGCGTGGAATCGAATTGCTTCTGGAAGAGGGTCGCGAACGCGCTCCGGGCCGTCGGCGCCTGCGCGTGACCGGCAATTGTTGCCGGCGACGTCGCGAAGTTGACCGCGTCGAGCCCGCCCGGGCCCAGCAGCGACTCGGGCTTGCGCGCCAGGTCGTTGAGGCGTGTAAAGGCATCCATTACGTTTTGAACATCCATGTTCCGCACCTTTCAAGCTCACTCCGTGAGCCGCGGGCTCGTGTGTGAGCCTTGGCGAATCTCACCCGCAACCCGCGGGCACTCGCCGTGCGATCGATGCAATCACTGTTCCACGATCAGTTTCGCGTGCAGTTTTCCGCTCTTGTAGAGCTCTTTGACGATCGCGATCTTGTCCTCGGCCGGCACCTTCAGCTGATCAAGCGCTTCGAGCAGGTCGCGCAGTTTGGCGCCGCCCTTGTGCGTCGTCTCCAGCGCGGCGAAGTCGGTCGTCTTCACCATCGGCCGGCCCGGCTGCGGCACGGGACGCGGCGTGACGGTGCTGATCGTTAAACCCTGGTGACTCACTACCACCGGGCTGATTTCCACCTCGCCGGTCATGATCATCGTGCCGGTGCGGTCGTTGATCACGACACGCGCTTCGCCCATCATCGACGGCAATTCGATTCCCTGTACCCGCGCGATGAAGTTGTCGGGCGCGCCGCGTTCTTCCGGCGGAATCGTCACCACGACGTTCTTCGGGTCGATCGCGACGGCGATGTCGCGCGTGCCGTCGGCGTTGTCCTCGTTGATCACCTTGGCGACCATGTTCGCCATCATCCAACTGGCCGTGGGGTCCTCGAGAATCAGCGTGATTCGGCCGGCACGATCGATCTGTTCGGTGGGAAGGTCGACTTCCATCGTCGCGCCCTTTCGAACCAGCCCGACCGTCGGAACGGTCGGATCTTCCAGCACGATCGCGCCCTCGGCCATCGCGAAGGGCAGCACCTGTTCGTGGATCCGCCCTTCCGCATCGCGCATCCGCGAGACGTACGGCTGATTGGTCGGCCCGAGCATCGGCGTGATGTAGAGCCGCCCGCCCTTGAGGCTGGAGGCCGCGCCCACGCTCGTGACCTTCACGTCGAGCTGTTCGCCGTCCTGCGCGCCGTTTTCGGGAATCTGCACGGTGAGCGTGACGATGGCGACGTTCTTGGCGTCACTCAGGTCGGCCGGCGTGACGGGATTGCCCATCTTGGCCAGCATCTGCGCGAGCATGTTGATCGACGGCTCGTGCTTCCCGCCATCGCCGCTGCCCTTGAGGCCAACCACGAGCCCCATGCCCGTGAGCACATTCGTCCGCTGCCCGCCCAGCCGCGTGATGTCGGCGATGCGAACGGCGTGCGCTTGAGCCGTAACCAGAAGTAGCGCGAGGATGGGGAGGAGTTTGCGCATGGGTGTCAGTCGAGAGTTGTTAGTGGAGAGTGGAGAGTTGGGAGGAATCGAACTCTCCACTCTCCACTTTAAACTCTCCACTGATGACATCGTCAGAACGGATTAAGCATGTCCAATAATCTCGGCAGCCAGCCGCGCTTGGTAGACTCGCGGACGGTTCCCTTCGTTTCCTGGCTCAAATCGAAATCGTAAATCTGCGTGGAGAGGACCGAGTTGTCGGTGGTGACGTCCTGGACTCGGACGATTCCCGAGACCTTAAACAGCGTGTCTTCGTCGTCGCTCTTGATCCGCCGGCGGGCCTGCAGGACCAGGTTGCCGTTGGGCTTCACGTCCACGACTTCCGCCTGCAGGCGGACGCTCATGCTGTCCTTGCGCTCGGCGGAGCCTTTGCCGTCGAAGCTCATGTCGCCCTGAAGATCGATCTTCGGCGTCACCGCACCGACGCCGTTGTCCAATGACTGTTTGGCGAAGTTGAGCTTGATGAACTGGTTGATGGCGGCCGAGAGATCGGCCTTCTTGTCGAGCTTGGCCGTGCCTTCACTCTTAAACTCGCTCTGCTCCTTGATGATGATGGTGATCAGGTCGTGCTGGCGGATGATCCGACGTGGCGGCGGCGGGACGGCGAAGAAGCTGATGTCGGCAATCCGCGGATCGACCTGGCTCTCGCCCGCGTTCGGCGAGGCCGCCGCGCCGCGCGAGGCACGCATGAGCGACCCGCCCCCCCGCTGGTAGGCATCGCCGGTATCGACGGTCGTATCATTGGCAGCGCCTTCAGCTGGCGATGTCGGCGGCGCGGGGCGGGTCGCCTGCGGATCGGCCGACGCCGAACTGGCCCGCGTGTTCTGCGCCTGGGCCGACACGCTCATCCACAGCGCGCACGCGATGCTGATCGATCGATAGAATACGCTTCGCATGGTGTTTCCCTCTGTGATGGTCGACCGAAAAATCGCCGTGTTTTCCGGGCTAATGAACGCTGGGTGCCCCCGGGGCAGGTACGCCTGACCCGCGCTTCGAGCGAGTGGCGCGGGTCAAGGCGTACCTTGCCCCGGGGCACCCACTCGACCTTTCAATTGCCGGCATCCGCGACCGGATCCGAGCCGCTGAGCGTCGCCAGTTGTCGGCCGATCAGCGTCACTTCGAACATGTCGCCGGTGGCTTCATTTTTCACTTTCACCTGCTGCCCGGCACTCCCGGACTGCAGTGCCCGCGCGACCGATTTCACTTCGATCGCCCCGCGGCGCATCAGCACCGTCACCAGTTGCCCGGCGCGGACCAGTTCGACCGGGGCCAGCATCTTTCCCGTGAAAACTGTCCCGATTTTCAGGTCGCGAGCCGCCTGCTGACCGATCACCTGCTCGCGCGTCACCAGCACGTCCCCGGGCATTTTGTCGGCGAGCACGCGGCGGGTTTCGATGTCGGTTTCGCAGATCGTCTGTCGCATCCCCAGCGGCCTGGCACAGACGACCTGGTCGAGCCACGCCCGCGCCTTGGCGGCGATACGGACGCGCTTGCTCTCGCCGCCGTTGGATACCGTCACCAGCCAGCTCACGCTGCCCAGGTCACCGGCCCGTTGCGGCTCGATCGAAAACGACCTCGGATCGGACATCATCAGGAGCTTCTGATCTTCCGGCGAAAACTCGACCTGCATCGTGTCGGGGGAAAGATTGAGGCTCGTCGCGAGGCTGTTGATCAGTTGGGCGCGGAGGTCGCCGACTTCGGGTTTCGCCGCTTCGGCCGCCGGCGCATCGCCCTTGGCCTGGCCGCGATCGGGGTTGTTCGGCGCAGGCTTCGCGTTCCCATCGGCCATCGCCGGCTGTCCGGTGGCCCAGTCGCGCAGGGCCTCGGCCTCGTCGACTTTCGCGTCGCCGCGGATCACCCGGCACGAGCCGGCGCCCGCGAAGTTCACGCTCGCCGGGTTCATGCCGGCATCGCGGAGCAGCGCCTGCACCTGGTCGAGCGTCACCGTTGCATACTGGGCCGAGGCGTCGAAACGCATCACGACGAGGTCGGCGAACTCCGCCATCATCTCGGCGTCGCCCTCGGGCCACTGGCAGATCTGCTTGAGCGTGACCTCGTTGCCGTTTGAGGTGATTTCCGGATGGATTTCCAGAGACGCGACCGGCGTCCGGTGCTGCGGAACGTATTGCTCGACCGTCTTGGTCGTCGTGTTCTGCATGTTGCCGGCAGGTTCGTCGGCGAGCGCCAGGGACGAGATCGAGATACCGACGATCGCAACCAGCGCCGGTAGGGGCGAGGCTTGCCTTGCCCGCAAGCGTCGAGTTACCTGTATCCTGATTCCTGGCGCGACGGCGGGCGACGCAAGCGTCGCCCCTACGAGATTATGCCGGC
The DNA here is from genome assembly GCA_031411495.1 of Phycisphaerae bacterium. Lineage (GTDB taxonomy): Bacteria > Planctomycetota > Phycisphaerae > Tepidisphaerales > Tepidisphaeraceae > JANOBD01. The sequence continues at coordinate 67,171 of JANOBD010000034.1, read as the reverse complement.
TGTTCTTCAATTTCACGACGACCTCTTTCTTCACTGACTCACTTCATCACCCGCGGCGAAGGTTCGCGACGGTCTGCAGGGCCTGGTCGGCCGTCTGGATCGACTGGCTGTTGAGTTCGAAGCTGCGCTGCGTCTTGATCAGGCTCACCAGTTCCTTCACCGGGTCCACATTGCTGCCTTCGAGGAAGTTCTGGCGGATGTCGCCGGCCCCGTCTTCACCGGGCTTGCTGGTGATCGGGTCGCCCGAGCCGTCGGTCTGCAGGAAGAGGTTTCCGCCGATCGTTTTCAAGCCCTGCGGGTTGATGAACCGGACGAGTTCGAGTTGGCCGACGATGGTCGAAGTCGTTGCGCCGGCGACAGTGGCGCCGACCGTTCCGTCCTCAGCGATGGTCACATCCGTCGTATTCTGCGGGAAGTTAAGCACCGGCAGAACGCGCGGGCCGTCCTTCATGCCGACGACCAGGTCGCCATCCTTGTTGATGAAGAAGTTGCCCGAGCGCGTGTAGGCGGTGCCGTCGCCGACGCCGTCCATGATCTTCACGCGGAAGAAGCCGTCGCCGGTGATGGCGACATCGAGCTGTCGGCCGGTGTTTTCCATCGGGCCTTGTTCGAAATCGAGCTGCGTGTTGCTCACCCGCACGCCGTGGCCGATCTGGATGCCCGCCGGCGTGACATCGCCTTGGGCATTCTGGATGCCGGGGTTGCGGATCGTGGTGTACATCAGGTCTTCGAAATTGGTGCGCGACCGTTTGAACCCCTGGGTTTCGGCGTTCGCGAGGTTATTCGCGATCACGTCGATCCGGTCAGAGAGTGCGCGGAGTCCCGTCGCGGCAGAGTTGAGTGCGGCAATCGCCATGTTGCTAAGTTCCTTATCGGACGGGTTCTCAGATCGACGTGATTCAAAACCATCAGCGCTTGAAACGAATGACCAAGCCGCAATCACCAACAAATGCCCAATGTCCAAAAACCGATCGCGCTAAGCCCTCATTGGGTTTTGGGCTTTGGTTCCTTTGTTGGTCATTGGGCCTTGGTCATTCAGACCCTTGATCGCTATTAAATACGACCCACATCATTCACCAACCGCCCCATCGACTGATCCTGATAGCGGATCATGTTCGCGTTTGCCTCCAGCATCCGCTGTGCCTGCATCATCTTGGTGAGCTCGACGGCCGGGTCGACGTTCGACTTTTCCAGGTAACCCGACTGGATCTGGCCGCTGAATTGCGTGGCTTCCACCGACGCGGGGATCTTCAGCAGCGTGTTGCCCATCGGCCGGAGCAGTGAGTCGTCCGGCACGTTGAACAGCCCGACCTGGCCGAGGTTTTCATTGCCGTGGGCGATCGTTCCGTCTTCGCCGATGATGACATTGCCGGCCGGCACATCCTTCAGCACGATCGGTTCGCGCTTCGAATCCAGCAGCTTGAGCTTGTGATCGGTTTCGAGCACGACGCTGCCTTCGGTATCGACGACGAAGTTGCCGTTGCGGGTCATGCGATCCTCGCCTTGCGCGTCACGGACCATGAAGTAGCCGTCGCCGTTCACCGCGAGATCGAAGTTCCGATGCGTCTCTTCAAGCTGGCCGCCGGTCATGTCGAACGCGGATGGCGCCAGCCATTGGCCGCCGCCCATCTTGTCGTAAAAGCGATCGCCGACGGTGGACGGGTCTTCTTTTCCTTCCGGCGGGCGCTCGCGGAACGCGGCCAGTTGCCGCTTAAAGCCAGCCGTCTCCACGTTCGCCAGATTGTTGGCGATGACGTCGAGCTGGTGCGAATTGGTGACGACGCCGGTGGCGCTGAGCCAGAGTCCGTAGATCATGCGGCCTCCTGCGGATCACGCTTGATCGTGGCGGAATTGTTGAACGTTCCGGGAGTCATCGGGGTCTCGCGCTGCGACGCTTCTCGTTCCGCCTGCTTCACGTGCTGACGGATATGCTCCGCCGTCGCGATGCGGGCGATCATCACGATGCGCTCTCCGAGCGTCAGCGGTTCCAGTTTCATTTCGCTCCGCGATTAGAAGTCCGGAGAGGATCATTCAATCGGCGTGCCAGACGAACGCGCGGACGAACGCGAGACGCGGATGAGACGATGCTGCCGAGGCGGTATTCGCGCGAAGCAATGAATCGATCAACGTTCGGACATGAAGGAAGTGCGCAAACCGCGCCGGCGGACGCAAAGTCTGCGCGGGGAGCCGGGAGCCATGGCCGCGCATTCGATCGCGACCGATCCGACGCTTACGAACGCTCTTCAACCGGGATCACGAACTTCAGCCCCGTGTGGCTCGGGCTGAACGACATCACTTTGATGTCCTTAAGCCCGTGGCCGCGCAGCGCATCGATCACCTCGATTTGGCGAATCGCCTGGACTCCCTTGGGATAAATCACCCAGATCGCGGCATCGGATTTCATTCGAGCACGGAGCGATTTGGCCGATTTCAGGTCGGCCTTGCTTTCCGCGGCGAGCAGGATCAGGTCGGCCCGCCTCTCGTCATCGGTTCGAAACGGCGCGACGGATTTCTCGAACGCCGCGTCAAAAGTGCCGAGCAGGCAGACGGACTTGCCGGTCTTGATGCCGAGTTTGCTTTCGCGCGTGGGCGGGTTGCGGATCTTTTTCAGCCACTTGTCGGCATCGCCTTCGAGCCGAAAGCAGAGGTCGCCGTCTTTCGTCGTCGCGCTGAGCGTCTTGCCGACGGCCCGCAGGTTCGTAAGCGAGGCGAGCTTGAACTTGCGGGACCGCTCGCCGCGAAGGATGAGTTCATCGCCTTCGATCAGCAGTTTGCCGTCCACGCGCTCACCGGCGATCTCCGCTCTGCAAATCGATTCGAGTCCCATCGGCTAACTCCTGAATTGCCAACGGGAACAATACCGACTTCCTGCCGGCGCGCTGCGCAAAAAGGGCCCCGCAGCGCAGCACGAGCGGGGAATGGAGAGGAAGTTCTTTGAGAACAGAATAATCGCGCCGAGGGAGAAGCGCGTCGACCCCTCCGTCGGGCGCTACGGGACTTCACGTTTTGGCCTATTTTTCGGAAGAATTCAAAGAATCGGGTACCCACCGTTACCCACTTTACGCTACTTCGAAAGTGCACCATTTTTCGTCGCCGAAGTGCGTCATTCTTCGCCGACCCCGGACACCAAACCGATCAGGCAGAGAAGCGGAAAGACGGTGAACTGGATTCGAGCGACGAACGACCAGAGCGTCCGCAGAAGTCCCGCCGATGTGCCGGCGCCGGCTTGCGCCATGTCGAGTAGCGCGCCCTCCAATACCAGCAGCACGAACGCCGCACCGAGCCCGCCGAGGATGTTGAAGCGGTCACGCGTGCCACGCGGCGAAGCGACAGCGGCAATGAGGAAGACGATCAGGATGACGCATTCGCCGCCCGCGAACGCCATCGACCGCACCGCGGACCCGCCTGCGAATGCGCCGCCGACCGAGACGATGTTCATCCAGTAGAAGCCGTGCCGCAGCAGCGTGACCGACGCCCAGAGGATCAGCCCGAGCCGAAACAATCGCCAAAGCGGATTCGGAGCGTACATCGGCGTGGCGTAAGGAACGGAGGAAGTAGGCTGGGACATATGCCGTGGATTATCGGCAAAGCGCCGACGACAGCGAAAGGCGATCGCGGCCGGACGGGCCGATAGGGGTCGTCAGTTTGATGCATGGAGGGCGCGAACCGTGTATCAACTGAGATTCGGCCCGTCTTACCGGCGAACCGTCGTCGTTTGATTCGTCTATCGGGCAAACGTAGGATCGACCTCAGCAATTGAAAGATGAGGAACTTGTCCATGATCGAAACGCAATCCAATCCCCTCGCGATGGCGCGGCTCGCCCAGGCCGCCGGTAACGCAGCCAGCCAAGGCCGGCCGTTCCCGATGAACATGCCTGCCGCCGCTCCCGGCCCGGGCATGAACCGCTACCGCGAGATGACCCTCGAAGAGCTCCTGCTCGAAAACCGAACGATCTTCCTGCTCGGCGAGATCAACATCGGCTCGGCAGCTCGGCTCGTCATGCAGATGCTCTATCTCGAGAGCCTCGACAACCGCAAAGACATCAACCTGTACATCAACTCGCCCGGCGGCGTCGTGGATGACACGCTGGCGATCTACGACATCATGAAGGTCGTGAAGTGCGGCGTCGCGACGTACTGCGTCGGCCGGGCCGAGTCCGGCGGCGCGATCGTCCTCGCCGCCGGCACCAAGGGCAAACGGTTCATCCTGCCCAGCGCGAAGGTCATGATTCACCAGCCGATGGGCGGCGTGTACGGCCAATCCGCCGACATCCAGATCCAGGCGGAGGAAATCATCAAGACCAAGCAGACGCTGATCAATATCCTCGCCAAAGCCACCGGCCAGACGCCGGCGAAGATCGAGGAAGACAGCGAGCGCGACCGCTTCTTCACCGCCGAAGAGGCCGTGAAATACGGACTCGTCGACGACGTGCTCGGACCGGGAGAAAGCCAGCAGAAGTGAACTTCAGTTCGCGGTTGGCCGTTTGCAGTTCGCAGCTGGCATCGCCGGCTGCGACGGCAAACCGCGAACTGCAAACCGCAAACTTTTCGGAACACGAACCATGATCGAAAGCAATTTGGTACCCATCGTCATCGACAAGACCGGCCGCGGCGAACGCGCGTACGACATCTTTTCCCGCCTGCTCAAAGACCGCATCATCATGCTCAACGGCCCGGTGACGGATGAATCCGCGAGCCTGATCATCGCCCAGCTTCTGTTCCTCTCGAACGAAGACAACAAGGCCGACATCAACTTCTACATCAACTCGCCTGGCGGCAGTATCTCCGCCGGCATGGGCATCATCGACACGATGAAGATGCTCCGCTGCGACGTCAGCACCATCTGCGTCGGCATGGCCGCGTCGATGGGCTCGGCCCTGCTCGCGGCCGGCACCAAGAGCAAACGGTTCGTGCTCTCCAACAGCCAGGTGATGCTCCACCAGCCGCTCATTGGCGGCGTGCTGCAGGGCCAGGCGACCGACCTCGCGATCGAAGCCAAGCACATGCTCCGCATCCGCGACCGGCTCTATCACCTGATGAGCGAGTGGACCGGCAAGCCGTTCGACCAGATCGTGAGAGACTTCGACCGCAACCGCTGGCTGTTCGCCGAAGAGGCGGTCGAGTACGGCTGTGCCGACCAGATCCTCAAGAGCGCGCCGCACGCGCCGCATACGCCGGAAGACTGATCGACATGAATGACCAAGGCGCCATGACCAACAAAACGCCAATGACCAGTGACCAAGGCAAAATCAGGTTTTGGCCCTGGTCATTGGTCCTTTTTTTGCCATTGGTGATTGGTCATTCCGTGTTTTTGACCGGCTGCTTTCCGAAGCCCAATCGCGCCAATATCGTTCTGCGGCGCGAGCTGCAGAGCAAAGACGATCGGATGGCGAGCCTCGAAGCGCAGCACAAGACCGACCAGGCGCAACTCGCCGCGTTGTCCGCGGATCGGACCGTGCAGACGTTGCCGCCGGAAAAACTCAAGAGGCTCTTCACGGCATCGGGGATCAAGTTCAAGAACCTGACGCTTGGCGAAGATCTTGATGCGAGTAAGCCCGGCGACGAAGGCTTCAAGGTCTGCATCGCTCCGGTCGACCAGTTCGGCGACGAGTTCAAGTCCGCCGGCTCGTTCAAGATCGAGTTGTTCGATCTCTCGGCCACGGACGCCCGCCTGGGCGAGTGGACGATCGACACCGCCGACGCACAAAAGCGATGGCTGAGCACGCCGGTGATCGACGGCTATGTCTTCACGTTTCCGTGGCAGACTCCGCCGGGCAGTGCCAGGCTTCTGGTGAAAGCGAGCTTCTGCGAAGAATTGACCGGCGGCGTGTTCGAGGCGCAGGCGAACCTGACGATCGTTCCGCCGGGGAAGAGTGAATGAACCGGCCAGCCGGGCAAGTTCAGTTTTCTGGCACGCGCGGGGGTGGATTGTGGTCCTGCGGGACGCTGGTCGGCATCGTCGTAATGGTCGGCATCGTGTGATGACCGGACGGATTGGCGTGGGATGAATCGCCGCGGCATCCCAACGAATTGAGCACGGCACAAGCGAGCATCAGCGTAGCGACGATCCGGCATTGCATCGCGCCGACATTAACCGATCAAAAGTCGGGGGCAACTGAAATTGAGTTTCGAGACATGAGCGGACTTCGCGCCTGGCGTCGCGGTGAACCCGATGCGACGGCGGGCGCAAAGCAGAGCGGCAACGCATGAGCGATGAGAACAAGGTCAATCGCCGCAACTTCTTCCGCGACGGTCTTCGGCAACTGCTCAAGCCAGTCGTCGAGTCGCTGGAGGAGAAGCTCGACGCCGTTCAGAAGGCGATGCCCAGGCCGGTCTCCCTCGCCCTGCTGCGCCCGCCCGGCGCCGTCGCCGAGGCCGACTTCCTCAGCACCTGCACGCGATGCGGCAACTGCGTGAACGCCTGCCCGGTCGATGCGATCAAAATCGATGTGAACCACAAGGTCGGCGGCGGCGCCCCGTACATTGACGCCAACCTCGCGCCCTGCGTAGTGTGCGCCACGCTCGAATGCATGACCGTCTGCCCCAGCGGCGCGCTCGTGCCGACACCGATCAGGTTGATCGACATGGGCACCGCGGAGTGGAACGCCTCGACCTGCGTGAGAACCCGCGGCGAGGGGTGCCGGGTGTGTGTCGACGAATGTCCCATCGGCGAAGTGGCGATCCGAATCAGCGTCGATCAGCGGATCGAAGTGATCGAAGACGGCTGCGTCGGCTGCGGCGTCTGCCAGCACCGCTGCCCGACGAGTCCGAAAAGCATCGTGGTAGAGCCAAAGGCAACTTCGTTCTAAGAACGTGCTTTCCCCTAGGCATCCGCGAGGTAGAATGCGAGTATGAGTGACGGCAAGAACGACAACTTCGTCGAGGGCCGCTGGGAAGACATCGTCGCGGATCTTCATCGTTTTGACGGCAAAACCGTGCGGGTCAGCGTCATTGAAGAATCGGTCTCTCAAGAAGAGTTGCAACGCAGCTGGATGGAATACTTTAGTCGTATTCCAACTCAACCAGTTGGGGAAGCGAACCGGATTCCTCTCAAGGCTGAGCGTGAGAAAATCATCGGCGAAGTACTTGACGAAAAAGCACGTCGCGAGGGATGGTTCAAGTGACGCTGTGCGACGCCAGCGCGATGATCGCGATCGCACTCGGACAAGGCCTCCACGCAACGACGATTGCCACCGCGATCCGAACCGCGAGACTTCCGTTAGTCAGTTCCGAGGCGTGCATCACCGAGGCGTCGTACCTCACACGGATGCGCTTCGGACGAGTGGTTCAGCGCAGGCTCTTCGACCTCGTCGCGTCAAGGCGGTCGATCATCATTCTGGCACATCAACCGGAAGACTGGTTGCGCATGCAAGATCTCATGTCGACCTACGAAGATCTGCCGATGGATTTCGCCGATGCCACGCTTGTCGTTCTCGCGGAACGGCACGGACTGAACTCCGTACTGACGCTCGATCGCGACTTTTTGATTTACCGCAAGCGCGATGGCAGCGCGTTCACCATTCTGAATCAACTCGACTGATAGGATCTGAGCAGCAACTCCGCAATTCGCAAATCCATCGCCGTCGTGAGCTTGAGATTGTGATCCTCGCCTGGCACGAGCACGACCGGCTTGCCGATGAGTTCGAGCAGTTGAACGTCGTCCGTAACCTCCTCGAGCGGCAGCGGGCATGTGTCGAAGGCTTCGATGAGGTCGGTACGGCGCACGATCTGCGGCGTCTGCATCGCCCAGAGGTTTTTTCGCGGCACGGTCCGCTCCACGCGGCTCGGCAGCGCTTCGCCGGCCTGCTTGATCGTGAGCGTGACGGGCATTGCCGGCGCCGCGGCGCCGTGCTCGCGCGCAGCGGCGAAGACGCGGGAGATCAGTTCCTGCGACACCAGCGGGCGGGCCGCATCATGAATCGCGATCCATTCGATCGACGGATCGACCTGCGCCAGCGCATTGCGGACGGTGTGGGCGCGCGTCGGCCCGCCGTCGCAGCGGATCAGGCCGGCGTGGTCGTCGGCGAGTTCGAGCAGGCTCGCGTTCGAGGAGGCGAGAACGATCTGCGCCACGTCGATCGCCCGGCGGCAGGCGAACGCGTCCAGCGTCCAGCGGAGCACCGGCCTGCCAAGCAAGTCGGCGCGGAGCTTGTCGCTGCCGAAGCGCATCGACGAGCCGGCGGCGGGGAGGATGACGGCGAAACGGTTCATGAAGTGCATTCGCCGACATCCCTCGACATCGGCGGTCGGTCGGCCGGCTCAGCTTCGTTGTTCCGAGCCACGCCGCGGCGAGCGCCCGACGCCGCCGCCTTGCTGGCCTCGGCGCGGCTCGTTTCGTGGCCCATCGTTGGGCTTGATCGCTTCGTTGCGGCCGGAATCGTGATTCGGGTTCGCGTCCGACATGCGGCCGAAAATCATCTTGCCGTTGCTAGTCTGCCGGGAATTGGTGACGACAAAATCGACGTCCTGGCCGACAAACTTGTCGGCCTGTTCGATGACGATCATCGTGCCGTCGTCGAGGAAGCCGACGCCCTGGTGAGGCTCCTTGCCTTGCTGGGTGATGTGCGCCCGCATCGTTTCGCCGGGCAGCGCCTCGGACTTCACCGCGTTGGCGAGGTCATTGATGTTGATCACATCGACGCCCCCGAGCTGCGCGACCTTGTTCAGGTTGATGTCGGTCGTCATCACGCGTGCGTTGAGTTCCTTCGCGAGGATGACCACCAGGTCGTCCACTTTCGTTTCCTTGACGTCGAGGTGCGAAGCCTCGTGGATGACGATATCCATCCGCTTCAGCTCCTGCAGACGCGCGACGATATCGAGCCCGCGCCGGCCCTTCTTGCGCTTGAGATTGTCGGCGCTGTCGGCCAGCGCCTGAAGCTCGGCCAGGACGAACCGCGGGATGATCATCTGCGAGTCGAACACGCCGGTCGCGGCGACATCTCTCACCCGGCCGTCGATGATCGCGCTGGTGTCGAGAACGATCGGCCGGTTCCCCTTGGTCTGCTTCGCGAACTCGACGTACGGGACGATGAAGCGGAAGTCGTCCTTGGTCTGGAGGACGAAGCTCATGGCCAGGTAACAGGTGATCGCGCCGATGATGAGGTTCAGATACTGGGTCAGCGCTTCCATCTGCCGCGTGCCGCCGCTGAACAGGTCGGACTTGGCGCTCGATTCGAACAGCAGCGCGACCAGCGGCTGGGTGACGAACGAGAGCGCGTACGCGAGGACAATTCCGACGAGCAGGCCGAAGAACGTGCCGGCAAAGACGGAAAGCTTCTTGCGCGGCGCGACGAAGTCGCCGATCATCACCAGGACGCCGATGACCAGCGAAATGGCGAGAAGGATCCAGGTGGACGACCCGAGCGGCTGTTGCGGATTAACGATCGCCGCCCACCCCACGCCGAAGATGACGAGGATGAACGCGACGCGGATAGCCCAGATCACTGGCATGGAGAGAAGTGTACGGCCAATCGCCGGAGATGGGCAATCCAAACCGCGCGCCAATGTCAGGGCAAATCAGCGCGACAGGTCAAGGTGGATCGCGCCATACGCCACCGCCAGTACAGCCGCACCGACGACGATTCGATAAATCGCAAACGGCGCGAAACCGTGCTTCCGCACCCAGGCCATGAAGAAGTGAATCACCGCGAGTGCCACGACGAAGCTCACGACGAAGCCGACCGCAAGCACGCCCCACGCGTGTGCGTCCATGGCAAAGGGCAACGTGCCTTTCATCGACTTTTTCAGCGTGCTGAGCAGCTTGTAGCCGGTCGCCGCGAACATGACGGGGATCGAGAGGAAAAAGCTGAACTCCAGCGCTGCCGTCCGCGAGAGTCCCATGACCTGGCCGGCGGCGATGGTGGACATCGATCGAGACGTTCCGGGAAACGCGGCCGAAAGAATCTGTGCCGCGCCGATGACAATCGCCTGGGTGAAGTTCATGTCATCCATTCGCCATGTCACGCCCCGCCTTGCGGAGTTCACTGTGGCGCCGACCGGCAGCGGAGCGGATGTGGAACCGATCTCTTCGGGCAGTGGCGGTTCTGTGCCGTCCCGACTCGAGGCCCATGCGTCGATCGCCCACATCACGATACCGCCAATGAGCAACGCGTAGCCGATCACCAGAAGGCTCTCGAGGTTGTCGCCGATCTTCTTGTCGATCAGCAGACACGGCCCGGCGGTAATGACGAACGACAACATCACCAGGCTCAGCGGATGGGTCAGGAGCGTGCGATCGCCCTGCGTTCCCTTCGGGAAGTGCTTGAGGAAGTCGATGATCCGTCCGCGGAAGTAGACCAGCACGCTCAGGATCGCGCCGAGTTGGATGACGATGGCATACATCTTCCAGTATTCGCTTTCGAGCGGGATGCCGAGCAGATCCTGCGAGATGCGGATGTGCGCAGTGGAACTGACCGGGAGGAACTCGGTCAGACCTTCGACGATGCCGATGATGACGGAATTGAGATAGTCGCTCATGGATGTGCCACAGGAACAGGGAATCAGTGGGAACGTGATGTAAATCGGGTCACCAGGCAGGAATTGCACCTTGTCGTAGTGACCCGATGCTCATCGGCCACCCGGCCGGTTCAGTTGCAGACTTCGTTGCAGGTAGCTGGCGGCGCTCAGAATGGTCACCGCGACCGTTACCCAGACGCACACGTCTCGGAAGATCCTGGCCGCGGCCTCGGCTTCAACCCGGATCAGCTGCGGCCGATAATTCGCGTAGACCAGGATGACGAAGATGGTGATGCACTGCAGCACCATCTTCAACTTGCCGCTCCACGCGGCGCCGAAGTTCTGGCCCGAGCCTTCGGCCACGCTGCGCAACGTCGTGACGAGGAACTCGCGCGCCAGCAGGATCACGACCACGGTCGGCGTCACGCCGCTGAGCGAAACCCAGCCGCTGCCGGTAATCAGCGAAAACGCCGGCCCTGCGAAATAGATGAACGCGCCGAGCACCAGCACTTTGTCGACGAACGGATCGACCACCCGCCCGAAAACGCTCGTCGCGTGCCATTTTCTCGCGAGGTATCCGTCCAGCCAGTCGGTGCCGGCGGCGATGACGTAGACGAGCGTGGCGAGGTTGAGAAACAGTGTCGGCCGATCGTGGTGTTCGAACGACATCAGGGCCAACATCACGAAAAAGACGAGCGAAAGCAGCAGCCGCGAGACGGTGAGCGCGTTGGGGACCTGTTTCTTCAGATCGGACATCGGCGGCGATTGTATCGGCCGGTCTCTCGACTGCGAGCGAACGGCACACTACCTTTCGCGATCCGCTTCGATTGCGGACCATCGACCTTGTCAGACAGTCCAACATCCTCCCGCCCGCGCAGCACGTTGCCGCATGCCGTTCCGCAGGGCATCTGGTACCGGCCCGACCGGCCCAAGATCGTCGGCATGGCCGGGTGGTTCTGCGCCGCGATCGGCTATGTCGGCTTCATCATGAAGGGATCGCAGCTGCCGGCGCTCTTTTCCGACATGAAGTGGCTGAACCCGGAATACAAGCCGATCCCATACAACCGAGAGCAGTTCACCATCGCCGCGCTCATTCTCTTTGCCGAGATGGCGATCGCGCTGCTCTGCATCGCGGGCGCACTGGGCACCTTGAAGATGCGACACTGGGGCCGGCGAACGCTGATTAAGTACGCGTTGATCGGCGCGGGTTTCACGATCGCCAAAACGATATGGCAGATCCACATGTTCGACTTCATGCTCGATTACCAACTCAGCGTGACGACGCAGCCCGTCGATCGCCACATGCTGGAGAATCGCCAGTACTTCGCGTTGATGGTCATGACCGGGGTCAGGTTACTGTGGTTCACGGGGCTGTTGGTGCTGCTGACCAACCATCACATCGTCGAAAGTTTCGACGCATCCGAGGGCGGGCGCGGCATCCGTCGTTCAGACGATTGGGAGTCGGGCGCGGGCGAGAGCCGCTCATAATCCTTCTCGAAGACGACTCGTCCGTTTCGCCGGAAGGATGAGGCTCCTGCCGAAATGGGCGGGCACCGGAGCTGCCCGCGCGCGGCTCGCCAGGAGGATCGGACTCTCGAGCGTCGAGAAACGAGCCGAGGCCGCCCGATCGGGCGGCCTCGTGAAATCTTCAGTATTGAGGGTGACGATCGCTGCCGTGGATCAGAGGCTGAACCAGCTGTTGAGCCAGCCGAGTTGGCTGGCCTTGACGCACACGGCAACCAGCGCCAGCAGCGTGGTCAACGCGCCGACGCCGGCGAGCACGGTGTAAATGTTGGCCGCGGGCTTCACGACGATCGGGGCACCACTGCTCATTCGACTCATGACTTACCTTCGCTTTCGTTTCGTGGTCTGGATGCAACGGATCGAATGATATTACAGCTGCGTGCGGACTTCGGCGCCGGCGCCGATGGCGGCGACGTCCGGGCCCGCGAGGCGACCGATGGCGAGGTTCGGCTCGACCATGATCACGGTGAGCGTTCCGAGGAACTTGCCGCTGGCGCGATCGAGGATCTTGAACTCCATGCCGGTCTTCACGCCGTCTTCCGAGCCGACGCTGATCGTCGCATGCGGGACGCCGGAGAGAATGCGGGTATCGCGGATGACGCCGTTGATCGGCGGGGCACCGGCGAGCACGCCCGAGCTGGTGATGTGGTTCGGGTCGACGCCACGATCCCGCAGCGCACCGCTCACCTTGTCGAGCTGGCCCTTGAGTTCCTGGAGCTGTTCGGCCAGCACCTTACGGGCGGTTTCGGTCACGTCGAGCTTGTTGACGGTGTCGTTGTACGCGACGTTCACGTCGCCGAGCTGCGACTGGACCTTATCGAGCGATCCACGTAGATCGGCAACCTGCTGGAGCGTCAGGGATTTGGTTGCTTCGCTGGCTTGGAGTGCGCTGGTGAGCTTGCTGACGTTGGCTTCGCTCATCGCAAGGCTGGACTTGGCGTTGGTGAGGTCAGCGCCGGCGGTCGTCAGCTGGCCGCGCAGCTCCTTGAGCTGCTTGTCTGCCTCGCCGGCCGCGGCGACCTTCTGGGCAATCGCTTCGTCCTTGGCGGCGAGTGCCGACTGCGATTCGGACTGGGCCCGGCTCAACTGTGCCTGCAGGCCGGCGTTTTCCGCTTTCATGGCGGTGATGGCGCGGCTGTAGTCGTCGACCGAACTGACGAAAGTAATCGCTGCTGCACTGAGTAAGAGGGAAAGTACGACCAGCGCGATGACGAAGATCCGGGTAATCATGCTCACGGCGAGACTCCTCGGACGCGATTAGCGTCCAGTTGGATGGCCGGGCAGAATCCGCCTGGCCGTCCACGGGCGAAACGTCTCTCGACGCCTCCGGCCCGCACGGGTGTTGTCCATGGTGTGTACCGCTTCCAAACCTGCCAAAACCTGTCATTCCAAGCGGCTTCAAAAGCACTACGCTTCTCGAGGCCATCTGGCTCACAAATCTTCACCGACTCGAAGCGGAAATCTCTGGTGCGTTCCTGCACCGTGCGCCTGCCTGCCGGGCTCCTCTTGCCCCGCCTACATGCAGCGTCCGGACACTCTAAATCCAGCACCAGTCAAGTCAAGGATTCGTCTCGATATGCTCAGGAGCGGCAAAATCGGACCGGTAAGGGCATTGTCATCCCCTCTCCTGAGGCTCGCCGCAATTTCCGCCTCCCGAGGCTGAATTTGGCCCATTCAAGTTTTCAACAAAGCGCCTGGCTCGGCTACACTATTCTTACCCGCAGCGCTTGAGAGGTGACGGCATGAACCATTCCAACGGGGACCACCTGGTACTCATCCAGATCGAAGGCATGCACTGCCATCGTTGTGAAAACGCCATCCAGCGGGCGCTGGGTTCTTTTCCTGGGGTTCGCGAAGTAGAAGTCGATTTCCCATCTGGCCAAGCATCCGTGCTTCACGAACGAGGCTCGGTGACGGTCCAGCAGCTGATGGACGCCATCACCCAGGCCGGTTATCGCGCCAAGGGGTATATCGAACGCGAGTTTGACGAGGACGCCTCCCTCGCCGGCGACAGTGACAATATGGCGTGACACGCAGGCCGCCCTCCGCGAAACCGCCCAGCGACTAGCCCATTCCTTAAACTGACCTTTACCGGTGCCCTCGCGGTCGCTTGGCGCGGAGAGACTGCCTGCACCGAATCTTGTCGGCGCGCGCCGTAGTATTGCCCCTCATGTGGAAGAACCTGATCGGCATCCGTTCGCGATGGGCCGTTTTGTATTCGATTTTTCTCTTCTCGATCACCGGTTGTGCGTCGGATCACCCGCAACCGCGCGGCTGGCCTTTTGAGTGCGGGTGTCGGGAGGGCGTCGCGTCGTCGACGAAAGCACTGCCGCCCGGCGAAGGACTCGCCGCGCCCAAAGCACGCGCCGTCGAGCCGGCAACGAGCACCCCAGCGTCGAACCAAGCGCCCAACATCGTGCTCCTGATCGGCGACGATCACGGCTGGCCGTACTTCGGGTTCATGGGAAATCCGATCGTGAAGACGCCAAATCTCGACGCGCTCGTGCACCGCGGCGTGGTCTTCACGCGATGCCACGCCGCCAGCAGCGTCTGCCTGCCGACCTTGAACGCGATGCTCACCGGGCTCTACCCGTACCAGTATGAAACCGCCGGCAATCTCAAGACGGCTGCGAACCCCAACGGGCGCGACGAGCCCGATCTCATCAAGCATCTGATTCCCAACGATGTACATCTACTGACGCGCGAGCTCGCGAAAAAAGGGTACGTTTCTTTCGAAGGCGGAAAGCTCTGGCACGTTACGTTCGACGAAGCGGGATTTACCGAGGGAATGACCAGCAGCACCGGCGACAAATCGAACATCCACCCGATCAACGTGATGGCTGGTGCAGAAGGGCTTCAACTCGGCCGCGTCACCAACCAGCCCGTGTACGACTTTATCGATCGGCATGCGTCAGAGCCGCTCTTCATCTGGTACGCGCCCATGCTTCCCCACAACCCGATGGACCCGCCGGAGAAATATCTCAAGCTCTATGACGATCATCCCGAACTCTCGGCGAGCGCCAAAAAGTACTATGCCAACTGCACGCGTTTCGACGATGCCGCCGGGCAAGTCATCGAATACCTGCGCGCCAGGGGACAACTCCAGAACACGATCTTCATCTACTTCAACGACAACGGGTGGGAGCAGGCACCCGCCGTCGAGTACACCGGCGACGTGGTCGGCTCGGCACTGGGTGGCGATCGAGGGAAACTGTCGGCTCATGAGTTCGGTTTTCGAACCCCGCTGATCTTCGCCGGGCCCGGCATCAACAAGCCGGCGCGAAAGGATGGCTTCGTCTCGCAGCTCGATCTCTTTGCGACGATCCTCGATTTCGCGGGCGCACCCGCCGCCCCCCGGAGCGACGGGCATTCACTGCGAGCGGCCGTCGAAGGCCGGGAAGATTTTTCACGCCCGGAAATCATCGGCTCGATGGCCCAGATTCGCGTCACGCCCGATCGGCCGGCAACCGGCGGAAACCCGTGGGCCAATAGCGAGCAGGCATTTTACATCACGACGCCGAGGTGGCACCTGATCCACTACGAAACGCGAGGCGTTGATCAACTCTACGACAAGACGGCCGACCCGGAGGAGCGGACGGATGTCGCCGCCGGTCACCCGGACGTGGTGATGGAACTCACGAAAAAGATCAACGCGTGGAAAAAGCGCGTGACGGCGATACCGGTTGCCATCCCGGGGCTGTGATAGAAGCAGGACGACTACGCGTGCCCTTCAACCTCGTGGCGGTTGCGCAGCGCCTTGCGGACTTCTTCCAGCAAGCGCTCGACGCGGAACGGCTTGTAAAGGACGGCCTGCAGGCCCTCCTGGCTGGCGCGGACAATACAGTGGCTCGGGTCATAGCCGAAGCCGGTCATCAGGATGACGTTCGGGTGCTTCTGGCTTTTGCTGGCGGCAAGGAAGACATCGTAGCCGCTGCGGTCGGGCATGCTGATGTCGCTCAAGACCAGATCGTAGGTCTCGTCGTTAATGCGGTCGATCGCCTGCTGGCCGCTGAAACAGACCGTCACATTTGCCCGGTATTTTCGAAGCACGTCCGCAATCGTCTCGCGGATGTTCGGCTCGTCATCCACGACGAGCACGTTCGCGCCCGAGATCAGCGAATCGTGAACGATCGGCTTCTCGGCAAGTTCCTTGGCGCCGAGAATCGTCGTGTTCGGCCCCGCCGCCGCCTGGCGAAGCGAGTGACGAACGTAACCGACGTTGTCGAGCACCGTCTGCAGCTTGGCGCGAAGATCGTCGTTGGCGATGAACTCTTCCATGATCGAGCTGACGTCGATCGAAATGTCGTTGAGCGGGCCGGCCACTTCGGCGGCGACTTCATCCGCGATCTTGTGGCTCGTTTCGACGCGCTCTTTCACCATCAGATCAAGCGTGTTGAGCGCCATCGCGATGTAGCGCCCGAAGATCTCGGCGAATTGCCGGTCGTCCTCGTTGAACGCGCCGCGGTGCCGGCTCTCGACGTTGAAAATTCCGATCACCTTGTCGTGAAGCCGAAGCGGAACGGTCAGGCTCGAGAGCGCGCTTTCCAGGCCCTGCACGTAGCGCGGATCGCGCTCGACATCCGGGCAGATGTAGCTCCGCCCGGTAGCGGCAACAAAGCCGCTGATGCCGTTGCCTTCGGGTGCGGCGAAGAGCTCGATATTCAGCGCTTCGGGCGGCAGGCCGGCACTCATCACGATCTCCAGCTTGTTCGATTTGCGGTCGATCAGCCGGATCGCAAAATGATCAAAGTGCATCAGCTCCTTGGTGTAGCCGATGATTTTGTCTTCCAGCACTTTCAGTCGTTCCACGACGTCGAGCTTGCGGATCTCGTCGGCGTCGAGGTGCATCATCTCGCGGCCGGCGCGGTCGATCGCGTCGATCTTCTGCTGCAGCCGGCGCGAGCTGGTCGCATCCCACACCACCGCGACGATCTGCACGACGGTGCCGTTGGGTTTGAGCACCGGCGACGCGATCATCTCCAGAAACTGTGCGTCCTCGACGGTGATGTTGTAGCGTTTGCTCTTGAGGCTGCCGGAACTGGCCAGGTCGGCGGGAGTGAACTTGCTGAAGTGATCAAAGGCGTCTTTGCAGGTGCGGCGGACGATTTCGTGAACGCGCGCCGGCCAGGCAGTCATCTTGCGGTTCATCCAGTTGCACCGGCCTTCGCCGTCAACGATGCAGACGCCCTCGCCGATGGTGTTCAGCACCAGCGTCGCCTGCTGGCTGACCAAAGCGCGCTCCAGCGGCAGGAAGTCTTCCGAATCGGAAAAGACGCCGACAAAATCTTCGCGTCGCAGCGCGGCGATGGCGTCGTCGATGGTCGTCGCTTCGACGACGTCGTAGCGGTCGCGCAGCACATTGACGGCAGCGTCATGTGCGGGGCGGCCCAGAAGCACTAAAACCTTTGATCTCGGTTCCATAGCACCCAATTTCCGCCGGACGGCTGTAGCAACATCCCGGTGAGGATCATAGCCACCATCGGGAGGCGAGCCTAACGAAAAGTGTCCGCCAAGCCACACCCTGCGTCATTCTGTCCGTCGACTGCAACCGTCGCAAAATTCGTATAAACAGGCAGTTACGCTACTTCGGTGCACTACAAGGGCTCGTCATAAAGCCTCGACGAGCCTCAGGCTAGGCTGCAATACGGGATGGGCCCGGCCGGCGTCCGCACCCGGTCGGGTCCGCCGCTTCGAAATCCGTTCTTGAAGCATTGGCTCTTTCTTCAGCCCGGCTTCTTCTGCGAAGACTTCGCCTTCCGCTCCGCCGACTCGCGGGCGAGCGTCGCCTCCAGTGCCGCGCGCTGTTCGGCGGTCAAAATCGCGCGGCACCGGTCCTGCTCTTCATCGCGCAGTTCGTTGATCTTGTCCGCAATCTCCGAGTGGACTGCCGCGATTCTCTCGCGCTGTTCATCCGACAAGTCGGTCACCTTGCTCCACGGCTGCACCAGCCTGGCCGGTCTTTTCGCCGGCTGCGTTGAAGGCTGTGTCGAAGGCTCGGCATATGTCACGGCGGCCATCGCGAGAAACGCCACGGCGATCCATCGATTCGAAAACATCCGGCTCCTCCCTTACAGAAGTTCGGAACACAGCTTTACCCTGCCAAAGTGCCAATCGCGAAACATTTCTGCCGACGCCAACAGCCGACCGCGAATCATCTCACTTGACCTTGGAGGTTGGCGTCTGTTCGCGGTCGGGCCAGTCCTGGGCATCGCGCAGCGCGACGATCTGATCCAGCGCGTATTTCCGGCCCTTGTTGAGCCCCGGACACTTCTTTCCTGTGTCAGCCCATGCATCCTTGTCTTCGAGATTGCCGTGCCAGAACGGCCAGGTGCGGCACTGCAGCGGCCGAACCGGATAGATCGTGCAACCGCGCTTTAGAACCTTTTTGCCGCCGGGCCCCTGCACTTCTTCTTCGGAGAGGAAAATGCACGGGTATTCGCCGCGATGATCGCGCTTTTCCTTGAGGCTGACTCTGCCGCTGATCACGCGACAATACTTTCGGATCGCCTGGTCGCGCGTGAGTTTCAGGTGTTCGGCCAGTCGATCGATCTCGACGTCGCTGATCCAGACATACCCCGGCCCGCCGGTGCAGCAGTTGCCGCACTGGGTGCAGGTGAAACTCAGTCCCTCCTTGAACCACGGGATCACCGTGAGCGAACGCTTGGCCATCGCGAGAAAGATACGGATTCGGCCGGCTCATGCGAGTTCCGCATGATCAATTGAGTCGATGGGCGCCCTGGTCGGCGATTTGCCCGAAGCGCGGTTTGGATCCACCATCTGCGCTCATGGATATCAGCAATATCACTCGGGTCGCCCCATTTCTCACCAAGGACGGCTCGGAGATCCGCGAATTACTCGCGAGCCGCAACTCGTGCATTCGCAACCAGAGCCTCGCCGAGGCGCGTCTGCCGCCGGGCGCTCGCACGACGCGACACTATCACCCCGTGACCGAAGAGATCTACTTCATCACCCACGGCGAAGGCCTGATGGAGATCGACGGCGAGACGCGCGCGATCGCCGTGGGCGACGCGATCGCGATCCCGCCCGGCGCGAAGCATCAACTGACCAACACCGGAACCGGCGTGCTCAAGCTGCTGTGTTGCTGCGCGCCGGGCTATACCCACGAAGACACCATCTTGTGCGGATGATGAACCCGGTTCCGGCGTCGATGCGCCACGGATCGTCAATCCTCCCTGCGGCGCGCGTCTGCCTGTCGTTTCAAGCGGTTTCGCCTTCTCGAAGAAAACGCTCGAGCCGCGCGCGATACGCTTCGGCATCGCTCGAGAGCGACAACACGTGAAGCGCCTCGGGAACGATCCAGTGGTCGTCGCGGAGGTTGTGACGGGCCGCGAGCGCGGCATCGAGTTGCTCCACGTGTTCCGCGGGCACAAATGGATCAGCATCTCCGTGCACGAGCAAGACCGGACAGCCACATCTCGCGACCGAATCGAGCGGCCGCGCATCCGCGAAGTTCACGCCGGCCAGACGCTGCGCCCACCCCGTGACGAAGGGCAGCAGCCGGGGAAGGGGTGCGCCGATAAGCTTTCCATGCGCGTGTGCTGCAGAGGCGTAATCGGCGTAAACGCTGTCGGCGACAACCGCGTCGATATCGCTTCGTCGCGCGGCGGTAGCGAGCGCGACGGCGCCGCCGAGTGAAATGCCAAACAACACGAGCCGACCCGTCTGCTTCTCGTGCGAGGCTCGAAACTGATCGAGGACGGCATCCAGGTCATCCCGCTCGAGCACGCCGCCGGTGCAGATCGTTCCGCCCGACTCTCCGTGCGCGCGCAGGTCGATGAGCAGGCAGTTGTATCCAAGGGAGCGCCAGGTTGGCGCCCAGGCGAGCGCGCCGACTTTCGCATCGCCGTAGCCATGGATGAGAACGACGGTTTTTGCGCTATGCATCGACGCCTCGATCCACCACGCTGCGATGCGAATCGCCGGGACACGGGGCGTGCGAGTCGTCTGGAACCAGACGGTTTCGAACGACATTCCCAGATCCTCCGGAGACATCCGCCGCAACACGTAGAGTGCTTTGCCATCCGTCATCCGCGGCGGGGCGAGCAGCATGCGCGCGAGCGCGTGGATGACGATCAGCACGCAGAGGATCGCGGCCAGGAGCAGAAGAAAGGATGTCCAGACAATCGCCATGACGCGGGCGGGATCATACCGGTCGAAGCGCGGTTGGCCACGACATCCATCGCGGCAGAACCCGATGAGATGCCGCGTTGCGCGATTCGGCATTTCTTGCACTTTCGCGCTGTTGTGCGAATCTTGCGCCAGGGCACCAGCCGACACCGATCGGCGAGGCCAACTGCACGAAGGAGCTAGAAGATGAAAGCGGCATTGAGCGTGGCATTGATTGCGATGGTGGCGGGCGGATGCGTCGTGAAGCGCACCAAGACGAACAGCGACGTGATGGATCTGAGCGACTCCCCACCACAGGCTGATCCGATGCCGAGCGCCGGGCCCGTTGAACCGCTCACGACGACCACGCCGCCTCCGCAGGTCACGCCGCCGCAGGCTGAGCCTTTGCCGGCACACGCGGCGCGGACGCACACGATCGCGGCCGGCGATACGCCGTGGAATCTCGCGGTGAAGTATTACGGTGACGGCAAGCAGTGGCCGAAGATCATCGAAGCGAATCCCGGCCTCACGCCGGAGCGGATGCCGATCGGGAAGAAGATCACGATACCGTGAGTGGCGCAAGAGCAGGCGATTCAGTAATTCGCCAGCCGGATCCGTCGCATCGCGATGACATAGCTCTCAAACAGCCAGAACGCCGACACCACCACCAGCACGGAAAGCGTGACGAGGTATTTCACGCCGCTGGAGGCATCCATCCAGCCGAGCATGAGCGCGATGCGATAGCCACCTGTCACCAGCAGCGCGAGCGCGGCGGCGGGCAGATAGTTCGCCGCGTGAAATGACATCGCCCGCGTGACGACATGGCCCGGCAGGCGCATTCCCCAGAACGCGCCTTCCTTCGAGGTCAGCCACGTCGCCAGTCGGGTCACCAGATCGAGCATGAGGACCGCGAGCGCAGCGAGTACCACCGTTACAACCGCGAGGATTGACAGCGGCACCAGCGTCCAGTGCGAGACCCACAACTGCGTCTCGGCCACCCAGGCACCGTGCACGGCGCCGGCGATCCCGAACGCGGTCCCGCTGATCAATCGCTGAACTCTTCCGAAGCGGACGACATTCGGGTGATCACCGCGCGAGGTCGTTTCGCGGAAAAAGCGGCGTTTTTGCAGCAGGATGCGGGAAGTCGTCGCCCAGAATGCCTTGCGCGACCATTCGATTTCGATCGGCGACGCAACGCGATGGCCCGGCTGGATCGAGTCGATTGTGGGCTGGCCACATTCCGGGCAATTGCCCTGCTCGCGCTGCAGACCATTCAGGATGTAGCCGCAATGCTCGCAGAGCAGGTCGGTCTCCGCCGGGGGCGGTGCACGCAGGGTCATAGACATGGAGTATAGTACGCATGAAATGTTGCCATCGTTCAGCCAAACCGGCCGCGCTGACGCGAGTTCTCGCGCTGACGCGAGTTCTCGCGTCCTGATCTTCGTCGTTTCGTATGAAGCCAGCCGCCACATCGTCTCGACGCTCGACCGCATCCCCGCCGAGCTGCTGGAGCGCGACAATGTCGACATCCTGGTGATCGACGACGCCTCGCGCGATGCCACCGCCGAGCAGGCGCACGAATGGGCGACGAAGCGTGACTTCCACCGCCTCACCGTCCTGCGCAATCCCGTCAACCAGGGCTACGGCGGCAACCAGAAGCTCGGCTATCGCCTGGCGATCGATCACTGCTACGACTTCGTCATCCTCCTCCACGGCGACGGTCAATACGCGCCCGAGCTGCTGCCGAAGTTCATCGAGTGCTGGCAGAATAACGACGCCGACGTCGTGCTCGGCACGCGCATGGACAGCATCAAGAGCGCCCGCGCCGGCGGCATGCCGTGGTACAAGGTGCTGGGTAACCGCGCGCTCACGTGGATGCAGAACAAGCTCACCCGCCAGAGTCTCACCGAGTATCACACCGGATACCGCGGCTACTCGACGCGGTTTCTCCGCGCCGTTCCGTTCGAGGCGAACACGAACCAGTTTCACTTCGACACGGAGATTCTTCTTCAGGCATTCCACATCAAAGCGAAGATCGAGCAGTTCCCGATCCCCACGCACTACGGCGACGAGATCTGCCGGGTGGATGGAACCAGGTACGCCAAGGACGTCATCTGGGCGACGCTGCAGTACCGGCTGCACCAGGTCGGACTGCTCTGCTCGTTGAAGTTCCGCAATCTCCTCCCCATGCGCTATCGCGACAAGACCGGCGCCACTTACAGTGCCCATCGGCTCGCGCTCGAGCAGGTCCGTTCGCTGCGGCCGCGGACGATGGTCGATCTCGGGAGTGCGCCGCCGGCGGTGACGCAGCAGATTCGCGCGATGGGCGTCGACGTCAATTCGATCGAAACGGACCGGCACGCCAGTGTGGACGCGTTCGATTTCGATTCGGTGCTCCTGCTGGATGTGCTGGAAGACCAGAGCGAGCCCGAGGAGTTTCTGATCGGCCTGCGGAACGACAGCCGCGCGACTCACGCGATCCGCAAGCCGCCGGCGATCATCCTCACTACGCCGAACATCGCCTTTTGGGCGATTCGACTCAACCTGCTCATGGGCCGCTTCAGCTACGCGGAACGCGGCATCCTGCACGTGCATCACAAGCGGTTGTTTACCCAGCGGTCGCTGAAGCGCAGCCTGCGGGAGTGCGGCTACGTGGTGGAGAAGTTTATCGGCGTGGGCGTTCCGTTCGAAGCAGTGTTCGGGTCGACGTTCACCGGAAGAACGCTCGACCGCGTCGCCGGCTCACTCGCGCGCTTGTGGCCGCCGCTGTTCGCGTTTCAGTTCCTTGTGATCGCCCGGCCGCTGCCCGGGATTCGCCAGCTCCTGGCGCAGAGCGAGCGTCATCTCACGGGCGCTGCCGCGCCGGCGCTGCCGGAAGAGTCGCGGGGTGAGTCGGGAGTCGCGACCTCTCCCGAGGGCGAATCGATCGCCAGGTGATCGATGTGCATCTCCTCGTCGCCGGGAAACGATTGAAGCACCCGCGCACCCGGCACCACCTGCTGGGTCGAAAAGTCGTAGCTCGACAACAGCCAGAATGAGCTGCAGTTGAGTTCCTTGAGGATCTCCGGAGTGGCCGGCTTGGAGAGGATTGCCACCGTGCGCGGAAACAGACCGGGCTCGTGTGAGGCGACCATAATCAGCAGCGGCGCCCGCCACATTCGCGCGGGACTTGATTCGTACGAGATCAACGCTTCCCCCGGCTGCATGTGCCTGGCGAGGACCGAAGCGGTGTCGGGAAAGGGCTGGGCGTCGAAGTGGATCGGGTTGCGCGAAATGAGATACATCAGCCCGCCGAAACTCATCCCGACGCCGGCCATGTACGCGAAGGATCGACGAATTGGCCAGAACGTGCCGACGATCAGCAGCGGCACGGCCGGTGTCGCCGCCGCAAGGTAGCGGACGTACGCGGCGTGCTGAGTCGTGCGGACGATGTCGAGCACGAAGATCACGCCGACGCTGAGACAGAGCCACAACACCCACGGAAACAGCGTGCGCATGCGACTCATCAGCAGCCAGGGCAGGATGAACAACCCGCCGGTGCAGGCGGTGAGGCGTTCCATCGTGTAGTCGCGATCGGCAATCAGCCGGAATGGCGTGCCCGCGAGCATGAGCGTTGTGAATGTCAGATCGCGCTGCGGGATCTTCAGCAGGCAGTCGCCGACCTGAAAGTCCTTGATCTGGGCGAGCGCGAAGGGAATCCAAGCGACGGCATAGAATGCCGCGCAGCCGCCGATCATCAGCAGGAACGCGCGTCGATGCGCGCCGCCGCGGACTAATCCGTAAAGGCCAATCGCCACCGCGCTCCCGAAGGTGAAGTAGTGGGTCAATAACATCGGGAGCGTGAGAAACGCGAGGATGAGCAGCCGCCTGCGCGTCACGCCGAGAAGTTCGCAGCGCGTCATGAGCCAGAGCGCGATCGACCCGAAACCAATCAACATCGAGTAGGCGCGGACTTCCTGCGCGAAGTAGCACTGCGTCTGCGCGCAAGCGAGGGTCGTCCCGCAAAGCAGCGCCGCCCATCGGTTCATCGCCAGTCGAGCGGTCGCAAACGTGAATGCGATGGCGACGAGGCTCCACGTGATCGAAAAACAGTGAGCGGCGAAATCACCGTCGCCCATGACGTCGCGCCACAGGCGCATCGCGATCAGAAAGAGCGGCGGGTGCAGCACGCCCGGCATGTCATGCCAGATGCCCCAGATCGGGCCGGGATGCGCCAGTGACGTCATGCTGTCGACATCGTGGTAAACGACGTTCAGATCGAAGCTGCCGATTAACGATCCCCGGCCCTGCGTGGTCGCAAGATGCCAGATTTCATCAAACGAAAGGACCGGATCGATATAGATCAACCGCAGACAGGCGCTGATTGAAAGCACCGAGAGCAGCAGGAGCCAGTCGACACTGCTCCACGGTCTGGCCGGCACCTCCCCGCACGCTTCCATCCCCGCAATCATAAAAACCACGAGGCGACGCATCAATGCGGTAATTCGGGCCGCGTCGAGGGTGAGGAATCTTCGGAAGGATCAAGCACGAGATGCCGCACCAGCACGAACGGCGTCGCCGGATAGGAATAGACGACTCGCGCGCCGGGGATCAGCTCTTCAACCGGCACTTCAAGTTCGCCGCTGATAAGCCAGACCGATCGCGTGCCGAGTTGTTCCACCAGTTGCTTTGACATCGGCCTGGTGATGACCGCCAGGGGAGCCGGGAAGACGGTGTCGGAATGGGTAATGGTGAGGGTCATTGCGTCGCAGTAAAACGCCGGCAACCGTCCCGAGCAGGTGACGATGGCGTCGCCCTTCCGAAAGCGTGGCTCGATGATCCGGCGGATCTCCGTCAGGTCGTCCGCATCGAGCAGCACGCGCGCGCCCGAATAGAGATAAATCGCGCCGACAAACGCCAACGCCGCCCCGAACCCGTAGGCGAGCTTGCGCTGTCCGGTCGCAAACACGACGCCGACGAACAGCAGCGGCACGGCAGGCGTAGCAACGGCGAGGTAGCGGATGAACGCGGTGTGTACGGTCGTCCGCGCCAGGTCGAGCGCAAGGATCGGCAGGACGGACGCGCACAGCCAGATCGCCCAGGGCCGCAGTGCGGCAAGCCGCCTGTTGAGGAACCATGGCAGCACGAAGATCACAGCGCTGAAGAGCGGCGTTTTTTCGAATTGGTAATCGCGTTCGACGAGCAAACGGAACGGCACGCCCGCCGCGAGCAGAATGACGTGCATCGGCCCCTGGTCCGCTTTCAAAAACGCGTCGCCGGTGCCGAGATCGTCGAGTTGTTGGATGGCGAACGGCAGCCAGATGGCGACGTATATCGTGGCTGACGCCAGGCCACTCAGAACGAACGGCTTCCGAAACGGCTTGGCGTACGCGAATCCGTAAATGCCGATCGCCAGGCATCCACCGATCGCGAAGTAATGCGTCAACATGAGCGGCAGCGTAAGCGCGGCCAGCGCGATCGCGCACCGTCGGGTCGCGCCGAGCAATTCGATTCGAGTCATCAGCCAGAGCGCGACTGACGCAAGCGCGATCATCATCGCGTAGGCGCGAACTTCCTGCGCGAAGTAGACCTGCGTCATCGCGAACGCACAGGTGAGGCCGGCAAAGCTCGCCGCGGCTCGATTCATCGCCAGCCGCGCGCTGGCGAATATGAAACCGATCGACACCAGGCTGCAGACAATCGAAAACGAATGCGCGACGAAGTCGGATGAGCCGAACACCTCCCGCCACAGGCGCAGCGCCACCAGGAACAGCGGCGGATGGAGGATTCCATCCATTCCCGTCCAGATCTTCCAGAGGCCCTGCTTGTGCGCCAGGTTCGTGAGGCTTACGGCATCGGGATAGACGATGTCGTGCCGATAACGGCTCATCGCGTCGCCGATGCCGGTGGTGGAGGCGAGGTGCCAGAGTTCGTCGAACGAAAGTCCGGAATCGATATGTGTCAGCCGAACCCAGCCGGCAATCGCAAGGACGAATGCCAGCAGCGCGTAGTCGCGCCAATCCCACCGCGTGCGCACTCGGCTCGGGTCAGGCGGCGCTTCGGGGGTGGGTGCAACTTCGGTCATGGTCGGGTCGTCGCGCTCGGTTGAGTGTCCGGCATCTCGTCTCGGATCTGGAGATGGAGGAGCAAGGCCTGATCCTTCACCTCGTGAACTTCGATCACCCGTGCGCCCGGCACGAGTACGGAGAGCGGAATGTCGGAAAGATAGGTCACCAGCCATGCGCTGCGGGGCAATTGTGCGACGAGTTCCGGCGAGAGCGGTCGAGTCATCTTGATGGTGGGCCGCGCTTTGAACTCGGGCACGTGCGAAAAGGTGAGCGCCAGCATCTCGTTGTAGTCGGGTTGCGCGGTGCCGTTGTAGATCAGCAGCGCTTCGCCCGGGCCGATCCGCGGGCGAACGTAGTTTCTCGCATCGGCGTGGAACGGCGAGTCAACCGAAATGGCCGCATCCACCCGTCGCCCGAGCGCGATCAGCGTCAGCAGCGCGACGCCCAGCACATAACCCGTCCGCCGATCCAATGACCAGACGATCCCCACCGCGAGCGGCAACACGGCCGGCGACGCGACGGAGTAATACCGCGGAAAGGTCAGGTGGGCGGTCATCCGCACGACATCCAGCGCGGCGATCGCCAGGACGCTAAGCAGCAGCCAGATCGCCCACGGCAGCAGCGCGCGATTGCGCCGGACCAGCAGCCATGGCACGATCAGTAGAAGCCCGGCCGCAACGGTTGCGTGTTCGGCCTGGTAGTCTTTGTCGACGATCGTCCTCCAGGGCGCACACATCACCAGCAGCAATTCGCGAACATAATCAACCTTCGCCACGCGAAGGAAGGAGTCGCCGGTGTCGAGGTCGTGAACCTGCCTGAGCGCGAACGGCACCCACGCGAAGAGGTAGATGAGCCCGGAGAGCGCGCCGGTCGCGATGAATGCGATGCGCTGGCCACGCAGCCGCAGCAGGCCGTAGACGCCGATCGCGATCGCCGCGCCGGCAGCAAAATAGTGCGTGAGCAGGAGCGGAAACGTGAGCGCGGCAAGAACGACCGCCCGCTGCCGGGTCGGCCCGAGCTTTTCGATGCGCATCATCACCCACAGCGCGTAGGAAGCGATCGCGATCAGCAGCTGGTAACTGCGGACTTCCTGCGCGTAATAGATCTGCACCTGCGAGATCGCCGTCCCCACGCCGACGATGAGCGCCGCCCACCGATCCAGCGCGAGGCGCGTCGTCGCAAAGAGGAAACCGATCGCGATCATCGACCAGAACGTCGAGTACAGGTGTGCTGCCAGATCGCTTTGCCCGAACGTGTCGCGCCAGAGCCGAAGCGACAAGCAGAACAGCGGCGGGTGCAGCACGCCGTCCATATGGGTCCACACCATCCAGAACGGCGCGGCATGATCCAGCCCCGTCTGCGACGGCAATCCGCTCAGCAGCACGTCGTTGGGAAACTTGCCCAGGGGCGAACCCAGGCCCGGCGTGGTGGCGAGGTGCCAGAGCTCATCGAACGACAGATCGTGATCGATGTTCCAGATTCGCAGCACGCACGCGAACACGAGCACGCCAGCGAGCAATGCGATATCGAGCGCCGTCCATCCCGACGGTAACTGCGGTGCGAGGGGTGTCGCTTGTTGTGCTTCGAACTCGCTCATGAGCCCGCGAATATACACGGCCTTTGGCGAGATCAACGTGTTTCGCTCGGCCGGCACATCACGACGCTGGTTGCGTTGCGGGATCCTTCCACTCGATGTGAATGTACTGGAAACCGTCGTCGTCACGGAAACTGTCGGGCAACGCGACGCCGCCGGCCGTGAGCATGCCGACCGGATCAGGCTTGCCGCGCAGGCCGGGCGCATCGAAGAGGTTGAACGTGATGAGCCAGGCGCGCTTCGTCATCGCGGCTCGCGCTTCCGCGGACATGGGCTGCGAAAGGATGAGCACCGGGCGGTCTTGCCACTGGCGCTGATGCAGCGTCGTCATGATCGCCATATCGCCGAGGTCTGCTGAGCCTGTACCGTGAAACGCGATCAGCGCCTCGCCCGATCGCAGATGACCGTTTAGCGCCTGCGCCTGCGCGATCAGGTTCGGCTCATTGGTGAGCATCCGGGTGCCCATCACCAGGTGATAGCCGCCCAGAAAGGTCGCAACCACCGAGAGCGCGTACGCCGCAGTTTTTGACCAGCTCCAGGCGACCCCCGCCACGAGCAGGAACACCGCAGGCGTGATGATCGAAAAGTAGCGGAGGTACTCGAGTTGGATCGTCGAGCGAAGCACGTCCAACGCCATCAGCGGAAACAGCCCGCCGCAGAGAAATGCGCCCCACGCCGCCAGCGGCCGAAACCGCCGGATCTGGATCCACGGCAGCACGAGCAGCAGCCCGGAGATGCAGTAGAAGAGACTGATCTTGTAGTTCCGGTCTGCGATCATGCGTATCGGCGCGGAAGTGAGCGCGAGCGCCACCCGTTTGAGCGCGAGATGCTCCACCAGCACGAATGCGTCGCCGGTGTAAATGTCGTCGACCTGTTTCAGCGCCTGCGGCAGCCAGATCGCAAGGTAGGCGATCGCTGCCCCGGCGACGTGGAGCGCGAACCGCAACCGCTGCCCTTTGAGCCGGAAGAGTCCCCAGAGACACACCGCGAGCGCGCCGCCGGCGGCGAAATAGTGCGTCAGCATCAGCGGGAGCGTGATCCACGCGAGCACTGCAACACGGCGGCGCGTCGCGCCCTCCACCTCGACGCGCGTCATCAACCAGAGCGCGACCGTCGCAATGCCGATCATCATCGCGTATCCGCGAATCTCCTGCGCGAAGTAAACCTGCGACTGAGACATTCCCATCGCCAGAACGATCAGCGCCGCGACGGTCCGGTCCATCGATCGTCGTGCGGTGTCGTACAGGAATCCGAGCGTGATCAGGCACCAGAAGATCGAGTAGAGATGCGCGGCCAGGTCCGAAGCGCCAAGTGCGTCCCGCCAGAGTCGGAGCGTGAGGCAATAGAGCGGCGGATGGAGAACGCCGTCCATGTGCGTCCACACCGTCCAGAACGGCCGCGTGGATTCCAGCCGCGACCAGCTCGGTGGGTTTACGGACACCTGCCCGTGCAGGAACTGCGACATCGGCGAGCCGTAGCCCGCGGTCAGGCCCATGTGCCAGATCTCATCCAGGCTCGGAAATGGATCGATGTGAATGATGCGAACGGCGAGCGCGAGCAGCAGCAGCGCAGCGAGCAATGCCGAGTCGCGCAGCGTCCATTTGCCGCGCGGGCAGACCGCTGTCACGTTCGAAACAGAATCGCCCGCCGATTCATTCATCGGCGGGCGATTGTAGCGTTCCGCGGGATGCACACGAGGAGCCGTCGCTCACACGGCGAGGGCCACGGCGGGCTTGGGCGTTTCCTTCTTGGCCGCATCTTTGCCGTACGTTCTGGCCCGCGGCGCGACAAGACTGATATCCACCGGCGCAAACTCGATTTTCGCCGAGTCGCTCGCCGCATCGTATCGCGCGATCGTCGCCTTGATGGCACTGGCTTCGACGGGCGTTTCCGGGAAGTCGGGCTTGTAGTGCGAACCGCGGCTTTCGTTGCGGATGAGCGCACCTTTGATGATCGCCTCGGCGTACTTGATCATGTCGCCCAGCGCCCGCGTGAACGACAGGTTCTGGTTCGTCCACATGCCGGTGTCGGAAAGCTTCACGTTCCGGTAGCGCTGCTTCCATTCCTGGCAGGTGGCAAGCGTCTGTTCCAGGCGGTCGTTGTAACGAATGACGGTGACATTCTCCGTCATCAGCTTGCCCATCTCGGTCCAGAGCTTGTACGGATTTTCGGTGCCTTGCGAGTTGATGAGCTTATCGACCTTGGCCTTCTCGCTGGCGATGACATCGTCGTACGCCGACTGGCTGACGGACGCCGCCGCGACGTGGTTGTCGCCGCCGATGAAGTTCTTGATGCACGTGCCGCCGAAGAGGCCGTCGAAGATGCAGCTCAGCAGCGAGTTCGCGCCCAGGCGATTGGCGCCGTGGTAGGCGAAGCTGGCCTCACCCATCGCGTACAGGCCGGGGATGTCGGTCATCATGTTCAGCGGGTTGCCGAACTCGAGGCCGCCCGGCGTCGTCTTCTTCGGGGCAAAGAGCACCCGCAGGCCGCCCATCGTGTAATGGACGGCGGGGAAAATCTTCATCGGTTCGTGCAGCGGATCCGAGCCGACGAACTTCTCGTAAATTTCCAGGATGCCTTCGAGCTTGGCGAGCACCTTTTCGCGGCCGAGTTCCTTTACCTTGTCGCGCAGGTCGAGGTAGACCATGTTGCCGCCGCCGATGCCGAAGCCGTCAAGACAGATCTTGAAGATTTCGCGGGTGGCGATGTCGCGTGGGACGAGGTTGCCGTACTTGGGATAGAGGCGCTCGAGGAAATAGTCGCGGGCGTCTTCGGGGATGTCGTTGGGCGGGCGCTTGTCGCCTTTGGTCTTGGGCACCCACACGCGGCCGCCTTCGCCGCGGGCGGATTCGCTGATGAGCCGGCACTTGTCTTCGCCGGGGATGGCCGTGGGATGGACCTGGATCATCTCCGGGTTTCCCAGCGTCGCGCCGGCGGTATAGCAGCGGACGACCGCGCCGCCGGTACAAATGACCGACATCGTGCTCTTGCCGAACACCAGGCCGTTGCCGCCGGTCGCCATCACGGTGGCGTCGCCGCGGAAAGCCTTGATCTCCATCGTCCGCATGTCCTGCGCGACGATGCCGACGCATTGTCCGTCTGCCAGGACCGGATATAGGAACTCCCAGAACTCGAACTTGCGGATCTTGCCGGCGGCTTCCCACCGGCGGGTCTGTTCATCGAGCGCGTAGAGGAGCTGCTGGCCGGTGGTCGCGCCGGCAAAGAAGGTCCGCTTGAAGAGTGAACCGCCGAAGAGGCGCAGATCGCGCTGGCCTTCGGGCGTGCGGTTGAACGGGACGCCCATGCGATCGAGCAGGTCGATGATGCGCGGGGCCCAGTTGCACATCTCCAGCACCATCGGCTGGTCGGCGAGGTAGTCGCCGCCGTAGACGGTTTCGTCGAAGTGCATCCACTCGGAGAAGCCCTGTTGCCGCGCGATGTCGTTGCACGCGTTGATGCCGCCCTGCGCGCAGACACTGTGGGAGCGCTTGACGGGAACCATCGAGAAGAGATCGACCTCGACGCCTTCTTCGGCGAGCTTGATGGCACACGCCAAACCGGCGAGTCCGCCGCCGACGACGATCACACGTTTGTTCTGCTTAGCCATAAGGAGCCCTGTCGGGAATGACGAATCTCGAATCTCGAATGATGAATGAACGTCGAAGGCCGAATGGAGACATTTCCAAAACGGCAAGCCGGCATTCGTTTAGTCATTCGATTTTGATCATTGGTCATTCATTCTTCATTCGAAACTCGAACTTCATCATTCAAAATGTCTGAAAACGCATCACAGCGAGACCGTATGCACCGTCTCGACGATCGGCTGCTGGGCCTTGCTCACACCGGCGATCAAGGCGGTCATTCCTGCTGCGAAAAGAAACAGGAACATCAACACGGCCACCCCGCCCCACCGCTTCTGCGCCTGCGAACTGATGGTCAGCCCCCAGGTGATGGCGGCCGCGTAAAAGCCGTTGGCGGTGTGGAACGCGCTGCTGAGAATCCCCAGCGGATAGGCCACCGCCCAGATCCACCACGCATACATCAGGTGATGGACGGTCGAGCTGACCGCCTCGGTCGGCTCAAATGTGAGCGCCCTGCCGATTTCGCCGGGAAAGAACCCGCGCATCGAGAGGATGTGGAAGAGCGCGAAGAACAGGATCACCATCGCGGTGATCCGCTGGAAGACGTACAGCCAGTTCCGCGTGTAGCCGTAACTGCCGATGTTCCATTGGCCGCTGAAGACGATCCAGATGCCGTAGACCGTGTGGTAGGCCAGCGGGATGAAAATCAGGGCCATTTCTATGGCCAGCAGGAACGGCAGCCGGTGGATCTGGTCGACCTGCTGCTGGAAAACGCTGGGCGCGCCGGCGTGTCGGGCGCCTTCGGCAAGCGTCGCGTTCACGCCGAGGTGAACGAACAGGTACATGCCGAAGAGGATGCCGGTCAGCGAGTGCAGTCGCCGCAGCAGGAAATGGTTTTTCGCAAGCAGGCCAACAGACGGCGAGCCGGACGGGTGGGCGGAGATCGTGCTCATAGTCGCGGGGGATCATAGCCGATTTGGGTCCGATGATCGAAATCCGCGATACGCGACAAGTTGAACGGGGTTTACGGAGGAGGATGAGACGGTGAGGGCTGCGCAGTGATTCCGAATAGTCCGACCCTTCGCACTATCTTCTCAGCGGTTTTCAGCCGGCACCAAGACTGCGACCAATCCATAGTTGATCTTCGCAATGTCCTGAAATAGTGTGCCGGTCTCGACAGCCGGCGTGTGGCTATTTCGTGGACACATCAGGCTGCATAAAGGAGAAGTGAGAATGCATCGTTTTATCTCGGCGGTATGCGCGTTGACCTTTTTGATGGTCGGTTCTGAATCTCGGGCGGCGACGATTTTGGATCACAGCCCTGCCGCCACGGGCCAGAACTTTTACGGCGGGTTCAATCAAGCCGGCGGTCAGCATTTTTATGCGCCGGCGAGCTTCGCGCAGGACGCGACCGTTACGGGCATCGCCCTGTACACGCCTACCGTCGTTCCTGTGAACTTTCCCGTTGCGCTGGACGTGTATAGCAACGTGTTCCTCTCGGGAAACAATCGTCCCAACCAGCAGCTTCGCTACGAGGTGAGGAACATTTTGGAAGTTGACGGCAACGGGGGTGCTCCGGGGTTAACGCGCCTCTACGCGGAATTTTCCACTCCAATCGAGATGTCAGCGGGCCAGATTCTTTGGTTCAGCATGAGCGGATTCAGCGGAACGATCGGCGCGACGCTTTACAACGACGGGGTGTCGGGAAGCCTAGGAAACTTCTGGCAGGCTTCACCGTCCGGTTACAACGGCTTGGTTCCCGGCGGCGTGGCGATGCGCCTCTACGGTACGATAGTCCCCGAGCCGGCAAGCCTGTCGCTGCTCGCGCTTGCAGGAATTAGCCTCCAGCGGCGCCGTCAGAGCTAGTACGCGACGCTGGACCGATGCCCGGAGTGCGGTCACGTCCCGCCGCGACAGCGCGGGAACGCCGCCACATAACCCGACTATGAATCCCGCTCTTGGTCAAGCTCGGTTTCTGATGTTGCTCTGAGGCCGCATTTTCATTGATCGATGTATTTTCTCGTCCTCGATCCGCTACTGCGGATCGACGTCTTCGCTTCCTCGTTGATCGATGCTTCGCTGTGCAAGGTGCCTGCGCTTCAGATGACTATTCAAGGTCATCCTCTCGCGTAGCAGGAGCCTTATTCATCCAGACGGTCCGCGCCCTATTCGCTGCGGCGTGGGTCTATGCCCACAGGCGGGTTAGCCGGGGTCATCGGACGCGTTCGCAGGGGACGAGCTTGAGCGCCTTTGCTGCGTCTGCTCGCCTTACGCTTCTGCAAAGCTTCGGCGTCGATCGATGTCTTTCAGCGACGGCATCCAGAGCGACTTCCTCGCGTTCGATTCGGGTACGGTCGCGCGCATCGGCGCGGCGAGGGAAAAGGCCCGGCTCGTCACCCAGTGTTGACGGTCGGATGCGATCGGCCGGCAGAGTTCAATCGGCCGTCGTATCAACCAGTTCCCGCGGCAACAGAAAACCGTCGACGCCCTTTTCGGCGAGCGCTTCGAGTTCGACAGCGTCTTCGATTCGGAACGCGCCGACCCGCGTCCGCACGAGTCCCGCGAGGTAGCCGCCAGTCCCGAGCGCTTGTCCGATATCGCGCGCGAGCGAACGCACGTACGTGCCTCGGCCGCAGTCGACGAGGATCGTAAGATCGGGCCACGCGTAGTCGAGACAGGCGATCGAATCGATGCGGATCGATCGCGGCTTCAGTTCGATCGTCTCACCGGCGCGGACACGGTCGCTGGCGCGCTTGCCATCGATCTTGAGCGCGCTGAACGCGGGCGGGAGCTGTTGGATGGTTCCGACGAACGTTTTCAACACGTCATCGATCGCGCTGCGCGTCGGCGTCGAGCCCAGGTCGTCTCGCACCGCGATGGGCCCTTCGGCGTCGTCGGTCACACTCGTCGCGCCGAGCCGGATGACGGCGCGGTACTGCTTGGGCTGGCCCATTACCTTCTCGCAGAGCTTGGTGCATTTGCCGACCATCGCCACGAGCACGCCGGAGGCAAGTGAGTCGAGGGTGCCGGCATGGCCGAGCTTGGTTCCGCGCGGGAGCAGGCGCTTTACACGGTTCAGGAGCTGCGCGCTGGTTATGCCGATCGGCTTGTGAAGATTGAGAAATCCGTCCGGCATTGCCGTCAACCTACGCACCTTCGCGGTTGAAGCAACCCGCCTCTCAGGTCCTTCCCGACGAATTTGGCGGCAGGCACCGACCATTCGCCCCCCACTTCCCCCGATGTCGCGAACACCCGATCGCGCCGAAAGTATTCGATAGCGAAGCAACACCTTTTCAAGGAGAACGCAATGAAAGCATTACTAACTGGATTCATGGCGACCGCACTGCTCGTCGGCAGCGGCGCCGTTGTCGGTTGCGATCGAACGGTCGAAAAACATGAGAGCACCGAGACGCGTCGGGACGGCTCGACGGAAACCAAGACCGAGAAAAAGACCGTCGAGAACGACGGAACGGTGAAGACGCAAAAGGAAACCGAAAAGACGCCGCCGACCAATCCGTAATCGGTCGTATACTTTCTCCAGGAATCGACCGACGAGTTCAGGTCGAGGCCAAAACGGATCGGGCGTCGCTCCCTCATCAGAGCGACGCCCGAGTTTTTTAACCACGAAATCCGTGCTTCGTCATTTCTGATCAGACGGTCTCGGCACTCCTCGACGACTCGCGCACGCTGACGTGCGTGCTCACGTGCGGTCGCGAGAGCAGCGCTTCGCCCTCCTGCTTTACCCGGTCCATCTTCGGATATCTCACTTCGCGATACCCGGTCGCCTCTTCCGGCATACTCAGCACGCGCAGCGCGTTGTGATAGCCGCCATCACTGCTCAAGTCGATTCGGTCGAGCAGGCCGATATACCACTCGCGGAACTCCTTCTCGCGGCGGTGCCAGCCCGGCAGCTTGCGCATGAACTTGGTGTTGCGGAAGATCCGGTGCATCCACGGTCGGGTCGTGATCGGAATGCGGAGCTTGCCCACGAACGGGATCGGAAGCTCGGGCACGTTGTGCCAGGAGTATTCGACCTCGTCGCCGTTGTCGGCATCGACGTTGTACTTGATCGCATCCCGCTGCAGTTTTTCGAAACGGGTCAGCAGGTACGCCACGTACGGCTCGTCCTTGATAAGCATCAGGCGCGCCAGATTCCAGATGACCGCGTCGGTCACCTGGTACTTCTGATCGCCGCTGTCGCGTCGGTAGACCCCGCGAACAAGATCGATAAAGCGCTTGGCGTACGCCTCGTCCTCGTACTGGTACAAGTCGTAGATGCGGAGTGTCAGGTCGTACTTGCTCCGCTCCGAGAGGGCGGGCATCACGTTGACCGCGGTGCTTACGAGCGTCTCGAGCGCGCGGGCGTGGCTCTCGCCGCGCATCCGCGTCTTGCGAAGGATTCGCGTCTTCTGCGTCAGCAACTGGTCCCAGGTGATCGCCTGAGGCTTTTCCGGAAGCGCCATCGGCTCGAGCGCGAGCTTGCGGCCGATGTTGAACGCCTTCAGGTTGCGACGCACGTCCCGGCGGATCGTTTCCTTGATCGCCTTCGCGATCGCGCCGGCGCTGATCGGCACATAGCCGAGCTGGTACGCAATTCCCAGCATCAGGATGTTCACGAACAGCTTGCTTCCCAGTCGCTGCTCGCAGAGGGCGCTGAGGTTCTTGGCATACATCTGCGAGGCGTTGCAGTGCTCGGCGATGCGGTCGCGCAGCTTGTACGGATCGAAATCCTGTTTGCCCAGCAGGTTCGACACGGTCGGCTGCTTGAACAGGTTGAGCACCGCGGCCGTCTTCTGCGGCGTGGCGATGCGGAAGTGCTCGCGCGGATCGACCGCGCGGGCCGCCTCAAGGATGTCGATGCCCAAAAGCAGGTCGGCCTGGCCGTAGGGGATGAGGCCGGAGGTAGTGGCAAGGCTTGCCTCGCCGGTTGAGCCGGTAGAATCTTTCGAACCCTCGCGGTCGACGCCAGCGTCGCCCCTACGGATCCATGTGATCTGGGAGTAGACGCCGCCGTTGCGGATGGCCAGGCCCTTCTTGTCTGCGAACGAGACCTGGTATCCCTCGAAATGTCCGGCTCGCACGAGGAGCGCGCTCACCACGCCGATACCCATGCCGCCGACGCCGGCCATGTGGACGCGCCACTGGTCGCCCGGCTTGAGGCTCTGAACGCGGGTCGGATCGGGCAGCTTGCTCAAGTGCATGTTCGGCAGCTTGTAGACCCTGCGGTTTTTCCGCTTGATGGTGATCTGCTCGAAGCTCGGGCACGGCTTGACGTTTTTGCCGTAGTCGTTGCTCATCGTCACGCGGTCGCACGCGCCGTCGTTCACGCACCAGGTGAGGTCGGTGTCGATCTTGCGACCGTAATCGGTCTCGACCGTGATCAGGCCCGGGCACGCCGTCGCCTTCGTGCATTCCAGACAGTGTTCGCACACTTCCGGCGTGATGTTCATGTGGACTTTTTTCGGGAGGAAGCCGTGCTTCTTGGCTTCTTTGCGCTCGGCCGAACCGAGCCGGCGGTGCAGCGTGATGCCGCACTCCTTGTCGGCGATCAACACCTTCACGCCTGGGCGCAGGATCGTCTTCTCGAGCGTCTTTCGCCACAGTTCGCGGTCGGCCGGGACGATCTTCTCGACGGTGAGCGGGCTCGTGCCCTTCATGCCGGAAACGATCTCGAAAATGTCCTGGATGTAGGTCTGGTTTCCCAGCAGGTCGAGCTCGGTGCCGGCATGCTCCTGGTGGCCGGTCATGGCGGTGATCTTGTTCTCCAGGATGATGAAGGTCAGGTCCTGTCCCGCCTGGATCGCGTTGGAAATCGCCACCTGCCCGGAGTGGAAGAACGTACCATCGCCCATGAACACGATCTGCTTGTTGGTGATGAACGGGTCGATGCCCGAGCCGGTGCCCGCGCCCAGTCCCATGCCGCTGTAGTTGTGCATGAGCTGTTCGGTGGGCTGGAACATCAGCATGGTGTAGCAGCCGGTGTCGCCGTGCGCGACGAGGTCGACCGGCGGAAGGTTGTGCTTCCGCTTCATGTAGTCGGCGTCCGCGAGGTTCTTACGCAGTTCGAGCAGAACCGCCGAGCTGTCGCGATGCGGGCAGCCGGGGCAGAACGTCGGCGTTCGGCTGATGATCCGCTCCTCATCCGCGCTGGCGGTGTGGGATTCGTGCTCGGCCACGTGCACATCCGTCGAGGTCGAGCCGGACAGTTCGGTCGGCACTTCCTTCATCGTTGCGGCGCTGAGGATCTCCAGCTTCCGCTTGCCGGTCGCCCTCAGACGATCGAACTCGGCAGTAAGCCGGCCGTTGCGCAGGTCCGCCGGTATCTCCTGCGTGTTCTTGATGAGGGGAATAAGGATCTGCGCGAGCACGCTCGGGTTCAGTCCGCGGGTTTCGGGTATTCCGGTGTTCGTGGCATGGGCATCGCGCCCATGAGTCCCCGGGGAGGCACCCGTGCCACGTGAGGTCGGGAACGTCTTTCCATACAGGCGACCCGACAGCTCGATCGCCTCTTCGCGCTCGAACTCCTTAAAAAGCTGATCGCGGATGTTCTTTTCGAGGAAGCTGCGCCGCTCTTCGATGACGATCATGTCGCGACAGGTCTCGGCGAACTCGCGGACCAGCTGCACATCGGTCGGGTACTGCATGCCCATCTGCAGGACGGGAAAGACGCCTTCAAGGCCGATGTCGGTCAGGACCTGCTGCAGATAGACGCCTCCCATGCCCGCGACGATGAAGCCAATCGGGCTGACGCGCTGCATGCCGCGTGAGGCCGGGATGATCTTGTTCAGTCCCAGTTCGCGGGCGGCGCGCACGGTGATCGCGTGGCGCTCTGCCATCTTCAGTTCCTGCTGCCAGGTGCGCGGGGGCAGGAGGACTTTCTCCAGATCGATCTTCGCGGTTTCCAGCGCGATGCGCTGGTTCATGTTGATCGTTGGGAACTGGTTGGGCCGGCAATAGACGCTGCCGCCGCCATCGGCCTGCGCCGTGGTGACGATGAAGCCGATGTACAGGCCGGCCGCGCGGCTGAGGTGGAAGCTGAGGTTGATCCAGTCCTTCATCTCCTGGATCGTGCCGGGCTCGACGACGGCCATGCGCAGATGTTCAAGGAGGAATCGGCTGTCGGCGGGGACCTGGGTGCTGTCGCACCACGGGTCGTCCCCGATGACCAGGACCGCGCCGCCTTCGGGGTGTGCGCCGCCGAGATTGCCCAGCGCCAGCGCATCCGATGCGACGTGCAGGCCGACGGACTTGAACGCGGCGAGTGCTTTGATCGGGGCCATCTGCGCGCCGTTGACGGCGGCGACGGCGAGGGCTTCGTTGTTCGCCTGGAAGGCGCGGATGCCGTTCTTCACAAGCAGGTCGCGGCAATCGCCCAGGACATCAAAAAAAGTGGCAACCGGCGATCCGGGGTAACCGGTGCAGAGGTGAATGCCGCCATCTACTTCAAGGCAGCCCTTCACGAGGAGTTCGTTGCCGTTGAAAACTTCCGGGCCGCTCGCGCGAAGAAAGCGGTAATCGATCGCCATGCAGATCCTCGTTGACGCGTAGGGATTCACTCGTCGCGGTGGGCGGCGGGTGAATCAAACCGAGTTCATCGGCTCCGGAAAGGTCGGGTGTCCGCCCTGGCTCCGGGTTTACGCCGTCTTAACCACCGCTTCACATCGGGTGTGTCAAGCGGAAGTCGAAATGCCGTCCTGTTTCTCCTCCGTCTTCGCGCAGGAAGACGATCGACTTGCCGTCGTGAGGCCGGACCGCGGATCGATACTGTATCGGACCCCGTCCAGAGGTAAACCGCGCGGGACGGATATTTGAACACTGCCGCAAGAAACGAGGACGACCGGGCGCGATTATTCACGAACAGGTAAATCGTGCATAATCTGCGCCGGCATGTATAGTTGCTGTCGGTTCGCCATGCGACGTAACTGACGGAAGTTGCTCGCCCGCTGACATACGTCAGCGACGCACCAACGGCCAATAAACGCCTGCACGAGAACGATGGATGCGACATTTCACTCTCGAAATCAGCTATTCGCAGATTGCGATTTTCAACGCCGGGCTCAAAGATCCGTTTAACAACTGGACCGATGCCCACGCCCAACAAGGCTTCTGTTGGCGAGAGGGAAGCGTTTCATTCCGTACAGCCGCTAAAGCCGGACTCGGCAAGATTACGGTAAATCGCAACGCGACCCCGTCACTCCGAGACGATGTCATCCTCGCGATTTCCGTTCCCTTCCACGTCGACAAAGGCACCATCGAAGTCGCCAGCGTCTTCAAAGGCGAGGTCGTCGAGATGGACGCCGGCGACTACGAGCTCATCTACCAGACCGGCCGCACCGGCGTTACCCCTTGGGTCGACCTGCAGTTCGTGCCCCGCAAGATCGACAAAGGGCAGATCCTCAAAGGCGCCGATCTGCTCAAACCCCCCGCCGAATTGTTGATGACCGCCGAGCCGGCGTAACTTGAATCCCGCACGAATGCCGCCGCGCCGGCGAGCTTTCCATCGCTTGTTCCGTCATATCACTGGTTCGATTCTTTAAGACGCGTTCACCACGCTTTCTTGGACCCCGGCTCGCCCGAGGTACCATCGCGCGAGCGGAAGTGCATCTCAAAGCAATCGGGAGGCAACATGTTCAAGCGGACGGTCGGCGGAATCGTTCTGGTCTTTGCGGGCGTGCTCGGCGGCGTGCTCGTCTATCACTATGTCGACAGCTCGCGCAGCGAGCAAGTCGCACAGTCGTACGAAGACTGGGCCAAGAAGCAGAAGCTCACCAAGGTGAAGTTCGTCGTCCACGTGCCCGAGAACACGCCCAAGACGCAGCCGCTTTATCTCGCCGGTTCGATGCTTCCCGTGACCTGGGACGAGGCCGGCGTGCCGCTCACCCGGCAACCCGATGGCACCTACGTCGCCACGCTGGAAATGATGACCGGCCTCAACCAGGAGTTCAAAGTCACCCGCGGCACGTGGAGCACCGTCGAGTGCAACGCCGACGACAGCGATGTCCCCAACCGTACCTTTTTCGCCAAGGGCGACGACACCGTCGAAGTCACCGTCGCCGCATGGCGCGATAAGGGCATCGCCACGCCCGGACGCGTCACCTATACCGGTGACATTCGCGAACACAAAAAGGTCACCGATGGCGTGATCGGCCTGGAACGCAACCTCACCGTCTACCTCCCGCCCGGATATAACGACGAAGCCAACAAGGACGTCCGCTATCCCGTCCTTTACCTGCAGGACGGCCAGAACCTCTTCGACGAAAGCGCCAGCTACAACGGCATCGAATGGAAGGCGGATGAAACCGCGCAGCGCCTGATCACCGAAGGCAAAATCGCACCCGTCATTATCGTCGGCATCTGGAACACACCCGCCCGAACGGCCGAGTACACGCCCAAAGCCCTGAGCGCCCCGGGCACCAACAACGAAAGCGATGCGTACGCGAACCTCGTCGTCAACACGATCAAGCCGCTGATCGACTCGGTTTATCGCACGAAGCCGGATGCGCCGAGCAACACGATCGGTGGCGCGGGCATGGGCGGGCTGGCGGCACTGGGCGTCGTCCAGCAGAAGCCGGATGTGTTCGGCAACGTCGCGCTGCTCACGCCACAGCTCCGCGCCAACGGCAAGTCGATCTCCGAACTCGTCGGCGACGGCGCATCACTCAAGGGCAAGAAACTCTGGCTCGACGTCAGCCCCGAAGCCGGCACCACCAACTCCACCGCCGTCGCAGACGGCGTCGCGTTCTTCGACTCGCTCACCAAGAGTGGCGCCGATGCGGAACACCTGAAGTTCGTCCAGATCCCCGAACCGGCGAACAACGAGCCGGCGTGGCAATCGCGATTCGATCAGGTGCTGATCTGGCTATACGGGAAGTGATGCAGTTCACCCTTGCCTCGCCTATAGGAAATACGGAGACTACCCTGTTCCTATGGACCTGACGTACCTCGACTCCAACGCGACGACCCAGCCGGCACCCGAAGTGGTGGCGGCCATGACCCAATGCCTGACCGAAACCTGGGGCAACCCCAGCTCGGCCCACCGCTTCGGCCAAGAAGCCCGCCGCAAGATTGACGAAGCCCGCGAACAGCTCGCCGCTTTGATCAACTGCACGAGCCGCGAACTCACGTTCCTCTCCGGCGGAACCGAAGCGACCAACACGTCCATCCGCGGCCTGCTCACCGCGCGCACGCCGCGCCGCAAGATCGTCACCAGCAAGGTCGAACACTCGGCCACCAAGGAAACCTGCGGCCTGCTGGGACGCGAGGGATTTGAAATCGTCGAGATCGGCGTCGACCGCGCCGGCCAGCTCGATTTCGACGAACTCCTCAAGCACATCACCGACGACACCGCGCTCGTGACCATGATGTGGGCGAACAACGAAACCGGCACGCTCTTCCCGATGGAGAAAATCGCTGCCGCGTGCAAAGAGAAACGTGTCCCAATCCACGTCGATCTCACGCAGTGCCTGGGCAAGATCCCCGTCGACCTCACGGCGATGTCGATCGACGCGGCGACGATCGCCGCCCACAAGTTTCACGGGCCCAAGGGCATCGGCGCGCTCTACACACGCAAGGGCATGCGGCTGCGGTCACTGGTGCTCGGCGGCCCGCAGGAAAATTCCAAGCGCGGCGGCACGGAGAACGTCCCCGGCATCGTCGGCATGGGCGTGGCCGCGAAACTCGCGAAGGAGAATCTTGGGCTGATGACCAGCCGCGTCGCCCCGCTAAGGGACCGGCTCGAAGCGAGCATCCTCGAACAGATCAGCGATACCCGCGTGAACGGCGATGTTGAAAACCGGCTGCCGAACACGACCAACATCAGCTTCAAGCAACTCGCCGTCGAGCCGATCCTGCTGGCGCTCAGCGAGCAAGGCATCTGCGCGAGTGCCGGCAGCGCGTGCTCATCGGGCAGCCTCGAGCCGAGCCACGTCATCCGCGCCATGGGCACGGAGCCGGAGTGGACGGGCGCGATCCGCCTGAGCCTGAGCCGCTACACCACGGACGCCGAGGTGGACAAGTGCCTGAGCGTCCTGCCGGGGATCATCGAGAAGCTGCGCAGGGTAATGCCGGTGGGTGCATGAACGCTTCGCGCTTGCGCACCCTGTGGGCGATCGCGCTGCTGATTCCATTGTTCGTCGTCGCAGCCTACGCGTGGAAGTGGACGATGGTCCGGCCGCGCGCGACGAATGTTGATCGAACGATCTTTGTCGCCTCGTGCGCGATGGTGACCGTGCTGATTGCAATGAGCGGTTCGCTAAGGCGCGCGCTGCGGCAGCGACTTTGGGGACTGCAAGGCAAATGCATAACCTGCGGCTACGACCTGCGGGCGTCGCCCGAGCGCTGCCCGGAGTGCGGGACGGAAGTGAAGGGTTAGGCTGCAACGTCTTGCACGGTCCTTCGAGTCAGCTGATATTCTCACCTTCGGCCGCGGATCGCAGCGATAACATTTCAGCGCATTGGCTACTCTGTTCGCCGCACCTGTTTGGCGAATTGAGCTGGCAGACGTGCGCGGGCGAATCCGCATGGCCTGATGACCGCATTCAAACAAGGAGTCACCATGTCCGCGCCCCTCACGTTGAACCCCGAAAAGATCCTCCAGACCGGCCTGGCCTTCTGGGCATCCAAGACGCTCCTGAGCGCGATCGAGATCGGACTGTTCACGACTCTCGCGCGCGGGCCGATGTCGATCAACACGATCAAAACCCAGCTTCAACTGCACCCGCGCGGCGCCCGCGACTTCCTCGACGCGCTCGTCGCGCTCGGCTTTCTGACCCGGCAGGACGACACCTACGCCAACACGCCCGAAACGGAGCTCTTTCTCGATCGCGGCAAGCCATCCTACATCGGCGGCATCCTGGAGATGGCCAACCATCGCCTCTATCCGTTCTGGGGCAACCTCACCGAAGCGCTGCGCAGCGGCAAGCCGCAGAACGAATCGCGCAACGGCGGGGCTGGCCTCTTCGAGACGCTCTACGCCGACCCGACCCGGCTCGAAGAGTTCCTCGCCGCGATGACCGGCATCAGCAATGCCGCCAACCGCGCCATCGCGACGAAGTTCGACTGGAGCGCGTACAACACCTTCGCCGACGTCGGCACCGCGCAGGGCGACCTCGCCGCGCAGATCGCGCTGGCGAATCCGCACCTCTCGGGCATCGGCTTCGACTTGCCAAAGGTCGGCCCGATCTTCGACGCCTACATCCAGCGGCTGGGACTCGCCTCGCGCCTGCGCTTCGAGGCTGGCGACTTTTTCAAAGGCGATCTGCCGAAGGTGGACGTGATCACCATGGGCCACATCCTTCACGACTGGGACCTGCCCACCAAGAAGATGCTCATCGCCAAGGCCTACGATGCGCTGCCAAAAGGCGGCGCGCTGATCGTGTACGAAGCGATCATCGACGACGAGCGCAACACCAACGCCTTCGGGCTGATGATGAGCCTGAACATGCTCATCGAAACGCCCGGTGGCTTCGACTACACCGGCGCCGACTGCACCGGCTGGATGAAGGAAGCCGGGTTTTCGCAGACGCGCGTGGAACACCTGGTTGGGCCTGATTCGATGGTCGTCGGGATCAAGTGATGGTCACGCGTCGATGAGACGGTGTCGATACGGCGAAGCGCGATCGAACGTAGCCGCGACGCGACGCCATCGCCGGTCAGTCCAGCGTCAGAACCCCTCGCGGGTTTGAGGCAAGTCGCAATGATCAAGACCAGCAAAGCGTGGCTTCGCGACTAAAACGCGATTTCTCCTGTGGACAAAACACGAAACGATCGCCGCGAGATTGCACGCCAGTTTCCGACGCAACTTACGCGCATCGTACGGTTTCGCGCGCTGCGCTTTTTGGTGATATTCGCGCAGCGCGCTCGGTCATGTAGATGCGTGCTTTCGCAAACAGCGCCGCGATGCTTTGGCTCGCCGGACCCTTCCCAGCGGCCGCAATAGCCATTTCGACTTCTTGCGATCATAATGAGAGGATTGGAGAGGGTCTGAGAGGCTTTTGCGATTGCGGCGACGCTGACCACATCTCGCCAATTCGCAAGTCGTTCATTGATAGATATTTAACAATAATTCACCGTTCATTTTCGCGCGCAACCACGCCCATTCATCCTCTCACTCGTCGGCGGATCGGTCTGCGGCTTGACACTCCCCCTGCTCATCCGCAGGATCGTCACATGGAACACCCCAAGATCGTTTTCGACGCGATCACCTTCGACGACGTGTTGCTCATCCCGGCCCGTTCGGACTTCATCCCTTCCGAAGCCGACACCAGGACCCATCTCACCCGCAACATCGAGATCAACATCCCCCTGATCTCGGCCCCGATGGACACCGTCACCGAATCCGCCCTGGCGATCGCCCTGGCGCAGGAGGGCGGCATCGGCATCATCCACAAGAATCTCCCCATCGAAGAGCAGGCCCGCGAAGTGGAAAAGGTGAAGCGCTCGGAGAACGGCGTCATCGTCGACCCGATCACCCTGCCGCCCACCGCCACCATCGGCCAGGCCCGACAGCTGATGCACGAGTACAATGTCTCGGGCATCCCGATCGTCAACGGAACCGCGAATGGCTCGGTCGAT
This sequence comes from Phycisphaerae bacterium, assembly GCA_031411495.1. Lineage (GTDB taxonomy): Bacteria > Planctomycetota > Phycisphaerae > Tepidisphaerales > Tepidisphaeraceae > JANOBD01. The sequence continues at coordinate 22,271 of JANOBD010000034.1, read as the reverse complement.
GTCAACGGCCACGTGAAACGCCTTCGCGATTTCAAGTCCGCCCCGCAGGTCGTGGGCATCCTCACCCGCCGCGACCTCAAGTATCAGGATGACGACAGCAAGCCCATCGGCGAGGTGATGACCAAGCAGAACCTCATCACGGCCGCCGATGATGTCTCGCTCGAAGAGGCAGAACGGATCCTCTACCGCGAGAAGATCGAAAAACTCCTGCTGGTGAACAAGAACGGCCAACTGGCCGGGCTGGTGACGATGCGGGACATCGACAAGCTCCACCAGTACCCCAACGCCAGCAAGGACAAGCGCGGCCGGCTGCGCGTCGGCGCTGCCACTGGCGTTCTGGATTTCGAGCGCGTCGAAGCGCTCATCGCCGCCGAGGTGGATGTCATCACCGTCGACACTGCGCACGGGCACTCGAAGAACGTTCTCGAGACGGTGAGACAGCTCAAGAAGAAGTACGACATCCAGATCATCGCCGGCAACATCGCCACCAGCGAAGCCGCGAAGGACCTGATCGACGCCGGCGCCGATGCGATCAAGGTGGGCATCGGCCCGGGGGCGATCTGCACGACGCGGATCGTGACCGGCGTCGGCGTGCCGCAGATCTCGGCGATCTTCAACGCGGTGAAGGTCGCGGAAGCGGCGGGCGTGCCGGTGATCGCCGACGGCGGCATCCGACATTCCGGCGACATCGCCAAGGCCATCGCCGCTGGCGCGAGCGCATGCATGATGGGATCGCTCTTCGCGGGGCTGCACGAATCGCCCGGCGAGCTCGTGATCCACCAGGGCCGGCAATACAAGACCTATCGCGGCATGGGCTCGCTGGGCGCGATGATGAAGGGCTCCGGCGACCGCTACGGACAGGCCGGCGTGAAGAAGTTGAACAAGCTCGTCCCCGAAGGCGTAGAAGGACTGGTTCCTTACCGCGGCATGCTCAGCGAGTTCGTGTACCAACTCGTCGGCGGCGTGAAGGCCGGCATGGGCTACTGCGGCACCAAGACCATCGAAGGGCTTCGGAAGGAAGCCCGTTTTTGCCGCGTCACGGGCGCCAGCATGGTGGAAAGCCACCCGCACGACATTCGCATCACGCGGGAAAGCCCGAATTACACGGTGGACCATGCCGGACATCGGAATGAATAAATGCCACGGACGGATGCCGATGAACGCGGATAGAATGTTCCGCACTCACGGGAGCAGGAAGGATGTTCCATGAATCCATTCGACAAGAACCATCAGCGTTTATCCTCGTTCATCGGTGGCGCAATCGTTCTCGCGATCCTCTGCGGCTGCGAAAGTGACGAAGGTCCCACCGCGCACGATCGTCAGGATGCCGCGATGCGCGACCCTTTTAATTACAATCCCGACAGCGACCTGATGACCAGCGGAAAAAAGGATGACGTCGATCCGACCGATATTTCCGGGGGTGGAACGGGTACGCTCGACAGGAAGGCGCTCAAACGTGACCTCGACAGCGTGTTTAACCCGTGACCCGATTTGCGATTCCGTCCGTGTTGAGGCCTGAATCCGCGCGGGGCGGCACACGAAAATTGACCCGACCTGCCGAAATATGAAGATGCGTCGGGCCGTCTACTCCAGGGACGCCCTTGCCGCCGCCTGAACCGGAACACAGAAGGACCTGATCATGAAATCGTTCGGAACCGCACTGCGAAACACCTCGGCCCCGCTCTTACTCCTCGGCATGGCGATGGTGAGCGGCTGCATCGGCTACACCACTTCCGAGCAGCGGGCGCTGGCGCCAGAGCCACAGACAAACGTTACGTTCGAAGCACCCGCCACGCAGCCGGTGCGCGATTACGATCAGACGGCCGCCCTTTATCAAAACGGCGACATCGGATCGGACACGACGGCATTTCGCTACAAGTCTGCCGACAACGTTCACGTTCTGCTGATCCCGATCGTGGAAAGCGGGATTTATATCGGCAACCTCGTGACCTCGCCGTACACCGCATTCGAGCAGCGCGAAGGAATCGTCTCCACAGGCCCGCAATTCGCGCCGACCTATACCGGTGTACCCCCGCTGCCGGCATCGCAGGCGCAGATCCAGGCGATGCTGCCAACCCATCCGAGCACCCAGCCGAGCGAGATGTCGATCGGCACGTCCGCGAATGGCGAACCCGTCGTCGTGACAACCGCCGCGGGGCTGGTCCCCGCCGCCGATCTGAGCACGACCGCGTTCGCCGTCGTCGGCCACGTTCAGTTCCCCGGCCGGTACGAAGTTCAGGACAGCCTCACGCTCGCGCAGGCGATTGTCGCCGCCGGGCTCGTGGAAAAAGACGGCTCGAAGGTCACCGTTAAGATCGAGCGCTCCGGCGAGGAACCGTCGTCGGCGCTGCTCAGCGACATCCTTGCCGGCCAGACGGCAAACCCCGTGCTGGTGGCGGGCGACGTGGTGACGATCACGGTGAACGAATAAAGTCTGCCGGTTTGCCGGGGTATTTCAAGGTTGCCGAGAGGAGCGAAGAAGTGTCATTGACCCGCCAGCAGATTTGCGCATCGGCGTCGCGGAAGCTCATCGCGGCGATTCCGAGTCTCGGCGCGATCAAGGCCACCGTCGGCCTCGACGGCTTTGTGGATGAGATCATCTCGGTCGTCGAGAAGCGAACCGATCACAACACCTTCGATACGGTGCCGACAATCATGAGGCTCGCGGAAAAGATCCGCGCCGCCGCCGGCGAAAGCAGCAACTACGAGCTGATCGTGAAGCAGATGAAGCTCGGCGGCAACGGCCCGATCATGGCAAACGCCCTCGCCGCCGTCGGCATCGGCGTTACCTACATCGGCAACCTCGGCTACCCAAATCTCCACCCCGTCTTCGCGGAGCTTGCGAAACACGCCCACGTCATCAGCATCGGCGAGCCCGGACACACCGATGCGCTGGAGTTCGACGACGGCAAGCTCATGCTCGGCAAGCTTACGCCGCTGGACGATGTGAACTGGGACAATCTTCTCGCGCGCGTCGGCGAGGAACAACTCGCGAAAGTGCTCGGCGAATCGCGGCTCATCGGCATGGTGAACTGGACCATGCTTCCGCACATGTCGCGCATCTGGGCGAAGCTTCTCGACGAAGTGGTCCCGAAGTTCGAACGCCATGAACGCAGGCTATTCATCGATCTGGCCGACCCGGAAAAGCGTACCCACGAGGACATCCTCGACGCACTCAAGCTCCTCTCACGCTTCGACGACCAGGTGGACGTGATCCTGGGCCTGAACCTGAAAGAGAGTTGCGAAATCGCGGAGGTGCTCGGCCTGCCGGGCATGAGCAACCCTGAAGCGAACATCGAGAACACCGCCAAAGGAATCCGCGCGGAGCTGAATCTCTCCTGCGTCGTCATTCACCCGCGCCGCGGCGCGGCGGCCGCAACCGAAGAAGACAGCGCCACCTTCAAGGGCCCGTTCGTCGAGAAACCCATGATCAGCACAGGCGCGGGCGACCACTTCAACGCCGGCTTCTGTCTCGGCCAGACGCTCGGCTTTTCGCTCGAAGAATCACTCTGCACCGGCGTAGCGACCAGCGGGTACTACGTCCGCGGCGCAAAGTCGCCGACGGCACAGGAACTCGCCGATTTCATCGCGAATCTTCCCGAACCGCAATCGTAATTCATTCTGCGATATCATCGCTGGGCTGCGTAGCGCCTGGCTGGGTCGACGGATTGGTGATCCCCTTCGGAAAGCACACCGGCGTGCCGAACGGAATTACATCCTCGACCACCACCGGTTTGCTCGTCGGCTGTTTCTTCGCGCAGGCGGAGATTCCGATCAGGATCGGCAGCGCGAGGACGAAGGTCGCGTGTCGCATCAGGCTCCTTCGCTCGCGATCGCCGAGAAAGGCCAATTGCGGTCGTAGAACTCGAACGGCACGGCTTCCAGTTCCCGCTCGACCTCAGGCGGGCCGGCGTACGTGGAAAAGTGCGCCTTGAGCGCCGGGTAGCGAATCAGGAACGACCGAAAGGCCGAGTACTGCATCGCCATCAACTCGGCATGATCCGCCGCGGCGCGCAGCGATCGGATCTCCGCCTCCAGCGCGGCGATCTTCTCGGTCAGCAGTGCGTTCTCGTTGGCGAGTTGGTTTTTCCGGTCCTGCGACTGTTGGAGTTGCACCAGCGTATCTTCGTACAGTTTCTGGTACTGGGTCGCGTCCTGGGCGAAGATCAGGCTGACACTGCTGCCCAGTAGGATCGTGAGTGCGAGCTTGAAGCAGAGATGGGCCATGGTGGTACTGGTGGATCGACGTTTTTGTCCCTGGCGAGCCGGATTGTATGTCGATCCGCCGATCGCACCAATGGTGTTGCCAGATTCCTCACCACCGGTCGATTTCGTCGATACAATGGGACCGGATGATCACCTTCGCCTGCCGATGTTCACACAAGATCACCGTCGCCGACGATCAGGCGGGCGAGTCGCTGCAATGCCCCAATTGCGGCCTGCTGGTTGACGTGCCGACCATTGACGACCTGCCCGGCCTGCGTGACGACGGTTCTTATGAATACAACGAAGACGTCGTCCCGCCCGGCACGCCGCGCCCCCACGCGATGCGCGACACGCCCTCGCCGATGCGCCGAGAGTCGACCGACCGTCGACTTTCACTCAAAGAGTTCCTCGCCATCGGCACCAGCGACGACGACCTGCTGGAGATCAAGGACGAGATCAAGGCCGGCGTGCCGAAGCATCCCAAGTACGATCCCGAGACCGGCGAACTCATCATGCCGCTGGAGGTTCGCAAGGAAGTCCGTCCGGCGCCGGTCATGGCGCAGCCGCTCACGCTCGGCTACGAACGCAGAAACAAGGAATCGCGCGTCAACATCTTCGCCCCGTTCTGGTGGATGCTCCAATTGCCCAACATGGTTGCGTGCGGCGTCGTCAGCCTATTCTTTCTCTTCACATTCGGCTTCGCCAGCGTCGGCTTCCTGCTGATCTTCGCGCCGGTGCTGATCGTGATGCTCATCGCGCACTTCGCGAACGTGGTGGACGAAACCGGTCCCACCGGCAACGACGAAATCCCCGCGCTCTTCCGTACCGCCAACATATACGACGATTTCGTCCGCCCGGCGTGCCAGGTGGTTGGCGCCTATCTGATCGCGATCTCGCCGATCTTGCTTGTGAACCTGTACGTGAAGCATCTCCACTGGTCGGCTGACCTGGGATTCAGCATCTTCATGCACCTGATGATCCCGGCCATCCTCTTGACGATGATCACCAGCGGCGCGTTCAACAATCTGCTGCCGAGCCGGATCTTCAGCGTGATCACCGCGTCCGGATGGCATTACTGGATCGTCACCGCCATCGGCTACTGCGCAATGGCCGCAACCTTTTTCACGCTCTATCTCAGCGTGCGCTGCGGCGGCGCGCTGTTCTACGTCGTCTTCCAGGGGCCGCTCGCCAACGTGCCGCCGTACTTGGGCTTTCCGGTCAAGTACGCAATGATGGCATGGCCGCTCATCGTCTTCGCAACGATGTACTTGGGCCACGTCTACGCATGGCAACTCGGCCTGCTCTATCGTCTGCACCACGACGATTTCGACTGGGTCTGGCAGAAGCACGAGAAGAGCGACCGCACTGATACACCAGCCCTTCTCCACACCCATCGCCAAAAGGAACTGGAAGCCCAGGCCGCCCGTGCACGTGCGAACCTGGAGAAACGCACGGCAGGACCGAAGCAGAATGTGCCTGTCGCCAAGCCGGTTGAACCGCGAAATCGCTGAGCGTTCGTGATGGCGCTCGTGCAACGGCGCATATACTCGCTCGCATGCGAATCGCACTCGCGCAGATCAACCCCACCGTCGGCGACATCGTCGGCAACACGCGCAGGATCATCGAGTTCATCGAGCGATCCAAAACGCAGTCGGCACAGCTCGTGGTCTTCCCGGAACTCTCGATCCCCGGCTATCCGCCGAAGGATCTGCTGCTCAAGCCCTCCTTCATCGCCGACAACCTCTCCGCGCTGCTCGACATCGCGCAGGCGTCGCAGGGCATCACCACGATCGTCGGCTACGCCGAGCGAAACCAGAATCCGGTCGGCCGGCCGCTGCACAACGCGGTAGCGGTTCTTCGCGACGGGAAGATTCAGAGCAAGCACTTCAAGACGCTGCTGCCGACCTACGACGTTTTCGACGAGTCCCGATATTTCGAGCCGGGCGACAAGTCGACCCGGAACCAGATCATCGAAGTCGATGGTGTGAAACTCGGCATCAGCATCTGCGAAGACCTGTGGAACGACGAGCGATTCATCTCGCGCCGCCTCTACCACCAGAACCCCATCGCCGATCTCGACGCCGCCGGCGCACAGATCATGATCAACTGCAGTGCGAGCCCGTTCGTGATCGACAAGCACGCTTTCCGCCTCAAACTCTTCGGCGGCCAGGCGCAGCGGTTCAACAACGCGCTCGTCTACGTGAACCAGGTCGGCGGCAACGACGAACTGGTGTTCGATGGCAACTCCGTCGTCTTCGACGCTTCCGGAAACGTGATCGCACAAGCCAAAGACTTCGAAGAGGATTTACTCGTCGTCGATGTGCCTGTTGAAGGTCGCACGGGCCTCCAGCACGTGATTTCTTCAGAAGACAGACACGTGCCTGAGGCTCGTGCCACGTATTCGCGCGGCCTCGAATCGGTGTACCACGCGCTAACCCTCGGCCTCAAGGATTACATGTCCAAGTGCGGTTTCAAGACCGCCGTGCTCGGCCTGTCCGGCGGCATCGACAGCGCGCTCGTCTGCACGCTCGCCGCCCACGCACTCGGGCCGGACAAGGTCGTCGGCGTCGCGATGCCGTCTCGATTTTCGTCCGATCATAGTGTGAACGACGCGCGGGCGCTCGCGGAGAATCTCGGCATCGAGTTCCACGTCGTGCCGATCAAAGACGTTCACGATCAGTACGAACAACTGCTGACGCCGTTCTGGAAGGGTCGACCCGCCGACGTCACCGAAGAGAATCTCCAGGCCCGCGTGCGCGGCGCGATCCTGATGGCGTTTTCCAACAAGTTCAATCACCTGCTGCTCACCACCGGCAACAAGAGCGAATTGGCCGTCGGCTACTGCACGCTCTACGGCGACATGTGCGGCGGCTTGGCGGTGATCAACGATGTGCCGAAGGTAATGGTGTGGGATCTCTCGAAGTGGATCAACGAACACTTCGGCCGCGAGATCATCCCCGTGAGTTCGATCACCAAGCCGCCGAGTGCGGAACTGCGTCCGAACCAGGTCGACCAGGACTCGCTTCCGCCGTACGAAGTGCTCGATGCGATTCTCGAACGCTACGTCGAAGACGAAAAAGGCGCGGCGGAGATCATCGCGGAAGGGTTTGACGAGGCGACGGTTCGGCGCGTGATCAAGCTGACCGATCGGAGCGAATACAAGCGAAGGCAGAGTGCCCCGGGGCTGAAAGTCACGAGCCGCGCGTTCGGATTTGGAAGACGGATGCCGATCGCACAGAACTATCAGCCGCGATAATTGAATCTGTCCTGCAGAGCGTACTCGCGAAGCATCTACTACCGAGCGTCCGAAAGTAGACTCTTCCCGAGTACGCTCTGAGTGACAGTCTGGAGGTCTCCATGTCCACCCGAACCGAACGCGACTCCATGGGCGAAATGCAGGTGCCAGGCGGCGCCTACTACGGCGCGCAAACGGCCCGCGCAGTGGAGAACTTTCCGATCTCGAAGATCCGTTTCGGGCGTAGATTCATTTCCGCGATCGCGGCGATCAAGGCGGCTTGTGCGGAGACGAGCCGTGCGCTCGGCCTGCTCGATCCGGAGATCGCGAAGCTGATCCACCAAGCTGCCGACGAGGTCGCCTCGGGTAAGTTCGACGAGCAGTTCGTCGTCGACATTTTCCAGACCGGCTCGGGCACGTCGACGAACATGAACGCGAACGAGGTGATCGCGAGTCGCGCCAACGAGATCGCCACCGGCACCCGCGGCGGGAAGTCGCCGGTGCATCCGAACGATCACGTGAACATGCAGCAGAGTTCCAACGACGTGATCCCCACCGCCATACACGTCGCGGCGAGCGTGGCGATCGTCGATGAACTGATTCCGGCGCTCACACACCTTGGCACGATGCTCGAACGCAAGGCAAAGCAATTCGACTCGATCGTCAAGATCGGCCGGACGCATTTACAGGATGCGACGCCGATCCGGCTGGGCCAGGAGTTCTCCGGCTACGCGCGGCAAGCGCGCCTGGGCATCGAACGGTGCCAGCGAGCGATTCACGCCCTGCGCGAACTTCCACTCGGCGGCACAGCGGTCGGCACGGGGATCAACTCCCATCCGGATTTCGCGAAGATCACCATCAATCTCCTCACGCACAAAACGAACGTATCCTTTGTCGAAGCCGCCAATCACTTCGAAGCCCAGGCGAGCAAGGACGGCATTGTCGAAGCGTCGGGCCAGCTGCGCACGATCGCCATCAGCTTCACCAAGATCGCCAACGACATCCGCCTCCTCGCCAGCGGCCCGCGCTGCGGCATCGGCGAGCTCATGCTTCCCGCAACTCAGCCGGGCAGCTCGATCATGCCGGGCAAGGTGAACCCGGTGATGTGCGAGATGATGTTGCAGGTCGCGGCAAAGGTGATCGGCAACGATCAGGCGGTCGCCTTCGCCGCAAGCGGGCTCGGCAGTACGTTCGAGCTGAACGTGATGATGCCGGTGATGGCGCACGCGCTGATCGAATCGATCGAACTACTCTCGAGCGCGGCGAGAGTCTTTGCGGACAAGTGCGTCGCCGGCCTCGAAGCCAATCGCGAGCGGTGCGAGAGCCTGGTCGAACAGAGCCTCGCGATGTGCACGAGCCTCGCGCCGAAGATCGGCTACGACGCGGCCGCCGACATCGCGAAAGAAGCCTTCAAGTCCGGCAAGACGGTCCGCGAGATCGCCCGCTCGCGAAAGCTGATGAGCGATGAAGAACTCGACAAGCTGCTCGACCCGATGCGGATGACATCGCCACAGGCAGATCAGGTCGGCAGTGGTGGCGGGTGAGCCTTTGGTGGCATGGGCTTGCGGCACAGGATTTCATCCATCACATGCCGGAGGCCCGTGCCACATTTTACTTCAGCGGAATGACCAAATCGTACGGAAACGGCGTAATCGACCGCATCGCGCCATCCTTCTCCACCACGATCGTGTCTTCGATCCGCACGCCGATGTTTTTGCTCGGGTAATACAGCCCCGGCTCGTGCGTGAAGACGTTGCCGGGCTCGAGCTTGTCGCCGCGGTCGACGAAGCTGCTGAACGCGAGCGGCTCGTGCACCTCGAGCCCGAGTCCGTGGCCGAGCGAGTGGTTGTAGCCTTCCTCCAGCGGCCATTTCTCGGCGATGGTCAGGTGGCCGCGCTGCTTGAAGATCTCGCAGCAGCGGTCCTGGTAGCGTTTGGTCTTTTCGCCGGATTTGAACTCCTTCAACAGCGTGGTGAAGGCATACATCACGTCGCCGTAGACTTTTTTGAGTTCGTCTCTCGCATGGCCGATGGCGAAGGTGCGGGTCATGTCGTGGTAGAAGCCGGTCTTGCGGCACTTGGGATAGATGTCGAAGACGATCGGGTCGCCGAGCGTGAGCACGGCCTCTTCGTCGCCGTGCGCGTGCGGGATGCCCGCATCGCGGCCTTGCGCGAAGATCGGGTCGCCGACGTCCATGTCGCGGTCGTCACACTCGCGGCGGACGAGTTTCTTGATGGTGCCGATCGTCACCCATTCGCCGCGCGCGTCCACGAGCCGGCCCTTGCGGTCGATGCCGCTCCGGATGAAATCGACGACGGCCTGCACGACCTCGCACGTCTTTTGACCGACCGCTTCCATCGCCGCGATCTCGTCCGCGTCCTTGGTCCGCCGGGCGACGTCGAGGACGGACGTTTCGAACTCTCCGACGATCTCGACGGCCGGCAGCGCCCGCTTCAACGAATCGAGCAGCGCGATGAACGACGCCGCTTCGGTCGCGCCGTACCAGCCGACCCGCCCGGAAAGTTCGAGGTCGCGGAAAATCTGCTTCCACATTTCGGTGGCGGCTTCGAGGCGGGTTGAGGTGCTCTTGGCGATCGCCTTCAGATCCCACCGGCCGAACGACACCATTTCCAATCCGCTCGCCTCGGCCTGCTGCTGCTCCATCGGGTGATAGAGAATCTTCGCGTTCTCGCCTGCCTTTTTGATAACGTAGCCGGTGAGTTTCTGGTTCCGCGTCATGTAAATCCACGGCGCGGAGGTCTGGCTCAGGCCGTCGGCGCCTTCGATGATCAGCACGTCGAGGCTTCGCTCTTTCATCAGTCGATCGAGATCGGATTTCATGGCGGCGATCATACGGGAAAACGCCCGTGAACGAATTCGCTGCGGAGGCCGGGTGCGGTCGCCCAAGCCCTCGATCTGCATCACCCGAAAATCATCAGGTAGAGCAGCAGCGCCATCGCGTTGACGAGCGTCACGATCCCGGCGATCCCGATCAATTCCCGCGCACTGTCGGGCAGGCGGCTGACCGGCAGGTTGATCCACGAAAGCACGGTAAGGAGCGCGCCCGAGGCGGAGTCGCCGAGTTTGCTGAACCGGCCTGGCGTTTCGAAGCTCGGCAGGTGCGCGGCGACCGAAGCCGCTTCTTTCGCGAGTTCGCGGGCCAGCTCGTGTTCGCTCGATTCGAGTGATCGTCTCACATCATCGGCGTGGATCGGCTCGGCGTGCGATTCGACGGCGTCGCTCGCGACGACCGGCTTATTCGAAATGAGTGCGTCGATCTCTTCCTGGTTGATCTCCGTATCCGCCGACTCCAACGCCCCGGCAGGACCCAGAGCCGGAAGCGGGCCGATCGCCAATGCGCTTTGCGGCACCGCTTCGGCAGTCGTCAGCGCCCGCTCTGCAGCGACGACGGCAGCGGCCGCATCGTTCGGGATCGGGGTCGATCCGGCAACCGGTTCGACTCCAGCCAGGGCAGACAACTCAACTGGTGCCGGCGTTGCCGGTTCACCTGAAATGGCGTTCAGGCCCGGCTCCGCCTTCTGGTCGGCGACGATCTTCTGCTCGTGAACGCCAGCCGGTTCTTCCTTGAGCGAGGCGGCGATCGCCGCGCTGGAAGTGTTCGTCGTGCTCGAGGCATTCGCGATCGCGGCGTTGGTGAGATCGGCGACAAGATCGGCCGACACCTGGTCGTTGAGTTCCTCCGCCATCTGCGCGAGTTCCTGCGTCGCCTGCAGCGCCAGTTCGGCCGCGCCGTCGGCGACGTCAACAGGGTCTGGCTTGGGATCGGCGTCGTCGCGAACCTCGCTGATCATCGCGTCGATCTGCTGGTCGGCGATGGACGAGATCAGGTCGTCCGCGTTGACGGCTGGCGCATCGGCGCTGAGCGACATCGGGTCGGGCAGCAGTTCGGCGATGCCCGTGGACGACGCGGATTCATTGAGTTTGGTCTGGGTGGTGGCCATCACGCTCCGTCGCATTTCCTACAGGCGATTTCGCGCATCGCCGGGCATCCTTGCTCACATCGGCCCTCAATCGCCGCAGAATAACCGCTTCCGCCTCAATTCGCCACGTTATCAGACGTGCCGAGACCGACTCAGACCCGGCCGACCCGTAAAGGCGGAATCGCCTGTAACGTTCAGCAGGTTGGAATCAGCGCGACGCTTCGGCCAAACTTCGGTGCATGTCATCGTCCGCCCTCACCATCGCCGCATTCCAGCAACATATTCGCGACAAGTATTTCACCACCGACTCCGCCCGCGGCACGCCCAGGACGTTCATGTGGTTCATCGAAGAGGTCGGCGAACTCTCGACCGCGCTCAATGAGAACAAAGACCGCGCGAATATCGAGGAAGAGTTTGCAGACGTCGTCGCGTGGCTCTGCACGCTCGCGAACATCAACGAGGTCGACCTCGCCGACGCGATCACGAAGAAATACCTTTCGGATGGCGGCCCGGACGGCGTGAAGTGAACCGCCACCCCACTTTTCCCCGACGGCTTGCGCGGGCCGTGCGTGGAAAGCTGGACGATCACTTGCGCGTGTTTTTGTTCCCTCCTGCTCCTCCGCTCGAGATGGTTCAGCACCTCAGCATGACGATACTTCTGGCCTTCCAACGACGTTGCCCTCGGCTGCCGCGGATGCGGCAAGTCCACCCGATATGGGCGTGTTGCGACCTTCAGACCAGTACGCCGATCACGCACGCGCCCATCAGCGTGGCTATCGTGCCGCCGATCATTGCGGGCAGCGCGATGCGCGACAGGTCATGCCGGCGGGTCGGCGCGAGCACGCTGATGCCGCCGATCTGGATCCCGATACTGGCGAGATTCGCGAACCCGCAGAGGGCATACGTCGCCAGCAGCGCGGAGCGCGGCGAGATCGTATGCGGGTCTGCGGTGAGTGCGCCGGACATGCTCAAGTAGGCGACGAACTCATTCAGGACCGTCTTGATGCCCAGCCAGGAGCCCACCTGCGTGCAGTCGCTCCACTGGATGCCGCACAGCCAGACGATCGGTGCACAAATGTAGCCGAGGATCGTCTCGATGGTGATGCCGCTGTAGACGGTGTCCTTGCCGATGAGTGTGGCCGAGCCGAGATGCATCCAGCTCGTTACCGTGGTCATCAGGGCGTTCAACATCGCCACGAGCGCCGTGAACGCGATCAGCATCGCACCGACGTTGATCGCGAGCGTCAGCCCTTCGCTCGTGCCGCGCGTAGCGGCATCCAGCACGTTGGCGTCGACCTTCTCGACATCCACGTGCGTCGCATCCGCGCTCTGGGGCACCTGTGTCTCGGGCATAATCAGCTTCGCCACCAACAGAGTGGCCGGCGCGGAAATGAAGCAGGCGAGCGCGAGGTGGCCGCCCGCATCGGGCACGAAGTCCTTTAACATCCCCGTGTACGCGGCTAAAACGCCCGTGGCGATATTCGCGAAACCGCCGACCATGATCGCCATCAGTTCGCTGTTGGTGGCGAGCGCGAGGAACGGGCGGACCACGAGCGGCGCTTCGGTCTGGCCTACAAAGATGTTGGCGGCCGTACTCAGCGTCTCAGCGCCGCTGGTGCCCATCGTCTTCTGCATCAGCCACGCAAGGCCGCGCACGACCAGCGTCAGCACCCCGATGTGATAGAGCACGGCCGTGAGCAGCGAGACGAAGATGATCGTCGGCAACACACGGATCGCGAACTGATACCCGATCTGCACGAAGCCGATGGGCACTTTCCCGTCGGCATCACTGGTAGCGAGAATCCGGTCCTTCCCAAGGTTGCCGAAAATCAGGGCGACGCCCTGATCCGAGAACTCCAGCAGCTTCTGGATCGCTTCCTGTACGACCGTGAGAAACCTCGGCGAGAAGAGAACGATCAACCCGAACGCGAACTGGAGAATGATCCCGCCGATGATCACCCGCCACGGAATCGTTTTCGCCCCGCGCAGGCGGCCGATCGCGAAGGCGATCAGGATAAAAACGAACAGGCCGAAGAGGGACTGAAGACGTTCCGGAATCGTTCCATGCGGGACCGGCAAGGCGTCGGCAAGCAGCATGGGCCGCGAGCCTAACGGGATCAGGTGCTGCGACCAACGGTTTCACCGTGCCATAACAGGCCTCCCGTCTGCGCAGCGACGCAACGCGAGGGCATGTAGGCCGTGCAGGACGTCCAAACGCAACGCGGCCCGCGGAGAAATTCCGCGGGCCGCGAGATTGATCGCGTTAACTATCTGGCATTTGAAGGCGCAAGTCGTTCACATGGCCTTTTGGGCGCCGGAGAGAAACGTCGATCAAGGGTTGTTCGCAGCGTTACGGAGGCGTTCGGCACGCATTTGTGCGCTGCGGGTGTAAGCGTCCTGGATCGGGCCACGGGCACGGTCGTACGGAAGGTTTTCCGAATCTGGCTGCGCTTCGTAGTCGTTGCGGATGTCGTTCTCTACGTCGGAGAACGGGCGATCCGGGTAATTACGGACGACCGTGCTGCCATAGCGGTAGGCCGGCGCGTAGTCTTCGAAGGTTTCGCCGCTCTTGTAGTATGGGCGGGTGGTCCAATTGTCGCGCCAGTAAGCTTCTTCATCGGTGGGATCGTTCCACTCGCCTGCGGCTTTGCCGGCGAATCCGCCGACGACTGCGCCCGCGACTGCGCCGATGACCGCGCCCACCGGGCCACCGACCATACCGGCCATCGCTCCCGTTGCGCCGCCGGCTGCTGCGCCGATCCCGACGCCGGTGGGATGCGATCCCGGGGCACCGGTGATCGGATCAGGGTTCGTGTCGCCCGTCTTCAGGTTTCGTGCATTGCTATCTGTGTTCTTCAGTGCCATGGGTTCCTCCATGTTCGAGTGTTGGGACATTCTTTACTTGCGAGAAGGATAGAAAGGTGTCTGACGCCTTGCGTTCGGGCGATTGCCGCCAGACTGCATCAAGCATTTCCCTGACCTCTCATCAGGTTCATGCCGTGGTTCGATTCACGTGGCAGGGGCCGCCTGTCCGATAAGAACGGTATGGAAGCTGCCGTTTCGCCATCACGCGTCCTGATCCGCCTGTCGATGGCGGGGGTAAAGCGACTGCGTAGCGTGTTCCGCGACGCCGGTGTCGGCCGGGAACATCCCGACTGGAAGATGCGCGCCGACGTCTGCGTCCGCTGCCCTTTGTGCATCATCGAAGGCAAGAGCGCCTACTGCGGCAAGCCATTCCTTCGGCACATCGACCGCGACGAAGCCACCGAGGGCTGCGGCTGTCCGATTGTCGCGAAGGCAAAAGATCCGGCCGAGCATTGTCCGCGCGATCGCGTCTTCAACCCTTCGAGCAAAGATGCCGCCTGCGACTGCATGTGGTGCATCGCCCAGCGAGCGCGAACCTAGTTCCCTTCCCCGCGCCGATCCGTTCAAATCGTCGCTCCTCCTCTACCTGCGGAGCATGCGATGAATGTCTGCCTTGGGATCCTGCTCCTCTCTCTATTCTGCTGCACGGCCGCCGCACAGGTCGAAATGAACGGATGGGGCGAGCTGCGCGGCATCCGCGTCGATGGCGAACTGGTGCCCGTCTCGACGCGCATCACCGTCGTCGGCAAGAACTGGGGCGGGCTGGCCCAGACGGCGCATTGGCGCACGCAGGACCAAGGCTTCTCGCGCGAAAGTGGCGCAATCGTCTCCACAGGCAAGATCGTCGGCATCACCGCGGTTGCGCCGCTTTCCTTCAAACAGGTCGTGACCGATGTCGATTCGACCACCTGTCGACTGGATGTCACGCTGAATGCAGCCGAGGTGCTGGGGATCGAAGGCGTCTATCTTTTCCTGGGTGTGCCGGCCGATCGCTTCGGCAACGGAACCGCCGAACTGATCGATCCCGCGGGCGCGGCCCCGGCGCAGATCACTTTTGGTGCCCGACCGTCGAATGGTCACTTCGGATTCGGCGAGGCCCGCGGCGTGCGAATCGAAGCGCACGGCCGATCGGTCGAACTCAAGCCGGAGCGCGAATCGCCAGCGACGATCGTCCTGCGCGATGATCGCGCCTCCGAATTGAAACAGGTCACCGCCTTCCTTCCGATTCACCTGGGCGACCTCGAAGCCGGTGAAACCGTAACGCAATCGTTCACGATTCGAGTCGCGGGCGCGGCCGATCAGTCGCCGGCCCATGTCACGATCGATCGGGCCGACACCGGCGCCGTTTGGGAAGGCATCGGGGGAAACTTCTGCTGGGGCACGCAGTCGAGCGTCGTGCCCTTCTACCTCGAGCACCTCAACCTCGCCTGGGCGCGCGTGAACTTCCCGTGGAACGAATGGCAACCCGACGCGGATACGAAGCCGGGCGAGATCGCGCTCGAGAACCAGCCCGAATCGATCCGCGAATGCATCCGCATCGCCCGCGAACTGCATCGCCGCGGCATCCCGATGATGGTCTCCATCTGGAACGCGCCGGACTGGGCACAGCGCCCGCGCGAGCAGAACGGATCGGCCCAGCAGTTCGGCAGGACGGCCCGGCTCGACTCCTCCAAAACGGACGCGATTGCCACATCCATCGTTGCCTACCTGCAGTTCTTCAAGCGCGAAGTCGGCGTCGAGCCGGCGTTGTTCTCCTTCAACGAGCCGAACCTCGGCATCAACGTGCTGCAGAGTCCTCAGGAACACGCCCAAGACATCAAGCGGCTCGGCAGCGCGTTCGAACGGGCCGGGCTGATGACGAAGCTGCTGTTGGGAGATGCGAATGAGCCGCGTGCCGTGAACTACGTCGCGCCCGCGCTGGATGACGCGCAGGCGATGCGCTACGTCGGCGCGATCTCCGTCCACTCCTGGAATGATGGGACAGATGAACAGCTGCTCGGCTGGCGTGAACACGCCCGGCGTGCCGGCCTGCCGCTGTATGTCGCCGAGGCCGGTCACGATCCGGATGCGCATCGCTATCGCGCGATCCTCGATGAGACCTGGTACGCGATCGACGAAGCGGAACTCAATCTCCGATGCATCAATCTCATGCGGGCCGCCACACTGATGCACTGGCAGCTCACCCCGGATTACGGACTGGTGCACGAATCCGGTGACGGCAAGCTGCAGGAAACACAGCGATGGTTCGAATACTCGCAGCTCGATCGATTCACGCCGCGAGGCGCGAAAATCATTACCGCGACCTCCGACGTGCGCGCTGTTACCGCGGCCGCGCTTTCGAAAGACAAGTCGGTCATCGTCCACCTCACCAATCGCGACGCGGCCCGGCCGATTGTGTTGTCTGGAATTGATGCGCAAGTGAGTTCCATCCGCGCGTATCTGACGGATGCGACTCATCAGCAGACGCCGTTTGTGGCCGTGGACAGCACCGAAGGCGCACTCCGGCTGACGATGCCGGCGCAATCGATGCTCACTCTGGTGATCGAGAACAAATAACGGCCGTTACGGCTGCGTCGAGGCCGGCGCCGTGGCGGGACCGGTGGAGCTCATCGCGGCCGGGTCGCGACGTAACAATTCATCTCGATAGGGTTTGACATCATCGCCGTGTCCGGCCGGCTCTGCGGAAGCGACAAGCGCGCGGAGCAGCGAAAGCACGAGCGGATGGTCGTCGAGATGGTTCGACTTCATGTTCGCCATCGCCTCGACCAGCAGTGGCCACGCCTCGTTCCATTTTTGCGTTCGCGCAAGATGCAGCGGATATTGCGTAGCGTAAAGCGCGGCGTTGGCAGGATCGGTTTTACGCATTTCGATCGACCGCGCGTGAAGATCTCTTCTCAACGCGAGCGAATCGTCAGCGCGGCCATCCTGCTCAAGCCGCGCGCAGAGTTCATTGATTCTCCCCATCGTCAGTTGATGGGTGCGTCCCTGCACTTTTTCCGACAGCGCGATCGCCTGCCGCATCATTTGCTCTCCGCGCTGCGCTTCGCCGCCAAGCCACAGGCATTCGCCTAGATTGGTCATCGTGAGCAAGGTGTCGGGATGATCGGTGCCGAGCGTTTTGAGTTGGACGTCGTAGACCACTTCCAGCATCCGGCGCGCCTCGAAAAACTCGCCGGCCCGCATGAGGAGGAACCCGAGGTTCATCCTTACCAGCCCGAGCCTCGCATCACTCGAAGGGAAACGCTCGCTCATTGCGGATTCGAGCTTGACCAGTTGCTTGCGTGCCTCATCCGGCTGGCCGTTGCGCGTCATCGCCGCGGCGAGGTTTCCCATGATCGTCTGCGTGATGATGTGCGCCGGCCCGAGCACACGCTGCGCGCGATCGTACGCATCGCGCAGCATCGGCACGGCGTCGCGGCTTCGGCCCGTCGCGTCCAGCGTCACGCCCAGGCTTCCCCAGGCCATGATGGTGTGCGGATGATCCGCGCCGAGCAAACGTGTGCGTTCCTCGGCCACTTCACGAAAGGTCACCTCCGCCTCGCCAAGCTTGCCAGCATCGGCGAGGGCGACCGCGAGATTGTTCATGGCGATCCAGCGCTGATCCGGATGATCCATCGCTTGCGGATCGAGTTCGCATCGGCGGACCGCCTCGCGTGCGACAGTCGCCGCCTCGTCACTTCGTCGCGCGATGCGCAGGACATCGGAGCGTGCCGAGAGGAGCTGGATCGTCGTCGACGACTGCGGGCCAAGGTCCCTTTCCGCCTTCGCAAGCAGCACCTGCAACTGCGTATCCGCCTCGGCGACATTCCCGAGTGAGGCGAGCGCCTGGGCACGGATGTATCCCGCACTGATAAGCACTTCGCTCCGATCCTGAGGCGACAGATCGCCGGCCGCGGCCCACGATTCGGCGCGATCGGCAAGTTGCCGGGCGCGATCCGGATCGTCCAGCGTCGAAAACGTCTCGCCCAGCGTCACTGCTACTTTCGCGGCTGCGCCCTGATCGCGCTGCGCCAGGAACTCCAACTGCGGCACGGAGGCGCCCAGCACATCCGCCACCAGCAGTTGCCGGCCCTGCGCCTGAAGCGGATTTCCTTCGGCAAGGACATTTCGCAGGAACTGGCTCACCGCATCCGCCTGGTCGGCGCTGCGGATCGCGCGGCGCTGCTGCTCGCGCGCGCGGACCATCCCGATCGACGTGCCGACAACGCCCGCGAGAACCGATACGGCCAGCAGGAGCGACGTCACTACGGCGCCCCGGTGGTTGTGGACAAACTTGCGGGCGCGATACCAGCGCGATTCCGGCGCGGCGAGCAACGGCTGGTCGGTGAGGTATCGCTTCACATCGGCCGCGAACTCGGAGGCGCTTTGATAGCGGCGATCCCGCTCCTTGCGGAGCGCCTTGAGCGGTATCCATTCCAGTTCGCGGCGAAGTTCCCGCTCGAGCTGGTGAGCCGTTGATCGGCGGGACTGGGCGACCCCACTGGTCCCGCTTTCCGATTCGCGCAACCGCGTGCTCGGGCGCGGCGGTTCGGTCTCCCGAATCATCTTCCGCAGCGCATCTTCCGCGGCGTGGCCCAATGTCGAACGCGCGAACGGCACCGTTCCCGTCAACAGCTCATACAAGAGCGCGCCCAGACTGTAGACGTCGGTACGCGTGTCGATGTCCATCGAGCCGGCCGCCTGCTCCGGGCTCATGTATTCGTACGTCCCCATCACCTGGCCGAACGAGGTGTAGTTCGACATCTCGCCGAGCCGATCGCCGAGAATCGACTTGGCCAGCCCGAAGTCGATCACCTTTGCCGTCGGCTTGCCGTCCTGGATGAACGCGAGCACGTTCGACGGCTTGATGTCGCGATGGATGATCCCCTTGGTGTGCGCGTGCATGATCGCGTCACAGACCTGTGCGAAGAGCGCGAGCCGCTCGGCGATGGTCAGGCGTTGTTCGTCGCAGAAATGCGTGATCGGAACGCCGGGAACCAGTTCGACGACGAAGTATGGCCGGCTTCGATCGGTGAGGCCCGCGTCGAGCACCCGCGCGATGTTGGGATGATCGAGGCGCGAGAGCGCTTCGCGCTCGGCATTGAAGCGCGCGATCACCTCGTGGCTGTCCATCCCGGCTTTGATGAGCTTGATGACCACCGACCGCCGGATCGGCTGATCCTGGACGGCGCGATAGACGCGGCCCATCCCGCCCTCCCCGACAAGCTCGCCAAGCCGATACGGACCGATCTGAGCGGGCACGCCATCCGGCAGCTCGCCGCCCATGAAGCCGCGCGGCAACCCTTCGGCCAGGCCGAGCATGGCGCGGACCTGCCGAACCCCGTTCGGATCGAGCGTCGGATTCGCCAGCGCGACGTCGCGCTCGGAGGGGCTCTGTTCGATCAGTGTCTCGAAGAGCTGGCGGATCTCTTTCGGCTGCGACATAGGGTGTCTCGAAAACGGATGAGAGAACCGTGCGCATCACTCACAAGGTGGATTGGGAGGTGTCGCCACGCGTCATCGCCCCGTAGAGCCGCGCTCGCAGGTATTGCCAGCGACGCTGAAGCGTTCGCAGGCTCAGCCCCATCACCTCGGCGGCTTGCGCTTCGGTGAGTCCCCCGTAAAAACGCAACATGAGCAGTTGATAGTCGGTCGGGTCCTCGTTCTTCACGTCGAGGATGAGTCGATCCAGATCGAGCAGCGTCTGGTCATCGGCCTCGACGGCGACGCCGACATCGTCCAGCGGCACACGCTTGCGGTCGCCGCCGGCTTTGAGCGTCGCGTTGTGCCTGGCGCGCTCGACGAGAATGTCGCGCATCGAAACCGCCGCGATGATGAAGAACTCGTTGTCGTTGGCGTAGTCGACGCCCTGCTTTCCCATCAGCCGCGTGTAAACGTCGTGAACGAGCGACGTGGGGCTTGGCGCGGGATACGGGCTGTGCCGGGCAAGCTTTCGTGCGGCGAGCGCGCGCAACTCCGTATAACGGTCCCGGATCATCCGGGCAACTTCCGGTTGCGAAATGCTTGATGCGTGTTGGAAGGAATCGTCCAAACTCAGCCTCCGTGGCCCCGCAGACTTGTGCGCATCAGGATACCGCTGCGGGCGCGCCTTGGGAACGGAAAACGCCTTTGGCTGAACGCCAGCAGCGGATTCCGAAATGGTTGCATCGACAGACATTTGTGAGATCCGAGATCGCCGGTCGCCAACCGTCATAAGCGCGCGAGATTCTTCGAATCTGCCGGGGCTGGCACCTTTCCGACCGAAATTGTGGCGGAAGCCGCCGATCAATCGCGGACAGAATGCGTCGACCGATCTGTTTCAGTCGACATTTCGTCTGCAGTCTTCGCCTTCAGGGGAGATATCCATGCGTATTCGATTACTACTCGCAGCGGTCGGTTCTTTGGCGATGGCGCACTTCGCATCAGCCGCACCCATCCTGACGCCATTTGGTTCGGCTTCATTCGTCGCCACGCCGACTTGGCGGCCCACCAGCTTCGTGATGTATTCGCCGGACATCGGCCTGCCGCCCAACTACGACGACTTCGGAACCGCGCTCGAACAATTGATGCCCGCCCCGTTCTACCAGTGGGATCCGGTCTATTCGCGCGTGCCCGACAGCCCGAGACCTGCCGGATTCGACTTCTCCTCCGAACTGATCAACACGCTCGCCGCCGCCGGAATCACCAACCGCGAGGCGTTCGATCAATCCGAGTTTCACGGGCCCAGTTCGATCGGCTTCGCGTACAGCCTGGTCCCCACCGCCGCGGCACCGATCGGCAGTTCCCCAGACTTCGCCAGCGGGCCGATCATCCCGAATGTGCCGGGCGCCGACACGCCGATGCGCTTGCAGAACGCGGCCGTCTATTTCAACGGCGTGCCCGCCGAAACGCCGATCGACTATGTCTGGCCGGGGCTCGACGATCTCGCGACGCCGCAAGCCGGCGACGGCCAGAGCCACATCGCAGGCGTCTACGTCACCAACGACTCATTCCTGAACATTCCCGTTCAGAACGGCGTCTGGGAATTTCATTGGCGAATCATCGACCACGACAACAACGGCTTCGACATGGTGGTGCCGTTCACCATCACCCCCGAGCCGGCATCAGCTGGCGCGGTCGTGCTCGCGGGCCTTTCCTTCCGAAGACGGCGAGGTTGATGTGCCGTTCGGATCGCACGCGCCGCTGCATTGGTTGTGTTTTCGGCGGCCGTGCGACTTCATTTCTAATCGAGGAACTTCAACCCGGCGGCCAGGTGAAGTTGCGACCCGCCAGCACGTGCAGATGAAGGTGAAAGACGCTCTGCTGCGCGCCCGCGCCGCAGTTGAATACGGTTCGATAGTCGGCGTGTCCCAGGTCGGCCATCACCTTTTTCGCGACCACGAACAAGTGACCGACGAGCGCTTCATCCGAATCGCTGAGATCGTTGAGCGTCGGGATTGCCTTGCGCGGGATGATCAGGAGATGGACGGGCGCCTGCGGATTGAGGTCGTGAATGACGATGGCCTGACCGTCCTCATAGGCGATCTTGGCCGGAATCTGCCGGGCGATGATCTTCTCGAAGATGGTCATAGGGATCGATTTTGGACCGATCGCGTTCATTTGCAACGAACCGATGGCGCAGGCGACATTCCTGTGGCAGATCAGGGCTTGCAGCGGAAAGAATCCCTCCATCGCATTGGCGAACCGGCGTTTGAGACACGGGCAGCATTGCGCGCATCAGATTCCTGCGTTTGCGCCATTCACTGATCTGATCCACACTTGCATCGAGTTCTACAACCGGTCACACGACCAAGTTCTTCGAGGCAAGTATGGATCAGAACCAGTGCTGGCGGATCGTCTATCGATCTATTTGCAGAGCGACGCGAAGGCTCAAGCCGGATCGCCGCCAAACCTACTCCGATCGCCTCATCGTCGCAATGTACTTCTGGGCCGTGCATCATGACCGCGCGATGAGGTGGGCCTGCGACCGCGCCAACTATCACAGCCTCTTCCGGCCCAGGCACCTGCCCTCGGTCTCGCAGTTCCATCGACGCGTCAAATCACAA
>JANOBD010000033.1:0-2838 GCA_031411495.1 Phycisphaerae bacterium | reverse complement strand
CTATAGGAGAGGGTTCATGGGGAAAGCAAAATTTGTCGTGCAAGAACATCATGCCAGTCATCTCCATTGGGACTTTAGACTGGAGATTAATGGGACGCTGAAAAGTTGGGCTGTTCCCAAAGGGGTATCACTTGATCCGGCTGTGAAACGACTAGCGGTGGAAGTTGAAGACCACGCCCTTGGCTACCTTACCTTTACGGGAAAACTGGCAGAAGGCAGCTATGGCGCCGGGCAGGTGTATCAGTGGGATATCGGAACCTTTGCCCTTACTGACAGCGCGGATGATGCGCTTACGAGCTGGCAAAAGGGAGCTATCAGGTTTCGTCTGGAGGGCAAGCGGCTCAAAGGAGAATGGCGGCTCTTTAAAATGAAAGGGCGCAAGGAACAGGGAAAGCCACTTTGGCTGTTGCAGAAAATCAAGGATGAGTACGCCCTCACTGCTCACACGGCAGAAATCATCGGCGGTGAGAAGAGCTAAGGACTAGAAGTTATATAACGTTGCCACAGAGGACACCGAGAACACCGAGAGGGAAAAGCGAACCCCAGTCACCTCTCAGAGTTTCTCCGTGTCCTCTGTGCTCTCTGTGGCTAAGTGTAGGCGTTCCTCCTAAGAGCAAGGTCAAATTCTTACGCCTGTACTAATTTTTATGGCGAACAAGCTCAAGATTGGCACCTCTGGGTTTCGTATGGCCAGCAGTGAATATATGCAGCTTCTCTCCTGTGTAGAAGTGCAACATACCTTTTATCAGCCGCCGCAACTCGCTACCCTTGAACGCTGGCGTAAGGATGCTCCCGCTGAATTTGAGTTTACCTTGAAGGCCTGGCAACTGATTACCCATGCCGCGAAAAGCCCAACGTATAAGCGCCTGAAACGAAAACTTTCTGCGGTAGAACAGCAAGAGGCCGGGTACTTTAAACCTACTGCCATTGTACAAGAAGCGTGGGAAGTGACGCTCGCCTGTGCCAAGGCGTTGCAGGCGCAAACGATTTTATTTCAATGTCCCGCGAGCTTTCAGCAAACGAAAGAAAACATCGCAAATTTAGAAAAATTCTTTGTGGGCATCAGTCGCGGAAAGTTGAACTTCGGTTGGGAACCACGCGGGGCTTGGGATCGCAAGCTCGTGAAAGCAATCTGCCAAGAATTGAACTTATGGCACGTAGTGGACCCTTTCGCAGCACAGACAGTGACCCCAGGCAAGTGCTATTTCAGACTTCATGGGAGGAAGGGCTGGAGATATAAGTATGAGGAAGTTGAGTTAGAAGAGTTAGCTGCAATGTTACCCAAGAACAAGCGTTCGTATGTGTTCTTCAATAATATTCACATGACGGAGGATGCCTTACGCTTGCAAGAAATTATAAAAGAAGCTGGTGCCTGACGTCTCTATGGTTGCCATTACCCACACGTTTCTGCTTTGCGCCGGAGGCGCAGCGGAGATTAGCCGGTGGTGCAACCACCGGACGCTGGTTGCTTCGTAAATCAGTTTCGGTCCCAGCGCCCCTTCAGGGCGCGAAAATGGTGGCACCTTGTCCGGTGGTTGCGCGCAGAGCGCTGCACCACCGGCTAATCTCCACAGCCCTTTCAGGGCCAAAAGAGGATCTGCAAAAGTGAAAAGATGTGAGGTAATGACAAGGTGTATATGCTAACTACACTCTAGATTGCTTACCGCTTTGCGCCAGGATCGTGAGCGGAATTTTCACCCTGCTGCCGACTCATTTCTTGGCTGGTTGAGCCAGTTCGCCCAGCAGTCGCGGGACTTCGGCTGGCAACTCGCGTGCGAGGAAACCCAACGGCCCTATTTCACGGGCCAGTCGGTCACCCGCGCAGGCGTGCAGAAACACACCCCAGACGGCTGCTTGTTGTAGGCTGGCACCGCGCGCGGCCAGCCCGGCGATAATCCCCGCCAAGACATCGCCTGACCCTGAGGTTGCTAAACCTACATTGCCCTTTTGATTGCAGTAGGTGTCTGCGCCTGGCGCGGCGATGTAAGTTTCTGCACCTTTGAGCGCGACAACCGCTTGCAACTGATCCGCCGCCTGCCGCGCGAGTTTTAATTGGTCTCGTAGGACAATCGTTTTATCAACCCCCAGGATTTGCGCCATCTCGCCCGCATGAGGTGTGATTGCCACCCGCCCATTTAGCCCCTGCAAACTTTGGGGAGTTTCGGCCAGATGCGTAAGCGCTGCTGCATCCAACACCACCATTGGCGACTGAATACGAGGCAGTAGTTCTCGCATCAACCGCACGGTTGCGGGTTGGTCGGCTAACCCCGGGCCAATCAGCACGGCATCAGTGCTGTTGGCGCGCTCAGCCACTTCATCTATGGCGGACAAGGCAATGCTTCCGGTTTTCGTTTCAGCCAAGGCAACAACCAGGGCTTCGGGGATCGCGGCGGCCACCAATTGCTGGATGCTGCGGACGACGGCAATCTGAAGCTTGCCGGCTCCAGCGCGCAAGGCCGCCGTTGCCGCCAGAATCACCGCGCCGGGTATTTCTGTGGCACCGCCGACGACCAACACGCGCCCACGCTCTTCCTTGCTGCCATCCTGCTGAATTGGCAAGGGCCACCGGCGCAAGATGCCGGGAGTTAAAAGTATAGGTTTTGCGGTGGTGGCAGAGCGTCCATTCTCAACCTTGGCTGACCGAGTGGTTTTGTGGTCTGAGGTTTTGTTGTGCTTACGCTTTGTTTGAGACATCGGGTTCAATAGTGTTCTGTTCGCCAGCTTCCTCAAGTGGTGTAGTGAAATTGGCTAAACGCAGAGCGAGTTGGCCAGCGGTGCCTTCGCTTGGCTCATACTCGTAAGAAGTGATAGAGCAGTTTGGCACATCAGCGGCACGAT
>JANOBD010000032.1:0-90800 GCA_031411495.1 Phycisphaerae bacterium | reverse complement strand
CCGCAGCACCGAGCGCGGGTCAACGCGTACGTCGCCCCGGGGCACCCGCACCGTCATCCGCGGGTTCTCACGTTCTCGGCTCTCAAACACCTTCGCCCTCATCATACGAATGTCCCTCATAGACGGCATCGCTTCGCCGCGGTGATTCACGGATGCGCCCGGAATCCATCCGGCACGCGGCGAAACCGCGTTCATGTTTGAAGGATGTCGGACCTTCAGACGGGCGTCCAGCTCCTTCTCGCGGTTGTCGAACTGGCGCAGGTTCAGTCGATCACCCGCGCCATCACCGCCAACACCCTCCGCAAGGGCGGCCACATCGGCCCGCTGGGAAACATCGACAATCCCAAGCCGGTTCACGGCTCGTTCGGCGTCAACCTCGAGCCGCGATACGACCAGCGCCGGGTCATCCATCCTTCGCCGCGCTATGAGACGCGCATCGTTCACACGCGAACCGTCGAACGGCCCGCATTGATCGACGCGAAACAGCCGGCGCCGCCGGCAGAAACCGCACAACCGATACGCCACAAATCGCCGCTCGCGCCGCCCTGGGAACTCCCGCTGCCGTCGGTCCAGGCGCCGGTGATTCGTGTTGTTAAGTACGAGGCACACAAGCCCGATTTGATCTGCAAGGGGATGCTGATCGACCTGTTCATCTGACGGGTCAAGCGGGCGGAGGAAAATGCGATGGCGACAGCGATGAAGATGAACTCGGAACAACTCGGATCCTGGCTCGCGGCCATCGCCACGATGTCGCGGGATGAGCTGATCGAACAGTTCCACACGTACCCCGCGCCCTTCCCCGTCGACTTCACCGACGCGTACCTCCGTTCCCAATCCCTCGACAAGCTGCGCCACGTCTTCGCCGGGCTGGTTCTGCATTGCCGGATCGAGCCGCGCGTCGCCGCCCACGCGGCGTAAACGTGCGGGTCAGGATAAATCGAATCCAGAGCCTGTGACTTCCTCCGGTCTCCTCCGGCCTATCGAGCGCTTAAACACGCTCCCACCTTCGTTCCCCTTCTCTCGAATACGCTTTAGCGCAGTGACACGGCAGGTTTCCACGCGGGCTACGACCTCGGATGGAACTTCTTGTGCATCGCCTTCAATCGCGTCGCGTCGACGTGGGTGTAGATCTGCGTCGTGCCGACATCCGCGTGGCCGAGGAGTTCCTGCACCACTCGCAGGTCGGCGCCGCCGCTGAGCAGGTGCGTGGCGAAGCAGTGGCGCAGCACGTGTGGCGAAATCTCTTTCAAAAGCCCGCTTGCCTTGCCGTAGCCTTCGACGAGTTGCCACAGCCGGATGCGATCCAGCGGTCGGCCGGTGCGCGAGAGGAACAGCACGTCCGTCGGCCTCTTGAGCAGCTTCGGGCGGCAGTCTTCGAGATACCGTTCGATCGCGGCGACGGCCGCCTGCCCGACCGGCACGACGCGCTCCTTGCTCCCTTTGCCGAAGATCCGCACGAGGCCTTCGCGCAGTTGCAGGTTGTTCATCGTCAGGTCGCACAGTTCGCTCGCGCGCAGTCCGCTCGCGTAAAGCAATTCCAGGATCGCGACATCGCGCGTGTAGAAAGCCGACTCCGGGGGAGGTGCGTTGATCAGCCGGTTCACCTGTTCGCGGCTGAGCACCTTGGGCAGCGACTTTTCGGGCTTGGGCCGATCGATGAACTCGAGGATGCCCTGCACATCGCGCCCTTCGACGGCCTGGAACTTCACGAGCGATCGAACGGCCGCGACCCGGCGTGAAACCGTCCGCGTCGATAGCCGTCTTCGCGTGGCGTTGTGGATGAACTCCTGCCAGTCGAGGGCGTCGGCCGTGTCGAGCGGCTGATTGCGGCGATCGAGAAACCGCAGCGCATCTTCGATGTCGCGGCGATAGGCGTCGATCGTGTTGCGGGCCAATCCGCGCTCGGCGGCGAGATAGCCGAGAAATCGGCTCAGCAAGGGAGGATGCGATTCACGCGGCGCGTCCCGCGTATCACGCGGCGTTGGCCGGGAGGTGGCCGCAATGTCGGAGTTGGCGGAACGTCGCGGCATGTCGGCCTTGAATGGTAAGCGTCACGACCGGCGTTGGCGATGGCTGCCGATGCCCGTCGTCGTTCATCGCTTCGCGGATGCTCTCGTTCCGCTCGCTCAGCAACTGACGGTAGGACGGGCACCTCTCATAGGCGTTGAAGCAATGGGTGAATGCGTGGCGTAGCTGGTCGACGCGAAAATGCTCGCCGCACCGGGCGTCATTGCGATTGAGAAAGGGACAGTGTCGACCGCGCATCCGCCGGCTTCTCCTGGTCGTGCTTCAACCATGGTCATCGGCAAAGGACTGTTTGAATCTTGAACGCTCACGCCGGCAGCGCCGTTTCGCGGATGGTTTCGGCATCTTCCGGCAACGGCTGGACCTTCATCGCGGCGCGAATCGCCTTGCGCAGCTCGGCTTCGTCCAAATCCTCGATACTCAGGAATCGCGCGGCCGTCTTCGACCCGCCCAAGTAGTAGCAGATCGCGCCCAACAGCACGCCGGCCGGGCAATCGGAGCGGATGACGGGCTTCTGAAGGATGGTTTGCAGATCGGGCAGATCGAACGACTCTTCGCGTACGCCGACGATTTCGCTCGCTCCCGTTGCGGTCACCCGGAAGAGCTTGGCGGTGCCTTTTCGCGCGCCTGGCTGCACGCTCAGGTAGTCGAACACGCCCAGCGGCCGGATGGTGCGGAACGAGCCGCCGCCGAGCGCGCCCAGCAGATCGATTCGACTTTTCACGCGCGCCGCCGCCTCAAACTCCAGCGCGGCCGCGAGACGTTTCATGTCGAAGGTCAACGCTTCGATGCCCGCTTTCGGATCGCTCGCTACGGTCAGCGCCCGCGTGATGTTGGCGCGATACACATCCAGCGTAACCGTCCCGTCACACGGCGCCGGGCACTTGCCCATCTGCTTGTACGTGCACGCCTTTCCGCTGGGCGACTGGACGAGGATGTTGTGATAGCGGCAGAGATCGAACGCATCGCGCATCTGGTCGATCCAGCGATCGGCCTTGGTCTTGTCGACGAACGGGCCGAAGATCAGGCCGGCACCTTCGGGTTCACTCGTGCGTTCGAACTGCGCGAACTTATCCGCCGGATCGATCCTGACGAAGAACGCGCGTCGATCGGGGATCAGCCCGCGCCAGTGCACCGGGAAGCAGACGCGGGCGGCATCGATGTATGCCAGGTCCATCTCGAGCTCGCTGTCGACGCGCTGCCAGCGGATTGAGCCGACAAGCTGGCGATAGTCGAGCCGCTTGGACGGCGTTTGCGGCTGCTCGGGCGGCTCGAAACGCCGGCGCAGCATGGCGCGCATGTTCCGCGTGCAGATGAGTTGCAGCGGCGCGCCGGCGCGATCGCACAGGAGCACGACGCCCCACTTGCCCGGCACCGTTGCCAGGCACGTCTCGAGGTCGGCCGCGCTGATCGCGATCGAAAAGGGAAGGATGGAGTCGATCAAGGTCATCGCGAGGCGATCGTGAGGAATGGCGGGATGGGCACCGACAGCGTCGCCGAGATCGCCCGCATCAGTTCCATCTCCTCGATACCCACGGTCCCGTCCGCGGCGACGCAGTACGCACACGCATCGAGCACGCGCCGCTGTACGGGCATCGATGCGTTGCGAAGCTCGGTGAGCGATTTCTCGAACTCCCTGGATTCCTCGGCGGATGCCATCGATTGTCCGTCGAGCCCGAGGCGCGCCATTGCCGCCGCGAATGCGCGGGCCGCCTGATCCAGGCCGCCGGTGAGCGCGAGCACGGAGATGACGATCCGCGCCGGCGTAGCCACCGCGTTCACGCTGCGATACGCGACGATGCCGTCGAACTGCCGCTGGGAGAGCAACTGGTGATCGATGATCTTGAAGAGCGCGATCTCGAACGATGAAATCCGCCGGTCGGCCTTTGCCAGGACGCCGCACAGTTCGCGAAAACTCTGGAGCTGGGTGACGGAAAGGTGATGCAGCGCGGGCAACGCCAGATCGAGTATCGGCAGCCGGGCCGCCGGGCCGAGCTGCGCGAGGATCGGGAAGAGTTTCGCCGCGATTGCGGCGACGTGTTCATCGGCCGCTTGAACCGACTGCATCTGCGCCGCGCGCAAGGTCGGATCGCGATCCAGCAGCAGCGCGATGGCGATGGCGCGCGCATCGTACGGGTCGCGAGCCAGGGCCTCGATCTCGTTGGGAATGGCGGCGACGAGCGTGTTGGCGTGCACGAGCTTTTCCGGCTCGATGTTGCCCGATTCCTCCACGATCTCCGCGACCGGCGCCACGACACGCTGGCCCGAGCGCGGCAGCGGCGGCGGCATCGCTGCTTTGCCTGTCGCGAAGCCCGACACGAGTTCCGACTCCACGCCGGTCTCTGCAACAGGCGCGATCAACTTTCCGTCAAACTGCGGGTCGATCGCGCGGATCCGCTTGTCCAGCGGCGGGTGGGTGGCGAAAAGCGAATCGAGGAACCCCGTGACGCCCTCGGCGAAAAACATGTGGCTCATCTCGCCGGCATGAGGCGAGGCGAGCTGGGAACCATTGCTGAACCCCCCGATCTTGATCAGTGCGCCTTCGATCCCCTTTGGGTTTCGCGTGAACTGAACGGCCGAAGCGTCGGCAAGGTACTCTCGCTGCCGACTGACGGCGGCCTGCAGGATCTTTCCGAACAGCGTGCCGATGTAGCCGATGATCATCATCGCGATGGCAAAGAGCATGATCGCCGCGACCGCGCCCCCGCCCTTGTCATTCTTCGACGAAGACCTCGGCGAGAAGCGAAGGATCTGCAGCCCGATGTAGCCGAGCGCCATCAGGCCGAAGTTCATCGCGATCAGGCGGAGGTTCAGCCGCATGTCGCCGTTGAGAATGTGGCTGAACTCGTGGGCGATGACGCCCTGCAGCTCGTCGCGATTGAGCCGCTCGATGCACCCGCGCGTGACGCCGATCACGGCCGCTTCGGGCCGCTTTCCGGCGGCGAAGGCGTTGATCCCCGGTTCGTTGTCCAGCAGGAACACCCGCGGCATCGGCACGCCGGACGCGAGCGACATCTCCTCCACCACGTTCAGCAGTTTCCGCTCGTTCAGATCGGTGGGCGCGGCGACGATCGGCCGGCCGCCCATCAGCTCCGCGACTTTCGCACCGTCGCCGCCGAGTTGCATCTGCTTGAACATCGTCGCGAGCCCGACGAGCGAGAGGACGGAGATGGTGGTGAGGGCGAAGACGGGGATCGCGTCGGTGGTGTCGACGGGCCGTGCCACGCGGGCGCTACGCGGGTCTCCATCGTTCGGGCGCCCGGCCACCGAACCCTGCGTCACGCCCCAGATCATGCCGGCGATGATGTTGAGCGAGACGATCACGCCGAGCAGGCACAGGATGTACACGACGATCAGCTTGCGGGTCGAGGCGCGGGCGCGATCCTGGTGGGCAAAGAAATCCATGGGGTTACTCCGCCTTCGTCGTCGGCTGTGGGTGCGCCGTTGTCGGCCGCGTCACAGCCTGCCTGAGTCCGGTTCGATCGATCACCGCGCGGGTAAACTCGGTCGCCGCGTCGGCCAGCACATGATCGCAATTCTGCATCCGCACGTCATCAAACAAAACCGGCTCGTCGAAGGTCACGTGCATGTGCGGATAGCGCGCGGCCGCGGCGCGGAGCGTGTCGGTAACGCTTTGCCACCGCTGCCGGAACACCGGATCCTGCCAGAGCGTGCGGTTGATCGGCGATTGCACGATCCAGACCTCGGCCTTGTATTTCGCTGCGAGCTGTGCCATCGCGTCGATCGATTTGCGCGCGATTGTGGTGAAGGTGGTGTCCGGATCCTCGCGGACCAGTTTCATGTGGTTTCGCGTGTCGCGCTGGACGAGTGAAAGATCGGGCGTTGTCTCGGCGGTGAAGCCGGTCTCGTCGTATTTGAAACGGCGCGCCTCCTCGATCGACGCGAACGGCCGCCGTGCCAGATTCGAAAGCGAGAGATTCTGAAAGTAGAGCGGCACCTGCTGCATGAGCCAGAGATCGCGCGCGGTAAAGCGGACCTTCGGCCCGCGCTCGATGTAAGGCCACGCCGTCGATGGCAGGCTCGCGGTGATGCCACGGAGGCGACGATCGCCCTTGTCGTCGCGGCTCCAGATGTCGTAGACGTGCATCCACAGGATCGTGCGCGGCGCGCCCTTGTACTTGGTGGATTGTTCCAGAAAGCGGTCGGCCGTCCAGACGGGCTCGATCGTCCGCGCCTCGGCGACAACGCCGAGGTTCATCGCGGTCTTTCCTGTCACTTCGCGGATGACTTTCGGGTTCAGTCCCTGGTTGCTCGAGGAATCGCCGACGATCAGGACGTCGAGCTTCGTCCTGGATTCCAGGGCCCGGTCCATCAGTTTCCACTTTCCGTTGGCAAGCGCGTAGCCGCGATTGACCGGCAGCGCCTTGAGCGCCGCCGATGCCGCAAAGTTCGCGGCGAGCACGAGAACGCCTGCGATCACGAGCACGCTCGCGAGTGAGCGCGCCGAGGCGGGTTTCACGCGTTCTTCCGGGAGGATGTCTCGTCTTTCGCTGGCCATGCGGGTCGTATGACTCCTCAGAACTGGAAGTAGATGAACTCCGTCGATGCGCGGTTCCCGAAAATCGCCGTCGCGACGATCAACGCCGCGATCAGCCCGCCGCGCAGCACCAGCGGCAGCCGCAGCGCCACCAGCAGGTCCCGCGAAACGTACTGGGCGATCTGCATCACCAGCAGCGGCGAGACGAAGAATACCAGATCGCTCATCATCCGCGCGGAATCGAATTGTGGTTCCGCCCCCGGCACGGCCGCGCCCAAGAGGTGCGTGCCGACGAATCCGATCTGCGTCAGCGATCTCGACGCGAAGAGTGTCCAGCCGACCATCGTCAGGCAAAACATCAGCGCCATCTTTCCGATGACGATCGGGATGCGCGCCGGCTCGCCCCACGGGTCGCGATCGTCGGGATGTTTCTCGAAGAGGCGATAGAGGATCAGGATCGTTCCGTGAAACGCGCCCCAGAGGACGAAGTTCCACGACGCGCCGTGCCACAGTCCGCCGAGCAGCATCGTCAGGAAGAGGTTTATATAGGTGCGAACGGGGCCCTTGCGGTTGCCGCCGAGCGGGATGTAGAGGTAATCGCGCAGCCAGCTGCTGAGCGAGATGTGCCAGCGCTGCCAGAAATCGCTCGGGTTGACGGCGAAGTAAGGCAGCTTGAAGTTGAGCATGATGTCAAAGCCCATCAGCTTGCCCACGCCGCGGGCGATGTCGGTGTAGCCGCTGAAATCGCAGTAGATGACGAACGTGAAGCAGATGATGCCAAGTAGCAGCTCCAGGCCGTGATAATTGGTGTACGTCGTTGCGCCGAAGACGTCGCCGGTGATGATCGAGAGGTTGTCGGCGATCACCATCTTCTTGAACAGCCCCCACACGATCAGGAACACGCCGGCCTGGGTCTGATCCGCGCGCAGCACGCGCGGCTTGAGCAGCTGGGGAAAGAGGTGCGCCCCACGCTCGATCGGCCCGGCCACCATCGGCGGGAAGAACGCCACGAACAGCGCGAAATCCCAGAACCGCTGCGCCGGCTTCACCAGCCTGCGCGAAACATCGATCGTGTAAGAAAGGGACTGAAACGTGTAGAACGAAATGCCCACCGGCAACACGACGCCCAGGTGAAACATCTTCGCGTCATACCCCATCGCGTGCAGTGCGCTCTCGGCACTGTCGATGAAGAAGTTGAAGTACTTGAAGAATCCGAGAAAGCTCAGGTTCACGAGCACCGTGATGAAGAGCATGAACTTCTTGCGCGCCGGCTCATCAAGGCGCGTGACCGGTTCGTGGGCGAGATTCGCGATCGCGACGAGCACGGCCGTGCCGATCAGCGTGCTCCACCCGACCCATCCGTGATCGAGCGAGAGTTTCGACCAGTCAATCGCCAATCGCGGGGGCAAGAACGAGAGATCGATCGCCGGCCAGTTCACGCATAGACACGCGAACGCCATCGCGATCAGGAACGCGGATGAGATCGCCCGCTGGATTCTCGGAACGAATCCCTGGCCGAGCATGAGGCCGATGTTGAAATCGACGACGGTCGAGAACGCGATCAGGTACAGGAAGCGGACATCCCAGTTGCCATAGAACACGTAGCCGGCGACCAGCAGCATCGTGTTCTGCAATCGCACGCCGCCCGGCATCCGCTGGAAGACGAGGTACAGCGAATAGACAATCGCGAAGAACCTGGCGAAATCGAGGGAGTTGAAGAGCATCGCGAAAAGTTCCGAATCCTGTCATGCAGAGGAGGCTTGCCGACGAAGCATCTGCTTACGAGTACATGGAATCGTTCGCCAATCGAGCCGCCTCTTGAAGCTCTCTCTAGATCCTTCGCGAATATGCTCAGGATGACACTTGATCGAGTTCTCAAGGTTCCATCACAACATCACCTGCACATTCTGCCTTTCCGCATCGCTGGTCAGCGTGAAAAGTGTCGCCGGCGCGAAGCCGAATGTGCCGGCCAGCATGTTGGTCGGAAAGGTTTCGCGCTTGGTGTTGTAGGTCATCACCGCGTCGTTGTACGCCTGGCGGGCGAAGGCGATGCGGTTCTCAGTGCTGCTGAGTTCTTCCATTAGCGCGCCGACATTGGTGCTGGCCTTGAGGTCGGGATAGGCCTCGCTGAGCATGCGGAACTTCGATAGCGCGCCGAAGAGGTTGTTCTCCGCCCCCACCAGCGTCTGCATGGCGATGGCCGAAGTCGGGTCGGCCTGCACGGCGCTGGCGGCGCTCATGGCCGCGGCTCGCGCCTGCGTCACGGCGTCGAGCGTCTGCCGCTCGTGGGCCATGTATCCCTTCACCGCTTCGAGCAGGTTGGGGATCAGGTCGTAGCGGCGTTTGAGCTGCACATCGATCTGCGAGAACGCGTTGAGAAATCGATTTCGAAACGTCACCAGCGCGTTGAATGTGACGGCGATGAAGATAATCGCGATCAGCACTACCGCCAGCGCGAGGATTAAGCCGTAAAGCATGGCCGGCATTGTACGGATCATCGGGCGGAGCGCGCAACCGCGAGTGAGGAAGAGTCACGCGCCAGTTTGTAATTGCCGCGCAGCACCTACTCCCCGTGCACGAACGCCCACAGCGCCTCGCGGTTCTGCTTCCATGCCGCTTCACCATTTACATTCGACGGGAGTTCGAGCGTGATCGTCGGGATGCACAGGTCGATGCCGGCCCACGAACCAAAACTGCCGGGCGTGTCGTATCCCATCGTCGGGAGAACGTTGTAGCCGTTCTTCGACGCCATCAATTCCGCCAGCGCCTGCGCCGGCCCGTCGAAATTGTTGCCGTGCTGGCCGGCCTTGATGGCATGCATCGCCAGGATGCGGGCCGGCTTGAGACGGAGTACCAGATCGTGGAGCGCGCGGCTCTCCGGTTCGGTGAGCGGCTGCGTGCCGTTCCAGTAGCGCGTCTTGCGCTGCGAGGTCGAGAAGTTCTTTGCCGGGAAGTTCCGGTTCAGGTCGACCTTGTTCGTGTTCACGCGGGTCTTGGCCGCGTATCCGTCCGGGTTGGCGACGGGGATGATGTAAAGATTCACAGCCAGCGGGCGTGGAATGGCGTCAAGCTCGTCGAGGAACTTGCGGGTCACCGTTACCGTCGTTCCCTCGCTGCCGTGAATGCCGGCGAAGATGAGGACGTTTGGCGCGTCGGGCTGATCGGATACGTACCGGCACATCACGATCGGCTCACCATTGACGGAAGTGCCGATCGTTTCGGCCTGGCGAGAATTGAGCGGAGTGGACGCTTGGGGCTGCGAGGGATCGTTGGTCATGGTGGCGGCGGGGAGTGCTTCCGAACGGGCTGTCGAGTGGCTCTGGCAACCCGCCGCAAATATCGCTGCGACGAGCATCAATCGGCTCCATTTGCGTCTGGCCGCATCCGTGCGGCGGCGGTTCGTCCTTGTCGGCTGTTCCATCGACGTATGGTAATTGGAAACCGCCGATTCGCTCAAACACGGTATCGGCGGATTCGATTATACTTCGCCCGGCTTAACGAAGGCCCACCATCGCCGGCGACGACCCGTTCAACCGATTGCTCAAGCAGGCCGCGGACGATCCCGGCGCGATCGCCCCGCTGCTGGCCTCTGCCTTCGATGAACTGCGGGCCATCGCACGCAATCGATTGCGCAGCGAGCGAGTCGACCACACGCTCCAGCCGACGGCACTGGTCAACGAGGTCTATCTCCGCCTGTTTGCCGGGGCGGATGTCCGCTACGAGAACCGCGCCCACTTTTTTTCGGCCGCCGCCGAGACGATGCGGCACATATTGCTTGAACATGCGCGCAATCGCGGTCGACAGAAACGCGGCGGCGGGCGGAAGCGCGTGCCGCTGTCATTGGTGGATGCCGCCGCCGAGTCCGATCGGGAGGACATCCACGCGGTTGATGAGGCGCTCACGCGGCTCGAAGCGCGCGATGCGGGCCTGGCGAAGATCGTCAAGCTGAGGTTTTTCGCGGGGCTCACGAATGAGCAGATCGCCGAGGCGTTGGGGAGTTCGGAGCGGACCATCCGGCGGGAATGGAAACTGGCACAGGCGTGGCTGGCGCGGGAGCTGGGGTCGCAGTTTGATGCGTTCGGCGAGTGAGATTCGATGACGCAAGAGAAGTGGGAACGAGCGAAGGCGATCTTCCTCTCGGCGTGTGAAATGCCGGGGGAGGAGCGCGCCGCGTTTGTCGCGCGCGAGTCTGCCGGAGACGCCGAACTGCTTTCCGAAGTCACTTCGCTGCTTGCCGCGATGGACGCGCACGACGAATCGGCTCCGCCTGAGCCGTCGCGGGGCCTCGAACGCGCTGGCACGATGATCGGCGCCTACCGCCTCGTTGAGCGCATCGGCGAAGGCGGTTTCGGCACGGTCTGGTCGGCCCAGCAGACCCAGCCGATCGTCCGGCAGGTCGCCATCAAGCTGATCAAGCCGGGCATGGACACGCGCCAGGTGATCGCCCGCTTCGAGCAGGAGCGGCAGTCGCTCGCGCGGATGGATCATCCCAATATCGCCCGCGTCTACGATGCCGGCGCCACCGAGTCCGGCAGGCCTTATTTCGTGATGGAACTGGTCCGCGGCGAGCCGATCCTGGGATACTGCAATCGCCGGCGGATCGCGCTGCGCAATCGTCTCGCGCTGTTCGCGGAGATCGCCCGTGCCGTGCAGCACGCCCACCAGAAAGGGATCATTCACCGCGATCTCAAGCCGTCGAATATCCTCGTCACGGAGTCTGACGGGAAGCCGCAGCCCAAGATCATCGATTTCGGCATTGCCAAGGCCGTCTCGAGTGATGCACCTCAACCGACAACGATCACGGCCGAGCGGCAGATGATCGGCACGCCGCAGTACATGAGCCCCGAGCAGGCCCAGGGCGGCGCAGACATCGACACGCGCACCGACGTCTACAGCCTCGGCGTGTTGCTGTACGAACTGCTGACCGGTTTCGCACCCATCGAGCTGCACCACCGCACCAGCACCCGCCAGGAGATGCAGCGGGCAATCCTCGACACCGAACTCAAGACGCCCAGCACGCGGCTGCGCCAGGAATCTGCGAACCTGCTGGCCGTATCGGCGGATCGGTCGGCCGACCCCTCCTCACTGAAGCGGGCGATCCGTGGCGAGCTCGACTGGATCGCGATGAAGTGCCTGGAGAAGGACCGCCGCCGCCGCTACGACTCGGCCGGCGCGCTCGCGGACGATGTTCAGCGCCATCTCGCCGGCGAAGTGATCCAGGCCGCGCCGCCGAGCCGCGTTTACCGCGTCGGCAAGTTTGTCCGGCGCTATCGTACGGCCGTTTACGCATCGATCGCCCTGGCCGCGCTGCTGGTGGCCGGAACCCTTCTCTACATTCGCGACATCAACCGCGAGAGACAGAAAACACTCGCCGCCCTCAAGCAGGCGGAAGAGCAGAGACGCGTCGCCACCCAGCAGGCGGCGGTGGCGGAGGCCGTCAGCCAGTTCCAGCTCGATATGCTGTCCGCAGCCGACCCCGAGCAATCCTTTGGCGACAAGGTGACGGTGTTGCAGGCGATCCGCGCGGCCATTCAACAGCTCGACGACAACCCGCTTCGCGATCAGCCTCTCGTCGAAGCGTCCATTCGCTATCAGATCGGCACCACCCTCCGCGCGCTCGGCGATTACGACGAAGCGAAACGCAACTTTGAAAAGTCGATCGCGCTCTTCACCACGACCCAGCCGACGAACGATCGCATGCTCGCGGAAAGCTTCAACGGGTTGGGGTTGAACTACAAATTGCAGGAGAAGCTGCCCGAGGCCGAGGAGAGCTACCGCCGTGCGCTGCAGATTCGGCTGCGAGTTCTCGAGCCGAACGATCCGGCCATCGCGACCTCGTTCAACAATCTCGCCTCGGTCGCGCAGGACACCGATCGGCTCGATGAAGCCGAACGGCTGTATGGACAGGCATTGGCGATTCGCCGGGCGGCGAACAACCCGCTTCGCGCAGCCGAGACGATCAACAACCTCGCCTCGCTGAAGTTTCAGCAAAGAAAGATCGAAGAGGCGGCAACGTTGCTAAAGGAGGCGCTCGAGTTGCGCCGATCGGCGCTTCGACCCGACCATCCGATGATCGGCCAGAGCCTCAACAACCTGGCTGCCGCGATGCAGGCGCAGGGAAAGCTCGACGAAACCGAAAGGCTGCTGCGAGAGTCGCTCGCGATTCGGCGCGGCGGACTGCCCGCGGGACATCCCGACATCGCGGTCACGCTGCAGAACCTCGGCCGGTTTCTCGCCAAACAGGGGAAGCTGGAAGAGGCGGAGAATCTCCTGCGTGAGGCGTACGAGATCCGCAAAACCAAGTTCGGCCTTCGTGCCGAATCGACGATACGAACCGCGAGCGCCCTTGGCGAACTGCTCGACAAGACCGGTCGAGCCGATGAAGCAAACGCGTTGCGTTCCGAAAACGGCATCGCGCCGGCGACGCGCCCGGCGGCATCTCAACCCTGACGCCATTCCGGTCCGCCCCGGAAACCACGATTCGCCGGCCGATCATTTTTCTGGCCGGCGCTCTCGCCCAGCGGCACTTTATCCAGTTGATGACTTCCCGCTTTGCCGCAGAGGCTTTTCGCGCGTCGGCGAGTCCGATTTCGCGGAAATAAAGTGCGGGAGCCAACTGTGTTTGTCATCATGACGAACGTTTGCTCAGGGCCTGATCGGGCACTTCGTTGCGCATCGCATCACATTCAGCCGGGATGGACCATGCCGATTTCAAAGCGCGCTCCCGTCGTTCGACGTCTGCTTCAGCGGGCCGCCACCCATGCCGCGCCCTATTTCGCGGAACGACTGGAGTTTCGCCGCCTGCTCGCGCTCACCGGCGATTTTATCGCTGATCAGCTCTACACCGCCGCCGACATCGACGCGCTCGCGGCGCAAATCCGTCTGGGCACGAACGCCGTTTCGTTCGACCTCAATTCCGACGGGCTCGTCAACCGAAGCGACGAGAAGTTTCTCGTCGAACAGATCATCGGGACGAAGATCGGCGACACCGACCTCGACGGAGACGTCGACTCGACCGATTCGGCACGCATCCAGGCCAACTTCGGCCAGATCAACGTCGGCTGGGCACAAGGCGACCTGGACGCCAGCAACAAGATCGATTTCGGCGATCTCTCGCTGCTCGCGCCCAACAACGGCCAGACCGTGATCGGCGGACCCGCGCTGGCGAACAACGCGGCACGGCTCAGCGTCGGACTCGATTCCATGAACGGCGCGATCGACGACTGGGCGCGGCTCTTTAACCTCTCGCCCATCGCCGGCAAGACGCTGCCCGGCGTGGATGATGCGCTTTCGGATGTCGCCGGGCTGGTCAACGCGACGATCAACACCGCGCCGAGCTTCCCCAATCCCAGCGGCGTCGTCTCGACGCTGCAGACCCGCCTGGCCGCGCTCGGGTTCTCGCTCATCACCCTGCCGAGCACAACCGGCCAGTCCGACATCACCGTCCGACTGGTGAAGAACTTCAACGCACTCGTCGGCGCGCGCGAGTTCGACGACGGCACCAATCCGCTGCTCAGCGGGCTCTCGGCCGCGCTCAATCTCTCCGGCTCGATCACCCATTCGGTCGATCTGGCGGTCAGCCTGATGCTGGGTGTCGACTCCGCCGGCTTCTTCCTGCGCGGCGACAGCACGCTCACCGCCACCGTCCGCGGCGACGGCGCCGTGACCGGCAGCTACGCGCTGCCGATCCTTTCGCTCGGGCTCAACCTCACCGGTACGCTCGATGCGGATTTCAACATCGCCTTCACGGCCGGAACGCCGACGAGCAAGATCCGCACGGCGCAGCTCGTGAGCAACGCCTGGACGCGGACGCAAAGCGGACAGGGCATCGTCGATTTGAACCTCACGCTCACCCGCAACGGCACGCCGACGACGCTCGCCTTCGGCGGGAACTGGTCGATCCCGGTCACCAGCGCGGGCATCGGCGCGATCACCGGCGGCGTCGTCGCGCCGGCCGTGGACGACTTTGTGGAAGCCGTCTTGCCGATGATCAGCGACGGCGCGAACCACTACCTCACCGACGCGCTGTCAAATCAGTTCGACGCGACCTCATTCCCGATGATCACCGGGCAGATCGCGGTTGACAACCGCTTCGGCTCAACCCGCGCCACCGATGACCGCACCTTGTTTGACGCGCTCCTGGGCACGACCCGCGCCACCCTCGACTTCACGGACGTCGACGAGAATCAGGGCGCCAACAAGACCGATGCCAACCGCTATCTGCACGTCGTCGATCTCCGCAAAGCGACCAACCTCGATGGAACGGGGCAGAAGATCGGCGTGATCAGCAATGGCGTCCACAACATCGCGCAGGCGATCGCGGTGGGAAACCAGAACCTTCCCGCCTACCTGCTCGGCACCGATGGCAATGGCCACGCCTTCATCAATCCCGAAATGCTAGATGTCGACGCCGGCGGCAAGCCGTTGGCGGAAGGCATCGCGATGATGGAAATCATCCACGACATGGCCCCGGGCGCGACGCTCTATTTCAGCGGCACGCGCATGGTCGACCCTGCCGGGCGATCTGCCGAGGAAGAGTTCCTCGAAGCCGTCGATTACCTGATCAACGCCGGCTGCAACATCATCGTCGACGACATGCAGTATCTGAACGAGCCTCGCCTGCGCGATGGCTCGCTGGCGGTCGCCGTTCAAGCCAGGATTGATGCGCAGGCGGCAGCGGGTCGGGATTTTCTGTTCGTGACCGCGGCAGGCAATCACGACCAGCTCATTCACAACGACACGTATAACGCGATCGAAGGCGTCGATGTCGATCCCGACCCCGCGGTCACCGACCTGCGTCGACTGCACCAGTTCCAGGCGCCAGGCCAGCTCGACGCGACTTCCGTGCTGATTTCGCCCAACCGAGACGCTTCGACCTCCAGCATCGACCTCGAGTGGGATCGAGACCTGACCGGCGGCGGGCAGATGCGGCTGCTTCTGATCGACGACGGCACCGGTGAAGTTTTCCTGGAAAGCGAACCGGTGGCCGGCTTGACCCGCAGGCAGCGCCTCTTCGTCCCCGAACCGAAAATCACCGCCAACCTCGTCGCCAAGGCGGGCTACAGCGGGCGATGGCGGATCGCCATCGAGTCCACCGCACCGATCTCCCAGTTCACCCATTTCAGCCTCCTCTTCAGCGACTCGTCGTTTGACGTCCCCGATTCCTGGAAGCGCAATTCGCACGTGCTGGGTGCGTACGGCAAACCCTCGGGCGGCGCGTACTCGCATC
Organism: Phycisphaerae bacterium; assembly: GCA_031411495.1. Classification (GTDB taxonomy): domain Bacteria; phylum Planctomycetota; class Phycisphaerae; order Tepidisphaerales; family Tepidisphaeraceae; genus JANOBD01. The sequence continues at coordinate 75,048 of JANOBD010000032.1, read as the reverse complement.
CGGCACTCAACAGTGTCCTGAGCGTTGGCGCAGCTGACGAACCCTCGTTGCCCGGCCTCAGCCCCTACCAGATCGCGGCCTATTCCGTTCGCGGTCCATCGATCGTCAATTTCGAGTCGCGGCAAATTCCCCATCTGGTCGGCATCGACGGGAACGATGTCAGCGGCGTCGGGCCGTTCGACAAGACGTTCGACGGAACCAGCTCCACCGCACCCCAGGCCGCTGCGATCGCCGCGCTGCTCAAACAGGGGTTCCCTGGCGTCGACTTCGATCAGATCAAGCAGGCGATGATGCTATCAGCAACGAGCATCGCCGGCGGCACGGGTGGCGTGTGGAATCCGAACTCCGGCTTCGGACTGATGAACGCGTTCGCCGCCGCGCAGCGACTCGCCGGTGGCACGAAGGGCTCGCCGTTCACGCCCGGCACCTCGTCAACGCGGGTGCCGCGCGTCGGTCCGCGCGGCTTGGCGCTCGCGCAGGCCCGCGGGCTTACCGTGGTCGACGGCGTCAGCGCTTCAGAAGTGCTCAGCCTGATCGGCGGAACGCTTCCCTCCACCGACCTCTTTGTCCTTCGCTTCAACCCCGATCTTCCGGTCATCAGCGGTCACGCGCAGTTCAATCCCGCCGGCGTCGGTTCGCTCGGAGTCAGCTCGACATTCGGCGGAACGGTTCAGGTCGGCTTCGATCCGGCGATCGACATGACCTTTGGCCTTGATGCGCAAGGTTTCTTCCTCAACCGAACCTCGAGCGTCGGCGGGACGCTTTCGATCAATGGCAACGTCTTCGGCCGCATCGGCGGGGTCGCCGTCGAAGCAGCCCCTTCGGTCTCGCTGCCGATCACGGTCGGCTACAGTTCCGTCAGCGCCAACGCGAAGCTGCGCATAGGCGAAGTGTTGAACGTGGCGAACCTCGCGGTATCCATCGGGACGATCACTGCGAATCTGCAGGTCGATCTGCTCCTGGGCCAGCTCGACTACGTCGATAACAATCCGACTGTCCCCAACGGTCCGCACGGCGGCGACCCGTTCACCGTCCGCGCCACCGCCGCGCTGACGGCCTCGCAGCAGAGCCCGAGCAACCCCTGGGCGTACACTTTCAGCTTCAGCCCCATTCATATCGCCAACCCGAACTTCAACGGCGGCACCTACACCTTCGCCAACTTCCTCACCAACCTCTACCGCTACGGCCAGGACCAACTCGCCGGCAGCGGATACCTCGGCCAGCTTCTCGATGCCCTCGACCAGGTCGTCCAGCCGCTCTCGAACCAGTTCAAGATCGGCGACGAAATCAACGAAGACCTTATCCAGCTCGTCCTCAACGCATCGAGCGTCCAGCTCATCGCGCCCACCAGCGACGTCCAGTTCTTCAACGGGCTGGAAACCTGGCTCCAATCCGGCGGCACGACCAACTTCGAGATCATCAAGGCCCGCGCCACGATCACCAATCTCGACCTGGTCGAACTCCTCACCGTCGGCGGCGAACTCGGCGCGATCCTGCGCAACGGCAACCAGCCGATTAATCTCAGCAACGCGCTGCTCAGCGGCTCGATGACCTTCGGCATCGACACGGCAGGCGGACTGTTTGTCGATCGCGGCGGCGGCACGAACCTGTCGGTCGGCATTCAAGTCGACGCCAACCTCAGCAGCCAGAAGCTGCTCGGCCCCGTCGGCGATCTGCTCGCCCTCGACGCCGGCTCCCACCTCACCACCACCACGACCGCCCACGTCGTTCTCAACGGCACCGGCAAACTCCGCCTGCCCGACCTGGTTCGCCCGATCAGCAACGTCGGCACCAGCGTCGACAACGTCATCGCGACGCTGACGATCCCCGGCGCGGATCTGCTTCCGCGCACCGGCTCCACCGGATTCAACGGCCGCGTCGAAGGCATCGTCGGCACGGCCGTGTTCAACGGCAGCGGGCTGGATCAACTCACGCTCAACGCCACCTCGACAAGGTTCAATCTCTTTAACGACGAACTGCGTTTACAGAGCGGTGCGGTCACGATCTCGTGGGACCCGCAGGGCACCTCGGCGCAGACGCTGCTCTCGATCCCGAGCATCACTGCCACGTTCCCCAAGCGGCCGACAATGCCAACAGGCACGCTCTCGAACCTGCAGATGACCGGCAACGCCATCACGCTGGGATCGCTCTCGATCACGGGGAGCGATTTTGTGCTCGGTCCGACCGGCGCGCCGATTCTCGACGTCCGCGGCCCGAGCTTCACACTGAGCAACGTCTCGATCGGCATCGGCATCGGCGCAGTGACCGCGGTCGGCAAAGTCGGCGTGTCGGCCAGTTCGCTCGCGCTCTTTCCGATCGTCGCAACGCCCGCGCTCGACGGGCTGGTGACCGTCACGAACCCTACGCTTACGCTCGACAGCAACGGACTTCGCTTCACAGCGACAAATGCGACCGCGAGCATCGGCGCGCTGGGCACCATCACCGCGCAGGCCGCGGGAACGTCCCTGATTACGTTCAACCCGGATGCCACCGGCTCGCAGGAGATCGCCGCGCTGCCGACGATTACGGCGACGCTCACTGCGCTCCCGATCGATGGCCGCATCCCGACCCTCACGGTCATAGACCTGCGTCTGAAGGCGAACCAGACGTGGAGCATCGGCGGCGCGACCATCAACTTCCTGTCGCGCGTCGGCGAGCCGACCTTCAGTCTGGCCGAGTTCATCCCGTTCCGGCTCGATTCGATCGGCATCAACTTCCAGGGCGCGCCCGGCGCGCAGCGGCTGGACCTGTTCGATCTCACGATCAACGGCCAGATCGACATCGCGAGGCTCTCCACGATGTTCGGCTTCACCCCGATCATCGAAATCCAGACCAGCTCAGGCACCACGACGCACTCCGGCGCCAGCAATGGCGCGCTCTCGCTCCGCATCGCCCCGGCGTCGATCGCGTCGAAGCATTACGGGATCGTCGGCTTGCAGCGCGTACGCGTCGGCTTCACCGACCTGAACGTCTCGCTGTTCAAGATGCAAGGCGAACTGTTGCTGCAGAACTTCAATTCCAACGGCGTGCCGACCGGCATCAGCGGCTCGCTCGGTTTCCAGACGGCCGCCGGCTCCGTCAAACCCATCACCGCCGCCGATGCCGATGCCTTCGATGACGGCCGCGGCTCGACCCAGAACAACGGCAATTCCTTCGGCGTGGAAAACGCGTCGTTGTCGTTCGTCGGAACGATCAACACCGCTTCCAGCGCCAATGCCGTGGTCAGCCTCGCGGTGGATACAGACGTCGGCGTGCGCTTCAAGCTGGCCGATTTCTTCGAGTTGTATGGCGTGCGATTCGGAATGGACTTCGGCTTTACGATCCCCACCGGCAGCAGCGCGTTTTCGCCGTCGGTCAACATCGGTCTGCGTTCGATGGGCCTGCGCAAGGTCCGCGCCAACCTCGGCCCGGCGGGCGACCCGTTGGTCCAGTTCACGGGCGGCAGCGCCGGCGCGGATTTCATCTCGCTGAACTTCACCGGCGCCGGCGACATCGCCGCCTTCGGCCCGCTCTCGGTCACGCTGCCGGGACTGGGCGGACTTGGCGGAACCGTCACCGACCTGCGCATCCTGCACTCCGGCTTCCCGAACCTCGTGCCCTCGCCGCAGGCGCCCTCGGCACAGTTCGTTTTCACGCCCGGCAACATTGCGTCGTTTTTCGACTTCGACCCCGACGGCCCCGGCCCGCAACAGGGCAACGCCGAGAAGCTCTTCAGCTGGATCCCGCTGCGCGTCGACGCGCTGGGCTTCCAGCTCCAACCGGCGATGTTCACCTTCGACGGCAGCGGAAACATCACCGGCGTCAACGATCTCGCCGCGTTCGATTTCATCTTCAGCGGCGGATTGAAAGACTCGATCGTCGTCAACGGCGCGACCATCCCGTTCCCAATCCACGGGCAGGTCGACAGCTTGAAGCTCGACATCGCCGCGATGCGCGACCTGCTGCTCAATCCGACGAGCGGGAAGAATCCGTTCAAGGACATCTCCGGCGTGTCGATCGGCATCGACCCGTTCGCCTTCGCGCCGGACTCTCCTTTCAAGATCAAGGGCAATCTCGGCTTCGGCCAGCTCGACACCGATAACAACGGCACAAAGGAGACGATCTTCATCCGCGTCGGCGGCGAGTTTAAGTATGCCGACTTTGGCGGCGGCGCGGAGCTGATCATCTCCAACCGTGGCCCGCTGCTGGCGAAGGTGAATGTCCCGCTCGCCATCCCGCTCGGGCCGACCGGCCTGATGGTCTCGGGCGTGTCCGGCGGTGTCGCGTTCGGCATCGACACGTTCTTTACGCCATCCGACCCGATGGAACTGGTTCGCAACCCGGTCTTCACGCGCGCCTTCGATGTGAGCGATGCCGGCATCAAGGCGGCGCTCGCGGCGTTGCCTCCCGGACAACTCACCTGGAGCCGTGGCCTGACCGTTCAACTGGCGGGCCAGATCAGCACCGTCGTGCCCGGCGTGATCGGCGGAAACGTGAGCTTGCTGGCCAACGTCTCCGCAACCGCGGCGGGCACCGAGGCGTTCCTCTTCGGCTCGGGAAACATCACCACCTGGGGCATGCCACTGGGCGCTGCGGGAATCCTCGTCAGCCTCGGCGATCCACTCAACCCGCGCTACCAGATGGCGATGGAAGCGCCGGCAGTGGGAAATCCGCTCGGCTTCATCCTGCCTTCGCGCGGCGAGTTTGCCTACGACCTCAACCCCAAGGGCGTGCTCGAAGCGCCGATCACCGTGCTCGATTCCTTCATCAACACGATGGCCACGGCCGAGTTGAACACGCTGGCCGCCCGCCTCGAGCAGGATCGCGTGAAGAATCTGCCGACAACCGTTCTGCCTCTGAACGGGTCGCTCGATTTCTCCTCGCGCCTCAAGGAACTCACGCGGTTCGTGCTCGATGTGAACGGCGACGGCACCGTGAGCGCCGCCGAATTCGCCGCGCCGATTACCGGCACGCTGCTGAAGAACCGCATCCGCTCGTTGCTCCCCGACAATTTCGGCCAGCTTCCTACCGGCAACGCACTCAAGTCTGCCGCGAACATCGCGACGGCGTTCATCAACGATTACGTCAACCTCATTCTCGGCCCACAGTCCAACCCGACGGCCGCGCTGACTTCATTCCTCACCAATTTGAGCAATTCGGTCGGCACCGCCATCCAGACGGGCTGGGCGGGTTTCGATCCGACGCTCACCGTCCAAGGCGTCATTCAGCCGACCATCTTCGGCTTCCCGATGGGCAACCCTTCCCAGGAAGCAACCGTCTCCATCAACAAGGCCGGCGTCTCGTTCCATATCGGCGGGTCGCTGACGAAGATGGCCAAGGACATCCTCAGCCAGTCCACCTTCGGCGCGGGTGGGCCTCTGCTAACGCTGATGACCCTCGGGCTCGAAGACAACCTCAGCTTCGGCTTCCGGCTCGATCTTTCACCCATCGGCAACCTCATCACCCAGGGCTTGGCCACCGGCCGCGACACCTCCACCGGCGGCACGTTCCTCAGCCTGCTCAGCAACGCGATCAACCCGTTCGCGAATTGGGAAGTGGACATCGGCGGCGGCATCAGCTGGATGGGTTTCCAGCTCGCGCAGGTCGATGGCCTGGTGTTCGGCGCCGATCTCCCGCGCGCCGGGTGGGACCCCAACCTGCCGGTCTCGGCGACCAACCATCCCGATCCAAAAGCCGGCAGCCTGTTCGAGCAACTGGTTCGCTATCACAACCGCTCGCTCAACGCCGCCGACCTGACCGCCGCCAACGACGATTCCACTCACATCCCGATCTACGGCACCGCGCCCGAATCGCAGCCCTATCTCGACCCGCGCTGGACCGGAATGTTGCGTGAAGGCGGCATCCTGCTGAGCGCGCGGCTCTTCCTGCCGTCGCTGCTCACCGATCCGCTCGCCGTCTTCAACAGCATCAAGTGGAACCAGATTCCGGCGATCAACGGCTCGAACATCCCGCAGACCGCCGACCTGTTCATCAAGTGGCTCGACGACACCATCCGCACCATCACCGCGGATGACGAGTTCGCGCGGCTGCAGATGTTCCTGCCATCGCCGGCGCGGCTCTTCGATCTTTCGACTTATCAGTCCACCAAGCCCTGGCTTGGCAACTACAGCGGCGACCAATCGATCACCAAGGTCAACGGCACCTACGCACAGGAAACCTTCACCGACAGCAACGGCAACGGCCGCTACGACTTCGGCGAACCGTTCGTCGACCTTCCCAACGGCACCTATGATCTCGGTGAGACCTTCAACGATCTCGGCAACGGACGCTGGGACAACGCCGAGCCCTTCGACGATCTCAATGCGAACGGCGTTCGCGACACGAACGAGAAGTTCACCGACCTCAACCGCAACGGCGCCTGGGACCTGGCCGAAGCCAAGGTGGTGAATCCCACCACCGGCGTCATCACCAGCTTCACCGACCGCGGCAACGGCAAGTGGGACGATGCCGAGACCTTCACCGACGCCAACAACGATGGCATCTACCAGCTCGGCGAGCGGTTTGACGACTTCAACAACAACGGCGTCCGCGATGTCGCCGAGACGTTTGTCGACGCCGGCAACGGCACTTACGACGGCGCCTCGGGCACGAGCCCGACCCGGCTGCCGCGCAAGAGCCAGAGCGGCATCGACGCCGTCATCGGACAGATTGTGGGTTCGGCTTTTGTCGACGGCTATCTTGATCTCGAACTGCTCGGCTTCACGCTGGGCCGTGCATCGCTCTCGATCGACACACGGGGGCTGAAGCTCGACGCCGAGGCACCCTGGCTCGGCCTGAGCGTGAGCACGATCGTGCGGAACTCCAGCGTCGACCTCCAGGACCTGGTCAACACCTTCACCAGTTCGCCGCTGCTGAATGTCGCGCTCAACAACCTGCCCGGCCTTCAGACCGCGCTCTCGGCGCCGTGGATGCCGGACATCGATCTGCCGATTCCCGTGGCAGCACTCGAAGCGCTCTTTGGCAGCACGCAGATCGCGTCTTTCATCCAGCAGAACCTCGGGATTCCGGCCCGCATTCTGAACGGCTTCGGCACGGCCAACGCGGCGATCGGCATCTACACGCCGGGCTTCGCCGCGCCGGGTTCCGTACCAGCGGACGAAACCGTGAAAGTGAACGGCGGGCTTTTCGCGCAGGTGAATGCGAACATCAACGGCGTGCTGGAAGGCGTCGTGGGCAAACTCGCGATCGAGTTGCCGAGCACGCGTCAGCTCCTCCAGTCGCCGACGATGCTGCTTCCGGATTTCGTCCTGAGCGCCACCGCGACACGGTTCGCGGCGGGCCTGGGCGACCTGAGCCTGATCAAGATTCGCGGCGCGGGCGGCAGTGGCAATTTCGGCATCACGCTCCAGCGCAGCGGTGCGTTGACCAATCTCACCGCCGGCGGACAAATACTGTTCCTGCCCGACACGGCCAACTCCGCCGCCGCCATCCTCACCGCCAGCACGAACCTGAACGTCGACACGAATCCGACCAACGGCGGCATCTTCGGCCGGATGGAAGTGACCACCAGTGCGCCGATCAATCTCCCGCCGTTCTTCAAGTTCAGCTCACAGGCCAGCACCAGCCAGGCGCCGCGCTTCGCGCTGAACGTGAACACGACGAGCGTCCCCAAGCCCATCGCGCTGCCCGGCTTCAATAACAACCTCCCGCGCACGCTGAACCCCGGCACGCTCGACGTCTCGGCCAGTGGCCAGGTGTCGGTCGGGAACATTTTCTTCATCGGCGGGACGTTCGACCTCTCGATCGACGCCGTCAACGCATCCTTCCGCGCCGATGCGACCGGGCTGAACGTCCGCGTCACCGCAGGCAGCGCGGCCGGCGCGCCCGACCTCTACTCCGTCACCGCGGATCTGGGCCTGTTGATGTCGCGGACCGGCGTCGCGCTGCGCGGCAGCGTCGCGTCATCGTTGGCGACGCCCGTCGGCCCCACCGGCATCGGGTTCGGCACGGCGAGCAACCTGCTCATCGAACTCAATTCCTACTCCACCAGCAAGACCGTCGGCGGCGGCACAATCGCCGGCAACACCAAGCAACTGAGCTTCGGAAGCTCGATCGTGCTGGGCATGTTCGCACTCAGTGGCCAGTTCACCATCAAAACCACCAACGACACCACGACCACGCTCGTTGTTTCCGCGGCCGGCCAGAATATCCCCGTGCTAGGCACCTTCACCGCCAACGGCTCGATGACCGTCGCCGCCGGCGGCATCGAGGCATCGCTCGCGCTCACGCGCGCCAGTAACGATTCAGCGTTCGGCTTATCCGGAACCTTCAGCTTCTTCATCGACACGCTCGACGACCCGATCTCGCCCGGCATCGACCCGGACGTGTTCAAGATCAACGCCACCGGCACCTCGTTCACCGTGCTCGGCATCGCGCTGCCGATCCCCAACATCCGCATCACCGGAAACACCACGACCGGGCTCTTCACGCTCGAGGTCGACGCGGCCGGCACGACACCCGGCTCCGCGGCGAATATCCTGCCGTTTGCAAGTGTGCCCACGGCGTCCTTCCCGTCGATATCGTTCAACTACAGGTTGCTCATCGACTCGGCCGGGCAGTTCCGCATCGACGGCGGCACAAATGGCTCCTACGCCACTGCGACGTTCGCGGGCTGGGGCATCGGCGACGCCAACATCGCGCGCCTGTCGCTCAACAGCGTCGGCCTTCAGGTCGTGCGCCAAGCGGGTTCGTCCGTGATTCGTGGCCGACTCAAGGGCAACGGCTCACTCCTGCTTCCGGTCATCGGTCAAAGCTACAGCCTCAACAGCTGGCTGAGCTTCGGCGATGATTTCAACTTCGCCGCCGAGGCGACGGGCATCAACGGCACGACCGGAAACTTCAGCGTCTACGTCGATCTCGAACGCGACATTTTCAGCCAGCTCTTCGACGGCTCGATCTGGTCGCGCTCCAACATCGCCCAGAGCTGGGCCGAGATGACCGCGCTCGATTCCGGCACGCAGCAGCCCGATCCCAAGCGGCTCGACATCTCCAGCGGCTTCGTCGGCGGCGGCACGTGGACCAACGACTCCCCGGACCTGGGCAAGTACGCGTTCGTCGCCGGCCAACAGCAGATCGATATCCCCGAGCAGAACGACAGCCTCACGCTCCGTGCGACAGGCCTGACCACGGGACAGTCCATCACCGTCAGCTACGCGATCACCTTCCCGGCTTCGGCGCTGATCAACCAGGCCAACCGCGCCGATCTCGCCTCGTCACTCACCGGCTCCTTCGTACTCACCTCGGCAACGCCGACACGGAGCTTTTCCACCATCCTGAACGACCGTTATTTCGAGTTCAACGAAGACGCGCTCATCACATTCACCTACTCCGTTTCCGGGTTCACCTTGTCGAGCCTGATCAGGCCGACGAGCTCCATCGATTACACGATCATCAATTCCGATCCGGAACTCGACCGATCGCTGGCGTACTGGGAGTTCGACACCGGCACGAACGCAACCGGCGGCTTCACCAAGACGCCGACGTTCGTCGGCTCGCCCGATATCGAAGTCAGCGACTGGAAACACGCCTCCGAAAACGCCTTCACCCCGACACCGGGCACCCCCGGCGCGCCCGGCGGACCGCGGGCGCTCGATTTTGAATCAACCGACACCGACTACGTCGATTTCGGCACAACCGGCATCACCTATTCCGCCGCCGACACGATGACCGTGGAAGCGTGGATCCGGATTGAAAGCTTCAACACCAACCAGTTCAACACCGTCCTGGCAATCGGCCCAATGAGCCTTTTCGTTTCCGGCACCGGCACCAGCGGAGATGTCGGCGTGCAGGTTACGCCCTCCAGCGGCGCAACCGTTACGCAGTTCATCGGCGTGATCTCCACTGGCACCTGGACGCACGTCGCCGCCACCTTCAGCCTCGGCGCGCTGCGAGGATACATCAACGGCACGCAGACTCTCTCCACCACGCTCGCCAGCACCGCACTCAGTTCGCGATCGAACGTCATCTTCGGCAGCAGCAGCGCAACCGCGGCGGCGAGTAACTTCTTCGACGGGCAGATCGACGAGATCCGCGCATGGAACATCGTCCGCACGTCCAGCCAGATCAATTCAGCGCGCACGCAGGCGATCAATCCGTTCACCACCGGACTCATCGGCTACTGGCAGTTCGATCAGAACTCGGACGTCGAAGCGCTCTACGACGTGCACGGCAGCTATGCGCCCGGCATCCCGGGGGACGGCGAACTCAACCAGCCGGTGCTTACCACGCTCGTGCCGACACTAACCTACGTCGCCAACGCGCCGGTCGCGGCGGGCGGCGTCAACGGCGGCTTGCCTCAGATCCAACCGGAGACGGTCCCACCCGGTGCCAACACCGACGCCGCAACCAACCTCCGCTGGGGCAGCAACGGCAACCGCACCCGGCTTTACTTCCCGTTCGACCAGACCGGCTCGACCGTACGCGACGATTCACCCTTCGGCGTCGACGGCGCGCTCAACAGCCCGCCGGCCGACCAGAGCCAGTACATCGGCGGGATTCACGGCAAGGCCCTCAAGTTCCAGCCAGCGCCCAATCGCGAAAAGAACTGGTTCAACCCGATGTCCGTTCCGCTCAATTCCAAGAGCGCGCTCCAGGATGCCGACGACATCGCCATCAACTTCTGGGCCAAATCCGCCGACTTCTCGCCTGCGACCGCAGCCGATGAGACCGTCTTCTTCGCATACCATCGCGGCGGCGGGCTGACGTTGACCGTCTCCACCGACGAGGCCGTCGGCGGGCTCGTGGTTGAGTACTCTGTTGGCGGAAATATCGAGTACACGGTCCCGCTCTCCGACCTGGCCAACAATTCCTGGCACCATTTCTTCATCGAGATCGACGGCGGCACCGGCGCGCTCGGCACGCTGCGTGTCTGGGTCGATGGCTCGATCCGTTCCGACAGTGGCATCGTGCCAACCGATCCGGCCTTCGCCAGCGTTTCGCAGATCACCCTCGGCGGCTACTTCATCGACGCGAGCGGCAACCCGCACAACGTCGTCGACGGCGCGATGGACGACTTCGCCATCCTCCAGGGCACGCGCCAAGGCTCCAGCGAGTTCAATACCGCCGACGTCCTGAACATGATGGATTACGGCGTCGGCTGGGCGATGCAGCCGCTCAACGGATATCAGTTCAAGGTCAACTTCACGCCGACCGCCAACGCCAACGAACGTCTGCGCATCGATGCGCTGCGCTTCTTCGATTTCGCCGACTCCACCGGCCCCACCGAGTGGCTCCTGACCGTCACCGACGCCAGCAACGTCAATACGCTTTACGCCCGCATTCACGGCACGACCACCGTCGGCGAATGGGGCGGACAGTATGCCGAACTGCGCAACCACGTCTTCAGCCTGCGCGGCCCGCTGCTCTTCACGCTCTACGGCATCGGCGGAACGAGCGGCAACTGGCGGATCGAAAACGTCAACCTCGAAGGCGTCGTCCTCAACGCCAATCAGTCGCCGCCCATCCAGGCGAACAATGACACTGTCATCGCCCGCGGCAATGGCAACACCACCCTTGACGTGCTCGCCAACGACACCGTCAACGGCACCACCGTGATCGATCCCAACTCCATTCTTCTGGGCCTGCCCGATGGCGTCACCGCCGCCGTCGTCAGCGGCAACATCCGCTTCACCGTCGATTCCCTCTTCGGCGGCGAGTTCGACCTCCCTTACCTCATTCGCGATGCCAGCGGCAACGAATCGGGTGCGACGATTCACGTCCGCGTTCCCGACCCGCCGTCCACGAAATCCGAGAAGTCCAACTTCACGCCCGGCCAGACCAAGCTGATCCCCGTGATGATCAACGACCATGACGGCGCGGGCGGCGGATTGACGCTCTCCATCGTCACCACCGGCGGCGTGCCGGTCATCCCGGCCAACGTCGGTACCCTGACCGTGCAGGGAAACCAGCTCCGCTTCGTGGCAAGCGCCACCGCGCCGCTGGGCACTTACAGTTTCGCCTACAAGATCACCGACATCTACGGCCGCGAAGCGATCGAAACGAACAGCGACATCAACATCGTCGCGGCACTACAGGCTCCGCAGACGCTCCCGGTTCAGCAGGTCGACGCCGACGCGGGAATCGCTCTCCCCGACTCGCCACGACTGGCGCGCGCCTCCGGCGATGCGATCCGAATCTCCGCCCGGCCCGTGATCGTCGCCACGCCGTCGGCCACCAATTCAACCTCGCTCCCCACGGCACTGGCCACCATCGCCGTCGGCCAGAGCTTCTTCGTCGAGGTCTGGGCGCAGGACCTGATCGATCACGTCGGCATCAGCGGCGGCTCGATTGACCTGAACTACTCCACCGCTTTCGCTGACGCGACGGCGATGAATCGGCCGGAGTTCTCCTTCGCACCCGTCGGCTCGATCAACGACGTCGCCGGCCTCGTCGACGATTTCGGCGGCGGGACGCTCAGCGGCGGACTGGGCATCAGCCCGTCGTTTACGCGCCTGGGCGTCGTGCAGTTCACCGCCGCGTCGGCGGGGACAATGAACGTCTCGCTCGCGCCCGGCGCGTTCGAGTTCGCGCTCTTCGGCGTCGGCGATGTGCCCTTCACCGATGTCACCCTCGCCAACACCGCCAGCCTCGCCATCACCGGCTCGGCCGCGTTTCCGGCGCCGGCGCTTTCGTCCGGACAAGACACCGGCGTCAGCTCATCCGACAACATCACCCGCCTGAACCGCCCGCTCTTCGCCGGGACGGCAGGCACGAGCGGGCAGACACTTCAGCTCATCGCCAACGGCAACGTCGTCGGCACCACCACCGTCGGCGCCGGCGGCGCCTACAGCGTTCAACCCACCGCCGCACTCACCGACGGGCTCTACAGCTTCGCCGTCCGCATCGGCACCGCGACCGGCGCGCCGCTCTCGGTCACCATCGACACCGTCGCTCCGACCGCTTCGACGCCGTTCTGGAACGTGAATCTTTCGCCGCACCAGGTCGGACTCACTTTCAGCGAAGTGCTCGGCGGCACGTTCACGCTCGCCGACCTCACGCTGCAGAACCTGACGACCGCCGCGAGCGTTGCGGCCGCGTCGATGTCGCTGCCCGGCTCGATCTCCACCGCCTACACGCTCAGCTTCCCCGGCCTGGCGAATGCGCGATTGAGTGACGGCCGCTACCTGCTCTCGGTGCCGAGCGCGGGTGTGACGGACGTGGCCGGCAACGCGCTCGCGGCCGCGGTCGCGTTCAACTTCGTCTACCTCACCGGCGACGCGACCAACGACGGCATCGTCGGCTTCGACGACCTGCTGATCCTCGCCCAGAACTACAACCAGACCGGAAAGAGTTTTGCCCAGGGCAACTTCAACTATTCGGCCGACGGTAAGGTCGACTTCGATGACCTGCTCTTACTCGCGCAGAAGTACGGGACGACGCTGCTGGGAAGCGGCATCGGTTCAACGCGGGAGGATCGGGACAAGCCAACGGACGTGCTCGACGCGCTGTAAGAGGCAAACCCGTCGGGCGGTTCTGCTGGAAGACCTAGCCTCATATCAGCAGTCCTGATGACGCAGCGATGACAGTTGTTGCGATCGTGCTGATCTCGCGCGTTTTTTTGGCCTTCGGACCTCCCCCGATTCTCGTCCATTTTCGTGATCGCATCCTTCTGCCGGCTTTCCGTCAGAACAGGATGCATCATGAAACTCGCAGTTACCATCATCGCTCTCGCCGCTTCCTGCGCCTCTGCAAGCGTGCAGTCGAATTACTTCGTCGGCAATTCGCTCACTTACAACGAAGTCTATAACTTCGTCGGCGACAAGATCGACATGTTCGCCCAATTCCGCGGCAACTCGCATCAGGTCGGCTATCACTGGATCGGCGGACAGAGCCTGTCCTCGATCGTCTCCAGCTGGGAGATGAATCACTACGCGTCCAGCTACTCGCCAAGCGACTACCAGACACGCACCCCGCAGGGCGGGCTCAACAACCTTGTGCTGCAGGCTTCGCTCGGCAGCGCGAACTCCGAAGCGGCCGCGATGGTTCACATCGCCAACCTGCTGCCCGGCAGCGACCCGACCAAGCTCTACCTCTACGCGACCTGGCCTTCTCGCCCGATGGACTACCTGCCCACTTGGGAAGCGCCTTACCCCGATCCATCGGTCGCACCGGACTGGGCGCCGAGCGCGGCCTACTTCTCGAGGATGCTCAGCAGTTTGCGCGCCGCCGAGCCCAATCGAAAAGTCTTCATGATTCCCGCCGGCGAAGTCCTCGCCGAAATCCAGCGCCGCATCAACGTCGGAACGTTTACCGGGCTCAATTCCGCCGACGACCTCTACGGCGACGACCTGCACATGAGTTTCGAAGGCATGTACACCATCGGCATGACGATGTACGCGACGCTGTTCAAAGACGATCCGCGCGGCATCGGCATCCCGGCGATGTTCCAATCCTACGTTTCTCCCGCATTGGCCGCCCAGATCGAGAACGTCGTCCACGACGTCGTGTGGGCCAACCCGGCCGTCAGCTTGACCGTTCCTGGCGACTGCAACATCGACAGTGTCGTCAACTTCGAAGACCTCTTCACCGTCGCGCAGCATTACGGCACGACTTCGGGGGCCACCTGGGCACAGGGTGACTTCAACCTCGACGCCAAAGTCAACTTCACCGATCTGTTCGAATTGGCCCAGTACTACCGATTGAACCCGCTCACCGACCTGAGCCAGGTCGACAGCCAGTTCGCGGCCGACTGGGCAACGGCGCAATCCCTCGTGCCCGAGCCGACGATTGCCGGAAGCCTCCTGATGTGGATCGCACCCCTGTCGCGACGACGGCGGATCTGATGCGATGGGCGTATCCGCAACGGTCGTCGTTCCGGATTGCGGCTGAGCTTCCGAATGGTTATGGAGCGCCGCAACCTCACGCCGCGATGGCAATCGCGGATTGCGGGCGCGGATCGATGTTCGGATCCGCGGTTTCCAGCGCGGCGTGGTATCCGCTCGACGGACGCGTCCGAAGACACTTCCTTTCTGTTCGCTCACTCCATCCGCATCCCGCTCGCCGTCGCGGCGTTTTCGGTATCGATCGGCTTGCCGGCCGAGTCGAAGAGTTGCAGGCGGATGTTCGACTTGAACGACTTCCCATCCGCCGAGAGCGTGAAAGTCTGCTTCAGCACGCCAAGCCCCGCGGGCGACCAGCCGGAGCCCTTGGTGAGTTCGTCCAGCGTCTTGGGCGGGTTGGTTGGGTAGAAGGCGTAGGTGGCCTCGTACTTCCCGTCGCCGACTTTCTTCCACGTGCCATACGCCGGCGGTACGGGCGGCGCGGCGTCGTAGTTCGACGACTCGAGCATCGTCCCGCCGGCGTTGAAGAGGTACATGAACTCGGCGTCCTTGATGGGCGCGTACGGCCCATTCGAGAACTGCACGCCGCCGCGCCACGCGCCCACGAGCGAGTGGCCGGGCGATTCATGAGCGCAGCCGATGGTGGAGACGAAGAGCGCGGATAGGGAAAGGGCAATGAGTCGCATGAAGATCCTTTCGAAGCGCCTGTGAGGGATAGACGTTATCCGCAGTCCCGATCGGTTTGTACGCCGCGATGGGAATCGCGGATTGCGGTTGTCGATCGACGCTCGGAATCCGCGGTTTCCACCGCGGCGTGGATCGGCTTCCGCGGCGGTTCAAGCGTTGCGAACCAAGCGCCGACTCGTCGGCGCTTTTCACTCGACTTCGATCTTACACGGCCGTTACGAAGAGCAAGTTTTTCGTCTCGTGGCCGCGGGGAGTCCGCGTGCCGGCGTAGGCGGGCTTGCACGCTTGAGGTGAGCGATGCGAAACAAAGTTTGGGGCCGATGCGGAACTCCACGCGGCGAGCTGCGAGCCTGTGCACGCATGCAAGACTCGTCTTGCATCCAAGACCGGTCTCGCATCGCAGGCGAGACGGATGGCGGACTGGTTCCAGGGCCGTATCTGTTGGTCGAGCATCGCGTTACGCCACATTTCTCCGCGCCGGGAGCAGACGGCGAATGCAACGAAATGCAAGGGAATGCAAGTCTTCGCGAAGTGATCGTGGAATCGCATCCACACGGGCAGGTTGCCCGTGCCACGGTGCGAGGGAATGCAAGACCTCGCGATGCGGATACGCGCGGGCGAGACAGGCAACCACAGGCCTTACCGTCCGGATGGGTTCGCGAACTCGTCCGCTCCGCCCGGGCCGACGTACTTCTTGGCCCTCTCGCCCTTGCTCTCGATCGTCGGTCGGCCGGCGGTGTCGAGCTTGATCAAATCTGGCTTCGTCGACCCGTCCGGAAGTTGCCAGATCACCCAGCGCGCCTCCTTCCAGCCGACTCTGGCGCTCGCACCTTCGACGTATCCGCCGGCGTGAAGTTCGGCCGAGCGCTTGGCGAAGTAATCATCCACCGACCGATACGGCGGCCGGTTGATGATCGACTGCAGCCCAACGAGCGCCGCGATGAGGATTGTCGCCGCGGCCGCGACGTGCCAGCCGCGCACCCGCGGCGCGGTGTGTTCATCGACCCGCGCCGGCGCGAGCGTGGGCATGACCAGGTGCAGCGCGAGCAGCCCGACGAAGTAGAGAGAGCCGGCGAGCATCAGCGGCAGCGTGTAGTCATTGCTGTGGCGGGCCAGCCACATCGGGATAAGCAGTTGGAAGATGGACGAGCCGACGGCCCCGAAGGCCATGTTGATGCCGATGGTGGTGGCGACGGCGCTCCGCGGCAGCGTGTCGGAGACGACGGTGTAAACGTTGCTCGACCACGCCTGATGGCTCGCCGCCGCCAACGCGATGATCAGGACGACGCCCCACGCGCTATCGATCCACGGCGTGGCGAGTACCGGCAGCGTGCCGATCGCGGCGATGAGCATGCCGGTCTTTCGCGCCGCGTTCACCGTGAAGCCGCGCCGGATCAGATGGGAAGAAACCCACCCGCCGCCGACGGCGCCGAAATCGGCCACGAGGAAGATCGTGGCGATCGCCCAGGCGCGCTGGGCATCGCCCATGCCGAAGCGGTCGGAAAGAAACTTGGGCGCCCAGAAGAGGTAGAACCACCAGGGCGCTTCGGTGAAGAATCGCGCCAGGGATGTGCCGTAGACCGGCCGCTGGCCGAGCAGCACGAGCGCGGGGATCCTGCCGACGGTGTCGGGCGGATCGCTGCGGATGTGGGCGAGTTCTTCAGGCAAGACGCGCGGATGGCGGTCCGCCGATCGATAACTTCGGAGCCAGAAAAAGATCCAGACGATGCCGACGCCGCCGAGAATCGCAAAGCATGCCCGCCAGCCGAAGCGGATGGCGATGAGCGGCACCAGCAGCGGCGTGATGACCGCTCCGATGTTCGACCCGCTGTTGAACCAGCCGGTGGCGAGCGCGCGCTCGCGCCTGGGAAACCACTCGGCGATGGCGCGGATCGAAGCGGGAAAGTTCCCCGCCTCGCCAAGCCCCAGCAGCACGCGGATGAGGATGAAGCCGATCGCCGAGCCGATCAGCGCATGGCCGGCCGAGGCGAGGTTCCAGACCAGGAACGTGATCGCCAGCCCCACGCGCACGCCCACGCGATCCACAAACCGGCCGACCAGCGCCATGCTCATGCCGTAGGTCAACTGGAAGGCGATGTTGATGTACGCCAGGTCCTGCGGGCCGATCTTCAGTTCGTCTTCAAAGTACGGGACGAGGTTGGCAAAGAGCTGCCGATCGACATAGAGGATCGTCGTGCAGAAAAAGAGCAGGACGACGATCCACCAGCGTTGATAAGACGTGCGGGCCACGGCGGGTTTATACCGCCGGCCGCGACGCGATGCGCCAATGAGAAGGGCTCGCATCGCTGCGAGCCCTCCCCGCTTACGCGCCGAAGATTAACCGCTTCGATTCGCTCACCGGCGATGTGGTCGGGTGGCAGCCACCTCGAGAAAGCCGTTGTTCCAAATGTTTACGGCACGGCGGGCGAGGGTTCTGCGCGCAAAATCGCGATGCCGAACCGGAATCGGTCCGCCCGGGAACGATGGTCACGGGCGGGTTGCGGGAGCGGCCACCGGGCGTGTGGTGGGCTGCGCGGACGCAAACTCGGCGCGAAGCTCGGCCGCTTCGGTCGCGCGGCCGGTCTTTTCAAGCAGCGCCGAGAGCTGCGCGACCGTCTGGGTGGTCGGGGCGGCCCGGGGATCTCGCGCGTGCTGGATCTGCAGCGCCTCGCGGAAGAGCGGCTCGGCGTCGGCGAATCGTTGTTGCCCGCCGAGCAGCATCGCGAGCCGGTAGATCGATTCGGCGATCCGCGGATCACCCGCGGGAAGAGCTGCCTTGCGGATGTCGATCGTCTCGCGGAAAAGCGCCTCAGCCTCGTCGAACCTGTCAAGCCCCTGCACGATCCGGGCGACGTTGTCGGTCGTGGTCGAGATGTCGGGATGGCCGGCGGGAAGGACCGCGCGGCGGATCTCCAGCGCCTGTCGGCCGATCGGCTCCGCCTCGGCGAACTTGCCGCGGTCGCGCAGCAGCACCGACAGATTCAGCAGGCTCGTCGCAACGCTCGGATGGTTCGCCGGCAACGTCGCCTGTCGCATCCGCAGCGCCTCGCGCACCAGAGGCTCGGCGAGGTCGAGCTTGCCCTGCATCCAGTACATCAGCGCCAACGTGTTGAGACTTGTGGCGATCTGCGGATCGTTTTCCGGGAAGATCTTCCTGCGAATCTCCAGCGAGCGCATGCACATCGCCTCGGCCTCGGCGAACTTCTTCTGCTCCTTGAGCAACGTGGCCAGATGAAGCAGCGTCGAGGCGATCGGCTCGCTGTCGGGCGGCAGGCTGGCTTCCTGGATCTTCAACACCTCGCGATAGAGCGGCTCGGCCTCGGCGATCTTCCGTTGATTCGTCAGGACATTTGCCAGGTCACTGAGCGTCACCGGGATTTGCGGATCGCCCGGCGATCGGTACTTCACATCCAGCTCGCGCGCCTTCTGAAGCTGGGGCAGCGCGTCGTTGTATCGGCCCAGAGAATAGAGCGTCGTGCCGGTGACGAAACGGATCATCGCCTCGGTGATCGGCTCGACTTTCGTGCTGCCCTCGTCGAGCGATTTCACGGCGTTTTCGATCGCCTGGGCGACCGTCACATCGGGCCCGAGCGACCGGTTCGGGTTCGCGTTGCGGAGAATGTTGGCAAGGAAGTTCGACGAGTCGACGGCTATGGCGGCCTGCTTCTGCGCCTCGGCTCGCTGACGTTCAGACTCGACTCGCTGGCGTTCCGATTCGGCGAGCGCGACCCGTGTCTTAGCCTGTTCGGCCCGAAGCGAATGGACGTAATACGCCGCAGTGCCGACAAGGCACAGCGCCGCGGCGATACCCGACAGCAGCCCGCGCTCGTGCCGGCGAATGTATTTCTTCAGCCGGTAAGACCGACTTTCCGGCCCGGCGAGCAGCGGGTTGCCGTCCAGGTAATTCTGAATGTCTTCCTTGAGCTGAAGCGCCGACGAGTAGCGCCGCATGCGCTCCTTGCGCATCGCCTTGAGCGGGATCCATTCCAGTTCGCCGCGCAGTTCGCTTGCGAGCGTATCCAGCCGCGCCTGGCGCCGCTCGGCAAGCGCGTTCGCATCGGCGCCCAGCGCGGTGAGCCGCGTGCTCGGCCGCGGCGGCTCGACTTCGCGGATGATCCGCCGGATCTCATCATCGGTCGTCGCGCCCATCGTCGATTGGTCGAACGGCTTGGCGCCGGTGAGCAGTTCGTACAGCAACACGCCCAGCGAATAGACATCCGTCCGCGTGTCAATATCCGACGAGCCTTCGGCTTGTTCCGGGCTCATGCACTCGTAGGTTCCGATCGCGCGGCCCTGCCCGGTGTTGACCGTCAGATCGGTCAGCCGATTGGCGGTGAGCGCCTTGGCGATGCCGAAGTCGATCACCTTCACCGCGGCCAGGCCGTCCTGAAGGTAAGCGAGCACGTTCGACGGCTTGATATCTCGGTGGATGATCGCCTTGGTGTGGGCGTGAGCGATCGCGTCGCACACCTGCGCGAAGAGCTTAAGCCGTTCGGGAATCGACAGGCGATTTTCGTCGGCGAAGACGGTGATCGGCTTGCCGGCGACGAAGTCCATTACGAAGTAAGGCCGGCCGGTGATGGTCGTGCCGGCGTCGATCACGCGGGCGATGCCCGGATGTTCCATCATCGCCAGCGCCTGTCGCTCCGATTCGAATCGGCCGACGATTTCGCGGCTGTTCATGCCGAGCTTGACGACCTTGAGCGCGACGGTCTGGCGCATCGGCTCGCGGCGCTCGGCCTTGTAGACCTCGCCCATGCCGCCTTCGCCGAGCAATTCCAGAATGCGATAGTTGCCGACCTGCACGGGCCGGTCTTCGGTGGTTGTGGAAGGCGCGGTAAAGCCGGCCGACGAATCGCGCAGCGCCGATTCGCTCAACGGACCAGCCGAACTGTCGGACATGGAATTGCTCCTGCAAACGGCCGCGGCAATGCGACAAGGATACCCGTGTCCGCGCCGCGGAAGAAAGGAATTCCACGCCGGATGGCGTGCGGTCTTCGTCCGGAAAAACCGCAGCTATTCCGGTCAGTCGGGCGATTTGAAGAAGATGCGCGACAGTTCTGAAACCTCGGCTCGCACTTCGTTCTCATCCGCCGCGTACCGCGACACGACCGATTTGAACAGCCGTGTGAACATCCGCTTGGCGGTGGTGAGCAGGTTCCCCGCCTGGTGGGCCGATTCGAGTTTCAGCCGCTGCGCGATCGACTCGTGCGGCTCGGGCTCGACGTTCTCTGTCGCCGGCTTGAGGTAGCGCACCTCGAACACCTCCCACAGGTCTTGGCGGCCGGTCTCCTGGCACTGCAGGCGCATCGTCGTGAGGACTTCATCGACGACTTCCCGCGCCCAGGCGAGATCGAACGCGCTGTCGTTTTCGGCAACGGTTCGATTCGCGAGCGTGTCGAGATGCTCGCTGATGTCCTGGACAGCCTCGCGCGGCGAGCGCTTTTTGGCGGCGGCGCGGCGATGCTCATCGATCACGTAGCGATCGAGCGCGGTCAGCAGGAACGATCGAAAGCGGCCGCGTTTGGGGTCGGCATATCCGATCAGCCGCTGCTCGAGCACTTTTTCGGTGAGAAAGCCCTGCAGCAGATCCTCGGCGCGGTGCTCATCGTATTTCGCCGCGTGAAGCAGGTGGGCCTTGAGCGCGGGCGCGTACAGGCGAACGATCTCCGCAATCGCAACCGGCCGCGACTCACCATCCGCGCCGCCCGCCCGGCCGACCAGCGTCCAGCGCGTCACGGGAAAGCGGTGTCGCGAGCCATCGTTCCTGCGATCAGATGGATTCTCTCCCTGGGCCACGCCGCCACGATACGTGCGAACAATCGCCCCGGCAAAGGGACCGGGGCAGGAGTCGCATTCTTTCATGGCGATTGGCGGGCCTGGCGAGATGTCAAACGAGGACGCGGCCGGTGTCTACACCGGCCGCGCTTTAGGGTCTCCCTGTGCAAACCACGCGCAAGGCGCACGTTGTGCATCAATTCACATCGTCTTGATCCCGCTTCCATCGCATACGCCGTCTTCGCGGTACTTGCCGCAGCAGCGCTTGTACTTCTCGCCGCTGCCCTTGGGGCAGGTGTCGTTGCGGCCGAGCTTGGGGAGGCTGCGGACGATCGTCGCCGTCGCAGCCGATTCGCTCTGGCCCATGGCCTGCTCGTCGGTGGTGGGGTTCTGGGCGACGGTGGCGGCGGTTTCGCGGACGTTTTCGGCGACGTCGTAGCTGTCGCTGACTTCGAACTTCGCCTGCGTGTTGTTGTAGTTGCTCTTGGGCGCCTTGGGTTCGATGCCCACATCGAGCTTGAAGATCTGCTTGGTGATGCGATCGCGGATCCGCTGCATCATCTGGTTGAAGTAGCGGAAGCCTTCGCGCTTGTAGGCAATGCGCGGATCCTTCTCCGCGAACGCCTGCAGGCCGATGCCACCCTTGAGCATGTCCATCGCGTAGAGGTGATCCTTCCACGCCTCGTCGAAGATGCCCACGAGGTTCCGTTGCTCGATGCTCGTCAGTCCTTCGCGGATGACGCCCTTCACGCGCTCGACGACGATCTTGCGCTGATCGGTCTCGGGTTCTTCCCAGCCGGTCTGACCCTTGCGGACGCGCATGACCGCCGGCTCGAAATACTTCGTGTCGGCTTGCCGCATGAAACGGGTGCGCCAGCGCGAGACCAGCTCCTCCTTGCTCGGATTGCCGTCGAGAAGCTTGTCGGCTTCCTTCTCGGCCCAGCCGGGTTCGGAAGCGTGCTTCTGCAGTTCGATCAGACGGGCGCGGATCTCGGAAATCGGCTTGCCCTGGAAGTCGGCCACCGGGACATCGACGCCGTAGTTCGCCTTGGAATACGCGACCAGTTGGGCGCAGCGTTCGGGATTGTTGGTGTCGACACTGTCGGGGTTGAACGTCACGCCATACGGCGTCATTTCGCCGAAGGAGAAAAGGATCATGTAGTCGACCGGCACTTCGCGTTCGCGCCGGGTGTATTCGTCGTGGGCGCGCTTGGTGATGATATCGATGATCTCGGACTTGGGCTTCATCGTGTTGCGGATCGGGTCGAGGACGAGCTCTTCCGGATCGACCTCGATGTTGAACTTTTCTTCAGCCCAGTCACAGAGTTCGCGCGCGGCGAAGCCGGGCTCGATGAACCGCTGCAGGCCGGATACATCGTGCCGCTGGATCTGGGCGATGCCGCCCTGCTTGAGCATTTCCTCGACGTCGCCGGCGTCCATCTGGCGGAGCTGGCTCTCGGTGACGACGACGCCGAAGCGCGTTCGCGCCCAGTTCGCCAGGTCCTTCACGTGCCACTGGCTGCTGTCGGCGCGGTCTTCGCCAAGGTATTCGCCGAGCGTGTTCGGCACCGTGGTGACGATTTCGTTCTTGGCGGTGTTCTTGATCACTTCTTCGAGATCGTTGATGCGGCGAATGCCCTTGAAGGTCGGCGCTTCGAAAGGCATCTCGAACTCGTTCTTGGCCCAGTCGGCAATGCACGCCGACACGTAGTCTTCGACGACATACTTGTTCACGGCGTCTTCGATCGATTCGCCGATCATCTTCCAGATGACGCGGGCAATGTCACGGCCTTCGAGCACGCGTTGGCGCATGCCGTAGAACTCGTTGCGCTGCACGTCCATCACTTCGTCGTATTCGAGGAGGTTTTTGCGGGCGAGGTAGTTGCGCTCTTCGACTTTTTTCTGGGCGCGTTCGATGGAGCGCGAGAGCATTCCACTCTCGATCGCCTCGCCATACGCCATGCCGATCTTTTTGAAGACGTTCACCGTCCATTCGGGCATGAAGAGCTTGAGGAGATCGTCTTCGAGCGAGCAGTAGAAGCGGGAGGAGCCCGGATCGCCCTGTCGTCCGGAGCGGCCGCGAAGCTGGTTGTCGATGCGGCGGCTGGTATGACGCTCGGTGGCGATCACGTGCAGGCCGCCGGCGCTCTTGGATCGCGAATCGAGCTGGAATACATCCGCAAGCGGCGAATCGCTGCGCACTTCGAGTTCCTTGCCGGTCTCGCGCTGCTTAAGCGTGTAGAGCGTTTCCTTTCCATCGGATCGCGAGCCGGTGACGTCCCACTGCGTCTCGGGCGAGAGCTTGATGTCGGTGCCGCGGCCGGCCATGTTGGTGGCGATCGTCACGTTGCCGACGACTTCGCCTCGGACGTTTTTGTGTTGTTGCCCCGCGACCGCGACGATGCTCGCTTCGCGCTCGTGCTGCTTGGCGTTGAGCACCTCGTGCTGAATGCCGTACTTGCGACTCAGCAGGCCGGAGAGCCGCTCGCTCTTTTCCACGCTCGTCGTGCCGACCAGGACCGGCCGGCCGGCATCCGAGTAGGATTTGATCTCTTCAATAATCGATTCCCACTTCTCGGCTTCGGTGCGATAAACCTTGTCGTCGTAATCGAGTCGGACGACCGGGCGGTTGGTCGGGATCGAAACGACTTCGAGCTTGTAGATCTTGGCAAACTCTTCGGCCTCGGTCTGGGCCGTTCCCGTCATGCCGGAAATCTGGCCGTACAGCTTGAAGAAGTTCTGCAGCGTGACCGTGGCCATCGTCTGCGTTTCCTTCTTGATCGGCACGCGTTCCTTGGCTTCGACGGCCTGGTGAAGGCCTTCGGACCACTGCCGGCCGGTCATCTTGCGGCCGGTGTATTCGTCGACGATGACGACCTGCATTTCCAGTTTGCCGGTGCGCGGGTCCTTGCCTTGCTCGACCACGTAATCGCGATCCTTCTCGTAGACGACGTGGGCGCGCAGCGCCTGCTCGAGCAGGTGAGGCCAGTCGACGTTGTCGCCGACGTAGAAGCTGCCGACGCCGGCGATTTCCTGCGCCGCGGCGATGCCCTCGTGGGTCGGTCGGATGCTCTTGCGGTCGTATTCGACCTCGTAATAGAACGTCACGCCGCTCTTGCGCGCCTCGGCGGCGGCGAGCTTCTTGCGGGCGTCTTCGATCGCGCCGTAGCAGGCGGCCTTTTCTTCCTTGGTCTGGGCCTTGTCCAGCTCGCCCTCGGCGGCCTTGATCTCGCGCCGCGCGGCCAGGATGTCCTTCTCGATCACCGCGGCAGGTTTGTGAAGTTCCAGCACCTTGCGGGCCACTTCATCGGCCGCACGGTAGCGCGGCGTGTTGTCGTGCGCTTCGCCCGAGATGATCAGCGGCGTGCGGGCTTCGTCGATCAGGACGCTGTCCACTTCGTCGACGATCGCGTAATCGAGCGTGCCCTGCACCTGCTCCTGCTGGCTGGCCTTCATGTTGTCGCGCAGGTAGTCGAAGCCGAACTCGCTGTTGGTGCCGTAGGTGATGTTGCAGTTGTAAGCCTTGCGGCGGATCTCGGCGCCGGGTCCCCACGGCTCGATGTTGCTTTGCAGGTACCCGACGGTAAAACCGAGCGCTTCGAATGCCGGCATCGTCCAGGTGGAGTCGCGCTTCACGAGGTAATCGTTCACGGTGATGACGTGGGCGTGATGCCCCTCCAGCACCTTCAGGAAGCACGCGAGCGGCGCGACGAAGGTCTTGCCTTCGCCGGTCTTCATCTCGGCGATCTTGCCCTCGTACAGCACGAGTCCGCCGATGAGCTGGACGTCGAAGCAGCGCGCCCGGAACGGCGGGCGCGACTCGGGATAGAGCCGCCGCACGGCGTCGTACACTTCGTTCGGGATCGGCACGGTCCGCCAATCCTGGCCGGCGATGATCGCATCTTCGATATCCGCGAACTTGTTGAACGCGACGTTGTCGCCCTCGGGGAACTTCTCCGGATCGAAATCGTTTTCCGGATTGAAGACGTTGCGGATGCCGATGTTCCGGTCCATCGATTCGCGGATGATGCTCATCGCCTCGGGCAGGTTGGCGTCGAGCGTGGTCTTGCCGGACATGATGAGCGTGCGCAGTTCCTGGGCGCGGTCGCGCAGCTGGACGTCGGTGAGCTTCTGGACCTTGGGCTCGTATGCATTGATGTCGATGACGAGCTTGCGGTATCGCTTGATGAGCCGGTCGTTACGACTGCCGAACACCTTGGTCAGCACGCCGCCAAAATTCATTGCCATGGGAGTCTCGTGGATTGGAGTTGATGGAGTCACCGACATCGGCGCAAAACCGACGCGGAGGCGAAGTCGCCTGAGCGCACTGGCAGCGTCGAAACACGGACGCCGCGGAAACGGAGCTTTTCATCAACCCAGTGGCGGCGGGAGATCGAACTGGTGTGGCAGAAGCGCGAGCAGGAAGCCCGTCGAGTCAGTTTGGCGGTCTGCCGAGGTCAACCGGCCGACGATATTGTCATTTCGCGTTCGGACGATCGCCGGCTTCACCGTCTGGCGAAGCACAACGGCCAATTGACGGATGAACCGCTGCGTGGCGGTAACAGGCTGCCGGCCGGCGAACTGATCCGGCGACTCGAAGAGCGCGCGGGCCTGCGTGGGCTCGGTCAAAATGACCGAAGCCACGAGCCCCAGCAAAATCAGCCGGCGAATCGGGTCCATGCGAATCAAACAGTATTTCCGCCCCGGCAGACGGGGTCAAGGACGATAACCGCGCCGAAGGCCAAAGAGAGACATGCAAAACCGCGGCCGCCCGGTCGAAAACCGTCAAATTCACGACCCGGCGGTGCCGCCCGGCGATTCCTGAAGCATCTTCAATCGCTCGGTGTACGGCACATCTGCCAGTTGCCCGGCCTGCTTGATCTGCTCGAGCACGTCGATCACCTCTTCCAGACACGCCACCGTCTGGTTCAGTTCTGCCTGCGCGGTGTTGTCGGCGAGCGTCGTCTTCATCACCCGCTCGAGATTCTTCAATACCTCATCCAGCGGCGCGGCGAGCTTGGCGGCGCTGCGGCTGAGCGTTTCCACCATCACCCGCTGCCGCTCGGCTTCCACCAGCACCGACACCGTCGATTTCAGCCGCAGGCAGGCGTGAATCCGCGCCCGCAGCACCCGGAAGTTGACCGGCTTCACGACGTAGTCGTTCGCGCCGGCTTCGATGCCCGCCACCACGTCGTCGCTGTCCACCATGGCGCTGACGATGATCACGGGGAGCGAGTCATACGAATAGGCGCGGCGGATCTCCCGCAGGCAGTCGATGCCGTTCATGCGCGGCATGGAGATGTCCATCAGCACGAGATCGGCGCGGTTGGTCGCGAGCCATTCGAGGCATTCGATGCCGTCTTTCACCGAGACGACGTGGTACCCCTGGCTCTCCAGACGCCTGGAGAGGACGTCCTGGCTCATCGGTTCGTCTTCGACCAACAAGATCGTTCGGTGATGGGACATAACATCTCTCCGCTTGTTACGCGTCGCGGACGCACTTCAATGTAATGAAAACTCTTTTGAACCACGATGCGATCTGGGCAACGAGACGACCGCCTGCGTTCCTCTTCCGACCGAGCTGTGTAGTTCGATGGTTCCACCAAGCAATTCGCACAACTGCCTGCAGATGGCCAGCCCGAGTCCGGCGCCGGCGCCATGGAGTCGGTTCGACAGGTCCGCCTGTCCGAACGGTTCGAAAAGGCGATCGAGTTGTTCGGGCAAGAGGCCGGGCCCGGTATCGTCGACGTGAAACACGATTTGCTGCGAATGCGTCTCCTCGACCCACAATCGAATCGTTCCCTTCGATGTAAACTTTGCGGCATTGCCCAGCAGGTTGATCAACACCTGGCGCACCCGCGCCGGGTCGGATATCATCTGATCATCGACGAGATCGCAATTCAATGCGAATTCGTTCCCACTTGCTGCGATAACCGGCCGAAGCAGGTCAGCGACGTCGTTGAGAAGCGTTCGGACGCTGAACCGCCCGACATCCAGCTTCATCCGCCCCGCCTCGACGCGCGAGAGGTCCAACAGATTATTGATCAACGTCAATAAGTGGCGGCTGGCGAGTAGGATCTTGCCGACATCGTTCCCCACTTCGGCCTGCCCCTGGGCGTGGGCGGCTTCCCGCAGGATCTCGCCATAGCCGATGATCGCGTTCAGCGGCGTGCGGAACTCGTGGCTCACATGCGCGATAAGCCGGCCTTTAAGCGCCGATGCCTCCTGGGCGGCATCCTTCTGCGCCAGGAGCTGCACCCGTTCCTGGAGATTGCTGGCCATCGTGTTGAGCGCGTGGGACAGCTCGACAAACTCGCGCGTGGAGGCGGCATCGACGCGACGATCGAATTGGCCGCCGCCGATTTCCCGCGCGAACGCGGCGAGCTTGGTCATCGGCCTCGTCACGGTGCGGGCCAGAAGCGTGGCAAACAGCACCGCCGCAGAAAGCGAAATC
The DNA here is from genome assembly GCA_031411495.1 of Phycisphaerae bacterium. Classification (GTDB taxonomy): domain Bacteria; phylum Planctomycetota; class Phycisphaerae; order Tepidisphaerales; family Tepidisphaeraceae; genus JANOBD01. Next base: position 47,352 of record JANOBD010000032.1, on the reverse strand, counting down.
CCGCCGGCCCAGATCATCCAGGTGACGGCCTGTTTCGCGCCCTGGAGCAACTGGTCATCGGGCACGGCGAGATTCATCGTCCATCGCGGGCCATTCTCGATCACCAGCGGAACCCGCCGCACCCAGTAGACCTGGCCCTCACGCTTCACCCTTGCGACCGTGCCATCCTGGGCGCGCGCCATGCCGAGCAGTTCCGCGGCATTCCTTTCCAGCGGCGAAGGACTCTGCAGGTGTGTATTGAACGGTTGAAGTCTGCCGCGCGATTCCTTCAGCGAAGAAACGACCACGCGCTCCTGCTCGTCGGTGACGACGACAAAGGCGCCGGGAAGTGACGTGATTTCAGCAAGATGACGATCGATCTGGTCCAACGTCGCGTCGACGGACAGAACCCCCAGCCGATCGCCTTTGTGGTTGCGAAGGGTTCGCGTGTAGGCAACCGCAACGACGCTCTCCTCTTTGCGCTGCTCGCTCTGGAACCACTGATACGGGGAGGTCCAGCGCGGCTCGCGGGACTCATAGCCGAGCTTCCACCATTCGTGCGTGCGCGGGTCGTATTCATAGACCTTTCGCGGCTCCGGGCTCATGGAACCGTCCAGGTGCGCTTCGTAGGTCCTCATGATCGAACCGTCGCCGTGACCTTTGCCGATGCCATACTCAAGTTCCGGCGGGTAACGCATGAGGTAGATCGTGTCGAGTGCTTCGTTGGTGAAGCAGATGGAAGAGATCTCCGGCGTCGTGCGGAGTCGGATGAAGAATCGGTTCGTCCACGACTCGTACGAATCCGTGGAGAGTACCTCGTCACTGATCAATCCGGCGAGCAAGTCGCTCGTCCGCCGCGTGTGCTCTAGGTACGCGCGAACGTCCGCATCGACCCGCCGAGACGTCTGGTCGAGAATGTCCTTGCCCAGCGTGGCTGAAGAGCGATGGATTGTCCGCACCGCGAGCCCGATGAGCAGAACACCCACCAGCACCAGCGGCCCGAGCGTCGCCAGTGTGAACAACGAGGTGATCGATAATCGCCGCCAGGGGCGAGACATGGTCTAAGCCGCTTTCTCACCCCATTTGTTTTCGTACATCGCGAATTTCCTTGCCGTGAGGATCACGAGCGCGGCGGTGCGCCGACGCCAATCGGTGTCGAGCGCCGCAGGAATCGATTCGGATCCGCATGAATCCGGTCGACTCTGCATCGCCAATGATTACACTTTGAGCGCAAATGGCGAGATACGAAATCCCTCCCAACACTGGCAAAGTTCGCGTGGCCATGGGCATGGCCGGCACCTATGCCGTATGGAATGGCAAGCAAGGCGGCAAAAACGAGTTTAAAATCCACGTGCGCACACGGGCGAAGGCCGAAGAAATCTGCCGAATCATCAATTCGAAAGAGCACGACGGATTTATTGAAGTGCTGGATTAGCATCGACGCGATGATGGTCGAATGTTCTAGTGTAGCCGGCGAGCCTGCTCGCCGCGTTGCGCGTCGAGATCGGCGAGCAGGCTCGCGGTCTAAACAAAGACCATCCGTCACACCTTCAGTTCCGCGTCCGTCTTGATCACCGCTGCGTACCGCTTCCGGATCGGCTCGACCACCTTTTCCACGAACGCTTGAGTCTGCTCCGGAGCACGCCCGACGTACTTGCTCGCGTCGAGCACATCATCGAGATTCACCTTCGCGAACGCGGCGTCTGTCTTGAGCCGCTCGATAAGGTCGTTCGGCTTGCCTTGGTTTTTTACGACTTCGGATGCCGCCAGTGAGTGAGTACGAATCTTCTCGTGCAGCGCCTGTCGATCTCCGCCGGCGCGAACCGCGGCCATCAGGATCTCCTCGGTCGCCATGAAAGGCAGCTCCGCCTTGAGCGCCGCCTCGATCGTTTTCGGATAGACCACCAACCCGCGCGCGACATTGATCGTGATCAGCAGGCAGCCGTCCGTCGCCAGGAACATCTCCGGGATGCTCAGCCGCTTGTTGCTGGAGTCGTCCAGCGTCCGCTCGAACCACTGCTCGGCCGCAGTCTGAAACGGACTGCTCACCAGGCTGATGACGAACCGCGCCAGGCCGGTCGCGCGTTCGCAGCGCATCGGGTTCCGCTTGTACGCCATCGCGCTGCTGCCGACCTGTTCCTTTTCGAACGGTTCTTCGAGCTGCTTCATGCCCGCGAGCAGCCGGATGTCGTTGCACATCCGATGTACGCTCGCCGCCACACCCGCGACGTCGGCGGCGATCTGTGCGTCGACTTTTCGCGGGTACGTCTGCCCGGTGACCGCGAAACTCTCCTCGAACCCGAAACGCCTGGCGATCCGCTCATCGAGCAAGTCACACTTGGCATGGTCGCCATCGAAGAGCGACAGGAACGACGCCTGCGTGCCAGTGGTTCCCTTTGCGCTGCGGAAGCGAAGTGACGAAATGCGATGCTCGATCGCTTCCAGATCGAGCACCAGATCCTGCGCCCAGAGCGTCGCGCGCTTGCCGACGGTCGTCGGCTGCGCGGGTTGATAGTGCGTGTAGCCGAGGCACGGCAAGTCCTTCCACTTCATCGCGAAGGCGCCCAGCGCGTCGATGGCGCCTGCAAGTCGCTCGGCGAGAAGCCGCAGCGCCTGGCGATAGATGATCAGATCGGAATTGCAGTTCACATACTGGCTCGTCGCACCGAGATGAATGATCCCCTTGGCCGCCGGCGCGACTTCCTCGTAGGTGTGGACGTGCGCCATCACGTCGTGCCGAAGGCGCTTCTCCCAGCTCGCGGCAAGTTCGAAATCGATGTTGTCGACGGTCGCGTTGAGCTGCCTGATCGCTTCATCACTGATCCGCGTCAGGCCCAGCTTCTGTTCCTCTTCGGCGAGCGCGATCCAGAGCTTGCGCCACTGCGTAATGCGATGGCGCGCGGAAAACAGCGTGAGCATCTGCGGCGAAGCATTGCGCGTGGCCAGCGGGGATTCGTACGTGTCGACGTTCATAGAGCGATCTTACGGATTCTCGTGCAGGAGATAAATGCGTTCACGGAGGTTGCCGCAGTGTTGTCGACGCGAAATGACACAGATTCAGTGACCAACAAAGGACCAATGACCAATCACCCATGGTGCAGCGTTGGACATCGGTTCTTGTGACTTTTTTGGTCATTGGGTTCCCGATCAATCCGGTCGTCGGTTGCCTTGCGCCGCTCGCCCCCTACACTCCCGATCATGTTCGACGCACTGAAAAACATGGGCGGACTCGGAAACATCGGCGGCCTGCTCGCCAAAGCTGGCGAGATGCGCGAAAAGATGACCCGCATGCAGGAGGAATTGGCCCGCAAGTCGGTCACCGGGGACGCGGGCGCGGGCATGGTCACCGCCACCGTGAACGGCAAGCTGGAGCTGATCAAGCTGAAGATCGATTACGCGCGGCTCGCTCCGCAGGATGCGACGGGGAAGACCGCGCTCGCCGCCGCCGATTTCGAGATGCTCGAAGACCTCATCGCCGCCGCCGTCCGCGCGGCCCAGGCCAAAGCCGCGGAGATGATGAAGGACGAGATGAGCAAGATCGCCGGCGACATGGGCCTGCCGCCGGGCGCGCTGCCGGGGATGTAATCGAATCACTCAGTGGCTGACCGGATTGTCTCTGTCCTGCCGACGTCGTTTGAATAGGAACGCGACAGCCACAACTCCCGCCGCTGGCTCCGGCACGATCGACCGTGCCAAGTGCCAATCCGCCTGGAATTGTTCACTGCCGATCGATGCGTTCGTTTCAACGATCGTGCCGGCTCCGTAATGCTGCGCCAGCATCAGCAGGTCGTCAAAGTTGACGCCGGCGGTGCCGTTGAAATTGCCTGTCGTCCAACCGCCAGTCGGATCGCCGTAGTGTTGGGCGAGGGTCAGCAGGTCGTCGAAGTTCACTCGCCCGTCGAGGTTCGCGTCGCCGTAAGTCGTGCCCAGGATTACCTTCACGAGTTGATCGACATCGCTTCCCGCAGCGTTTAGCGAAATGTTCACTTGTCCGTCGCCGTTCACGTCGAACAAGCGGCTCGCGATAACGGGCGTCGCGCCGGTGTCGGCACGGAAGAGAAGGTCGATGTCCTTCGCGTTGACGATATTGTTGCGATCAAAATCGCCGGGCAACATCCGCAGGTCGTAGCCGATCGCGTCGAGCATTCGCAGATCGTTCTCGCTGATCGCAAGCGTCACGCCGGAGGAGACGGTGGGATTCATAATTCCCAAGCCCTGTCCGTTCTTCCAGTGATGGGCTTCGTAGCCGTCGCCGAACAGGTTGCCGGTGCTCATTAAGCCCGCGGGCGTCGCGCCGCCGTCGACGGAGAAGTATTTGGGCGTGTTGTCGGCCGTCCAGTCGTGAACGCCGATGCCGCCGCCCGGGCCGATGCTGCGCGTCGAGAAGCGGAACAGGTCCGACGGCGTCACGTAGGGCAATGCGTTGTCATTCACGCCGGGCGGGACGGCATTTCGCGCGAGCGTGTCGACGCCGCTGAGGAACCCGAGCATGTGCCCCATCTCGTGCGTCGCAATCCCGACGAAATCCACCTTGCCCGGACTGATGCCGTCGCTGGGATCAAAATCAAAACTCTGCAGCGTGGTGAAATTGATCGTCGCATCCAGCCCGGCGTTGTTGGCCGGATAGAGGCCCATCGCTTTGGCGTTGGCGCTGCTCATTCGGACGATCGTGTTATTTTCTGATCCTGCCTGACCGGGCCCGCCCTGGCCGTTGTCAAAGTAGACGGCTGCGCTCAGTGTGCCCGCCGGGTCGTTTGCGGTGCGGTTGATAAGCATCGAATGCATCGGCCCGGCGAGCAGATGCGATGCGCTCGACAGGTCGTCGATGCTGAATCGATTGCTCACGAGCGCGCCACGCACGCTCGTGTACGAATATGGGTCATAAAAGCTGGTCGTCCCGCCGAGTTGGCCGGCCGGCAGAGCGATCGCATTGATCTGGAAGTTAATCGTGATCGGATCGACCAGCAGGTCCGTCCACCGTGCGCACGCCTGTTCCATGCCGGCCACCATTTGCGCGGAAGCGCCGCCCTGGTTGGTGAAGTTGAACGTCACCCGCGCCCGCGCATATGACCCGATTTGCAGAGCACACAGTCCAATGACCGCCAGAACCATTTGCGACCGCGTTCGCTGCTGCATAGAGCGCTCCGAGATAGACAGGCGACCTTGAATCACCGGCGAGACTTCGGTTCAACTGGAAAATTCACGGCGCATCTCATGTGACGAACTCTTCGACATGTCCACGCCATTTCTGCGGCCATTCCGGATTCGCTGCCAATGGCCCGCCGATGCGGGTTGGGAAGGATAGGCAATGGAGTCGAGTTCCGTTGAAGGTGGTGTCGATTGTGCACTGAGGGCTCGTACCCCTTTGCGTGTATCCATGCCTAGACGGTCACCGGATCGTTTTCGATCAGTGACCGGCACTCGGGAGACCCTGCTGCCGTCGGGTTCTCTTTTGGAGTCTCGCGATGAAGACGGCAACTTCCCTGCGCCTTGTTCTGGCTTGTATCGGTGTGGTCAGCATCTTGTCGGCCGCGAACGCGTCGCTGCCGCTCTACCCGGGTCCGGGCGGGCCGGTGGTGGCGAACGGGACGCGAAATCCCAACAGCGGACTCTCCCAACCGGTCGGCAACACCGGCGTCTCCGTCGCGATGGCCGATGCCTACCTCGGCGGCATCTTCCAGGGACAACATGCCTATCGCTGGGACACCACCGGCGCGGCGATGGTTCGACTCGGCGGAGGCGGGGCGCTGAACTCCATCGACACCCACGCTTACGCCGTCAGCAAACAGGGTTACGTCGTCGGCCAGGTCGGCACCGCCGTGGCGGGAAACTTCACGCCGGTCATCTACCCGCTTAACTCCACCATGCCGATCCCCATGCAATCGCTTGAGCAACAGCAACAGGCCAACGGTTACACCAACGCCAGCGCCTATCTGATCAACGACTCAACGACTTCCGCCGGCATGTCCTCGAAGTATTTTCAGAACACCAACCTCGGCACGCGTGCCGTGCGATGGGCGATCGGCGGAAGCATCACCGAACTGCAGCCGCTCAACACGAACGCCCTGGGCTACACCGACAGTTACGCGCTTTCGATGAATCAAACCGGCTCGATCACCGGCGTGGCTGATCGGTACAGCCCGACCGGGACAGATCAGGGCAAGCGCGGCGTCCGCTGGGCAGCCAACTCGACAGTCGCGTTCGAACTCGACACGCCCTTCGTGCGCAACGACGGCTTTGCGACCGTTGATACCCGCGGCATCAACCAGAACGGCGCGATCATCGGCACCGTCGAGAAATGGGCAGGCAGCGTCAGCCAGGGAGACCGCGCCGTCCGCTGGGACGCGTTCGGCACCGCCGCGACCGTGCTCGACACGCTCGGCGCGGACTTCAACGGCGTGACCAACGTTTCCGTCGGCGGCATCAACGATGCCGGCATGTCGATCGGCATCTGCCAGAAGTTCTCAAATGGTTCGTCGCTCGGATTCCGCGCGGTCCGCTGGGCGCCGGGCGGCACGGCGATCACTGAACTCGGGCTCCTGCCCGGCGTCAATCCGGCGCTTTCGCAGAGCAGCAGTGCCTACCGCATCAATCAGTCGGGAACGTCCGTCGGCATCTCGCCAACGACCACCGGCTTCTCCCATGCCACTCTCTGGCCGGGCTCGATGGGCGGCACTACCGCCGTCGACCTGAACTCGTTTCTGCCTGCGGGCTCGGGATGGACGCTCGTCTGGGCGCTCGGCATCAGCGACACCGGCTTCATCAGCGGCGAAGGGTCATATGATCCGGACGGCGTCGGCGGACAGTCGCCCTATCAGCAGAGCTACACCATGCTCGTCCCACAGGCCGGCACCTACGGCCAGGGCGATGCCAACTTCGATACCAAGGTGAACTTCGACGACCTGCTCATCCTCGCGCAGAACTACGGGTCGTCGAACTTCACATCCAACATCCACGTCGGCGACCTGAACCTCGACGGCACGATCGGCTTCGATGACCTGCTGGTCCTCGCACAACACTACGGTCTAAACTCACTCACCCAGACGCCCGGCAACTTCGCTTCCGATTGGGCTTTGGCACAGTCGATGGTGCCGGAGCCAACGGTTTTGGGTCTCGTTATATTCACAGCGACGATGCGGGTTCGCCGACGAACTCGATGACTTCTACCAACGGACATGCTTTTCCTAGGGTCGATGTCGCCCGGAGGTACTCCGAAGGGTCTACTCTCGAGCGTCGGCAATCGTCGTCGGTCATGTCCGACCAGATGCTTCGGAGTACCTCCGCATGACCGTTTGCGAGACGCGTGCGCACAACCTGGGATCCGCATGGCGCATGGCTCATGCCACGGACCGATGCCAGCTCATCAGGCCGACGCGCCATTGCGGCCAGCGAGCTTGCGATCAAAAATCGATCACGCTTCTCACCGGGCTAAGTCATTGTTCACGCACCTGTTGAGTGAATTGCCCGGGCACGGCGCGCTGCGCTTTCCTGCAGATATGCGAATCGTAGCGCGTCGGGGTAGATGCAATCCTGTCCGAACAACTGCTCTCGAACTGGCGACCATTCCGCGGCCACTGGAATCGGCAAACGAGAGGAAGTGAGAGAAAGTGAGAGCCTTTTCGAAAATGGCCAGCTCCTCTCGGTGCGCTCGCGGGACGATTGTAAACGATTCTGCAAAAACGAGTTGCCGGCGGAATGGGGCGTGCGAAACCTGTCGTTCCTCGTCGTCGGGGCTCTCACTGGCCAAGCGAGGTTCGTTCCGGGAAAAAAGAAAGGGACATCCGTCTGCGGATGTCCCGTTCGTGGGTCAGCGAATCACCTCTGCGGATCACTTCTCTTCGATCTCGACCTTTTCCATTACGACCGGCTCGTTGGGCCGGTCCTGATCGTTGCGCGCCACGCGGGCGATCGTCTTCACCACGTCCAGGCCTTCCTTCACTTCGCCGAAGATCGTGTAGCCGCTGGGCTGGAGGTTGGCGTTGGCGTCGCAGATGAAGAACTGGCTGCCGTTGGTGTTCGGGCCGGCGTTGGCCATCGCCAGCGTGCCCGGGGTGAAACCGTGCGCGCTGTACTGGTTTTCGTTCTGGAACTCATAGCCGGGCCCGCCCATGCCGGTCCCTTCGGGATCGCCGCCCTGGATCATGAAGTTGGGAATGACACGGTGAAAAATCAGCCCGTCAAAAAACTTCTCGCGGGCCAGGAAGACGAAGCTGTTCACGGTGACCGGCGCCTCCTTCGCAAAGAGCGAGAGGACGATCTTTCCCTTGTTCGTCGTAATGGTCGCGGTGTAGGCCTTGGCCAGGTCCAGGGCCATGTTCGGGGCCTTGTCGTAATGCTTCTTTTTCGGCGCATCGTCGGCGCACGCGAGTTGAGCGGCGATGGCGACGGCGGCGATGATGGAAAGCTTCTTGAGCATGGGAATTCCTTTGTGGTTCGTGTGAGGATCGATGGAATCGCGAATGACCAAGCCTCAATGATCAACCGATACACAATGCCCAATGACCAAAGAACAGATGAGCCTTTGGTGTTTGGGCTTTGGTACTTAATTGGTCATTGGACTTTGGTCATTGCTCTTGGGTCTCTGGTCATTCACGAATCACCCTTCGGTGATCGTCACCTTTTTCAGCGTATCGCCCTGCTGGGTCGCGTCCACGAACTCCTGGCCGCTGCGGACCTTGCCGAAGACGGCATGCTTGCCGTTGAGCCAGTCGGTGGCAATGTGGGTGATAAAGAACTGGCTGCCGTTGGTGTTCGGTCCGGCGTTGGCCATGGAGAGCGAGCCGACCTCGTGTGGAATCGAAAGTGCGGCACGCTCGTCGTTCCACTTGTACCCCGGGCCGCCGCGGCCGGTGCCGGTGGGGTCGCCTCCCTGCACCATGAAATCGGGAATGACACGGTGAAACACGAGGCCGTCATAGAAGCCGTCCTTGGCGAGAACGACGAAGTTATTGACGGTGACGGGCGCGCGATCGGCAAAGAGGTCGATGACGATGTTGCCCCTGCTCGTCTCGAAGGTCGCGGTGTACTTCTTCTTCGGGTCGATGCTCATCGCGGGTGCGGATGCGTATTGCTTGGCCATGGGTTTCCTTTCGAAAGAAATCGAGGCGAAGACTGTAGCCCTAAAACCCGCCAATGGCCATCTGCCGAAGATCAGGGTTTCAAGGTGACGGGTTTTCCCCCGTCCGAACTTTCGCGCGCCGCGTCGAGCAGTTTCATGGTGGACACCACGCTGTCCATCGACACCGGAGGAGCCGATTCGGTGCGGATCGAGCCGGCAAAGGCATCCCAGATCTGCGTCTCGCTCAGCCCGGGCGGCGCCTTTTCGACGGCAACCGTCTCTCGATCGCCCGCGCGCGTCAACTCGAGTTTCGCCCACTCGTGCGTATCAAATGCCAGCGAGTAAGGTGCGCTCGCCGAGCCCAGTTCGCCGTCGATATGCCAGCGGGGAAGCGGGCGCGTGGTGGTGGTATTGATCTCGCACAGGCCGGTCGCGCCGTTGTCGAAGTCGATCAGTACGCGGGCAAAGTCGTCGCAGTCCTTCGACCAGACGTTGCCGCGAAGCTGTGCAAGGACGTTGATCGGTCGGGCGGGCAACATCAGTTGCCAGAGCTGGTCGACGAAGTGCGAGCCCCAGTCGAAGAGCGCGCCGCCGCCGAAGGCGTGTTCGTTCCGCCAGTTCGGGTAGTACTCCTTCGCAGCCGGACCGACGCAGCTGCTCCACTGGCCGAGGCGCGACTCGATGTTGAAGACCCTGCCGAACGTGTTCCGATCGATCGCGCGTTTCACGGTGAGGAAATCGATGTCCCAGCGGCGGCACTGGAAGACGCAGAGCTTTACGCCGCGTGCGTCGGCTAGCGATTTCAACTCGATCGCGTGCTGCGCGTCGAGCGCGACGGGCTTTTCGACCATCACGTGCTTGCCGGCCCGGATCGCGAGCGACGCCTGTTCGAAGTGCATGCTGGTCGGCGTGGAGATGAGCACCGCGTCGATCGAAGAATCGGCGAGCATTCGATCGAGCGAAGACGCCCCGTCGAATCCGCGCGAGCCGGCGATGTCGGCACGCGCCGGCGTCGGATCGAACACCGCCCCGACGCGCAGGTGTCGGCTCGCCTGGATCCAGCCGGCGTGCTCGGCGCCGATCCGGCCGAAGCCGACGATGCCGACGGAAAGCTTTTGTGATGCTTCAGCCATGCAAAGGCGCGATCACCTGCGGAAGAACCCTCGCCCTCTCGCGCGAGCGGGAGAGGGAACGGAATGCAACCCGGCCAAGGGCTCACTTCTTCTCGTCTACATCGCCCGGGCGGTTCAGGTTCGCATCCTTCCATATCGCGAGGATCGTCTCCTTGTCGGAAGGGACGATGCTGATCTTGCTCTCTTCATTCACGCTGCCGCGGTAGGTGCCGTCCGGGCTGAGATAATGCGTGGTGATGGAGCCTTCCAGGCCCAGCCGCTCTTGAACGGGGACCGCGCTGAAGGTTTTGCCGTCGATCGTCGCCGTCGTCATCGGCAGGACGTCAACGTAGCGCGTCATGATGCTGCGCGTCTCACTCACATAGCTCGCCCACAGGTACGTCGACGGCGTGTTGAGCGGCACAAGCCGCGCGAGCAGCTGGCCCAGGGCTTGTGGAAGGTAAAACGGGGGCGCCTGGCGGGTGATCGGCGGGAGCGCCTGCTGCTTCGCGGTCGACCAGATCTGCAGTTCGTAGGTGCCGTCTTTTACTGGCGTCATCGTGTTCTTAGTTATCTTGTCCTGTTCGGGGAGCGACACCAGCTTCTCATGGCGCATGGCAGCGCCCCGCTCCATCGCGTAGTTCGGTGGCTGCCCCTTCTCGTGACTGGCGACCAGATTGCTGAACGCTTCCTGATCGCGGCTGTAGCTCACCCACATCCAGCTCTCGGCATCGACGACGAAATCCGGAGACGGAATGGACCGAGATCGCACGCCGATGCGCACGCCCAGCGCCTTTTCGGGCGTCGCCGGCGCCTTGCCGGCGCGCGGCAGATCGTTCGCCGGCTCCTCAACGACATAAGTGTATCCGACGTCCTTCCCGTCTCGGATCAGGCGCAGCCACTGTTCGCGGACCAGAACGCTGTCGAGCTTGGGTTGAGTCCAGTTCACCATCAGGTTCCGAGTGCGCAGCAGGCGCTCGGTCTGGTCGTTGGATATCGCTTCCTGATCCAGCAGTTCGATGCTGTCGTGGACCTTCTCAAAGACGTGAACAGCGCGGGCGTACTGCGGATCGGAATCGATCTTGCCTTCGCCGACCGGCGTCGTAAGCGAGATGACGTAATAGATCTTGTCGCTCTTGCGGACGATCGCGTGCTGGATGAGTTTCGTGCCCGTCGCGTCCTTGGCGCGCGTCGCCAGAATCGCGCCGTCACAGCCACTGATCGGAACCAGGGTATTGCTGATCTCTTCGCCTCCCGACATCTGGCTCAAAATCGAATCGACGAATCCCATCTGCCTTGGCGCGGCCGCGTTGGTCGGATCGGATTTGGTCATGAGCGGGACCGGCTCGTTGAGCAGGAAGCGGCTCACGACCATCTGCCACTTCTGCTCGTCGTTCACGAAGCGGACGACTTCATCCTGCGATCCGGCGCGGCGGATCATCTTCCCGCCGGCGGGTGGGCGCACGCTGATACCGGCCGCGGAAGACAGGAACGGCGCGTCGAGCTCGACCGACTCCTGGGTATCAGGTCGGCCGGGGAGCACCGTCTCCGGGGAATTCTGTGCGTATGTCGAACCGATGGCGGCAAACGTCGCCAGGGCAATCAGGAATCCATGTCGAACCATGCTGAGACCTCCACGTTGGAGCCGCGATTGTCGCAGGCGGCTCGTCGATGGCAACCGACATTCGTCGGGGGATGGATGATGCAACAGTTTGCCGAGGCGCAATTGGGTCAACGGGCACCGGGGTTGAATACGGTAACCGGTGAGCCGCAGTCCGAAATTGCCGCTGGAAGTCTCACGGATCGCGGAAGCAGACGACCGGCGCATTGGAGAATCACCGCGTGCGGACACGCGGTGATTTCATCCCATCGAGTTGTGCGAGACGAGGCCGGCTACTTCTCGGCCGAGGCCGTATTCGTGCTGCTGCCGCTCATGTCGACGCCGGAAGCGTTCGCGGCCGGCCCGGCCGGGGCCAAGGCGCGGATGCCGGCCTCGGCGGGCATCAACACGGCCGGGTTGGGTCCGAATGCGACGGCGTATTGTTCCTTCGGCAAGCCGGCAACCTCGAGCGCCTTCTCCACGGACGCCTGGCGGCCGGCGTCGGCGTCCTTGGGCATGTTGAGGTAGACCTTCAGTGGAACCGTCGGCCGCTTCCCCTGGACCATCAGTGACAGCTTCTGCTGGCCGAGCGAATTGAGTTCGGCGCCGTCGAAGTGAATGTCGAAGAGCATCGCATCCGCAGCGGCGCCGACGGCGGCCTGGCGGTCCTGGATGACTTTCGACGGCGGTCGTACCTTGTCCGGCGGGAAGAACGGGTCTTCCCATGCCGTCTTCTCCTTGTTGCTGTTGCAACCCACCAGGATGATGCCCACCGCGATCAGCAGCGCGATTTTTGTCGTTTTGTTCATAACTACGTACCTCAGTCTCTTAGATCGGACAGATTGACGTCGAACGGTGACGATCAGAGGAATCCGTCTCGCACAAATTGAACGATCATTGGGCCCATCATCACCAGGAACGTTGCGGGAAAGATGAAGAGCACCAGCGGGAAGCTCATCTTCACGCTCGCCTTGCCCGCCATTTCCTCCGCGGCGAACTGGCGCTTGTCCCGCATCGATTCGGCCTGGACGCGCAAGGCGTTCGCGACGCTGGTACCGAAACGATCGGCCTGGATGAGCATGGCGGTCAGGCCCTGCAGGTTGACGTTGCCGGTCCGCGTGGCCAGGTTCTTAAACGCCTGGGAACGCGAGACGCCGAGCCGTGTTTCGGTGTGGCAGATGCCGAACTCGCGGCTGATGGCCGGTTGCGACATCGCCAGTTCTTCGCCGACACGCTGCATGGTTCCGTCGACGGTGAGACCGGATTCGACGCAGATGACCATCAGATCCAGCGCATCCGGCAGGCCGTGATTCAGGAACTTCTGGTTCTCTTTAACCTTGGCGCCGAGCCAGATCTGCGGGCCCATGTAACCGATGAGCCCGCCGAAGGCTCCGCCCATCATTCCGAAGAAACCTATGCCGATACCGGCGCCGACGATCATGAGGATGAACTTGAATCCGATGACCGAGCGAATGGCCGCGGGGTCGTAGATGCCCGCCATCGCGAGCCGCGCGCGCAGTCCGCTGACCTTCTGGCTGTTGCCGTCCGACATGAACACTTTGCCCGCAAACGAGCTCAGGCGCTTGACCAGGCTCTTGGGCGGCTGCTTTTCGGCGGCCTTGCGGGATTCACGACGGGTCTGGTCGTTGAGGCGCGCAGAGATTCGTACTTCGTCGCGGTTCGCGAGGCGCTCAATGGCGACCCACGCGACCGTGCCGACGCTGCCGAAGACACTCGTAAGAAAAAGGCTTTCTGCAAGCATGACAAACCCTCGAGAGCGGTGAACGATCAGACGCGGACCACCGTGAGTTTCCGGATCAGGAACAGGCCCATCACCTGCATGACGAACGCGCTCCCCAGCAGTTTCAGGCCCGTCGATGTGTCGGTGAGCCGCGACGCGTATTCCCGGTTGACGAAATAGAGGATGACGAAGATGACCGCCGGGAACGCCGTGAGCAGATAGCCGGTGAATCGGCCTTCCGCCGTCTTGGCCTTGACCTGCTGCTGCAGGCGTACGCGTTGACGAATCATGCCGCTGATGTTCTTGAGTACTTCACTTAGATCGCCACCGGTCTGGCGCTGGATGAGCACGGCCGTGACGAAGAAGGAAAAGTCGGTCGAGTCGATGCGCAGCGTCATGTCCTTCAGGCACTTTTCCATCGGAAGGCCGAGGCTGTGATTGTCGTAGGCGTGCTGGAACTCGCCGGCGATGGGCTGCGGGAGTTCGGCGCCCATCATCTGCAAGCCGCTCGAGAGCGAGTTGCCGGCCTTGAGCGCGCGGCCGAGGAAGTCCATTGCGTCGGGAAGCTGGTCGTCCAGCAACTTCTGTCGCTTGATCTTTCGCCGCATCAGGTACAAGACCGGTGCGAATGCTCCGAGCGTGGCCGTCACCAGGGAGACGATTGCATTCATCGTTGCGGCGAGGGTCAGGATGAACGCGGTGAAGGTGATCGCGGCCATCAGCCCGAGGAACTTGGGGAAGCCCAGTTCAGGAAACGAGAGCTGAACCAGCGCATCGAGATTGCGGAACGTCTTGAGCTTGAGCAGCCTAGCGGTGAATCCTTCGGCCTCGTCGACGCGAACGGACTTCTGGCTCTGCTTCGACGATTTGTCGCGCATCTGGCCGGCCAGGCGCTTCTTCAGCTTGCGCTGGTCGGACTTGACGAATCCGATGACGATCTGCGTGATCGACCAGACGGCCAGGCCGACGCTCAACGCGACGAGGATGGGAACCAGGATGTCTGGCATGGGCGACCTCACTCTCAGGCTTCAAAATATCGCTTCTCAAATGTGTCCGCGGGAAGACGAACGCCGCGGTTCTCGATCCGGTCGACGATGCGCGGCCGCACGCCGGTGGCGAAGAACTGGCCTACCGCGTTGCCGTGTTGATCGACGCCGGTCTGTTCGAATCCGAAAATGTCATGCATCTGCATGGCGTCGCCTTCCATGCCGGTGATCTCGGTGATGCGCGTGACGCGGCGTTTGCCGCCAGGCATGCGGTTGGCCTGCACGACCAGGTGGACCGCACTGCTGACCATCTGGCGCATCGCCTTGGTGGGGATTTCGAAGCCTGCCATCATAATGAGCACTTCGAGTCGATTCATTGCGTCGCGGGTGGTGTTGGCGTGAACGGTGGTCATCGATCCTTCATGGCCGGTGTTCATCGCCTGCATCATGTCCAGCGTTTCGCCGGCACGACATTCGCCGATGATTACGCGGTCGGGACGCATGCGCAGACAGTTTTTCACCAGGTCACGAGCGGTAATCTCGCCGCGGCCTTCGATATTGGCGGGCCGCGTTTCCAGACGAACCACGTGTGGCTGCTGGAGTTGAAGTTCTGCAGCGTCTTCGATGGTGATGACGCGTTCGTCGGTCGGGATATAGCGCGACAGGCAGTTCAAAAGCGTGGTCTTACCCGAGCCAGTGCCGCCGGAGATGATGACGTTGGCTCTCGCCTGAACGGCGGCCGCCATGAAATCCATGAAGGCGGCTGGGAATGCGCCGGCGCGGAGCAGGTCTTCCAGCTGCATCGGCCGCGTTCCGAAACGCCGAATCGACATGGCCGGGCCATCCAGCGCGAGTGGCGGGATGATCGCGTTCACGCGGCTGCCGTCGGCGAGACGTGCATCGCACATGGGCTGGGTTTCATCGATGCGTCGACCCACCAGCCCGACGATGCGATCGATGATCTGCCGCAGGTGCTGATTGTCGCGGAAACGGACATCGGTGAGTTCGATGCGACCCTTGCGTTCGACATAGATCCGATCCCAGCGGTTCACCATGATGTCGCTGACGGTCGAGTCCTTGAGAATCGTCTCGAGCGGCCCGAGGCCGAACGTCTCGTCGAGCACCTCGTCCATGAGTCGCGTCTGTTCGGAGCTGTTCAGCAGGCCCTTTTCATTGGCGCAAAGATCGGAGACCAGTTCGCGCACTTCGCGACGTACGACATCCGGCTGCATCGAACGCAGGTTCTGTACGTCGAGCTTCTCGACCAGCTGCTGATGGAGTTTGACTTTGAGCGCCTGCAGATAGACCTGTCGCTCGCTCGGCGGGGCTGGCTGGACCAGGGATGCGCGCGGCGGCGGCACCACTGCCGCGCTCTGGGGTGGGGGTGCCGGCGCTTCTGCGGTCGGCGCACCTGGCTTGGACGCCGGTTTCGGATCGGCAACGGGCGCGTTCGCCCCGAAGAGGCCGCCCGGCGACTTCTTGGCTTGTTCCGCCATGAATGCCGAGTCGACTGCCGAGACCGGTTTCGGTTTCGCTGTTGCGTTCGGATCGGTCGGGCTCGGGGGAGCGGCTCGCGTGAAAAGTCCCATGTCTCACTACTCCGGTTTACAGCGTGTGGAAATACTCAAATCAACGGACTCAAGCGGCCTTGGCGACCCGTCCGTCACCGGCGAGCACGAACTGGGCGAGCTCGGTCAGGCTCACGCTCATCTCGCTGCGCGGAGCACGAATGACCACCGGCTCGCCGTAGTTGATCGCAGCGATCGCGTTCTTGAAATCGTTAGGGACCATCCACTCGAGCTTGAGCCCGAGCGTCTTCTCGACTTCTGCCGGCTCGATGTCCCATCCCTTCTTCACGAAGCGATTCACCACCGTCTTGATCTTGCTCGATTCGATTCCGCTGCGGCGCAGGGATCCGACGAAACGCTCCGCGTTCTTCGCGCTGGGAACGTTGAGTTGCATGATGACCAGGTTCAGCGTGGCGTGATTCAGCGCCATCGAATAGATCGGGTCGACGCTCATCGTCGAATCGATCACCACGTAGTCGAACATCCGCGTGAGCACATTCATCAGTCGGACCAGGCCGGCCTGGTTGACGCGCTGGCTGTCCTCGGGGAGTTCCGGCCGCGCCAGGATCGAAAGTCCACTCTTCTCGTGGAAGAAGAGCGCGTTATCGAGCACCTGGCGGTCAATGTTTTCACCGGACTGGACGACGTCGACAATGGTGTAGCGCGGATGGGCGTCGAAATAATTCGCGACGCCGCCGCGAACGAGGTCGAGATCGAGCAGCACGGTTTTTTTGCGCTGGGCAAGTAACGCGGCGACGTTGCACGCGATTGTTGTCGAACCGACTCCGCCGATCGTCGGGATGACATTGATGATCTTGCCCTTGTGGCTCATGCCGTGGGCATTGGCCAGGCGTTCGATGGCGGTCTTGAACTTTGTTTCCGAGATCGGCAGCGGGATAAACTCCTTCACGCCGACGTGCATCGCTTCCATGAGCAGGTTCGGATCGAGCACCTGGCTCATCACAAAGAAGGTGACTTCCGGATACTGACGGATCAGGGGCGCAATGTGGGCCAGGTTGTCGCTGGCGCCGGGGTCGAGGTTCACGATAACCAGTTGAGGACGATCAGACTTGCCCAGGTGAGCGGCGAGCTGCTCGGTGTTGGCGTAGGCGGCAACCGAACTCACGCCGTGCCCGTTGAGGAACGTACCGAGTTCGTGACGATTATTGTCATCTGCATCAACGATGACACTGGTCAATTGAATGAACATGATTTGCTATCCTTACGGAGTTCTCCCTGATCACTATTCGTCGCAAATCCCACGTGACTTTGACGATTAATCACGAACCGACGCTGTATCGGACTGAGGCTGTGGATCGTTTTCGGTGTCGTCCGCCGGCGCGAATCCGTGCACGCCGATAAACATCGGTGCCTCGGGTTTGGCGGCGACAGCGTCCTTGCCCGCGTCGCTGTCGCTGGCCAACGGGTTGCCGTTGGTGCGCGGGGCGCGATCGGCAGGCTTCAGGCCGCGTTCGCTCGGTGGCTTGAGCGCATCTCGTGTCGGATCGGCTTCAGCGCTACCGCCCATGTCGCCGAACGCCATCTGCTCGAACTCGTTCGGATGGCGCCAGTTCTGACCCGGAAGAGCGGTCATCTGGTCCGGATTGAGCGGTGCGCTCAAGCGCGGCGTGATCAGGATCACCAATTCGGTCTCCTTGCGCTGATAACGAGTGGAGCGGAAGAGCTGACCGAGCACCGGCAGATCGCCCAGGCCAGGGATCGACTGCCGCGTGGCAACGACCGAATCGTCGAGCAGGCCGGCGACGCTCATGGTCTGGCCTTCGCCGATTTCGACGCTGCTCTGCACGCGCCGGGTACGCAGGCCCGGAACCGAGGCGGACGCGATCTTCGTGCCATTGGCGTAATCCAGGTCGCTCGATTCGGCCTCCATGATCAGCCGGATCTTCCCGTTCCCCAGAACGATCGGCGTCAGGAGCAGGCGGATGCCGAACTCCTTGTACTCGATGCCCAGCGTTCCGTTGTCGGTCGGCACCGGCACGGCGACTTGTCCGCCGGCCAGGAACGACGCGGGCTCGCCGCTGGTGGTGGTCAGGTTCGGCTCCTGGAGCACGCGAAGCAGGTTGTTCTCGCGCAGCGCCTTGATGAAGTAACCGAAGACGGCGCGACCCGAGACGATTCGCCCGAACATGTCGGCGACGCCGGGGCTCTGCGCCAGGTTCAGGTCATCAATGAAACCCTTGTCGTTGACGTGGAAGCCGAGCGGGCCATTGCCACCGGGCGCCGATCCGAAGATCGCCGTTCCGTCGGAAAAGCCCCAGTTCACCCCTAGGCTGTCGGTCACCGAGCGTGACACTTCGGCAAACTGGACCTGAACGGCGACGGTCTGGCCGCCGGCGACCTGGATAAAGTTCTGGACTTTGCCGAACGAGCCTGCGACGTCGCCGATCTGCTTGGCGACAGTCAGGTTGGGAGCCTGACCGCGGAGGACGATCGTCCCGTTGGCGATGCTGATTTCGACATTCGAACCCGGCGCGAGCTTGGTGATCAGGTCTTTGAGCGCGTCCAGCGGGATCTCGACGTTCACATCGATCGACTGGCTCTGGTTGTTCTGATCCCAGATCAACACCTGTGTGTTGCCGGCTTTTTTCGCGGTGACGAGAATGAGGTTGTCGGTGAAGACCTGGATGTCCGCGATTTCGGGCTGGGCGACGCTGATGCGCTTCACCGGCACGTTGGCCTTGAGTTCGCTCGTGCGGTTGACGTCGATCGTCAGCCCGCCGGCGGGATTGAGTCCGGTGGTGACGATCTTGGCCTGCGCGCCCGGCGTCCACTGGACTGACGCCGGCGTGGCATTCGCTTCGACTTTGGCCGGTGGCTGCGTCGGCACCGGAGTTGCGGCCTTCGGCGTGGTCGGTGCGGTCGTCGGCGCTGAGGCCACGCGCAGTGCGAACGCGCCGGACGCGACTTCAGTCGTCGGATCGACGCTCACGACCGGCGACGCACTCGGCGGCGTGATCTGAATGAGCGGTGCCGAGTTCCCGGCGCTGCCTTGTGTATCCAGCGTCACGTCCGCTTGCGGTGACATGAAGGAGCCGCTGGCCGGCGTAATCGAAGTGGGTTGCCCGTTCGCTTCATTCGCCGCATTCGCATTGGATAGCGTGAGCGACGTGGTGACTACGATCAGGGCCGCCGAGCTGGCCAAGGCCAGGCGACGAAGGCGATTCGAGAGCGGGCGGGCGGAAACCGGCGAGAACGTATCCATGTTCGACCTCTTAGATTGGTCGCCGGAAACGGCGACACGGAACAACCGATTCTTCATTTCAGGACCAGAGCTCATTGAGCCGACGGCGCGAACAGATCGCCTCCGCCAGCTTGCGGGCTTCGCGGAGCGGCCGACTTCTCGACTTCCATCTCCGACACCACGCCGCCGCGAACGATCGTGACCGTGTGCGTATCGCTGTGCGGTTTGAACGTCGGCGTCTGCGTCGTTGTGAAGACTTCGTCGCCGCCGGTGGAGTGGCTCGCGGTACGGACGCGGCTTTGTGGGACGTTGTCGCTCTCGCCGCGGAGCGACGCCAGGGTCGCACCCTGCACTTGGGCCTTGTCCTGGTCCAGCGACGCGCGGAGTGCGAGCCGTGCCTGGTTGGCGGCGGCAAGGTCGAGCTTCTCGGCGTCGGCAGGCGTGACGAGCACGGTGATCGCCCTGGCGAACTGCTTGTTCTGCGGCGCCTGGTCGGGAACGACCACGCTGTGATCGTTGCTCGAAGGCGTTTTGGTCGTCAGGTCGGTGCCGACGGCGATGATCTCCACGTTCTGGACGACAGTGCGCGTCGTCTGGCCGTTGTCGCCATCCGCGAAGCGCGCCAGCACATCGATGTGGTTGCCGGGCTGGAGCAGGCCGGCAACGCCGGTGAACTCGTTCACCTCGATGGTCATCGCGCGGTAACCCGGGCGGATCACGCCGGGCAGGCCGCCGCTCACGCCGGCTTCGGCCAGGAGCAGCTCGTGAACGATCTGCCCCTGGGGGATCTGGATCTTCGCCACGCGATGAAAGAGCGTCGAAGGGTTCGTCGAAGCGTTCGCCGGCGCGAACTTGGTTTCGACTTTCGCGACCGTAAGGTCTTCGGCGTCGAGCGTGTCGCCGGGGGCAATGTCACGCGAGGCGACCACGATGTCGGTCAGCTCGACGTTCCCCGCAGAACCATTGACCACAGACGCCTGCCCGTGCGAGACGAGCTGGCGGGCGACGATCGCCGCGACCAGACCGAGCACCACTGCGGCTCCGAGCGGAACAACTGTCTTCAAGTTCATGACATCTCCCAGACTACGCGGCCCGGTCGCATCGCCGACGCACAGCTTCGGCACGACTTGATGGACCTCGCGGCGTATGAATCGGCCGAGCGGTGTTCTCTCGTGTCACGCGACACGCCAAATCACCCGCTCGCGGTTCACGCCGCGATCTGTTTCTAGATGTCGGATGTTGATTCGGGGTGATTGAGTTAAATTGCAGTGATCGTTCCGCGAGGGAAGAGTTTGAATTCTGCTCCGCGCCGGCGATCTGCGACGCTCGGGAACCCCAAGGTAGCCGCTCAATAGTTTGTCACATTGACGCGGCGCGTCTTATCGGCCACGACAACGAGCGACCGCCGCTGTCAGTGATGACAGCGGCGGTCGGTTGGTGTTCGATCCTGCGTTATCAGTCGCAGCCTTGCGGGCCGAATTCCGGTCCCTGAGCTGCCGATCAACCTTCTTTGCGCATCACCGTCTGTCCCAGGACGACCTTGGAGGTGCCGATCAGCCCGAGAGGCCGAATGCCGACGGTGCCCCAGTTGGCCGTGACTTTGACGAGGATGCTCGTGCCTGCCGTCACCGTATTGACGGTTACGTTGGCCGTATCGCCGGAATTGCGGATCGAAACCGTGTATTGGCCGGAACTGAAGCCCGCACTGGTCATGGCGGCGGAGACGGCGTTGGTGACATCGGTATTGGTCGAACCCGGTGCGATTCCCGCACGCGCGCCTTCACGTGCCGCACCCTGGAAGGAGTGCTTCACGAAGAAGAAGTGGCCGAACTCGACGCTGCCAAAGGTAAGCGAAATGAGGACCGGAAACACCAGTGCGGCGTCCATGATGGCCGATCCGCGTCGGGCCCGGCAGCCGGATTTGGATCGAAGGATTGAAAACAGACTCATTGCATTCTCCCGCTCTCTTAAACCCTGTTGACGACTGGCGAGGGTCGCCTTGGCCCGGAGCCGAGCGGGATCAGACGGTCGCGTTGAGGTCCTCAAAGGAGGTTCATGCAGACCGTGAAGATGACGCCGATCAGCGTGGGCACCGCATAGGGCAACGGCTTGTCGACGCTTCGCAGCGTCTGCCCCGTCGCCACCACCTGTGCTTTGCCAACTTGCGCATAGTTCGCGAAGTTGGCTAGGATCAACGTCGAATTCCGAAAGAGCTGAGTCAAGCGGCCGGTGAAAAAACATTGCACCAGGACGATGATCAGGCCGGCAACCGCCGCGACGAGATAGACCTGTAACGTCGCGGTCGCACCGAGCCAGGCGCCGATGGCGGCGAGCATCTTCACATCGCCGCCGCCCATGGCGCCCAGCACATAAGGTATCAGCAGGATGCCAAACCCGGCGAGGATCCCCACCAGCGACTGCGCAACTGTGACGGGCATGCCGAACGCCGCGGCCTGCAGGATTCCGCCGGCCAGGATGATCAGATTGAGCCAGTTGGGAATGATGCGTCGCCTGGCATCGATAATCGAAGCCAATGCCAGCAGCACCATGAGCGGAAGAAGGTGAATCAGGAGTGCCATGAGCCGGTCCGCAGAAGGGAGGTGGCGGGGGCGTTACAGGCCGGTGTTAACGCTGTTCCATCGAGCCAGCACTTTGCCGCCGAACGCGGTGATCGCGACGATGCAGCCGACGATAATGAGTCCGCCGATGAGGACGTACTCCATGATCTCGCCGCCGGCTTCATCGTGTAGGAATCGCTGAATGTGTTTCATCGGGCTGCTCCCATCCGCGTGGCGGACAATCGTCTAGACACCCTATTTCTTCGGCTGAAAGAAACGGGTGGGTTCACTAAGATCGAAAAAACACCCCGGAATTCTGAGCAAACGCAAAAACCTTGCACCGGCAGGCGCCGATGCAAGGTTAAGCCGAACGCGGGCGCATCAACTGCCCGGATTACATGCCACTGTTGAGCGAGTTCCACCGGGCAAGGACCTTGCCACCGACGGCGGTGATGACGGCGATCGCGGCAACCACGATCAGGCCGGCAATCAACGCGTATTCAAGAATCTCGCCACCGTTTTCATCACGAACGAACTGCTTCAAAACGTTCACTGTGCAACCCTCCAAAAGGCTAAACTCGGTTCCAATTCCCATCGCCGGTTTGCCACCGGCGATGGGCGTAACTCTGTGCGGACGTCTGAGACTGCACGAAGCAGTTCCCAGGCCCGCGGCGGATGGTGATCCGCGCTGTTCCCGGGAAAAGCGCGAGTCTCACATGCCGCTGTTGAGCGAGTTCCAACGAGCAAGCACCTTGCCGCCAACGGCGGTGATGACGGCGATCGCGGCAACCACGATCAGACCGGCAATCAATGCGTACTCGAGAATTTCGCCACCGTTCTCGTCTTTGACGAGCTTCTTCAAGAAGGCCTTCATGGCTTCTCCTTCTTCTGGCGTTTCCTTAACAGCTCTTGCACCTACAACCTCCAATTGGACTGGTCGTCTGGCAAGCAGCGCTTTTTTTGCGCCATCGAAAGCCAACACTGACTCACGATGCCGAGGCACAGAAACGCCGGACCTCGGACTTCAATCGTGACATCGTCTTCATCGACCACCCGGTTTAACTTTGATCGATCGTTCCCTTGACAGATTTTTCTTCCGGCAGGACCCAATAACCGAGGTCCGGACCGCGATACCGCGCGAATCCTGCACAGATTGCCCGCGGTCGTGCCCTTCACGTAATCGGTAACCTGTGTCTCATCGGGGCCGAATCCCAGCGATTATCAGACGCGTGCCGACACAACGCTTTCTTCAAGCGCGGCAGGGCACGCCGTCCGATATCGACGACATGCGAGACGCACTCCTACGAGAAGGCTGGCGTGTGATTATCCTCTCGATGATCTCCGCCCTGGCGATCGCCGGACTTTCGATGGTATATCGCGCGCTCTTCGCCGCCGTCGGCGGCGCGTGGCCGAGCGCCGCGGGCATGATCATCGCTTCACTCGGCGTCGCCGCGTCCCTGAAATGGCTCTGCGACAACCGTGACGAACTCGTCGAGTCCTAGCGCGTCAGCTCGGCTGATGATATTGGTGAAGGTGATAGATCAGGTGAGCGCCCCACGCGTGGCAGTCGGACCGCGTCGGCTCTGGCTGCTCGGGTAGGGTCTTCAAACCCGTCGACTCAAGTGCCCGCCACGTTTCCAGCCGCGCGGAAATGGCCTCTTTCCGCCCGGCCAGCACCAGCGCCTCGAGTACGTAGTGCGCGAAGTAGATCGTTGCCGCAGCGAACGATGCATCCGGTGTTGCGAGCGATTCGACCGCACGATGGCAATGAGCGGCGTCAGCGCCGGCAAGGATCGCAAGCGCCTGCGCATGTTCCGAGAAAAGGTCTCCCTTTAAGTTCTCTGCCCACGCGCCGCGCTGGTCGTTCCAGAATGCCCGTTCGGTCGCGGCCGCGCAGGCAGCATGGTGTCGATTCGCCCGTGCCCGCAGCTCCGGCTCACCCACGTCGGCTTCGAGTTCGCCCCACCACTTGAGCGCGAGCACGAACTGCCAGTTGATCGTCGCACTCGGCCCATCGACGCCGCATCGCGGCACGCCGTCTTCGAAACCCGCCGACCAGTCGATGAAGTTCCATCCCGCCGGATTCCGCAACAGGCCGCTCGCCTCATCGAGATGCGCCAGGCACGCATCCATGACCGCGCGAACGCCGGGCATTCGATCGCGAACGAAGGTCTTGTCGCCGCGCATTCTCAGGAAGTCGTGCACCATTCCCACCCACACCATCGAAAACGTCGGGATCAGCTGCGCGACCCGCGACGGATAGCGCGAGTGTGTCCAACCAGAGGCGAATCGCGACTGATCGAACATTTCGATCGCCTTCCGCACCGGACGATCGTCGTCGCTCATCGTCATCAGCGCCAGCGCTTGCAGCCGCGTGTCGCCGATGTAGGCGAGTTGCTCGTAGTACGGACAATCCATGAATGTCTCGTGCAGGCACATCTGGATGGAGCGAAGCGAGAGCTTGACTGCGTGCGCGATCGCGGCGTCGTCTGTCCTGGGCAGCCGGGTCTCGTCTAGGGGATAACGAGTCTCTTCGAGCGTGAGCGAGTGAAGCAACAGGTGATCCTGTGGCGAGGTGATGTGCAGCTGCAAGAACCGTCCGGCCTGCCACCAGAGCGTCGAGAAACGCCGATTCGATCCGCCGTCGGTCGCGAACGCGTCGGCGAAGCCGCGGAACAGTTTGCCGAGGATCTGGTCGCGGTCCCCCTTTTCATGCCTGGCTGGATCGACGTACAGCGACTCGGCCCAGGCGAGTTCGATCTCGGCGTGTGCGCCGCCACTGGTTAGAAGGGTTGGGTAGGCGCAGTAGTAGTCGCCGAGGTCGATGATCGCGCGAATCCGCGTCTGCGGATCGATACGAAGCGGCGCCGACGTGTCGAGCATCGCCTGGACCGAAGCCGCCAGGTCAGCGTCGTTCTTCACGCCCGCGACGCGTTGCGTGGAGAGGTCTGCATCCTTGTCTAGCATTTCCGCGAAACAGCAGCGCAATCCCGCAATCGGCCGGCGAAGCATATCCGGCAAGATCGCCGGGCGAAGCGAGCGCATGGACGTCCGTTCGATTGGAATGTTCGTACTTGCCGAGTGGCGGACCTGCGCCGGCCTCCAGTCTGGCGATGGCTCGCAATCGCTTTCGAAGCCGAAGGGAAATCGCTGTGCATCGACGCGAATTTTTTTGCCGGCGAATCCATCGGGATTGACCTGCGGATTGTGTCGGATGCCGATACCGTCGATGCGACGGATCTCCCACGTTGCGACGCCCGTGCTGAGCTGCTCGCCCCACGCGCCCTCGGCCGCGAGCAGAAACGCGGGCCCGGCCGACAACTGTGCGATCGGCGCGGCATCGCCCATCGCCCACACGCGTGCAGTGAGCAGGTGCTGGCCGGCGGCGAGATTCGCGAGTTCATACGTCTGGAAGAACCAGTTGTTGACGTCGCCGCGCTCTGGGCCGCGGGCGATTAAAGTCCTGTCCAGATACAGCTCGAACCGCTCATCGGCCGACACGTGTATGCGGATCGGCGCGTGATTCGCCTCGACCTGGAACGGGCGTCGCGCCGCGAACACGATCGGCGTTTCCAGCGAACCGCAAGGCGCGATCCACGACGCAGGCCAGTGATATCGCCGCCACAGACCATTCTCGACTTGGAACGGCGGCTCGTTCAGGACGATTCGGCGCAAGTGGTTCACGGCAAGGTCGATCGGCATCGCGTAGATCATCGCGACAGCAGACGATGAGACAAATCAGAAGCGTGGGAACGGCTTCAGGCGCGCGCCGGCTCCGAAATATGAACGATCACCCGCGTCGGGCTGAGCGCGATCAACTCGCCGCAATAGTGTGCGTTCCCGAAATCGAACTGCACGCGCGAGCCGGTGCCGGTCTTGCGGAGGCCGGACCCTTCAAAGCACAACGTCGCGCGGGCCTTGCTGAGGATACGGAAGATATTGCCTTCGATGCGGGCCTGGCTCATGTGGAAGGCAAACATGCCTCACGACGGCAGTCCACGCCATCAGGGAATTCGATTGCGCCGATTCGCCGCACACAAGACGTTCGTTTTGGCGAGCCATTGCTGCGCACACTCCGGCCTGTGCGGCCTGTTACGGGAAGGAGTACTTGATCTCCGCTGTCGCGAAACGTTTGACGATCTCCAGGTTCACCGCCTGGGCGTGCGCGAGGTAATCCCAATAGTTGCCGTTGCGAAACCAGTAAAACACTTTCACACGAAGCAGATTGCCTGTCATCTCGTCGAAGGCGATCCGTACCGGATCCTTTTCGGTGTCGAAGGCATCCGTGATTTCCTGCTGATTGAAAATCGCTGTCAGAATCTGCAGCGCGCGCTGCACCTGCTCCGGCGTCGTGTCGCAGGGAAAGCCGATTTCCACCACCCGGCGGATCTTGTTGCGTCTGGAATTATTCTGCACCGGCGAGTCGGCGATCTTGCTGTTGGGCATGGTCAGCAGATAGCCATCCGTTGTGCGGATGCGCGTCGAACGGAAGCCGATATCCTCCACCGTTCCCTGGTACCCGAGCACCTCCACAAACTCGCCGATCGCAAACGGCTGATCGGCAAAGATCGTTACGGAGCCGAAGAGGTTCTTGATGCTGTCCTGCGCGGCAAGCGAGACGGCCAAACCTGCAATGCCCAGGCCGGCGAGCAGCGCCTTCACGTCCTGGTTGAAGACATTCTCCGCCACGAAGAGCAGCAGCACCGTCACCAGCATCACGCGCAGCGTCTTGCGCACCAGCGGCACGAGCATGACGCTCAGGTTTCCCTGCCGGCCGCGCGTCCATCGATTCAGCGCCAGCGTCATCAGGTCGACGAGGTTATAGAGCAGCCAGCCGACGCAGATGATATTGAGAAGCTGAAACAGGCGGATCAGGAACTCGCGGAGCGTCGGCCCGATCACGAGGAACTGCAAGCCCAACGCGAAACCGAGCATGAACAGGAACAGACTGATCGGGCCGGCGACGCTGTTGAAAACCACCGCGCGCACGAGCTTCACGCGCTCGGCCCACCGCTGGCCCAACTTGCGCAGGACTCCCGACGCGAGCCGCGCCATCAGCAGGCCAAGGAACATCCCAAGCGCGGCGAGCAGCCAATGCGAAGGCGACGTCTGCAGCACGGTGTCGGTGACGCCAGTCTGTTCGAGTGCCCGGCCGATCTGCACGATCAGGTCGCCCTGCTCCGCCGGCCGAGACGTTGGTAGCGTGGATGGATTCGATGCGGGAGCCATAGCCAGAGCATCCTAGGAACTGACGCACGGCAGGTGAAGCGACTGCACCAAGACGTGAGCAACGCGCAACCGCGTCCAACTCCATCATTCGTGGCCCGTGCCGACCGTCGGCCATCCGTCTTCATCCCACGCGGTCGTCTGAATCCCCAGCGTCGGCGTCCCGCGCTCGGTCGCGCCGTCGTAATAGTGATAGCTCAAGTATTCCACGCCGTTCTCGACGAAGATGCCGGCGTGGCCGGGGCCGATGCGCGTGCCGTTTGTCTTCAAAACCATCGTGCCGCCGCCCTCGCGCATGTCCTTCCCATCGCGATCGACATAAGGCCCGGTCACCGATTTGCTCCGCCCCACGCGGATGTTGTAGGTGCTGTCCTTTCCTTTGCAGCAGAGATCGAAGTTCACGAACAGATAATACCAATCGCCTCGGCGCGTGATGTAAGGCGCTTCGATCATCGGATAGTTGGCGAGCTGGATCGGCGCGGCGTTCGCGTCTTTGCGCAGCCCGGTTTTCGGATCGATTTCAAAGAGGTGAATCCCCTGCCAGTACGAGCCGAAGACGAGCCAGGCGCGCGAGTCATTGTCCACGAAGATGGCCGGATCGATGGTGTTGTACGGATCGCCGACCTTTGATTGAATGACCGGGCCGCGGTCTGTCCAATCGTGCTCGGGCTTGTCGGGGTCGAGCGTCGGCGTGGTGGCGACGCCGATCGCCGAAACCTGTTTGCCGAAGCTGGAGACCGAGTAGTACAGGAAATACTGGTCGCCGATCTTCGCCACATCCGGCGCCCAGAAGTGCCCGCGAAACTCCGGCACGGCGGTCTTGGTCCACTCGGGCAAATGCTCGAAGACGGGCTTGAGGTCGCGCCAGGTTATCAGGTCATCCGACACTTTCGAGATGATTCCGACGCCGGTGGCGAAGCAGTAGTAGCGATCGCCCGCTTTGATGAGGGTGGATGGGTCGTGCGCGCGAGTCGCGCCGGCGATCGAGAGCACGAGGGATGTGAACGCGGCGACCATGGTTAGTCCTGTTCATTCGTTAGCGTATGCGACCGTTCTGTCACCCAGAGGAGACGTGCTGACGAAGGGTCTACTCGCGGCCGCGACGCGCACTGCGTACCGGATCGCACCGCACGGCCGCCGCCAGATTCCTCGTCGGTGAACCTCCTCGGAATGACACGTTCTTTTTCCATCCTTCATCCCTCCGCCCTCATCCCTTCCCAATCACCGTCCCCACGCCCGCGTGTATTGCCGCGGCACGGTGTTTTCCGTGTGTTCCAGCGCGGCCGCCGCACGGAGGGGCCAGTACGGGTCGCGCAGCAGTTCGCGCCCGAGGAAGATCAGGTCGGCCTGACCCTTCTGGAGGATCTCTTCCGCGAACTTCGGTTCGGTGATCATGCCGACCGCGCCGCTGGCGATGCCGGCGTCGCGCTTCACCGCTTCGGCGAAAGGCACCTGATAGCCCGGCCAGGCACGGGCCCAGCCGGTCTTGCTGTTGCCGCCGGTGGAGCAATCGACGAGGTCGACGCCGCGACGCTTCGACTCCTTGGCGAACACCACCGTCTGGTCGATGGTGATGCCGCCCTCTTCCGGATCGATCGCACTGACGCGCACCATCAGCGGCATTTCCTCCGGCATCGCCTTTCGAACCGCCTCGGCCACCTGGAGGGGAAATCGCATCCGGTTTTCGAGCGAGCCGCCGAATGCATCGGTTCGAAAGTTCGCCAGCGGCGAGAGGAACGAACTGAGCAGATAGCCGTGTGCCATGTGAAGCTCGATCGCCTTGAACCCGGCGGCGATCGCGCGCTTTGTGCCCGCGACGAACGACGCGCATACGCGATCCATCTCGTCATGGCCCATCTCGCGCGGCGGCGTTCGGCCTTCATCGAACGGCACCGCACTCGGCGCGATCATGTCCATCGATCCGTCCGGCGCGCTGCCGGACTTTCGCCCGGCATGCGCGAGCTGGATTGCCGGCACCGCGCCGTTCCCTTCGACGAGCCGCACGATCTCCGCCAATCCCGAAACGTGCTGATCCGACCAGATGCCCATGTCATTCGGCGAGATCATTCCGTGCGGATCGACGGCCGTCGCTTCGACCACCACCATTCCCACGCCGCCCACCGCCCGAGTGGGATAATGAATCCGATGCCAATCCGTCACGTGGCCGTTCACGGACGAATACATGCACATCGGCGACATGACGATGCGGTTGCGGAGCGTCACAGAGCGAAGTTTGAACGGCGTGAAAAGCGTTAGCATGGCTGCATCGTAGGCGCGAGTGCGACACGAACCCGTCAACCCGACTTCCCAGGCGGGTTCCGTCGATCACTGCAATGTGATCAACGACTTCCCCGTCATCTCCGCCGGCACATCGATGCCCATGAGCGTGAGCGCGGTCGGCGCGACATCGGCGAGTCGTCCGCCCGCGGCGAGGGTTCTTCCCTTGGCGCGCTCGTCGACGACGATGAGTTGAACCGGGTAAATCGTGTGGGCCGTATGCGGGCCGCCGGTGGCGGGATCGATCATCTGCTCGCAGTTCCCATGGTCGGCAAAGACGATCGCGGTGCCGTTCTTCTTCCGCAGCGCGGTCATGATCTGTCCGATGCCGGCGTCGACACATTCCACCGCCTTGATCGCGGCCTGAAGGTTGCCGGTATGGCCGACCATGTCGCCGTTCGCGTAGTTCACCACCAGAAGCGCGTACTGGCCGCTGTCGATCGCCGCCACGGTCGCCGCGGTAATGCCGGCGGCGCTCATCTCGGGGACCTGGTCGTAGGTCGCGACATCTTTCCGGCTCGGCACCACGACGCGGTCTTCACCCGGATAAGGCTCTTCGCGGTAGTCGTTGAAGAAGAACGTCACGTGCGGAAACTTTTCCGTCTCGGCGCAGCGGAACTGCTTCAGGCCCTTGTTCGAGATCAATTCGCCCAGGATGTTCAGCATTTTCGGCGGCTTCGGATAGGCGACGTGAACCGGTAGCGCTTGCTCGTAGGCGGTCATGGTGGTGAAGTGGATGTCGAGTTGTTCCCGCTTGAAGCCGTCGAAGTCGGGCAGAACGAACGCCTTGGTGATCTGCCGCGGCCGGTCGCCACGATAGTTGTAGAAAATGACGCTGTCGCCGGTCTTGATCCGCGCGATCGGCTTGTTGTTCTCATCGGTGATCACGCTGGGTGTGACGAACTCATCGCCGGAGAGATTCGGCGACGTCGGGTGCGCGTAGTAGAAGCTCACGGCTTCTTCCGCGGTCTTGAACATCGGCCCGTCGCCTTGCGTGAGCGCGCGGTACGCCTTTTCGATGCGCGGCCAGCGGTTGTCGCGGTCCATCGCCCAGTAGCGCCCGCTCACGGTGGCGACTTTGCCGACGCCGATCTCCTTCATCTTCGCTTCGACCTGCTGGAGGTAGCCCAGGCCCGAATTGGGCGAGGTATCGCGGCCGTCGGTGAAGGCGTGGAGATAGACGCGCTGCAGTCCCTTGCGCTTGGCGAGTTCGATGCAGCCGTACAGATGATCGAGCAAACCGTGCACGCCGGCATCCGAGACGATTCCCATCAGGTGCAGATCGGAGTTGTGCCGGATGGCATGATCGACGGCGGCGTTCATCTCGGCGTTGGCGTAGAACTCGCCGGAGAGAATCTGCTTGGTGATCGCGACCGACTCCTGATCGACGACACGTCCCGCGCCGATGTTCTGGTGGCCGACCTCGCTGTTGCCCATCGTGCCCAGCGGCAGGCCGACGTCGAACCCGCTCGTGGCAATCAGCACGTTCGGATATTCGCGCGTGAGCGCATCGCACACCGGCGTCCTGGCAAGTTTGACGGCGTTGGCGTGATCCCACTGCGGGTAGGGATTGCTGCCCCAGCCGTCGCGGATGATGAGAATGATCGGTGTCGTCATGGTGAGCCTCTGGAAAAAAACGAAGATAGAGAAACACGGCCGAGAGTCGAGACGCGGGACCGCG
This sequence comes from Phycisphaerae bacterium, assembly GCA_031411495.1. Taxonomy (GTDB): domain Bacteria; phylum Planctomycetota; class Phycisphaerae; order Tepidisphaerales; family Tepidisphaeraceae; genus JANOBD01. Next base: position 16,364 of record JANOBD010000032.1, on the reverse strand, counting down.
CGCTGCGTCGCAAGGCGACTCGAGCGCGCTAGAGCGAGATCCCGTTCGCGCGTCTTCTTCGCCGCGCCGCGCGACGCGTGCCGCGCGCGAATCTCACGGTGGCGCCGAGCGTTTCGTCGCGCGATGTAAGTCGCGTTTTCGCACTGCCGAAACCGCGCGATGTTCGAAATTTGTGCTCTCGCATCAACCACGACCTGCAGTATCCATTGGTTATCGCCCCTCAACATGTTGTGAAATTTCCTGTCAAGATAGGCGAAAAGTTATTGACGTTCTGGTTAGCGAACATACAGTGACGGTCACAGAAAGGAGGTACATCACCATGGCTAAGAAGAAAGCTGCTAAGAAGGCGACCAAGAAGGCTGCCAAGAAGACGACCAAGAAGAAGTAATTCTCTTTAGTCGCCACGGCTGAAGGATCGCAAAAGACTTCAGCACCGCTGTGAATCGACGCGTGGCTCCAAAACATCCGATCGATTCGCGGCAAGCCTTGCAAGTCGCAAGATACAACTGAGGTTCGTGGCTCCGAACTTCGAACCTCAACAGCATTGAACAAGAGACCTTCCTCGCCACGGCGGAAGGTTTCTTTTTTTGCGCTCACCATCGCACCCTCCGTGCCCGCCGCAGCCGCACGGTTCTCTCCCACGATTCTCGCGCGATCCGGCCGCGCTTCCCCGGCGATTTCTGCGCCCCGGGATGAACATCGATCCGAAATGCCGTAAACTCCAGCCCAGGGAATGACACGGAGGTCAACGGCATGCGCATCCTCGCTTTCATGAACCAGAAAGGTGGCGTCGGGAAAACGACCACCACCGTGAACCTCGGCGCCGCCCTCGCCGAGATGGGCGCACGCGTCCTGCTTCTGGACCTCGACCCGCAAAGCCACCTCACCATCAACTACGGCGTGGAAGTCGCCGACGACAAGCCCGACCTCTACGACGTCATTTGCGGCGATGCGAACTTCGTCGACTGCATGACCGCGCTGGACCGCAACGTCGCCGTCGCGCCCGGCTCGCTCAATCTGGCGGGCGCCGAGATCGAACTCTCCGGCAAGGCCGACCGCACGACCATCCTGCGGAACAAGATGTCCGCCGCGATGAACGCCGGCTCGCTCGCGTTCGACTACGTGCTCATCGACTGTCCGCCGTCGCTTGGCCTGCTCACGCTCAACGCGCTCGCGGTCGCCGGCGAAGTGATGATCCCGATGCAGGCCCACTTCCTGGCGATGCAGGGGATGGCCAAGCTTCTCGAAACCGTCGGGCTGGTGAACAAACAGATCAACCCGCGGCTCCGCATCGGCGGAATCGTGCTGACGATGTTCGACGCGCAGACCAAGCTCAGCGCCGAAGTCGTAAGCGATCTCGAAGGCTTCTTCGACTCCGCCCGCGGCCAAAGCCTGCCGTGGAGCGAAGCCCGCGTCTGCCGAACCAAGATCCGGCGAAACATCAAGCTCGCCGAAAGCCCGAGCTTCGGCCAACCGGTGCTGGCGTACGACTCGGGCAGCAACGGCGCCAGCGACTACCGCGCGCTGGCGCGCGAAGTGGCGACGATGCGCGCCTGGCCGACCGGGCTGGACAAGGCCGGCGCGCCGCTCCCGCCTGTGAAGAGCCTGATGGAACGGGCAATGGACGGCGTCGAGAAGACAGAGCCGCTGAAGCTGGCGGCATCCATCAATCCCGCGGTTCAACCCTCGCAACTCGCGGCGGCACGGGTCGCGTCGCCGAAAGCGCCGGTCGCGGACCCCGATCCGGTCTCTCGCTGAGTCCGTGCACTCTCCCAGGCTGGTCAATTCGATCCGAGACTGCCCACGGTTCTAAAGCTTCCGAACCCCCGATGGCCGGCCGCCGCTCCTTGCTGAATGCTGAATTGGGCAAGCAGTCCTTCAATGATCGGAAGTTTTCGGAGACTCGAACGCAAAGCTACGGAACCGGCCCGTGTGCCGCTCGTCGTCGCGCATCTCCCGAAAAATCAGAGGCGAACCACCGTGGAAGCAGACGCGCAAAGCCAATCTTTAGATGCGTCGGGCAACCCGTCAAACGGTTCAGGAAAAAACTTGTAAATGCGGGAAATTACCGGAGAATGATATCCTCGACTTACCCAAAGCAAGACGGCCGCGTGCGGCGAATTGGCTATTTTTCAAGAGATTCCGTCTCGATCGGGCTCGGAAAATGGCCGGAGTTCAGAATACTTGGAGAACCTGATGCCAGTGATGCCCCCTGCGTGTGTGGCCCGTGCCGGTCGCGCTTCGACCGTTGCCGCGATCATCGCCGGCACCGCCGCGACTTCATTCGCCGGCACGTTTTCCGTCGCGAAGTCCGCCGACGCCTCCGTCAATACCGCCGGCTGGGTCGCGAGCACCTCCGGCGCGTACGGCCGCGGCATCAACAACAACTCGTTCGAAACCGCCGCCATCACCACCCTCAACGGATACCAGTACACCGCCTTCTGGCGGAACGTGAGCAACCAGGGCCGCGTCGCGGTGGCGCGCCGACCGGTCGGGTCGTCCACGTGGGAAACCCTCACCCTCTCCACCGCTTTCGTCAACGGCGCGAACGACGCACACAACGTCATCTCGCTAGGCCTGAACCCGACCGATGGCACGATCCATCTCGCCTACGACATGCACGGCCACACGCTCCGTTACCGCGTGAGTAACCAGAACCTGCTGGCCAACCCGTCCTCCGTCACATGGAGCCCGAGCCTCTTCACCGCTGCCGAACAGAGTTGGCTCGTGAATAGTTCGTCCACCGTCAACACCGTCACCTATCCGATGTTCGTCAATACGCCCGACAACAACCTCCAGTTCTTCTACCGCAACGGCGCCAGCGGCAACGGCTCGTGGCTGATGTACGACTACTCGGGCGCATCTCACGCATGGAGCAACGGCCACCAGTTCGATGACGGCACGGTCGGCACCTACAACGGCACAGTCACCGTCGGCGACACTAACCGCAATAATTACCCCAACGGTTTCACCTACGGCTCCAACGGTCGACTCCATTCCGTCTTCACCTGGCGCGAAGGCGCGACCGGTGCGGCCAATCACGACCTGATGTACGTCTACTCCGACGACCGCGGCGTTACCTGGCGCAACAACGCCGGCACCATCGTGGCCAATCAGTCCAACAGCCAGAAGTTCAATCTCAATTCGCCCGGCCTGGTCATCCGCTCGCTCAACGAGAGCCAGACGCTGATGAACCAGCAAGGCCAGAACGTGGACAACGCCAACCAGATCCACTCCGTTGGCTGGCACCGCGACAGCGCGAAGGACCCGTCCACCTCCACCGCCACGCCGTGGGAGCCGCAGGAATCGAGCTACTACCACAACTGGCGCGACGACCTGGGCAACTGGCACGAAACCCGCCTCGACGGAAACGTCGGCGCGCGGCCCAAGATCGTCTTCGACAACAGCGACAACGCCGTGATGATCTATACGGTGAAGTCCGGCGGCGGCGCGCTCACCGGCGGCACGGGAAACAACCTCTACTTCACCAACGGCGACCTCGTCATCGCCACCGCCACCAAGGGCAGCAACTGGACCGACTGGAAGATCAACCACGTCGAGAGCGGCCCGTTCGTGTCCGAGGCGCAGGCGGACGACAAACTCTTCCGCAGCAGCGGCGTGCTATCGGTCATCATGCAGAACTCGCCGACGCTCACCGGCAACCAGGGCACGTCGATGCGCACGCTGGACTACACGATCGACTTCACGCCGCCTGCGACGCGCACCTTTACCGCGACTGATGCCGATTTCGGCGACGTCGCCAACTGGGACGGCGCCGTTCCTGAGCTGAACACGGTCGTCGCGATCAACGGCGGCCGCACGGCTCGCGTGACCTCAAATCATTCGCTCGACAACCGTGTGCTCGTAGGCACCGGCGGGAGCGCCGGCACGCTTATCGTCAAATCGGGCTCGCTCGATTTGCTTCACTCAGGCCTGATCGGCTCGGTCTACGGCGGCTCGATCGTCGTCGGCGCGGATTCCGGCTCCATCGGCACCTACGTCCAGAACGGCGGCGTCGTCTCGGTATGGCGGTTCGCCGTCGGCGACTACGCGTCGACCACCAGCGGCGGCGGCAACTCCTCCGCCACCCTTGCGGGCGGCTCGCTCACCACCCACGCGCTCGAGATCGGCTTCTCCGCCAACGCCAGTTCCGCCGGCTCGACGGTGACGGTCACCGACGGCACGCTCACGGTGAACGGCGATGTCGTTCTCGGCGAGTTCGGAAACTCGGCCACGCTCGACCTCATCGGCGGCTCCACCGTCGTCGCCGGCGACATTCGCCAGGGCTTCAACAAGAGCAACATCGGCCACCTTCACTTCAACGGCGGCTCACTCGACATGACCGGAAACTCGATCACCGCGATCGACGTCGAGCTGAACTCCGGCACGATCCGCAACCTCGCCGGCTTCAACAACAATGCGGTGATCATCAAGGATAGCAATGGCGTCCTGACACTCGCGGGCAGCAATACCTTCGGCAACAGCATCACGATCACCAATGGATCGCTCCGTGCTGCATCAGACGCGGCCCTCGGTTCGACGGCGGCGGGGACGACCGTCAACGGCGGTACGTCGCAAGGCCGGCTCGAACTGGTCGGCAACATCACCCTGACCGAAGCCTTCACACTTGCCGGGCGTCAACCGTCCGTCGCGGACAAGGCACACGTCGTCAACGTCAGCGGCAACAACCTCATCAGCTCGGTCCTGGGAACGAGCGTCGGTGGCAATCAGTACGGCATCCAATCGGACGCCGGACTGCTCACCGTCAACGGCGGCTTCGCGAATAACCAGGCCTCGGGCGATGTGCGATTCCTCAACCTCATGGGCGACGGCGATGGCCGGTTCAACGGCGTCATCGCCGACAACGGTGCCGCCACGAACCCGTCGAAAACCTCGGTGGTCAAGACCGGCAACGGCACATGGACGCTCGCCGGCGGCAACAGCTTCACCGCGCCCCTGGTGGTCAAGGCGGGTACGCTCGCACTCCGCCCGGCCTCGTGGAACGTGCTCAACAACACCGGCGGCATTGATGTCGCGGGCGGCCAACTCGTGTTCGATTATGCGGGTGCGACGAGCCCAGGTTCTACCGTGCTCGGGCTGCTCACCGCGGCCCGCGCCAATGACTTTGCGAACGGACAGATTCGTTCATCCACCGCCACAACCTCGCGGGGCCTGGGCTGGGTCGACAATGGCGCGACCTTCAGGGTCGTTACAGCCCTCTATGGCGATGCGAACCTCGACGGCGTCGTCGGCTTCGACGACCTCCTGCTGCTGGCTCAGAACTATGACACCTCCAGCGGCGCAACCTGGTCGGTGGGCGACTCGAATTACGACGGCGTCGTGAACTTCGACGACCTGCTCGCGCTGGCCCAGAACTACGAGCAGTCACTGACGGTGGACGCCGGCGCGTTGAGTGCCGATCCGAACTTCGCGGGCGATTGGCGGGCCGCGCTTGCGCTGATTCCCGAGCCAGGTTCGGCGGCGTTTCTAACGGGCATGTTCGCAGGCTTTCGGCAACGTCGTCTTTCCCCGGAATCTTGGAAAACGAGCAGTGACAAGGGACGCAAAATTGCCGGCGATCGGCCCTAAACGGTTCAAAAGGCGGCATTTGACCCGCCGAACGTGCATGCCTTCGGAAAAAATAGGGAAAACAGGATCGATTCGATGCGGTTTTTCCCGCCGAAAAGCGTATATTCGCCTCATCAAGGAGTGTCTCTGTGTCTGTCGTCCAAATAGCGGCCCACGCAGGCGTATCGATCGCGACGGTCTCGCGCGTGCTCAACAACAGTCGCCGCGTCAATCCGAAGCTCGCCGACCAGGTTCACAAGGCGATGCAGGAGCTGAACTTCACGCCCAGCCAGATCGTCCGTCGCCCGTCGGCGCGGAAGGATGAAGTCGCCAGCGCGATCGCGATCATCAGCGTCGGGCAAGACTACCGCGGCTGGTTCGAAGTGCCGGTCATCGCCGCCGTCGTTGCCGAGATCACGCGCTTTGCCAACGAACATCACGTCAGCACGCTCATCGCCGAGATGGCCAACCCGCGCGAGTTGAGCCCGGCACTGCGTCGCCAGTCGGTCCAGGGCGCGATCGCGTTCATCGACAGCAACCTCCCCGCCGGCGCGATCAGCACGCTGGCGAATCACATGCCCGTGGTGCGTGTCATGGGCGGCCAGATGTCGAAGCTGGAAGTCGATCACGTCGGACCGGACAACAACGCGGTCGGTTATCTCGCCGCGCAATCCCTGATCGAGGATGGCTGCAAACAGCTGGCATTCGTGGCGGTTCGGCCGACCTGGGATCTCACCAAGCTGCGCGCCCAGGGTTTCAGCTGCGCGGCGATCGCGGCAGGCCTTCGCTCGCGGGCTTTCCTCCAGGGCGAGTTGCCCAACGCCGACTGCGTGTACGGCGCCCATGTCGTCGTCGAAGCCGATTTCTCGGCGTTGATGGCGAAACTCGCGCGAGCGATCCGCGATCGCGGTAGCGAGGCGCCGCTGGGCGTCTTCACCTCGCGGGACGAAGAGGCCGTCGTCGTGCAGACCTCGCTCGTCGCGATGGGGCTTCGCCCGACGCTCGATTTCAAGCTCGTCTCCTGTGACAACGAACAGGTCCGCCTCTCGGCCCTTCACCCGCGGCCGGCGAGCATCGACCTCAACCCCGCGCAGATCGCCAGGCATGCGATTTCGCGCCTGCTCGACCGCATCAAGCACCCGAGCGAGCCGCCGGTCCGGCTGCTCGTGAATCCGAAGCTCGTCGTGAACAGCACGACATCGGTTCTCAACGGAATGCTCGCCGACGCCAACGCCTGAAGCCGCGCGTGAATGGCCGTCGCGTGGTTTACGCGGTGCGCCTGCACATCAATCACTCCAGAGGAAACAACCCATGAACCGCCTCCACCGCCTTCGTAATGCGACGCTCGCGGCTGCCCTGGTGTTGTCCGGCGCTGCGCACGGGCAATCGGTGCTGCTGAGCTTTGACGATCTCGCCATCGCGCATATGAACCTGAGCGACGCAGCCGTGTTGCGTGAGGCGGGCGCGATCCGACTGTCTGCCGTCGCGGACGCAGACGCATCCGCCAGTTTCACCAACGGCGCAGATGCGTGGCCACTCGCCGGCGACCTGCTGAAGACGCACGTGAAGAACGTCGGCGAAAAACCTGTGACCCTTCGAATGGCGATCGCCAACGACGGCGCGAAGAACCTGACCGACACTTGCCAGTTGCCGATCCTGCTCGCGCCCGGCGAAGAGAAGGATCTGGAACTTCCGGTCATCCAGCGGCCGGTCGATCCGACGTACGCGCCCTTCCAGCCGTTCATGATGTACTTCAAGAACATCGACGTCCGCGACAACACGGTGGACGCCGGCGTGATCAGGACGATCAGCTTCACGATCGACCACGCGAGCGCGGGCGATTCGGTGGTGATCGGCGCGGTGGAGCAGTCAGGCGAGCTCGCGAAATCGCCGCCGAGCTTCTTCCCGTTCATCGACCGCTACGGCCAGTACATCCATTCCAACTGGCCGGGCAAGATCCGCGGCGATGACGACTTCAACCAGCGCCGCGACGAAGAAGCCCGCGAACGCGCGCAGTGGCCGGGCCCGAGAGACTGGGACGCGTTCGGCGGCTGGGCGAACGGGCCGTCGCTCGAGGCGACCGGCTCCTTCCGCGTGCAGAAGTACCAGGGCAAGTGGTGGTTCGTCGATCCGCTCGGCCACCTCTTCTGGAGCTACGGCCCGACCGGCGTCGGCTTTGGCGGCGACGTTTCACCCATCACCGATCGCGAACACTGGTTCCGCGACCTGCCGACGCAGGACGACCCGAACTGGGGCGGCTTCTATCGCAAAGGGCACGGTGCCCTCTATCGCTACTACAAGGAGAAGGACTGGATCGGCTACGACGTGGCCCGCGCGAACCTCGTCCGCAAGTACGGGCCCGATTACCAGAAAATTGTTGCCGGCATCTCGCATGATCGGCTCAAGAGCTGGGGCTTCAACACGATCGCCAACTGGTCCGACAGCAACATCTATCTCCAGCACCGCACGCCTTACACGGTTGCGATCCATTACGACTGCACGATGCTGAACGACCGCCTTCCCGACATCTACGCGCCCGAATGGGAAACGAATCTCAAGTCTCGGCTGGCGCGCGAGAAGGAGACGAGCGCGGTCGACGCGTATAACCTGGGCTACTTCGTTGATAACGAGCGCTGGTGGGGCTGGCGTCCGCGCGCGGCCGCAATCGGCGAGGAGACCCTCAAGAATCCGCCGGATCGAAATGCCAAGAAGGCGTTTCTCGAGCAGCTGAAGAAGAAATACGACACGATCGAGAACCTCAACGAGGCGTGGACGACGCAGTTCGACTCATGGGATGCGCTGCTGGCCAATCGCACGCAGCCGGACATGAAGAATGCGAAGACGCTTGAAGACTGCGGCGACTTCGGCATGACCTTCGCCGAGAAGTATTTCGCGACTGTGAAGGCGGCCGTGAAGGAAGTCGCGCCGACCAAGCTCTACCTCGGCGTGCGCTTTCACGGCCACATCGACAAAGCCGTCGTCGCGCTCGCGGGAAAGTATGTCGACGTGGTGAGCTACAACATCTACGACAACCCGCCCAATGGCCGGGTGAACCAGTACAACGACCTCGATCTGCCGATGATGTCCACCGAATGGGGCGTCGGTTCCGACCCGACGCAGACGCCCTTCCGAGGCGAGAAGCTCGATATCGATCCGACCGAGCGCACGCGGCTGATCGAGCAATACATGAAGGGCGCGATCGCCCATCCGAACATCGTCGGCGCCCACTTTTTCCAGTACCGCGACCAGCCCATCAGCGGCCGCCCGGATGGCGAAGCGACGCTGCGCGGCTTCGTGAACATCGTCGACACGCCGAACTTCGAGCTGGTGCAGACGAATCGGCGGATCGGGTATTCGCTGTATGCATCGCGCGCGAATGCGAAGTGACGGGTGAGTTGCGATCAAGAGAAAGGGCAACCGCAGAGAAGCGGAGTGAGGAGAGGTCGCGCAGAGCAAGGATTTTAGGCGAGAGAGGTTGCAGCCACGCTCCGATTTTTCTCTGCGTGACCTCCGTGTCCTCTGCGCCTCCGCGGTTGCCTTTCGTCTTCAGCCGTACGACTTTCGTGAACCAACGCAGGTCGTGATAGACTTTCGCGCATGTCCTCCAAAGCCGCCCGTCTCGCGGGCGTCGTCATCATCGTCATCGGCGTGGCGATCCTGTTCGGCAGCGTCGGGGCGAGCGTTTACGCGCTGGTGAATCCCGCCTGGCTCGATGCGCAGATCGATGCCGCCGGTCCCGCGCTGCAGGACAACCCGATGCTCCGCCCGCCGACGCTGACGTGGATCATCGTCCTCTCCGGCGTCCTCGGGCTGGCCGAGTCGGGCTTGTCGATCGTACTCGGTATCTACACCTACATGGGGCGTCGCTGGGCGATCGTCACGTCGATTCTTCTGACGGTGCTGCGCCTGCTGATCGTCGGCCTACTCGTCTTGATGCAACTGCTCGTGGTGGCGCTGGGGCAGACGACGCCGACGATGTCGCGGGACTTACTGTTCGCGGGCGGCTCGACGCTCGTTCTGCTGGCGTTGATCGGATTGTTGGTCGTCGCACTGAGAGGCGCGCCGCGGAAGCCGGCGTGATCGCCGACCGCGCTCGCCAACGCAAACGTCCAAGGAACCGCGGCAAGCCGCATGTCCCTTGGACGTCAATAATCGAATCCTACTCGAACCCGCCGAAATAGCCAATCAGCGCCGGCCACGCGAAGAGCGGTGCTTTCCGCCCAACGGGTGGAAGCTGCTCTTGGCTGGCGCGTGTGCCCGCGGCTGGCTCGCGCCAGCTGCATGCGGACGCGCTGCGGTCTTGCCCTGGTGTGGCGCGCCGGCGTGCGATCGCGCCGCCTCACGCGGGTGCGATCCGCCGCGGGCGGTGTGTCCCTTGGCGCCGGCATGCGAAGCGACCTTCACACCGCTGCCCGGCGCGTGTTCTGGACGCGGATGAGACTCTGCGCGGTTGCTTGAATGACCTGGAGAACTCGAATGCTGTTCGCCACGGGCTCCGGAGCGATGTCCGCCTTGCTTGCGATGGGCGGCGCCGTCGCCGCGGCGATGCGATTCGCCCCGGCCACCGTGCCGTCCTTCGTGGCGATCGTCCCGGTCGCCCACCGATGACCGTTCCTGCACCGCGAGGTGTGCGATCGTCTCGGCCACGCGGATCTTCCGCTTGGTGAGCTTCTCGATCGCGCGGAGGTTTTCCTTTTCTTCACTGTCGCAGAACGAAACGGCGATCCCCGTCTGCCCGGCGCGGCCGGTTCTGCCGACGCGATGCACGTACGTCTCGGGCTCGTGCGTCAGGTCGAAGTTCACCACATGCGTGATCATGTCGACGTCGATGCCGCGGCTGGCGATGTCGGTCGCCACCAGCATCGGCGTCTTGCCGGTCTTGAAGTTGTCGAGCGCACGCTGCCGCGCGTTCTGGCTCTTGTTGCCGTGGATCGCCTCGGCACGGATGTCGTAGCGATGCAGCGCCTTCACGACCTTGTCCGCGCCGTGCTTGGTGCGGGTGAAGACGATCGTCCGGGCCATGCCGAGTTCTTCGAACAGGTGCGCCAGCAGCGCCGGCTTCTTGTTCTTCTCGATGAAGTAGACGCTCTCTTCGATCTTCGCGACCATCGACGAGACGGGCGAGACCTCGATGCGAACCGGCTTGTTCAGCAGCGAGTCGGCGAGCTTGCGGATATCGACGGGCATGGTGGCGCTGAACATCAGCGTCTGCCGCTTGGCAGGCAACATCGCCGCGATCTTGCGGATCGGGAAGATGAAGCCCATGTCGAGCATGCGGTCGGCTTCGTCGAGCACGAACGTCTGGACCGATTTCAGATTGACGAGCCCCTGCTCGCACAGGTCGAGCAATCGGCCCGGTGCGGCCACGAGGACGTCGACGCCGTTGCGCAGCGCCTTCTCCTGGCCATACTGCGAGACGCCGCCGAACACGGTGGTGACTTTGAGCTTCAAGTGTCGGCCGTAAGTTTGAAAACCCTCGGCGATCTGGGCGACGAGTTCGCGGGTCGGCGCGAGCACGAGGCAGCGCGGGGCAAAGCCCTTGCCGCGCAGCGCGGGCGTATTGGCCGCGAGGTGCTGGAGTATCGGCAGCGCGAACGCGGCCGTTTTGCCGGTGCCTGTCTGGGCCGAGCCGAGCACGTCGTGCCCTTCGAGCACGGGTGGAATCGCCTTGGCCTGGATCGGCGTGGCGGTGGAATAACCCTCTTCAACAAGGGCACGGAGGAGCGGCTCAACGAGCCGGAGATCAGAAAACTGCATGCACGTCCTATCGGTGTGCGGGAAAAATCGAGACCGATGTGAAGGGAAGACCCGTCACGCGTGAGGAGCGGCTTCAGCAAGTGAAGCACTCACCTCATCGAGGGAAGGACAATGTCCTTGGCCCTGGCGGCTCGGGAGTCGCATCGCTTCGTCGATCAAACGGGCAAATTGCCCGTCCAACGAAGAAAGCAGACCCCAAGGGCGCACCAATGACCACCGGCAACAATGCCGAGAACAAAGTCGATCGACGCGCGACTGGCTCAAACTGTCAGAGGAAACTGCGGTTGGGAGTGAACTCCGTGGCAGGCTTCGTGAGCAATCGAGGCAGATACCTTATCGGCAATCATCATAGCGAAGATTAGCGGGCAGTCGAGGAGGCAATGAAAAACGTCGAAAACACCCTGCAAACTGTCATGCAGAGGGAGCCTTACGCGGACTTCACTCGCGCCACTTAAGATCTGTTATCCAGAATGAGCCTCAGCGAGCGAAGGATCTGGGGATTGCGCGGCGAACAACAACCATAGGCCACGCGGGAGTGAGATACCCTTCCCGCAGCGTTGCCCGTTCGAGCGCGCGCTGTCCGAAGCCGGCGCGGATGGGGTTGGTGCCGATCACGGTGATGGGCCTGCCACCGGGCACGGGCAGGATTCCGGTGGCGATATCGTTCGCGATGATTTCGAGGGAATTGTTTTCGGCAGTGCTCATAGTCCTTCTCAAGTGCCGAAAATTCGGCTGCCGCCACTTGCCTGCAGCCGGCGCGACTCTTACCGGCGGCGCAGCACGGCCTCGACTCCCCGGCTACGGTCACATAAGTCGCTTTCGGCAAACCGATTACCGCAACCGCAGGCGAGCCGGGGCGATCCCGTGGTTCGCGATCGGTCCCCGCTTTCGCCGATTCGTATCTCTACGAGTCGGTCGCCTGCGTGCGCCGAGGATGTCGCAACACTCCCTTTTACTTTATGCCATTCGGGGTTGTCCCGAGAGGTGCTGTCGGGTTTGTTCACATGGCAAGATTGCTCAATGTAAACGAAATATGTCATCTCTTCAGCAGGAGACTTTATGAATATCCTCAGCGTTGAATTGCCGGGAGTAAACGGACAGATTGCGACTCGCGATTCGATGCGCTCGCACAATTTCGATGTGACGCCGACACACTCCATACCGGATGCCGCGAATGAAGCGGCCAAGGGACGCTTCAGTGCGATTGTCGTTCATGACGACGTAAACGATGGGCTCGAAGCAGTGACGGAGATTCGCAAAGTCAGCGGCACGCCGTTGATCGTCGTTCGCCGGCAAAGCGATCCGGAACACTCGATCGCCCTATTTGAGGCGGGAGCGGATGACGTCGTTCCCGAGACCGCCAACCCGGATGAACTCGCCGCGCGGCTGCGTTCGATGGCCCGGAGATGCATGCCTGGCGAGCGTGAGAAGCTCGTCGTCGGCGACCTGGAACTCTCGCCGAAGGATTACACCGTCTTTCGCGCAGGGAAGCGCGTCATGCTGACCAATCGAGAGTTCGATCTGCTCGAATACCTGATGGAACATCGCGATCGCGTACTCACGCGCAGCGAATTGGCGGATCAGGTGTGGGGAGACGAGGTCGAATGGAGTTCAAACGTCATCGACGTCTCGATCGGGCGTCTGCGAAGCAAGATTCATCTGCAGGAACTCAAACCGTTGATTCACACCGTTACCGGCCGAGGTTACATGATGAGCGATGCGCCGCCCGCATCGGGTGAGTGAGACCCTTGGCGACGGGCCTTTATATGTCATCATTTTGTAATCTTTGAATGGTATTGTTTGCGTACGGAGACGGATTCAGCATGACCGCACCATCGCGCGAACAAGTCATTGACATGAGTCTTCGTTACGCGGCAGCCACCGACCCGTTGCTGCAGTTGACCTACGTCTCACGTCGTAACTCTGTGGCATCGGACGACGTCGTGATCAATATGCTTATCACCGCGGGCGTGAGGAACTTCCTCGCGGGCGTATCCGGACAGCTCTTCGCGTCCGCCTTGCACTTTGCCCAGACGCTCGAAGGGTCCGCAACCGTTGTGGAATCCACCTTCCGGCGCATCAGTAGAGATTCGCGACATTCGCACGTGACGTGTCTTCTGCGAAAGCGCGTGGAGAAGCGCGACTTTCTTCGCCCGATGAGCTGGACCCGAATTCAGCAAGAGGCCTGGCCGCTCGCGGCGGCGGCACCCGTCGATGCGGGCCTGTCGTTCGATGATGCGTGCCGGCACCTTCTGATGGCACAGGCGTAAGTCCGGTCAGCACGTCCGAGCGACACTCCATTGCCACCCGATTCGAATTGCCTAGCATCGAGTGCCGATGGCTACACCCGATTCCCCGCAGAATACGCTTTCCCGGTTCCGAGTGGATGGCCGCGTTGCGCTGATCACCGGCGCGGGCCGCGGCATCGGGCTGGCGATCGGCCAAGCGCTCGCCGAAGCCGGCGCAAAGGTCGCGCTGCAGGACATTGACCGCGACGTCGCGCGCGAACAGGCCGACCAGTTGAAGCAGGCAGGCCATGACGTGATCGCGCTCGGCGGCGACGCCACCCGCCTGGCCGATGCGGATGAATGGATCGCCGAGACGTCTAAATCGCTTGGCCCCGTCGACATCCTCATCAACAACGCGTCGATCCAGTCCTCGCGCAATCTCGAAGAGTGGTCCAACGAACAGGTCGAAGAAATTCTCCGTGCGAATATTGTTTCGCCGTGGCGACTCAGCCAGCTCGTCGTGCCTCACATGCGCGAACAGCACTGGGGCCGCATCCTGAACGTCGGCTCGATCCAAGGCATCCGCGGTTACCTGGGCATGGGCCCGTATTCCGCAAGTAAGGCCGCCATCCACAACCTCACCAACAGCTTCGCCCGCGCACTGGGCAAAGACGGCATCACCGTCAACTGTATCGCGCCCGGTTACTACAACACCTGGCGCAACCGCGACCACTTCGAAAAGCATCACAAGAACGACAAGCGCGTCGAGTTCCTTCCGCTCAAGCGCGTCGGCGAGCCGGAAGACTGCGCCGGCGCTGCGCTGCTGCTTTGCAGTGATGCCGGGGGGTATATCACTGGCGCCGTTCTGCACGTGGACGGCGGGATGCACATCGCCGGATGATGAATGCTAACGCGTCCGCGCCAGCGACGCATGATCGATCCCCAGCCGGGCGCAGACCGGCTCGATCTCTTTCAGGAAGCGCAGCCCGTCGGTCCAGTATCCCGCCGTCGGCACAAGTGTCGGTTCGTGCCGCTTCCACCAGCGGTTGAAGCGGTGCATCAGCGCCTCGCGGCAATACTTGCTGAGCATCGATGCGATCGCCACGCTGATGCTCTGCTCTTCGCACTTCTCGGCAAAGATCATCCGTGCCGATCGGTTGCCCAGCGAGAGGCGATATTCGCTCTGCTCGCTGGCCTCGTTGACGACCGCGAGCGACCAATCCGGGAACATCTGCATCAGCACGCTGCCGTAGTGCGTCCGGCCGCCCTGCCGGTCACAGTAGATGACCAGGTCCTGCTCGCTGTAATTCCGCAGCAGCGTATCGATGTGCTGCGCGACGACGGAAAAGCTCGCCGCGCTCTTGTTTCGAGTCGCCTCGAACATGGTATTAAGCTTCGACTCCGGCAGAACGTGTGCCTGCAGATGAACGAACTTGACCTTTGCGCGTTCGCATTCGACGCGGGCCAGGTTTGACGCGATTCGGATCGACATCGCATCGTTCGCAATCGGAAAGACTTCGCCATCGACGGCCAGATACCAGTCGTGCGCTGCGAGCGCTTCGACCGAGTGAGCGGCGACGCAATCGAGGAAACTCGGGAGGTCGTCGCACTGCTTTGCGCACGACGAAAGCAGACAGAGGATGGACTTTTCGAGCTCGGCGAGGCCGATCGCCGGCGAATAGACCTTCTTGGAATCGTTGACGTGTAGCTTTTTTCCCTTGGGGTCGCGCTTCCTGGCGACGAGCCGCTTCAGCAACTTCCAGCCGCAGGGAATTTCGTCGGCATCGGGTACGTCGATCGCGCAGCAGCCAATCACCATCGGCCCGAGGATGGGCCCGTATCCCGCTTCATCGATGCCGGCAATGATCACGTCGCGGAATGTATCGTCGATGGCCGCGTCGATCGATGCCGCAGGGGAAAATGCGCTCTCTCGCCTGGGCCGACCCGAAGAAAGGCAAGAAGCGATTTACAGCAGGCGCAACCTCCGCGACCAAAGGTCCTTGCTGCGGGCGAGCGCGCCAGGACGCGCAAATGCCCGGCGAAAAACACAGACGCAGAGGCGATTCACCGGGCCGACCTGCCGCAGTAGTTGCGGGGTTGGCCCTGTTTCGTCGAAGGGATCGAACCGGCCAGACTTGACAGGTAAACCGCTCCGCGTAGAGTGTTTTGCCCTGCCAAGATCGCCGACGATTCATCGCCGGCGAAGCTGGTTGCCGGGAGCGTAGCTCAATTGGTTAGAGTACCGGACTGTCGATCCGGTGGTTGCGGGTTCGAGCCCCGTCGCTCTCGCTGAAGACAACAAGAGACAGCCGATGCAAACCCCTGAGAAATCAGGGGTTTGCTGCGTTTCTGGAGCAGACAAAACCGCCCCGCGTTTTGACAGCAAGAGACAGACAAAGACCGCGAATGGCGATGGTGATGTCGCATTCGATGTCGCGTTTTATGTCGCGTTTGGAAACGGTTCGGGCACTGCGTGCGATCGTCAGCGGGCGCAGACACGAGACCCGCGCGCCGAGCGCCACACATGCGGACGGCATTCGCCAAGGTGTTGCGAGCGATTTGATCGGCTCATCGCGTTGCGATTTTCGAGCGGGTCTGAGAGCACCCAACCTTGATTTGATACTGGTTACACCTCATCCAGTTCCTCCAGCAGCTCATCCGTGCTCTGCGGATCGACCACTCGGCACGAGGTCGTCAGCACGCCGCTGATCCGGGCGAGCTTTTCGCGCCAGAATTCCGGCGTCGTGCCCTTCGGCGTGAGCTGCGCGAACTCGCTGCAGAGCAGGATCATCCGCAGCAGGTGCTTGAACA
>JANOBD010000031.1:0-42561 GCA_031411495.1 Phycisphaerae bacterium | reverse complement strand
TGCTCGTCGGAGCGCTCGTCGTGATCACGATCATGACGATGCTCTACTGGGGCAGGTTCGCCTCCGGCCGCGAAATGGTCGCGCTCAGTGCCACGCCGATGTCCGCCGAAGAAGTGGCGATGGCGAGCGCTTCGCTCCGCGCGCGCGGCATTACCTTCACCGCCAACGGCGGGACGATCATGGTTGCCGCCGACAGCCGCGACGCGGCGATGAGCGACCTGAGCTTCAACCAGGCGCTGCCCACCACGCCGAACTTTTTCGAGTCGATGATCAAGGACGTGTCGCCCTTCGACACGCAAGCCGGCTTTGACGCGAGAAAGAACAACGCCCGCGAACGGGAACTCGCGAAGATGATCGCCGGGTGGCCGGATGTGAAGGGCGCCACCGTCCTGATCCAGGACAACCAGCAGCGCGGCATCGGCCGCTTCGAACCGCGGGCGACGGTCAACATCGTCACGCGGTCCGGCTCGGGAGTGAAGAAGCTCGCCCAATCGGCCACGATGACCGTACTCGGCGCCGTCTCCGGCCTGAACCGCGCGAACGTGTCGGTCATGATCGACGGCCAGGCGATGAGCAATTCCAGCGACGCCGTCGGCGTCGGTAACGAGGTGCTCGACATCATCCGCCAGTTCGAAGCTTCCACCGCCGAGAAAATCCGCGGCACCTTCACGCAGTTCTGTCCGACGATCGTCGTTTCGGTAACGGCGGACGTGGACACCGAGTCGAAGAAGGAAGTCAAAGAGACGTTCGACCCGAAGAACAAGGTCGTCACGCCGATCGATGAAACGACCGACACCATGACCTCCACCGAAACCGCCCCGACCGGCGAACCCGGACTGATCGCCAACGGCGGGTTGGACGCGAGCGCCGCCGCGGCACAGCTTCCCGGGAGCACATCCGAGAAGACGACGACGAAGAACCAGGTGTCGGTCGGGCGGTCGCAGCTGGAAATCGTCACGCCGGCCGGAAAAGCTCGCTGCATCGGCGCCGCGGTTCGCGTGCCACGCAGTTACTTCACGAAAATCTGGCGCGCCAAGAACCATAAGAGCGATGGCGAGCCGAGCGACGCGGAATATGCCGCGATCTTCGCTGCCGAGTCGGCGTACATGCGCGGCGAGGTGAAGAACCTTACCAACATCATCGAAGACGCGTCGATCAGCGTCGCCGAGTTCCCGGATACGGAAATCCTCGCGGTCGGTCCGGACACGGCGACCGGCGGCGTGCAGTTCCTCGCCAGCAGCTACGCCAAGGAAGGCGCCATCGGCGTGCTCGCGGTCGCCAGCCTGTTCATGGTGAGCCGAATCGTGAAGAAATCGGTTCCGGCGCCGACGGTGGCGATCCCGGGCATCGGGACCATGTCGCTGGGCGCGATGGGCGGCGCACCTGCAACCGGAAAGAACAAGGGCCCGACCCAACTGGTCAGCGATGAAGACATCGCCGGCGATGTCGCCGAGGCCGGTCAGGTGTTGATGGGCCAGGAACTCGACCCGGTCACGCTCGAGACGGCACAGATGGTCGAGCAGGTTTCGAAATACGTGAAGGACAATCCGGACACGGCGGCGGCCCTGGTTCGCCGGCTCATGTCGCGCGACTGATTCGTGGTGGTCGATCGGAACGGGAAGTCTATGGCCGACAAGCTCACAGGTGTTCGAAAGGCCGCGGTTCTGCTGCTCACGCTCGATCAAGAGCGCGCCGCCGAAGTGTTCAAGCGGCTCCCGCACGAAGTCGTCGAGGAAGTCTCGCGCGAAATCGCGCAGGTCCGCGAGATCACGCCCGACATGCGGCGCGAAGTCTTCGGCGAGTATTACCACATGGCGATGGCGAATCAGCACCTCGCCGAGGGCGGACTGGATTACGCCAAGATGCTGCTTACCAAATCACTGAGCGAAGAAGACGCCAAGCGGATCATCAAGCAGGTCACGCAGCAGGTGCAGACGACGCCATTCAGCTTCCTGCAGCGTGCCGAGAGCGAGAACCTCCTCACGTTCATTCAGGACGAACACCCGCAGACGATCGCGCTGATCCTTGCACATCTTCAGCCCGCCAAGGCGAGCGAGATCCTCATCGGCCTGCCGAGCCAGAAGCAGATCGAGGTCGTCAAGCGCATCGCGAACATGGAGCAGACGAACCCTGAAGTGATCAAGGAAGTCGAGCGCGGGCTCGAACATCGCCTCTCCGACATCGTCAGCCAGACGTTCGAAAAAGCCGGCGGCGTCACCAGCGTCGCCGAGATGCTCAACCTTGCCGACCGCAGTACCGAGAAGGCGATCATGGAAGGCCTGGAGGCGGAAGATCCGGATCTGGTCGAGTCGATTCGTCGTCTCATGTTCGTGTTCGACGATGTGGCCAAGGTCAACGACAAGGGCATCCAGATGGTGCTCAAGGAGATCGAAAACGACACGCTCGCACTCGCGCTCAAGACGGCGAGCGACGAACTCAAGCAGAAGATTTTCAAGAACATGTCCGAGCGTGCGGCCCAGCTGATTGCCGAAGACATGCAGTTCATGGGACCGGTTCGCGTCAGCGACGTGGAAGCGGCGCAGCAGAAGATCGTCGACGTGGTGCGTCGCCTGGAAGACACCGGCGAAATCGTCATCGCCGGCCGCGGCGGCGAGAAGGAAATGATCGTTTAAGAGCAGGGATGAGGGCGGAGGGATGAACAAGTCGGTTCTTCCCTCATCCCTCATCCCACATCCCGCATTCCAATGCCCCTCATCAAAGCCGACAATGTCCCCATGACCAGCGCCGCCTTTTCGATGGCGGACATCGAACAGCATGCGCGGCAGATCATCGCGCGGGCGAAGGTGCACGCCGATCAACTCCTCGCCGATGCCAAAGTCCAGGCCGACAAGCTCAAAGCGAATGCGTCGCTCGAAGGCAAGGCCCTCGGCATCGAACAGGGCAAAAAGGAAGGCCGCGAACAGGCGACGACCCAGGCACGCAACCAGGCGCTCGCCGAGCAGAAGGCCAAGCTCATCGAAACGGTCGGCGTGCTCACCAAGGCCGCCAGGGAACTGGATGCACGTCTCCAGTCGATCCAGCAGGAAGCGCGCAGCGAGCTCATCCCGCTTTCGCTCGCGATCGCCCGCCGCGTGACGGGCTTTGTCGCGCAGCGCGACCCCGCCATCGTCCAGGCGAACGTTCACGAAGCCGTCCGGCTCGTCATGAGCAAGGCTGCGATTCGCATCGCGATCCATCCTTCACAGAAGCAGGCGATCGAATCGCTCCTGCCCCAACTTAAATTGCAGTGGCCGACGATGCAGCAGGTCGAACTGAGCGAGGACGCATCGATCGCCACCGGGGGTTGCCGGGTGTACAGCGCCGGCGGCGTGATCGATGCGGAATTGAACAAGCAGATCGACCGGATCGCCGCAGAACTGGCGTGTGAGATCGAACCAGTAGGGACGACGCTTGCGTCGCCTGTCACCTTGCAGGGGACCGCGGATGCGCCGCTACCAACGCCGGGCGAGCCGAGCCTCGCCCCTACCAAGGCTGATCCCAAACCATGAGCCTGTTCGCCGAACAACTTCAGTCGGTCGACTCGGCGATCCGGTTCGGCATCACCGGGACGGTCACCGGCATCGCCGGCATGACGATCGAGGCATCCGATCTGCCGGTGCCGCTGCGTTGTCTCTGTCAGATCACGACGGCTTCGGGCCGCACCTGCGACGCCGAAGTGATCGGATTCACGTCGGATCGAACTTTGCTCATGCCGCTCTCGGATGTGGGCGGCGTCTCGCGCGGGGATCGCGTTTCGGCGCAGAGCGCGACCCCGAGGATCTTCTGCACCGACAAGCTGCTGGGCCGGGTGATCGACGGGATGGGCCGACCGTTCGACAACCGGGGTCCGATCGTCGGCGGCGTGGCGCGGCGAATCGATCAGAAGTCGATCGCGCCGATGGACCGGGCCGTCATCCGCCAGCCGCTCTACACCGGCGTCCGCTGCATCGATGCGCTGCACACCTGCGGGACGGGCCAGCGCATGGGCATCTTCTCCGGCCCGGGCGTGGGCAAGTCGACGCTGATGAGCGCCATCGCCAAGAACACGAGCGCCGACATTTCGGTCGTCGCACTCATCGGCGAACGTGGCCGCGAAGTGCAGGAGTTCATGGAACACGCGCTGGGCGAAGAAGGGCTCAAGCGGTGTGTGCTCATCGTCAGTACGAGTGACGACACGCCGCTGTTGAAAGTCCGTGCGGCGAAGGTCGCCTGCACGGTTGCCGAATTTTTTCGCGATCAGGGCAAAAATGTCCTGTTGATGATGGATTCGCTCACGCGGCTCGCCCAGGCGCAGCGCCAGATCGGCCTGGCCGCGCGCGAGCCGCCGGCGACGAAAGGGTTTCCGCCGAGCGTGTTCGCGCTCCTGCCCGAGATTCTCGAGCGCGCCGGCAAGACGCCCCGGGGCTCGATCACCGGCTTCTACACGGTTCTGGTCGAGGGAGACGACTTCAATGAGCCGATTCCCGATGCGGTCAAGGGCATCACCGACGGCCACCTGTGGCTCAACCGCACACTGGCGAACGCCGGACAGTTCCCGGCGGTCGACGTGATCCAGAGTATCAGCCGTGTTCGATCGGATGTGGCGCCCAAGGAACAGGTCGATCAGGCCCGGCGGGTTTTGTCGCTCCTGGCGACGTATCAGGAGATCGAAGACCTGGTATCGATCGGCGCCTATGTCAAAGGGAACAACCCCCAGCAGGACTTGGCGCTGGAGGCCCGTCCCCGAATCATCGATTTCATCAAGCAGGATCTGAAAATCGGACTGCAAGGCGAGGACTCACGAAAGCAACTTAATGAACTGTGCATGGCGCTCGACCTGATCGCAAAGCGGCCGCCGGCGGTGGCACAGGGTTCGCAACGGAAGTGATGGCCGTCAATGGAGTGACGACCCATATTCTGACAAGGATGTCCCATGGCGCGATTCGTTTTCGGTCTGCAAACGGTCCTCGAGCAGCGCGAACTTGAAGAAACGCTCTGCAAGAGAGATCTGTACGAAGCCCAACTCGCTCAGAAGCGACTCCTCGACGAACTGGCCGAAGTCGAGACGCAGATTCGCACCGCAAACGACACGATGCGCAGCGAACATCTTGTCGGCACGCTCCATCAGTCGATTATCGCCACCCATCGTCGGTATCTGGTGGCGATGAAGCAGCAGGTCTTTACGCTGGCGGAAAAGATCGCCCGGGCACGCATCGCCGTCGAGGCAAGACAGCGGAAGCTGGCGGACGCGGCGAAGAACCGCAAGGCGATCGAGGTCCTGCGTGACAAGCAGAAGACCCGGTGGGTCGCCGAGCAGGATCGCCGCGAGCTTGGGGCTGCGGACGATGTCGCGATGCAGATCGCCTATCACAATCTTCAAGTCGAAGCGGCGAGCGTTCCGCTCTCTGACGGAAGCGGGTCGCTTTCCATCGTCGGAGGTAGTGCGGCGTGATCAAGAAGGTCGGATTGCTCGTTCTGCTGGTGCTCGCACTCAATTTCCTCGGACTTGCCGGGGGAATCGGCTATCTCGTCGGCAGCGGCAAGCTCGACAAGGACAAGGGCAAACAGATCGCGCAGATCCTCTTCCCCGCGACGCAGCCGGCCACTCAGCCGAGCACCCAGCCCGCATCAACCGACCCCAGCGACCCGATGATGAGCATCGATGAACTGCTCGTGAAGACCGCGGGCATGACCGCAGCGGAACAGAACGAGTTTGTCCGGGCGACATTCGAATCGATGTCGGCGCAGATCGATCGGCAGCGCCGCGAGGTGACAGATCTGCGCAGGCAGGTCGATTTTGCGCAGGCGCAGCTCACGCGAGATCGCACCGCGCTCGCCGCGCGCGAGAAAAAGATCGATGACCGCGACAAGAGCGAAACCCTCGCCGCCGCCGACAAGGGCTTTCAGGACAGCCTTGCGGTATACGACGCGATGAAGGCCAAGCAGGTGAAGGATATTTTTTCGACGCTGGATGAAGAGACAGTGGTACGGTACTTGCAGGCAATGGAACCTCGCCGGGTGTCGAGCATCTTGAAGGAGTTCAAGACGCCCGCGGAAATCAGCATGGCGCAAAGCCTGCTGGAAAAGATGCGCAAGAACGGCGTTACGCAGGATGCGACCAAGCCACCGGAAGTGGCGAACACGCCAGCCTCGCAGTCATGAAATCGACGGATCGATTTCGGTCGCTGCGACGCCGACACGTTTCGCAGCGAAAGGGTCGCGATGCAGGCCGCCTCACTCCAGCAACGTTTCTTCCAACCGCGCGATTCCGTTCAGTCCAGCTCCGCTTCGTCTTCGTCGAGCGCGGGGAATTTCCAGGCGCGTCTGGATTCACATCTCACGGACCGACCGACTGCCAAGCCGATCGATCATGCCCTTCGACCGCAGGACGAGCGGACGATCCATCGTCATGCCCGCGCGGATGAGTCCGGGCGGCAGCAAGCGGATGACAGTCGCGCCCAGGAGGCTTCGCCAGCCAGCCGAGCCGGCCGATCAGATAATGATCGACAGGCGTCGGATCAACCCGATGCGAAGCTGGCTGCGGTGAAGGAGAAGTCGGCCGATCCCAAGGAGAAGAAGCCGGCAGCGATAGACGAATCTCCCATCGACGGAACACCGGTGGTGGCGATCGCCAACCCGCCGATCGACGCGCCGCTGACGGATGCGAAGACCGAAGATCAACCTGAAGTTTCTACCGCGATCGCGATCGGCGACAATAGCAGCGCACCGACCGTGCAGTCGGGTGTCGATGAAGCTGCGACCCAGGTGCAGGAGATCGCCGGCAAAGCGCAATCCGTCGCGACACCGTCCTCGAAGACAACCGACAACGGAAAACTGCACGACCTCGTCTCCAGGATGGACGCGACTGCCCAGCAGCCGGATGTCGCCGTCACGAGCGAGAACCAATCCGAATCCGGCGGCGAGGAACATGAGCCGTCCGGTGATCTGCTGGGCAAAGAGGTAGCCAAGCTGGCAGATGCGCCGAAGGCGAGCGAGACGAAAGAGGCGCCATCGACCTTCGATCGCACGCTCGATTCGCTGCAATCGTCCGTACAACAGGTGACGAAGCATGAGGCGACACAGACGGTGAAGGTCGAGCCGCTGCCGACGCTCACACCGGAGCAGAAGTTCGCGCACGACAATGTAGACCAGGTGGTGACGAGCGTGCGGACGCAATCGCTCGCCGGCGGCGGGACGATGAACGTCCGGCTCGATCCGCCGGAACTGGGCGCGTTGCAGGTCGCGGTGAAGATGGTCGAGGGCCGGTTCACCGCGACATTCACGACCGACAACGAGCAGGCCACGCAGTTGCTCAGTCACAGCCTGCAGCACCTCAAGTCGTCGCTGGAATCATCGGGCGTGACCGTCGATCGGATCGAAGTCCGCCAGGCCGCGCCGTCCGAGTCGTCTCAGTCCAAATCCAACAGCGACTCGCAACAGCAACAACAGCGCGGTTTCGATTCGCAGTCGCAGCAGAGCGAACAGCACCGCAAAGACATGGTCAAAAAGATGTGGCGCAGGCTCGCCTTCGGAACCGATGACCTCGACCTTGTCGCCTGATGAGCCCATTTCACGGAGATCCACCTATGCCCACGATCGACACACTCAATACGGCGACGCCAGTTTCGACGGTCAATCCCAAGAGCAAGCTCCAGGTCGCTGACTTCATCCACATGATGGTCACGCAGCTTCAGAATCAGGACCCGATGGAGCCTGCGAAAAACGAACAGCTCCTCGCGCAGATGAGCCAGATCGGCCAGTTGCAGAGCCAGCAGGACCTGACGGCGAATCAGAAGCTGTTGACCGACTCGATCCAGACGATGGTGCTGCAGAACAACATCGGCGCGGCATCGAACCTGATCGGGAAGGACGTGCAGGGTCCCGGCGATCTCGATGCCGAAGGGAAGCCGACCACGATCTCGGGAACCGTCGAAGGGGTATCGATCAGCAACGGCAAGGTGCTGCTCAAGCTCAGCACCAATGCGGTGCTGCCACTCGAGAAGGTGACCAGCGTCGAAGGCGATAATTCGGACCTGTCGAAGGCGGTGCAGAACTCGGCCGGCGCGATCGGCAAGTGATCGCGGCACTTCGATTGCTTATGGAAACACGACGGTAAGAAGTCCGCTCGCCTGCGGCGATCACACGGGGCGAGCGGGTAAACGGTGCGCGGCGGAGCCGCGTGATTAGCGCGGAGCGAAGCCCATCTCCATCGCGCCCTGAGGCGCTGTAAAACGGAAACGAAAACTCATGGCACTCAACAGCACGCTCTACACCGGCCTGACCGGGATGACCGTCAATCAACAGAAGCTCAATGTGATCGGCAACAACATCGCGAACGTGAATACGGTCGCGTTCAAGTCGAGCCGAGCACTTTTCAAGCCGCAGTTCTACGTCACAGACGGCGCCGGCTCTCCACCGTCGGGCACCTTCGGCGGCACCAACCCGAGCCAGCGCGGCATGGGCGCGATGGTCTCATCGATCGAAAAGAACTTCACCTCGGGAACGCCGGAATCGACCGGCGTGGCGAGCGATCTGGCGATCGAAGGGGATGGATTTTTCGTCGTCGATTCGGGCTCGACGAAATACACCCGCGACGGCTCGTTTCACGTCAACAAAGACAACGATCTGGTCAGCAGTCGTGGCGAATATGTGATGGGGTACGGGGTCGACAAGGACTTCAACGTGCTGCCCGGGAATCTTCAGAAGATCAACATTCCCGTGGATGCGCTGACGATCGCCGAGGCGACGACGTCGGTCAATTTCAAGGGCAACCTCAATGCCGGCGGCGAACTCAGCACCGGCGCGAGCGTGCTGGAGAGTCCTCCATTGCTCGACGACGCAGGTGCGACGCCTGCCGGCACGACGCCGCTGGTGAATCTGCGCAACGCCAGCGATCTGGTGACGCCGCTGTTCGCAGATGGGACCACGTTGACACTCGATGCGAAACGCGGTGGGGGGAGCTTGCCGACATCCACTTTCACCATCGATGCCAGCACGACGGTCGACCAGTTGAGCGAGTTCCTGGCGCAGGGTTCACAGATCAATACGAGTGCCGAGGTCCTGGCGTCAGCGCCGACGGGCTTCACGCCGGGCGTTTCACTCGCGTCATCGACGCCGAGCACCGATCCCGCCGGCAGCCTGCGATTGACCATTGTCGGCAACGCCGGCAAGGTGAACGCGCTCTCGCTGGCGGGAGGATTTCAAAGCTCCGACGGCACCGCGCCGATCGCCTTTACCGATTCCCAGGCCTCTGATGCGACCGGCGAAGGCCTCAACACGCAGATCACCGTCTACGACTCGCTCGGCGTTCCGGTAAACCTCAACGTCAGCATGGCGCTCGAAGCCAACACGAACAATGGCGGCACGACCTGGCGCTACTACGCGACGAGCCCCAACGACACGAACTCCGGCGCATTCACGCCCGGCGCCAGTCCCGCCGACGACGGATCGATCATCGGCACCGGGACGGTCCAGTTTGACGAGCACGGGAACTTCGTCCGCACCGTCGGCGATACGGTCACGATCGAGCGATCCAACACTGGCGCCTCGACGCCGTTGCCGGTCAAGCTCGATATGAGCGCGCTTCACGCGCTCCACGACACCGAACAACGCGTCACCCCCGAAGCGCAGGACGGCTTTCTCACCGGCACGCTCAAGAGTTACTCGATCGGCCAGAACGGCGATATCGAAGGCGCGTTCTCCAACGGGCTCACCCGCACGCTCGGCCGTGTGGCGATGGCGCAGTTCGACAATCCCGAAGGCCTCATTGACGAAGGATCGAACAATTTCACCGTTAGCGGCGCCTCGGGCGATGCGATCCTGGCAACTGCCGGCGAAGGCAGTGCCGGCACGATCCGCGCCGGTTCGCTCGAGCAGAGCAATGTCGATCTGAGCAAGGAGTTCATCGACATGATCGTGACGACGACCGGCTTCAGCGCGGCGAGCCGGGTGATCACGACCAGCAACCGCATGCTCGACGAATTGCTGCAGACGGCGCGGTAAGAGGACCGATAACTGAAACAGGTGACGCGGCAAGCGTGCCGCGTACGGCTTAGCGTTGGGTTTAGCCCCCGCGACAGGTGTTTATTCTGCTGTCGCGGGGGCGCCATTGAACAAGGGATGAAGGATGAGGGCGGCGGGATGAAGTCGGATCGCGGCTTTCCCGTGAAGACTCTGTTCATTCTCGTCAATTTCTTTCATCCCTCATCCCTCATCCCCGCTTAGGAGGCCATCATGATTCCGCTGACACGACTGAACGGGCAGCAAATCGTTATCAATGCCGAGCGAATTCGCTACGTGGAGTCGACGCCCGACACGGTCGTCTGTTGTGATGCGGGCGAAAAGTACATGGTGAAGGAAGCGATGCAGGAAGTGATTCGCCGGGCGATCGAGTGGGCCCGCATGACCCGTCGGCCGATCGCGGGATAATCGGACGTACACCGGTTAGCGCAAAAACCGCGCAAAGGCGAGGGGTTCCGATGGTCGATACGGGGAGTAGCGCGGATTCGCGCTATGCAGCGATCGAAAGGAACCAGACCGACCATGAGCGACAAGCCCAAAGAGAAGAAGGAAGAACCCAAAGAAGGTGAAGCCAAGGCCAAGGGCGGCGGGATCATGGCGCTGCTGACAAAGTTGCCAGTGCTGCTTGGCGGCGTGATGGTGATTGAAGGCGCGATCCTGTTCGGCGCGTTCAAGATGATGGGTTCCAAACCCGCCGCGACCGAAGGCGCTGAACTCCACGCCGCCGAAGGCGAGCACGCCGAGGGCGACGACGGCGGCGATGTCGAGTCCGCTGAGGCCGCTGGTGGTGAAGGCGAAAAGGAGAAGGGCCCGGCACCCAAGAAAAAGAATCTCAGGTACTCCATGCCGCTCATCGAGTTCCGCGCGCCCAACAAGGTCTCGGGCAAGATGTACCTCTACGACGTCGCGATCGAGGCCCAGGTAATGGGCAAAAACTACGAAGACGCGCAAAAGAAGGTAGAAGAGCGAAAAGCCTTGATTAGTGACCGAATCCGAACGATCATCGCACAGTCAGATCCGGAGAAGCTCAACGGACAGGTTGAACCGGGACTGGAGACGCTCAAACGGCAGGTGAAATACCAGCTCGATGAGATCGTCGGCGATGGCGTGATCGAAGAAGTGCTGGTCCCGCGTTGCATCCCGTTCCGTGCCGACTTCTAAGTCGATCACCGACTTCCGAGTCAGTCGATCGTCATAGGTATTGCCGTTGAACTCCTTTCCGAAGGGCCCGATGGAAGCGGGCTGCCTCGTACCAAGGATGGTTCCATGGCCAACGAATCCCCCGGCGGCGGCATCACCGACGCCGATATCGACGCACTCTTAGCGGAAATGAACAAGGGCCCCGGCAGCAGTGATGCAGCCGCCACGCCGGCCGCCGACGAAACCGCCGCGGACGACCAATCCGCCATTGACGAGCTGCTCGCCAGCGCGACCTTCGACGACGCGGCCGCCCACAGCGCGGTCGAAACCGCCGCCGCCGCCGCCGCCAACATCAGCATTCCCTCCCTCGCAGGCGGCGCGATGCCGATGGACCTCCCCGACCTGCAGCGCGCCATGGCCGATGCGCAGGTTTCCAGCATCGACCTGCTCCGCGACGTCGAATTGAACGTCAAGATCGAGCTCGGCCGGAGCAAGATGCTCGTGGAAGACGTGCTTCGGCTTGCCGAGGGCAGTGTCGTCGAACTCGACAAGCTCGCCGGCGACCCGGTCGACGTGTTTGTGAACGACCGGCTCGTCGCCCGCGGCGAAGTGCTGGTCCTCAACGACTCCTTCTGCGTGCGTGTGAATGAGATTCTCGCCGGCGTGACCGAAGTGGGATGAACATGCGGCGTCGACTTCCGAACTACCTCCTGAGCGGGTTCGTGTGCACGCAGGTGATGATCGCGAGCGCGATTGGCGCTTCGCCGACCGACTCGTTGGAGATCCGCGCCGGGCAGGCGTCGGGCCGGGTCGCGTCGTCACAGCCGATCGCGATGCCCTCGCTCGGCGTCGATGTCTCGCGGATGCTCCTGGCGCTGGTCATCGTTGTCGGCCTGATCTTTCTGTCGCGGTTGATCCTCAAGCGGTTTTACCAAGGCTCCGTATCGCCCGGCGGCAGCAAGGCGGTCCAGGTGCTGAATCGAACGGTGCTCGCGCCCCGCCAGCAGATCCTGTTGCTTCAGGTCGGGCGTCGCGTGGTCGTCGTCGGCGAGAGCAACGGCAACCTCTCGACGCTGGCGCAGATCGATGATGCCGATGAGATCGCCCAGCTCGTCGGCAAACTCGATGAGCAGCGAACGCAGCGTGCAACGGCGTTCGGCGGATTGTTCGGCAGGGCACAGAAGAAACTCGACGACGAGTCGGCGGATGCCGGCGCATCACCAGCCGATCGCGAGCCAGAGATGCATCCGGCCGGCGAGACCGAGCAGATGCGCTCGGAATTGTCCAGTCTGCTGGAGAAGATGAAGTCGATTCGCGGCCAGATCGGCCGGGATTGAGTTGTCGTTTCGATGGATTGTGTGTTCGAATTACACGTGAGAATGGAGTCTCGAGTGTATCGAAAGTTGTTTTTCGCGATCGTCATTCTGCTCTTTGGCGCAGCGCCCGCGTTGGCGCAGGCGGCCGATTCGTCGATCGTGCCGACGTCGTTCAAGATGCCGGACCTCACCAACCGGGACAATCTGTCGTCTTCGATGCAGCTGTTGATCCTGCTCACGGTGCTCTCGCTGGCGCCGTCGATCGTGATCATGATGACCAGCTTCACGCGGATGATCATCGTGCTCTCGCTGCTGCGCCAGGCGCTGGGAACGCAGCAGCTCCCGCCGAACCAGATCCTGATCGGCCTGGCGATGTTCATGACGTTTCTGGTCATGGGGCCGACATTCAACCGCGTGAATAACGAGGCGCTGCAGCCTTACATGAATGGAACGATGGATCAGCGGGTCGCGCTGGACAAGGCGATCACCCCGCTCCGCGATTTCATGATCGGCCAGATCCGTTACTACAACAATGACGAAGACGCGATCATGTTCCATCGCTTCAATCATGCCGAAGACCCCAAGGAGTGGGGCGATGTGAGCACGATGGCGATCATTCCGGCGTTCATGCTGAGCGAATTGAAGACGGCGTTCCTGATGGGCTTTACGATCTACCTGCCGTTTCTGGTGATCGACATGGTGATCTCGACAGTGCTCATCAGCATGGGCATGATGATGCTGCCGCCCGTTCTCATCTCGCTCCCGTTCAAATTGCTCTTATTCGTCCTTGTGGACGGATGGCGCTTGATCGTTGGGAACCTGATGGGTAGCTTTGGAACAGTTCCACTGGGATAGGTGAACCGCTTGAAGGCGCAAATGGATTTGCGCTCGAATCATTTCCGTTGACGCTCAGCGCTCATGGAGGAGTGCAGTGACGCTTGACACCGCGACCGACCTGGTCCGTCACACGCTGATCATGACGCTGCTGATCGCATCGCCGATGCTGATCATCGGCCTTGTCGTGGGCGTCGCCGTGAGCATTCTGCAGGCGATCACGCAGATCCAGGAACAAACGCTCACCCTGATTCCAAAGATCACCGCGATGGTCATCGCGGCGGCGGTCTTGTTGCCGTGGATCGCGACGCGGCTGATGGAGTACTCGGCAGCGATCTTTACCACCGGAGGCACGCCTTAGCTCTGACGAGGCGCGCCGCCAATTGCCTGGCGTTTGAATTGCCACATGTTTCCCGACCTGGCCAACCTCGATCGACTTGCCGTGGGCTTCGTGCTCACCTTCTTCCGCGTGGGCGGGCTTTTCCTGATGGCGCCGCTCTTCGGATCGGCACGCATCCCACGCCGTTTCAAAGCCATGATGGCGCTCGTCATGGCCGTCTCGATGATGTCCACGCTCAACACCATGGATTGGGTGCTGCCGCAGAACCTGGGGCAGATGGTCGTTGGCCTGATCGGCGAGATGTTGTACGGGTTGGCGCTGGGATTGATCGTCTCGCTCGTCTTCGTCGCCGCCCAGTGGGCGGGATCGATGATCAGCCACCAGATCGGGCTCAACATCTCAGAAGTGTTCGATCCGCAGTTCGGCGCCGGTGGGTCGATCATCGGCGACATGTACTTCATGCTCACCACCGCGACGTTCCTGATCCTCGGCGGGCATCGGCAACTGATCATCGGCACGCACGATTCGCTGGTTCAGGTGCCGCCGCTGTCTATCGCGTTCGACCCGCAACTCTTCGAAGTACTTTTGAAGGCGATGTCCTCGGCCACGCTGCTGGCGATGCGGCTGGCGGCGCCGATGTTCGTCACCATGATCATCGTCGATGTCTCGATGGGCTGCATCAGCAAAACCGTGCCGCAGCTCAATGTCATGTCGGCGGGCATGGCGGTGCGCGGCATGCTTGGCGTGATCGTTATGTACATCGGCGTGCCGATCGCGGCGTCGGTGATCTCGAATGATCTTGATTCCGGTCTGCTCATCGTCAGGCAACTCTTTCACGGAAGGTAACGCACACGCGAAGGTAAAGCGTACGCGAGCCAAGGATGGCTGAAGAGAACGGCGACAAAACCGAAGCACCCACCCCGCGCCGCCGACAGGAAGCACAGGAGCAGGGGAACGTCGCGCGCAGCGCCGACCTCACCGCGGCGATGTTGCTGGTCGGCATCACCATCCTCATTTCCATGAGCGGCGCGCGGATCATCGATGCGCTGCGAAAGCTCGTCGAATCCGGCCTCGCGGGCCACCTCACCCTCAACAACGTCCGCGACCTCTCGCCACTGGTTGTCGGCACGACATCGCTCATCATCCGCGCGATGCTGCCGATGCTGCTGGGCACCATGCTGATCGCCATCTTCGCGAACTGGCTGCAGGTCGGTTTTCACCCGAACCTGAAAAAGCTCCAGCCGAAGTTCCCGTTCAACCCGATCGCCGGCGTGAAGAAACTCTTTGGCGGCGGGCGCGGACCGGTGCAGATGGGGATGAACATCCTCAAGCTGATCCTCGTCAGCTTCATCGCCTACTCGGCGGTCTCGGGAAAAATCGGCACGATCGTCGGCGTCGCCAATCTCGATGTCCTGCAGATTTTCGCGCTCTGCGGCGGCATCGTGTACGACATCACGCTGCGTATCGGCATCGTCCTGCTCATCCTCGCGATCCTCGATTTCAGCTACCAGAAATGGAAGCACGAACAGGATCTAAAGATGACCAAGCAGGAGGTCAAAGACGAAATGAAGCGCATGGACGGCGACCCGAAGATCAAGGCCCGCCGCCGGCAGATCCAGATGCAGCAGGCGATGAAGCGGATCAAGTCGACGGTGCCGACCGCTGATGTGATCGTCACCAACCCGACCCACTTTGCGATCGCGCTCAAGTACGACGCCGACAAGATGAACGCGCCGCGCGTCGTCGCCAAGGGCGCCGACTTTCTCGCGTTCCGCATCCGCGAACTCGCGGTCGAACACGGCATCCCGATCATCGAGCGTCCGCCACTCGCGCGCGCGCTCTACAAACTGTGCGAAGTCGGCCAGGAGATTCCCGAGGAGTTTTACTCTGTCGTGGCCGAGATCCTGGCATACGTTTACGAACTTTCTGGCAAGGTGAAACGGAGGGTGGCGGGTTAGACGCGTTTGCGGTTAGCAGTTTGCGGTTCGCCGTAAACGCTTTACCGCAAACCGCAAACTGCTAACCGCAAACCACGATGTCCCAAGCCCTGAGCCAACATCCCTTCCTCCTGAAGCTGCAGAGCAATCGCGATCTGCTGTTTCCGATCGCGTTTATCGGATTGATCGCGGTCATCCTGATCCCATTGCCCCCATTCGTGCTCGACCTGCTGCTGGTGGTGAACATCACCATCTCGATCATCGTTCTCGCGACGACGATCTACGTGAAGAGTCCGCTGGAGTTCGCGGTGCTGCCGTCACTGCTGCTGGCGATCACGCTGTTTCGCCTCGTGCTGAACGTTGCGACGACGCGTCTGATTCTGACAGCCGGCGACCGCGCCACCGACCCGACGCAGGCGATTCACTCGGCCGGCGAGGTCGTGCAGGCGTTCTCCAGCTTTGTGACCGGCGGTTCGCTCGTCGTCGGCATCATCATCTTCATCATCATTTTCGTGATCCAGTTCGTCGTGATCACTAAAGGTGCTACGCGCATCTCGGAAGTGGCCGCGCGATTCACACTCGATGCGATGCCCGGCAAGCAGATGGCGATCGATGCCGACCTCAATAGCGGCAACCTGAGCGAGGCCGAAGCCCGCAAGCGCCGCGAAGAGATCGCCCAGGAAGCCGATTTCTACGGTGCGATGGACGGTGCGTCGAAGTTCGTCCGCGGCGATGCCGTCGCGGGAATTGTCATCACGTTTATCAACGTGCTCGGCGGCTTCTACGTCGGCATTGTCGAGCACGGCTGGAACTGGCAGGAAGTGCTCAAGCTCTACACCAAGCTCACCATCGGCGACGGCCTGGTGAGCCAGATCCCGGCGTTCATCGTTTCGCTCGGCGCGGGCCTGATCGTCACCCGTTCCAGCAGCAAGAAGGAACTGGGCAGCGAAGTCGCCGGCCAGATGTTTGCAAGGCCCGAAGCGTTGATCATCGCGTGCGCGTTCCTGCTGTTGATGAGCGTCACCGGTCTGCCAGCGATTCCGCTGCTGGCGCTGGGCGCGGTCTGCGGCAGCCTGGCGTACTTCACCAAACAGTCGAAGAAGAAGCAGAAAATGGCGGCCGACAAGGAAGTCTCCGACAAGGCCGCCGCCGCGACCAAGGAGCCGGAAAAGGTCGAGAAACTGCTCGAAGTCGACACGATGTCGCTCGAAATCGGATACGGGCTGGTCAAGCTTGTCGATCCGAAACGCGGCGGCGACCTGCTCGAGCGGATCAGCAATGTCCGTCGACGCCTCGCGGTGGAACTCGGCATCATCGTGCCGCCGGTGCGGATTCGCGACGACATCGCGCTGGGCGCGAACGACTACGTCATCAAGATCCGCGGCCAGGCCGTGGCGCGTGGCGTCACCTATCCCGAGCAGTTCATGGCGATGGACAGCGGCGCCGCCACCGGGCCGCTCGACGCCGCCGAACAGACCACCGAGCCCGCCTTCGGTCTGCCGGCGTATTGGATCACCGAGAGCCAGAAGGCCGATGCCGAACTCGCGAACTACACCGTCGTCGAAGCCTCCGCCGTGTTGGCGACCCATCTCACGGAAGTCGTCCGCCAGCACGCGCACGAACTGCTCAGCCGGCAGGAGATCAAGAACCTTCTCGAAAATCTCAAGCAGAAGAGTCCGGCCCTGATCGAAGAGGTCGTGCCGACGCTCATCAAGCCCGGCGAGCTGCAGAAGGTCATGCAGAACCTTCTCCGCGAACGCGTTCCGGTTCGCGACCTGGAATCGATCCTCGAAACGCTCGGCGACTACGCGTCGCGCACCAAGGATCTCGACGTGCTCACCGAATATGTCCGCAACGCGCTGGCGCGAACGATCTGCAAGCAGTACGTGGATCAGGACGAGAAGATGTGGTGTGTCACCCTCGATCCCGCGCTGGAAGAGCTGATCACCGGGCACATCCAGCGGTCCGACACCGGCACGCTCAACTCGATGCCCGCCAAGACACAGCAGCAGATCGTGCAACGGATCGCGGAGAAGGTGAACGAGGTGGCGACGATGGGGAAGACGGCCGTAGTGCTCGCGAGCCCACACGTGCGCGGGATTGTAAGGAAGATGATCGAGGCGGCATTGCCGGCGACGCCGGTCGTCGGACTGAACGAAATGGTTCCGGAAGTGAACGCGGAAGCCGTGGCGCTGGTTGGAATCAACGGGTAGGGAAGTAGGAAAAGCGATGCAACTGGAAAAAATCACAGCCCCGACGATTGCGGATGCCTTCAAAGAGGTGAAGCGTCTGCTTGGCGAAGATGCGGTGATCCTCTCGACGCGGACGGTGACGACCCGCCGCTGGCTCGGGCTGCGCAAGCGCGAGCATGTGGAGGTGATGGCCGGCAAGGGCGTGAACGTTCAGCGCCGCGGCCCGCAGGCGCCGGAGAAGCCGGTGATGAAGAAGGTGCCGCAGAGCGGTCCGGCCGCGTATGCCGCCAACTCCAAGTTGCCGCCGGGCATCAACAACGGCGCGCCGGGCAAGGCGCTGCTGGAAACGCCTGCCGCCCAGTCGGTGGCGATGATGAATTTCGCCGGCGAGATCACCACGCTCAAAACGATGGTGAAAGAACTGGTGCACGAGGTTCGCCATCGCACCACGCCGTCGGTTCCCGAAGAACTTTTCGATCACTACATGCAGCTGATTGAGTCGGAAGTGAGCGAGGAACTCGCGACAGACATCCTGCGCAAGATCCAGCAGAACGCCCGGCCCGAGCAACTGGCCAACGCCCAGTTCGTTCGCGAGCGGATGGTCGAACAGATCGAAAAACTGATCCCCATGAGCGGCCCGATCGAGCGAAAGAAGCCGTCGGGCCCGCACGTCGTCGCGCTCATCGGCCCGACCGGTGTAGGCAAGACGACCACCATCGCCAAGCTCGCCGCCAATCTGAAACTCCGCGAGAACAAGAAAGTCGGCCTGATCACGATCGACACGTACCGCATCGCAGCAATCGATCAGCTCCGCAAGTACGCCGACCTGATCGGCATCGTGCTCACGATCGTGAACAACCCCGACGAGATGCGCGCGGCCGTCGATTCGATGACCGATTGCGAATATGTCCTGATCGACACGGCAGGGCGGAGCCCGACCGATGCGCTCAAGCTCAACGAACTCAGCCGCTTCCTCGAAGCGGCCCGTCCGGATGAAGTGCACCTCGTGCTCTCCACCACCTGCGGCCAGCGCAGCGCCGAACTGGCGATGGAGAAGTTCAGCGGCGTGCGCGTTGATAAGGTGATCTTTACCAAGGTCGATGAGGCGGCGCAGCTGGGAATGCTGTTGTCTGTGGTGCGGAAACTGAA
This sequence comes from Phycisphaerae bacterium, assembly GCA_031411495.1. Taxonomy (GTDB): domain Bacteria; phylum Planctomycetota; class Phycisphaerae; order Tepidisphaerales; family Tepidisphaeraceae; genus JANOBD01. The sequence continues at coordinate 23,654 of JANOBD010000031.1, read as the reverse complement.
TAAGGGACTGTCGTATGTCACAACCGGACAGGATGTGCCGGATGACATCGAAGTGGGCCAGGCGCGGCGAATCGCGCGGATGATCGTGGGCGAGAAGTGATGCGTGGTTGGAACCGTTGTGTCCGAAGCGAATGAAAGTGCCTCTTCACGTGAATCGAAGAGGAAGGTGAAACGTGCCCGTACAAGCAAGACTCCCCGTCACGCCCGCGACGCTTCTCAGCAAGCCCGTCGTGATCGATCAGGCCGCCAAGCTCCGCGCGATGGCGGCGCAGGTGCAGCGCGCCACCGTTTTCGCCGTAACCAGCGGAAAGGGCGGCGTCGGCAAATCGAACGTCTCGGTCAACCTCGCGATCGCGCTCGCGCAGGCCGGTAAACGCGTGATCCTGATCGACGCCGATCTGGGGCTCGCGAACGCCGACGTGCTCTGCAACATCGATGTGAAATCGAACCTCGCCCACGTCGTCGCGCGGCAGCGTGAACTCAAAGACGTCATGGTTGATGCGCCCGGCGGCTTCAAGCTCATCTGCGGCGCTTCGGGACTCGCGAAGATGGCCGACCTGTCCGACTTCGACCGTGAGCGGTTGATTCGCGCCCTCGGCGAGCTCGAGACGCAGTGCGACATCATCATCATTGATACGGGCGCCGGCATCAGTCCGAACGTGATGAGCTTCACCCGCGCCGCCGACCACGTGCTGGTGGTGACAACACCTGAGCCGACGGCCATCACCGATGCCTACGCGGCGATCAAGGTACTCGTGAAGGCGGCGGAGCAGGAAGGCTCGGCCCACGATCGGCGCATCAGCCTGCTGGTGAACCAGACGCTCTCGCCGCAGGAGGGCACGCACGTTTACGAGCGCGTGTCGAAAGTGGCCAGGCAGTTTCTGGGTGCGGTGGTGTTCGATGCGGGGTTCATTCCCAAGGACGATGCGGTGACGACGGCGGTGCGCGGGCGATCGCCGTTCGTGCTCTCTGCGCCGCGCTCGCCGGCGACGCACGGAATGATTCAGCTCGCCAACCGCCTGGGCGGTGGAAGCGTGAAGCCGCGGGCGCAGGGATTCTTCGACCGGCTCGGAAGGTGGATGTTTCGAAATTGAATTGGATCGGGGAATGCCCGACCGTTCATGGATTGTGGAGAACTGCAGGATTGCGTCGTCAGAGGAGTTCGATGAAAGTGTAGTTCGATGGCCAACCGGATTGCAGGCATCCTCTCGCTGGTGGCGTTTGCGATGTGCCTGTTCGTCGGCGCGTTCGAAGCGGGAAACCCGTTCACGACCGTCGTGTGGCGATCGCTGGTGGCCATGTTTGGGACGTACGTGATCGGGTACATTATCGGTATTGCCGCGGAACGAATTCTCAGCGAGCGGGCTGAAGCTGAGAAATCCGAAGCGGCTAAAGAATCGGCCACGGAAGGTCGATAGAGGAGATGTGGCGTTAAAGAGCATGGTGCTCTCGTTGCGCCGCATTTGTGCCGGAACGCAAAAGTCACGTCGCGAGTTTCGTTCGTCGCGTTCATGTCTTCGGCAAGGTGAGTGACCGCCGTGTCGGTTGCCGCCCCTCGAGTCACAAGTTCATCGGTCAATCGCTCAATCGATCTTGACGCGAATGGCTGCGAAATAAGGGTGACCAACCCCCACGGATTGGGAGGCTTACGTGAGCAAGTCAACGTTGAATCGGGCCACGAAGCAGGACGACATTCGCGCGGTCTGGGACCAATACCACAAGCAGAAGAGTGAGAAGCTGCGGAACATGCTCATGGAGCATTACCTGCACTTGGTCCGCTACAACGCCGAGCGCGTTCACTCCAAGCTTCCAGACGAAGTCGAACTCGACGACCTGATGTCGGCCGGCATCTTCGGGCTGATGGACGCGATCGACGCGTTCGACCCGGAGCGCGGCGTGAAGTTCGAAACCTACTGCGCCCCGCGTATCCGCGGCGCCATCCTCGACGAACTCCGCTCGATGGACTGGGTGCCGCGCCTCGTGCGCAGCCGCGCTCACAAGATCGACGGCGCCACCAAGATCCTCGAAGTCGAACTCGGCCGCGCACCGACCGAAGACGAACTCGCTAAAAAGCTCGGCGTCGATAAGGGCGAGTTCGACAAGATGCAGAAAGACGCATCCGCCGTCGGCGTAGTCAGCCTCAGCCGCAAGTGGTTCGAGACCGACTCGAACAAGGACGTCCGCGAAATCGACGTCCTCGAAGACAAGAAGGGCCAGGATCCGGTCCGCGAAATGCAGCGTCGCGACCTCAAAGAACTCATCACCCGCGGCCTCTCCCGTGCAGAACGCCTCATCATCATCCTCTACTACTTCGAAGAGATGACGATGAAGGAAATCGGCGCCACGCTCGATCTCTCCGAAAGCCGCGTAAGCCAGATGCACAGCAGCATCCTCCTTCGGCTCAAGGCACAGATCCAGGACCGCCGCAAGGAAATCGCCGAGACCGCCGCGGTATAACGAACTCTCACCGACGAAAAGATCGGGCCAGCAACTCCAGAACCCCGCGGATGATCTCCGCGGGGTTCTTTTTGATCACACATTTCGAGCGGGGCGGATCGATCGCGTACATTCCGGTCGATGTCGGCCGATGTTCCTGCCCAAATCCGAACGCCGCGAGCGATGTGGATCGCACTCGCCATCGTGTTGATCGTTTCGTTCCTTCTGCGTCTGCATCATCTGGGCCAGCCTGCGGTGAAGGATCTCGATGAAGTGTTCCACGCGCTGGTCGCGCGGAGCATGATGCACAATCCGCTCTTCCCAAAGCTTTACGAGCATCCGTACCTGCCGTTTGACCCGACCAATTGGCTGAGCAATTCGATCTGGCTCCACAAGCCGCCGGTGGCGATGTGGCAGATGGCGCTTTCGATGACAACTCTCGGCGAATCGAACTTCGCGATGCGAATTCCGAGCCTGCTGCTTTCCACCGCCGCGGTCGCGCTCACCTTTCTGATCGGCCGGTCGCTGGGCGACGTTCGCGCGGGATTGTTCGCGAGCGTTCTCCAAGCGCTGAATCCCGCGATCACGCGGTTCGTCCACGGCCAGGTGTTCTCCGACCACGTCGACATCGCGATGCTGTTCTACAGCGAACTCGCGATCTGGTGCCTGATCCACGCCGCAAAGCGCGACACGAATCGCTGGGCTGTTCTGGCCGGCGTCGCGACCGGGCTTGCGTACCTGAGCAAGAGCTTTCCATGTCTGTTCATCGTCGGCCTGGCGGTCGTGCTTCTTCTCGCGAAGCGGTACTTTCGCTACGACAACCGACTCAAGCTCGACGGAAAGCAGATGACGGCGTTCATCTGGTCCGCCGTCGCCGTCGCGTTGCCCTGGACGCTCTGGTGCTGGTCGATGTTTCCGCGCGAGTTCGCCCACGAGCAGGCGTACGTGTTCCAGCACCTGACGCAGGACATCGAGACCTTCGCCGCGCCGTGGGATCGACTGCTCTTCGAATACCTCTTCCGCGCGCTGCTCGAGTGGTATCCGCTCGCGATCGCGGCGATGCTGTTTCTGCTGATCGACGGGTGGCGTGCGCGCGACAGCCGGCGATGGTTCGTCATCGTGTGGGCGCTGGGCGTGATCGTTCCGCACCTGCTCGCGGTGAGCAAGACGCCCAGCGCGACACTCACCGCGTGGCCGGCACTCTGGCTGGCGATCGGATTTGTCGTTGCCGATTCGACGCGCGGCCGTGCTGCGACTTTGTATGCAGTGGTCGCAGCCGCAATGCTGATCGCGTTCTGGCCGACATTTCCGATCAATCCGCCGGTGCCGAAAGATGGCTACTCCTTCGGCCGAATCATGCTCGCCGAGTGGCGCGTCCTCGTGCAGTTCGCGGTGATCGCGTTGTCGGCGCTGATCGCATTGTCTCGGGGTGCCGAGGTCTCCCCGAAAGTCGCGTGGTCACTCCTGGCAGTCGCACTCACATGGCCGGTCGCGCGGCATTGCCGCATCGCGTGGCTCACGAGCGATGACGTCGATCCGCAGGCGGTCTCGTTCCCGATTCTGGGCAAAGTCGTGCGCGACAACGCGCCGTCGAATGCGGTCTTTTTCGTCGATGACGTCGCGCGTCACGAACACTTGATCGCCATGTGGTGGCTGGATCGAACCTGTTATCCGATCCGGAGCGGCCTCTTTGAGAAGGACGTCGAAATGGTCGTCCGGAACGGCGGGCAGCCGTTCATCCTTTCTCGACTCGGCCGGAGCGAACGTCCGCTCTTTCCGCCGACCTCGGAAGGAACGATCTATTCGATCGGCGCGCCCTCGACCCGGCCCGGCGAATGAAATGACTTGCGACGATGATTTCGGATAAGCTCGAACGCGATGACGACCGTTGTCACCGAGTCGAGCAAGCGCACCCCGATTCCCCAAACCATTTACATCCTGCTCGGCGTCGTGTTGCTCGCCGGCTTCCTTTTCCGGCTCAACCAGCTCGGCCAGCCATCGATCAAAGACCTCGACGAGTCATATCATGCCATCGTCGCGCGCAGCATGATGCGTGATCCGCTTCGGCCGATGCTCTACGCGCTGCCGTATCTGCCGTATGACCCGAACAATTGGCTCGCCAACCACGTCTGGCTGCACAAGCCGCCGCTCGCCCTCTGGCAGATGGCCGGCAGCATGGCGTTCTTCGGCGAGTCAAACTTCACGATGCGGTTGCCCAGCCTTCTGCTCTCGACGGCGAGCGTACTGCTGACGTTCCTGATCGGCCGATCGCTCGGCGATGCACGCGCGGGCCTGATCGCCTCGACCTTTCAGACATTTTGTCCCGCGGTCACGCAGCTCGTTCACGGCCAGGTGTTTTCGGATCACATCGATACCGCGTTGCTGTTCTACTGCGAATTGACGATCTGGATGCTCCTGCTTGCCGCTCGCACCGGCAGACTGAAACACGCGGGCGTCGCCGGTGTGTTCATGGGAGCGGGCTGGCTCACCAAAAGCTATCCCGCCACCTTTCCGATCGGGCTCGCCGTGTTCCTGTTGGTTTGTTCGACGTTCACTTCTCATCCGGCTCGGCTCCAACTCTCGCGCAGGCAGGCGATCGTGTTTGCTTTCGCCGGCATCGCCACCTGTATTCCGTGGCCCGCCTGGTGCTTTCACGCCTTCCCGAACGAGTTTGCCTACGAGCAGGTTCACGTCTTCCGTCACCTCACCGAAGGCCTCGAGACGTTTGGCCACCCGTGGGATCGGCTCGTGTTCGATTACCTGGTTCGCGTCATGCTCGAGTGGTATCCGCTGGTGTTCCTGTCCTTCGCGCTGCTGGGCGTAGACGCGATCCGCCGGCGCGAGCGTGGGCGCGTGTTCGCCTTCCTCTGGGCGCTTGGGGTGCTCGTTCCGCACCTGCTCGCCACCACCAAGACGCCGAGTGCGACGCTTCCCGTCTGGCCCGCGCTGTGGCTGGCCGCCGGATTCTGCGTCGCCGATGCGCTGCGTGGCCGCGCGATCGCGATCGGCATTGTCGTCGCGAGCGGCCTGGCGCTGCTCCGTCCTTATCCACAGTTTTCTTTGCTCGAAAAAAAGGACGTCACCCACTTCGCGGCGATCATGTTCTCGCAATGGCGCCTGCTGATCGAGATGGGCGTCGTGACGGTCGCGGCACTGGTTGCACACGCACTGCGGAAGCAGGTTGCCAGATTGCCGGCGCGCTTTGTCACGATCGGCGTTGCGATTCTCTTCGCGTTTCCGATCGGACGGCACATCTGGGTTTCGTACAAGGCGGGCGCGTTCGCGCCGGCCGATCCGATCGCGTTCCCGGAGCTCGGTAAGTTCGTCCGAGCCAACTCGCCGCCCAACGCGGTCTTTTTTGTCGAGAACCAGACGCGCAACGAGCACATGATCGCCATGTGGTGGCTGGATCGCAGCTGCTACCAATTGATCGGCGAAGAGTTCGGCGGGAACGTGGCGGATGTGCTGGAGCGCGGGGGCACGCCGTTCATTCTTTCGCGCGGGCCGCGGCCGGAGCCGGTTTTGAAGGCTTTTCCGGGCGAAGGGACGATCTATCGACTGGATCAAAGCGGTCCCCCGGCTGGAAACCACTGATGATTCGACCTACGCTCGTGGGTTATGAACCTCCCGGGCAAGGGCCAGAAAGTCGTCGTCGCGATGTCGGGCGGCGTCGATTCCTCCGTCGCCGCCGCGCTGCTCAAGCAGCAGGGGTACGACGTGATGGGCGCTTTCCTGCGCCTCGGTTCGCCGGACGGGGTCAAGGTCGAAGAGGACGCCTGCAGGGTTGATCTTTCCAAACCCCAATCTACTTCGTCGTCGCACAAGCAGGGCTGCTGCAGTGTCAACGACGCCGCCGATGCGCGGCGCGTCTCGGCCATGCTCGACATCCCGTTTTACGTTCTCAACTTTCAGGACGACTTCGGCAAGATCATCGACTACTTCATCGGCGAATATAACGCCGGCCGGACGCCCAACCCGTGTGTCCGCTGCAACGACTGGCTCAAGTTCGGCCGCCTCGCGCAGTACGCCGAAGCCGTCGGCGCCAGTTTCGTCGCATCCGGCCACTATGCGCGCGTCGGCACCGATCCGGTCAGCGGCGAGCGCGCGCTGATGCGCGGCGTCGATCATTCCAAGGACCAGAGCTACGTCCTCTTCGGCATGAGCCGCTCGACGCTGAATCACACGATGCTGCCAATTGGCGATTTCGAGAAGCCGATCGTCCGCAAGATGGCCGAGCAGTTCGGCTTGCCGACCTACAACAAGCCCGACAGCCAAGAGATCTGCTTCGTCCCCGACCAGGATTACGCCGGCCTGCTGAAGCGCCGCGCGCCGCAGGCGGTCAGCGTTGGCGAGATCGTCGACACCGAGGGGCACATCGTCGGCCAGCACGAAGGCCACCAGCACTTCACGATCGGACAGCGGAAGGGTATCGGTGTCTCCCGGCCATTACCGCTGTACGTCGTCGGGATCGATGCGCCGCACAACCGCGTCATCGTCGGCGAGAAAGAACAACTTCTGCGCACGAGCCTGATCGCCAACCAGCTCAACCTCCTCGCGCAGCGTGCCATCGATGCGCGCGAACCGATCCGCTGCGCCGCCAAGATCCGCTACAACGCCCAGCCACAGCCCGCCACGCTGCAGCGCGTCGGCGAAACTGAAATCCGCATCGTCTTCGATACCCCACAACCCGCGATCACCCCCGGACAGGCGGCCGTCTGCTATGACGGCGACGTCGTCCTCGGCGGCGGCTGGATCGATCGCGTCGAGTAATTTGCGGCCGGAGTGATCGTGTTTTACGCGTCGCGGCGTTTTCGTGCGCACGCGACGAGCCCCGCCAGCGCGATCCCGAGCGTCGCCGGTTCGGGAACCATCGGCACGTCGCCGCCGCCGATCACGTTGGTGAAGTTGTTCGTGATCGTCGACAGCTGGCTGTAATAGGACGAGACGCGCGATGCGTAGCTCGAGGCAGCGAGATCGGTGTTGCCGTACGGAAGGTATTGATTGTTCGTCGCGTCGCCGACCCAGAGGCCGCGCGCGTCGAACAGGGCGGCCTCGAAGTACGGTCCGGACTTGGTGAAAGACCAGCTGCCGTCCACCCCGAGGTTCACGCCGATGAGTTTCCACTGGCCGGCGTTGTTCTGAGCGAAGACGCCGCCGCTGCTGTCGCCGCGGGAGAGGATCGCTTCGTTGGGCACGGTGGCAGCGCCGTTGTCGAAATTGAAGCCGAGCAACTGGCCGTAGTCCGGGTCGGTCAAGGTGAACTCGACCTTGTTCTGGCCCCAGCTGGCCAGCGAATCGCTCGCGCCGAGTTTCCAGCCGCGCAGGTCGCCTTGGCCTGCGGGAGTCGGGCCGGTGAGGCGCGCGCCGGTCGATTCGCCGCCTGTGAGCACGATGTTCGTGTGCGGGACCGAGGTGGCGATGTAACCGGGGTTGATCGGCGCGTAGATCGCTTCGCCGCGCGCCGTGCCGCGCCCGAAGACCACGAGGGGCCGGCCGGCTTCTGAACCGTCAACGCTGGGGTTCCAGACGGATGCGTAGCTCGAGAAACTCCGCGTGCCACCTTGCGTGTCGATCTTCAGCACGCGAAGGTCGGTGCCTGGAATGTCGGTAAAGGTTGCTACGGTGTAGATCTGCGTGCCGTAGGTGAACTGAGTCCCGGTGCCGGCACCGATGTGCTTGGCCGCAATCAGTTGCGTCGGGCTGATCGGCGTGGCGTTGAAGAGACCCAACTGGCCCTGCAGCGCGAATGGCGTCGCCAGGGAGCCGGTCGGCGCGCCGAGGTTACGGCTCTCTGACTGCAGGACGATCACCGCCGACGCCTGATGCGCGCAGACCAGCCCGGCGACACCTGCCGCTGACATTTTCAGCCAATTCCGTTGCCGCCCGCGTGTCCGCATCGTTGCACTCTCAATCGATAGGTTGAAAATACTTCATCTGGCCCGGCCGACAACCGCAATCGGACAGATCGCGGCGATCGGTGCAGGCATTCTCGACGATTCGCGTCGACATCCGAAGGAATAAACCGCATGGCCCGCCGTATCGCACTCTTCGTCACCTGCCTGACCGACCAATTCTATCCACGGACCGGTATCGCCATCACCAAAATCCTCGAAAAGCTGGGATACGAAGTCGCCTTCCCGATGGATCAGACCTGCTGCGGCCAGCCGTTCTTCAACAACGGTTTCATGGAAGAGTCCGCCAAACTCGCCAAACGCTTCATCGAGATCTTCGAGCCGTATGAACAGATCGTGACGCCGTCGGCCAGTTGCGCCGCGATGGTGCGTGAACAGTTTAAGGAACTCTTCGCGAAGGATGCGCAGTGGAAGCCGCGCTCCGATGCCATCGAACACAAGACCTTCGAGTTCGTCGAGTTTCTCAACAAGGTTGTGAAGTTCGACCCGAGTTCGCTAAAGCTGGCGAGCGGCGATTCGTTCACCTATCACTACACGTGTCATCAGCGTGGGCTGGGGATGAAGGATGAAGCGCTCAACTTCCTCAAATCGATCGGCGGCGTCGACTTTCGGCCGATGGAGAAGGCCGACCAGTGCTGCGGCTTCGGCGGGACGTTCGCGATCAAGTATCCCGCCATCAGCGGCTCAATGGTGGAGGACAAGATCAAAAACATCGCCGCCACGAATGCGAACGTCACCATCTGCAACGATGCCGGCTGCGTGATGAACATCAGCGGCATGTGCAACCGGCACCACGTCAAGACGAAGGTGACTCACATCGCCGAGGTGATGGCGAGCGCGATGGGGATTGAACTTCCCGAGATGTGAGCCGGAGGATCTTCAAAATGGCGAACGAGGCGAGCGACGAAAAAGGGGCCGCGTTCGAAGACGAACGCGACCCCGACAGTCTCTTGTGTGTCGAGCCTACTGATAACTTCGCGCCCGCCGTGGCGAAACCGATGCGCTGAACATCTGCGGCGCGACTTCGGAGTCTGCCGCGATGTCGATCGTCAACCGGACGATGCGGACCACTTTCGTTTCTGGATCCGGCTCGGAGTCGGCCCGAAACTGGACGCTGTTGATGTCGCGCACCAGGGTCGAGGTGACTGCCGGCGAACCTTGGATCATCGTCAGCGAATGAGTCGGCGCGTTGTACACGAATGCGCCGACATTGCCGAACTCGTCAACGTAATCCAGTCGCGTCGAGCTCGTTAGCACGACAGTCGCCGCGTTGCGCACCGTCCGTTCGACCAGTGCCAGGCTCATCTTCGTCTTGTTCGATGACTCCACGAAGTTCTGGTTGACACGGCAACTGTCCATCGTTCCGGTGACGGCGGCGCAGAGTGCGACCATCACGATACTCATCAGCGCCGTCGCCATCAGAACTTCGACGAGCGTGAAGCCGGTGCGTTTATGTTTCTTCACGGCGTCACCTCGACGTAGCTGTCCGGGAGCGGGTCGTAGCGGCTGCCGAAGAACACGCCGGACGGATACTGACCCGTGCCGTTGCTCTGGATGATGATGTCGCTGTTGCCGGACATGGTGAAAGGCGTGTTGTTGAGGTTGATGACACTGCCGGTGACGGTTCCGCCGGCGTTGCCGTTGAAGTCGAGCTTGCTGCTGACGATCGACCCGCCAATGGTCCCGAAGTTGCCGCTGAAGGTCGCGCCGAACCCGGGGGCGAGCAGGAACGCGCCGCTGAGCGTGCGCTCCGCGAGAGGGAACTCGGCGGTCGCGGGCAGGCTGCTGAGCGGCGTGACCGAGACGTTGCCGGTGAAGCTGATGTAGTTAACGGTCGGGTCCAGGCCGATGTTGTTGTTGCCGTCGGTATCGACAACGATCGCGCCGCGAATGGTGGTGTTGCCGCCGAACTCGACCTTGTTCGGGCGCTCGATGAAGACGACGCCGTCAATGGTGGTGTTGGCCGTAAACTTCGGGTTGGTGTTGGCCTTGATGAGGATGTTCTTGAACGCCTTGTCCTTCATCATGGTCATGCCTCCGTTGCCGTTGCCATTTCCGTTGCTGCCGCCGCTGGCCGCGGGGTTAGGGGTGGCGCCGCCGTTGGCCTTCACGGCACGGTCGATGTTGACATTCGAGTTGCTCACGTTGATTCCGCTCATGATGAACGAACCGTTCACGTTCGAGCGGTTGTTGATGTTCAGCGGGCTCTGCGGCGCGTAGACATCGAGGTAAAGCGGCTTGCTGCCGCCGCTGTTGATGTCGACGCCGGCGCTGCAGACCATTCGAACTTTCAGGTTCGCCGCGAAGTTGTCGTAGGTCACGATATCGCCGGCGACGCTGAAGGCGCCGTTGACGTAGAGTTCGGCCGGACCGCTGAAGGTCAGGGTCTTACCGGCGGGCACGCTGAATGTGCTCGCATAGTACTTTCCACCGGCAAACGCCTGGCTCGCGCCAGACGGGCCGTTGTAGTTGCCGAGGTTGGTGTAACCGCTCGGCAACACGTTGTTCACCATCGGACTCGTGGCGGCGGTGAATGCCAGAGTCGAGTTCACCTTCTTGGTCTTGGTGATGGTCGCGTTGTTCTTGGAGAGCGTGGTCTTGTAGTCCAGTTCGCCTTTGAACGTACAGCTGTTCATATTGCTGCCGGCGTTCGTCTGGCCGAGGATGTTGACCGAGCCGAGCGTGGTGCTGTTGACGGCATCGAATCCCTGGATGGTGCAGTTGTTCTGCACGTTCAGGTAATTCAGACCGACAAATCCCGCGCCGTCGCCACTGCCACCGACGTAGCCCGCCGGCGCAGCGCCCGTGGTGTCGACGACATTGGTCGCGTAGGGCTTGAAGATGGTTGTGTCGATGACCGGAAACTCGGGTTCGGTCACCTGGTCATGCACGTGATTCCAGATGTGGGTGCTGCCGACACTGTAGCCGGCGATTTCACTCGACGGGCCCACGGAGATCGATTGCGGGTTGTTTCGGGTAAGCGAGACATCGCCGGAAATGCTGGCGTTGCCGATCATGGTGAGGGGGGTCGTGTTGTTGTCAGAGAGGACCAGCACGCTGCCAAACACTTCGTTGCCGAGTGTGCCGCGGATGCTGACGTTGCCGTTCATGGCGATCGGCCCCTTGGAGGCGACGCCGAAGTCAAAGATGTTGCTGGCGTGCATGGCGACGGCGTATTCGAGCTGGATGTCGCGCTGGAACTGCTCGTCGTCGTTCATGCCGGTCGTGCGGACGAGCAGGTGCGTTCCCTGCGCGGTGACCTGCGCACGGAAGCTGCCCATGCCGCCGCCCATGGAGATGGCCGGCTGATCGCGCGCGGGGATATACGCGGTCGAGCCGCTGATTTCGATCGATTTGCCGCCGAGCGTCGCCGAGCCGTTCAACTGCGTTTTCAGATCGTCGGTGACGGCGGTAAAGAGCTGGTTCTGCGGCGTGTTGTACGGAACACTGATCGCCGACAGCTGATAGCGGACAAACTCCATGCCCGATTCGGCAGCGAGCTGCGCCATGCGCACCTGCTTCTCGTTGGCCACGACCTGAACCGAAAGGTTCGACGAGGAGTAGATTGCCAGTGCCAACACGCTCAGGAGCGCGATGAATACGAGCGCGATCAGTGTCGCGATGCCGCGACGACTGCGTAAACGACGACTCTGCATTAGACCATACATGTTTCACCTCATTCCTGTTTCGTCGTCGCGATGAGGCGGCTGCTGGTGAGCACGGCCTCGCCGTTTCGGGAAACAGTGACTGAAACTCGGAGCAAACTCGTCTCGTTGGGAGACGTACCTGTGATCGTCTTGGGGTCGACATAGTCGACAACGACGCGTTGACTGAAGTTGGGAAGGTCGGTGATCGAATTGCCCTGGTTATCGATCGGCGGCGAGAAGGTCGTGCCCGAGAGCCCGAGCAGCTCAGATCGGTCGATGCCGATGCACCGCTCGTGGAGCGCCTGCGCGAGCGTGCCGGCCGTCTGCATCTCGTTCATCTTCAGCGTGACCATCGTGCTGGACGTGACCAGCCCCTGGACGGCGAGCACGCCGACGGCGACCAGGATGATCGCGATCGCGACTTCGATCAGCGTAAAGCCGGCGCGCATGCGCTTCGAGAGTTTGTATCTGCGGGACATCACCACGACCGGATGTCCAATACAAACTCGCCGTAGGCAACTGCTACAGTATTTCGGAAAACCCCAGGCGGATTAGTCGTTACGCATTCACATCAGCGGAACGAAATCGCCGCGAGCGAACGCGCAGCAACGGATGCTCCGGGCACTGGTTACTTCTTATCAGACTTGCGGCGTCGGAGTTCGGCGTCGATGAACGGATCAAGATTCCCGCGGTCCAGGACGTCCTCGACACGGGTGGTCTCGTAATTGGTCCGATGGTCCTTCACCCGGCGATCATCGAGCACGTAGCTGCGGATCTGCGTGCCGAAGTCGGCCGTGCCTTTTTCGCCCACAATGGCCTTGAGCGCCGCATCCTGCTGGGCCTTGTGCATCAGTTCGAGCTTGCTGGCGAGGATGTTCATCGCCAGGCGCTTGTTCTGTTGAAGCGATCGCTCGACGGAACAGGTGACGGTGAGCCCGGTCGGCTTGTGGACGATCCGGCAGGCGCTGGCGACCTTGTTCACGTTCTGCCCGCCGGGGCCCGAGGCGCGCACGAACGCGGTGATTTCAAGATCGCCTTCGGGAATGGTCATCTCGGTTTCGGCGTCCGGGAACTCGGGTTCGACGCTCACGCCGGCGAAGCTCGTCTGGCGTTTGGCTTGCGCGTTGAAAGGCGAGATGCGGACCAGGCGGTGTGTGCCGTGCTCGGCGCGCATGTAGCCGAACGCGAACTCGCCCTTGACGTAAAACGTGGCCGACTTGATGCCCGCCTGTTCGCCGTATTGGCGGTCGAACTCGGAGACGTCCCAGCCGCGTCTTTCCCAGAAATAGAGATACATGCGGCTGAGCATGTCGGCCCAGTCCTGCGCCTCGGTGCCGCCGGCACCAGCCTGGATCGTCACGTAGCAGTTGTACGAGTCGGCCTTGCCGTCGAGCAACGATTGAAGTTCGAGCGCCTGGAACTTGCCTTCGAGGTCGGCGAGGAGCTGGTCGGCTTCGTCGAGCGACGCCTGGTCGGCCGCCTCGACTGCCATCTCGTGCAGCGTCTTCACATCCGAGAGGCCGCGCTCCATCGCCTCGTACGGCTCGAGCACGGCCTTAAGGGTTTTCATCTGGGCGATGACGGGCTTGGCGGCTTCCTGGTTGTTCCAGAAATCGCCGTCGGCCATCTTCGCTTCGAGTTCTTTTTTCTTCAGGGATTTCGTAGCGAGGTCAAAGAGAGTCGCGGATGTTTTGCATCCGCGCCGACAGTTCGTCGATGCTGCGAGAAAGGTTGTCGTGAATCATGACGACCGATCATAGCGATCGGATGCGGCACGTCACGCGCGGCGGAGCACGATGCGGGCAATCTCTGCCGGCGCGTTGATGCGCAGTGGAAACCAGTTGCCGGCGCCATTGGAAATGATCGTGTGACATCCGTCTCGTGAATAGAGGCCCGACCAGTAGCGGTACATCAGCGGGCCGATGCCGAGGTGGGCTGTCAGGTTCATCTGTCCGCCGTGCGTGTGGCCGCCGAGGGTGAGGGGGATTCCGTTTTCCGCCGCGGCATCGAACGCGTGTGGATGATGGGCCAGAAGGATCGGCAGCGCGCCGTTCGAACGCCGCCGCGCGAGTTGCTCGACACCGTCGGCGATGGTCGCATCCGTTCCGTTCGTCCGGCCGCCGCGCGTCCAGGGAAGGCCGAGGAACTCGATCCGCCGGCCGTTGATCGTGACGCCGGAAATGTCGTTGACGAGCAGCGGCATCCGCTCTTTGCGCATGAACGATTCGAACGGCTCGCGGCCACCGATAAGGTCGTGATTCCCTTCGACGATGAAGAGGCCGTACTTCGACTTCATCTCGCGCGCGAGCTGTGCGGCCATGGGAAGCAGGCGCTGGTCGTCGTTGATCAGGTCGCCGGTGTGAATCACCAGGTCGGCGTCGAGACCGTTCACCGCGGTGACGATCTTCCGAAACATGTCTGCGGTTGTGAAACGGCCCAGGTGAGTATCACTGACATGCGCGATCGACAGGCCATCAAGCTCGGAGGGAAGGCCGGATATCGGCACATCTAAATGTCTGACCCTGAGTGACGAAAGCTCGCAGAGTGAGTAAGCGCTCCCCAGGCCGGTTACCATTATCGGAGCAAATGCGCCCACGTTCGTCAGGAAATCCCGACGACTGAGTCCGCTGATTACTCGGGCGTTGGCCAACCGGGTTTCCCCCGACGACGCGACCGGTGATTTTGATACGATACGCCTCAGCTTGCTGGTCAATGTGGCCGTCGTATGCGAGATCATCACGAGCAGTGCCACCGGAAGGGCGACGAGGTGCCAGATGAGCGTGGAGATGGTTAAGATACGCGGCGTATACGCGTCGAGGTTGGCATGAAACAGGCGTGACGACGCGATCCAGAGAACGGACGAAATTGCGGTGATCGCGATGAAAGCAACAAACTGTCGACGGCGTCTATGTTCCTTGGTGGCCGATGGAAAACGCGATCTCGCGTACCACCACCACAGACCGTCGCCGATCAGGAACAGAAACAGCATCGCCAAGATGAATTTTCCCACGATAGTGACAGATCATAGTCGTTTTGAAGTTTCATGAATAAACCGGAGAGATCGGGTGCTTTGTTAGTGAGTGACGTGAAGGCCGACGAGCAGGTGGGTCGTGCAGGAGCCGTTGGCGAACAGTAACCCAGTTGGAGTTTCCGCAATGAAGAATCGAAAGATCGCCCGCGTTTGCAGTGAAATGTGCTCGAAGATCGAGGGCCTCGAAGCTCGCAAGTTGCTTTCGGCAACGATCAGCGGGGACGAGCTCAACATCCAGGGAACCGAATCCGCCGACACGGTCTCTGTCCAGGTCGATGTGCCCAACTCCAAGTTCCGGGTGATCATCAACGGCGTTCAAACCGAGCTGTCGTCGGTGGGCGTCACGAAGATCAAGGTCAACCTGCTCGGCGGGGACGACACCTACAGCAACGCCGCCACCGCGCTGCCTTCGACCATCTATGGCGGCGACGGCAACGACGTCATCTTCAGCGGCGCCGGCGCCGATCGCGTCTTCGGTGGCGAGGGCAATGACAACATCGACTCCGGCGGCGATCGCGACAGCATTTACGGCGACGACGGCGACGACTCGCTCCGCGGCGGCAGCGGTACCGATCTCATCGCCGGCGGCTCCGGCAACGACATCGAACGCGGCGACAACGGCAACGACCGCATGAACGGCGGAAGTGGCAGCGACCGCATCCGCGGACTCGCCGGCGCCGACCGGATCGCCGGTAACGGCGGCCGCGACTTCCTCGAAGGCGGCCTCGACGATGACTCCCTCACCGGCGGCGACGGCAACGACGTCTGCGGCGGCAACGAAGGCAACGACACCGTCCTTGGCTATGCCGGCGACGACTCCATCACCGGCGGCGACGACTCCGACTCGCTCTCCGGCGGACTCGATGACGACACCGTCGGCGGCGGCCAAGGCGACGACGACGTCAACGGCGACGAAGGCGATGACAGCCTTGGCGGCGATGATGGCGATGATTCCATCTTTGGCCAAACCGGTTTCGACCACATCCACGGCGGCAACGGCAACGACGAATGCCACGGCGACGAGGGGAACGACAGCGTCGACGGCCAAGGCGGGGACGATGACATCTACGGCGATGTCGGCGACGACAGCCTCATGGGCGGCGATGGCAATGACGACTTCGGCGGCGAAGATGGCGAAAACGAACATCACGACCGCGGCGGCTCGGATGACGGCGACAACGGCCACGGCGGAGGCGAGGATGATAATGACGACCATCACCACGGCGGCGGTGGTGGCGACGACATTCTCGGCTGATCCTCGGCACCGTTTGCAGATCTGCCCTTGAAAACAAAGCCGCGGCACGAGCGTTCACGCCGGTGCCGCGGTTTCTTTTTCTCTTGTGATCGAGCCAGGCTTCGACCGTCGATCCGTCAGACGAACTCGGCGCCGATTTCGTATGTGCCGTCCGAACGCATGCTCGCGCGAATCACGCGAAGTCGGGAGGTGAGCGAGAGCGGGCCGACGCTCATCTCGACCCGATAGAACGCGCCATCGCGCGGGGCAATGGCACTGCGGAAGTCCAGGCCGTGGAGCGAGAGGTCGGTGATCAACACCTGGATGCAGCGGCCCTCGTCCGAATGATCGATCGGGATTAGCCGGCCGATCGCGACGACCGTCTCGCGGTGGCTGCGACGGCGTTCGATGGCGATATTGCCGAACGAGCCGGGCAGCAGAGGATCATGGGCTTCGTGAGACACTTACCCTCTGGATCGATCCGAACCGGTGGTCGCGTAAGAGTTCGAGTCACCGAATTCGAGAAAAGCGGCTTTCGCCTGCTTGCCGATAAATCGATCGGCGCCGGACGGACGCGCGTTCGCCCGATACGTGTAAAATACAGGTTTTCCGGAAAGCCTCCAGCAGGCACGGTTTACGGCGAGAACCTTCGCAGCATGCGCTGCGCCGCGAGGCATTTTGGCGCAGCATCCGCCGTAAGGTAGATGAACGGCTTTCCGGACGAAGTTCCGTCTCGGGCCAGACCTGCACACGCGCCATCGACCCGTGCCCGGCATTGCCCACAATTACCCATTCTCGTCGTAAATCGATTACCCAGCTTCACTGGCAGATCAGACCGAAGTGGACGAGATCGATCGCACCTCGACCCGTCGGACCACGCGGTTGTCGCCGTCGATCACCTTGAAGTTCAGGCCCGCCACCTCGACCTCGTCGCCGATGCGCGGGAAGCGGCCCAGTCGCTCGGTGACCAGGCCACCCACGGTGACCACGCCGCCTTCGGCGGGAATCTCGCGGCCGAGCTTGGCGCCGACCTGGTGCAGGGGGGTGTCGCCATTGAAACTGAACTTCCGGTCGATCGCCTCGCCGACGGTGACGGCGATCGGCTGGCCGACGAGTTCGTCGACGATGTCGCGCAGCGTGACGATCCCCTCCATGCCGCCGTGCTCGTCCACGAGGATCACCATCTGCGTCCGGCGTTCGTCCACCAGCACCAGCAGTTTGTCGAGAGAGATCGTCGAGGGCGCGAAGATCGCCGGCCGCGAGATGAGCTGCAGCACGCTCGTGTCGCCCTCGGCATTGAACGCCGCGAGAAACTCACGCGTCGGAACGATGCCGACCACCTTGTCGATGCTCCCGTCGCACAGCGGAAGCCGCGAATAGAGGTGTTCGTTCATCACCTGCCGATTCAAGTCCATCGTCTTTTTCAGGTCGAGATACGCGACCTTGACCCGCGGCACCATGATCTGCCGGGCCGTGCGACGGCCCAGCGCCAGCGAGTTGAGGATCAACGATCGCTCGCGGTTGGTCAGCGTGCCGTGCTCGGCGGCTTCGGAGGTGATCAGGCGGATCTCATCGACGCTGTGAATCTCCTTCTCGGCGTCATCTACGCTCCCCATGCCCAGCGGACGCGTAACCAGATTCGCCGACTTGTTCATCACCCATACCAGCGGCCAGGTGAGCGTGAGCAGCAGTTTCGTGGGCCGTGCGACGAGCGCGGAGACGAGCGGCACGTACCGGATCGCCATCACTTTCGGCAACTGTTCGCTGAAGACGACGGTGAGGTAGGTGACGAGGAAGAAGCCCATCGCCGTCGCGACGCCATGACGGATCGACGCGGGGAGCACGGTGAAAACGGGGCCGAGCAGGTGCGTGAGCCCTTCGGTCATGATCGGCTCGCCGAGACCGCCGAGCAGCAGGTTGGTGATCGTGATTCCCACCTGCAGCGCGCCGACGGTGCTGCTGATCTGCTTCTTGAGTTTGACGAGGATCGCCGCCGTCCGCGGCTTGCCCCGGGCACGCAGCTGTTCGATCTGCACGTTGCGCAGCGCGACGATGGCGAACTCGGCGGCGACGCAGAAGGCGTTGACCAGGAGGAGGAAGATCACCAGGAATGCGGAGGCCATGCTCAGACGGCGAGTGTGCTGGAGCGCGGCATCGCCCGTCAATGGCGCGGGCGGCGAGGAATCGTTTTGGGACGCACTTCGGGCAATTTGTCCGTTACCGGCGAGTATCGGACGTTCGTTCCGTGCGGGGTGGATAAACCGTGCATTCTTTGTCGCCGATGTGATGAGTGGGGAATAGGAGCCAGGAATGTTGCAAGCCACGTCGACATGGGCGACCGCGGAAGCGGCCGGCAAGACGTTCAAGATCACCGACTACGAGCCGGAGCGTCGCCAGCACCGGCGCAACCGCGTGCGGTTGCGTGCCGAGGCGCGGCGGCTGGACAACACGCTCAGCGCGCAGAGGGCGCCGAAGTTCACGCTGACGGTCCTGGACATCTCCGAAGGCGGAATCGCCGCGACGTCGCGCCAGCCTGTGGAAGATGGCGAGCGACTGGTCATCACGCTGCCGCCGGACGCAGGTATCGCCCGACGAATCTTCGGGCGGGTCGTGCGATGCAAGGCCCGCCGCGACGGATGGTCTCTGGCGATCCGGTTCGACTTCGTTCCCGCCGCCTGACGGACCGGACCCAACGTCCGACAACCGCGCCGCTTCGACGCCGCCCGACTCAATCCCTAAGATGCCGGGCAGATGGCAAGTATCCTTCCGCCCTCATCCTCGCAGCGTATCGCCAAGGTCGTCGACCCCGACGACTACCGCATGACCTTCGGCGAACACCTGGAGGAGCTGCGTACCCGGCTCATCCTGGGCTTGGGCGGCTTCTTCGTCGCGTTCATCCTCTGCCTGACCGTCGTTCGCGACTGGGTCTTCCAGTTCCTCTGCAAACCGCTGCTCGACGTCATGCACGAGTACGAGCTGAACCCGCAGTTATGGGGCGGAGCGACGGGCGAGACGTTCACCATCTACCTCAAGCTCTGTTCCATCGGCGCGATCGTCATCGCTTCGCCGTGGCTGCTGTATCAACTGTGGATGTTCGTGGCGGCAGGGCTCTACCCGAACGAACGGAAGACCGTGACCCGCTATCTGCCGCTGATGGTGGTGCTGCTCCTGAGTGGCGTGGCGTTCGCGTTTTACATCGTGCTGCCGATGACGCTGAGGTTCTTCGTCTACTTCACGACGACGATCCCGCTGCCCAATTCGTACTCGCCGGTCGCGACCACGCAGCCGATCGCGTTTCCGATGGTTCCGATGTTGGACAGCGACCCCGCGACAATGCCCGAAGGGGCAATCTGGTTCAACAAGTCGCAGTTCAGGATGAAGGTCTTCCTCGAGGGCCATGTCCGAATCATGCAGTTTACCTCCGAGAACCTGGTGGCGCCTTGGATCACGCTCGGCGACTACACGGAAATGCTGCTGATGATGCTGCTGGTTTTCGGACTGAGCTTTCAGACGCCGATTGCCGTCATGCTGCTGGTAAAGGTAGGAATCTTCGAGTTGGCCGAGCTGCGCGGGATGCGGCGGATGGTTTACTTCGTCATCGTGATCCTGGCGGCGGTCATCACGCCCGGCGACGTGGTGACGGCGACGATCGCGCTGATGATTCCATTGTGCGGATTGTTCGAGCTGGGCCTGTTACTGGCGCGCGATCCCGGGACGGAATCGCACCTTCCCGATTCGGCCTAGTCATCGCCGAACCTTCCGACACCACGACTGGCAAACCGCTTCTTATCGGAAGCGAACCACCTTTACGAAGTGGTCTGATAACGCTGTAAGGGAAAGTCAGTACTGGTACGCGCGAGTTTATCAGTACGGCACCGTGACGGTCATGCGGATCAGTAAAAGTTCATTTACGCAGGAGGCTTAGAAAACCAACCAATCGGATTTGCGTCTGCTCGCTTGTGGCGCTGGGCAATCGTCTAGCTTGGCCCATGAGCATTGATACACGCAAGATTATCGGTAACGCCGTGAAAGCAGCGTTCGAGGGCCTCGAACCACGGCAGTTGATGGCCGCAAGTTGGGTTGATGGTCACCAGCTTCACGTTCAAGGCACAAATTCCTCCGACCGGATCTCGGTGAACCTCTCCAATGATGGCAGTGAAATCTGGACAACAGTCAACGGTATGAACTCTGAGCGCTACAATGCCCAGATGACTTATGCGATTTATGTCGACGCGGGGAATGGCAACAATCGCGTATGGGCCGATCCTCGGCTTACCACGAACGTGATTGTCACGACTGGCAAGGGCAACGACACCGTCTACACCGGCGCAGGAAACGACAACATTCAGACCGGCGGTGGCCGCGACCTCGTCAACGCCGGTCAGGGGAACGACTCGGTCAACGCCGGCACCGGAAACGACCAGGTACTCAGCGGCGGCGGCAACGACTACGTCAACGCCGGCTCGGGCAACGACTGGGTCAGCGCCGACGGCGGCCATGATCGTCTCTACGGCCGCAAAGGCAATGACAAGTTCTTCACCGACCGTGATGACCTCGTCGAAGGCGGCGCCGGTCACGACTCGGTCACCACCGTCGCCTCGTTCCATGTGCTCAACGTCGTCCCGTCACCAGAAATCCGCCAACTCAGCCTCGTCAACACCGACACCGGCCGGGTTGTGGACGGATATGAAGACCTACAGAGCGGAGTGACGCTCAATCTGTCGAGGCTTCCTCGGTCGTTCACGATCGTGGCGCGCACCGGCAACGACGTGCAGAGCGTGATCTATTCGATGAGCGACGGCTCGGTGAATCGCGTCGAAAGCGCGGGTTCCCTCTCGCTCAATGGCGAGTCCAACGGCAAGCTCAACGCGTGGAACGCCCGCGCCGGCCGGTACACACTCACCGCGACACCTTATGCCGCCGATCACGCCCGAGGATTCGTTGGCGAACCGGAAACGTTCGAGTTCACCGTCATCACCGGCACCGGTGGAAACAACGGCGGGAACAACGGCGGGAACAATGGTGGCAACAACGGTGGGAACGACACCCTCGCCGCTCATATCGTGCTCGCCGCGATGGATTCCGACCGCGAAGCCGGCCAGACGTTTCATATCCAAGCCACCGGCACCACCGTCCCCGGCTACCAGATCGAAGACGCGAAGTTCACCTGGGACTTCGGCGATCCGGGCTCGCGCTACAACTCGCTTCCGGGCTTCAATGCCGCCCACGTCTATGAACGTCCCGGCACCTACACGGTCAAGCTGACCGTCACCGCGCCCGGCGGCCACGTGAGCACCGCGACGACCGTCGTGAACGTCACCGCGCCGACCATCAACAAGACCATCTACGTCTCCAGCAGCGGCAATGACTCCAACAACGGCACCTCGACATCGAGCGCCGTTCGCACGATCGCCCAGGCGCTGCAGCTTGCCGGGAGCAACTCGCAGGTGCTGGTGAAACGCGGTGACACGTTCAATGTCAGCTCGTCCATCACCATCAACGGCTCCAACATCCGCCTGGGTACCTATGGCAGCGGCGATGCGCCGCGCGTCGTCTGGGCCGGCGAGCGCGTCGGTCGGCCGGTGATGTTCTATCTCCCCAACAACTCGCAGGACATCTCCGTCCGCGGCTTCACGTTCGATTCGATCTACAGCGGCGACACCGAGCAGACGGGCATGGTGATCACGTTCAGCGTCGGCGCACGAAACGCGACGATTCGTGACAACACGTTCCTGAACGTGGGTTACGCGATGAACCTGAACATGCTGCCGACCGGCGTGCTGGCGATGGACAACAGCGCGCCTTCGGAAACCGGCATTCGCGATTACTTCTGCTGGGTGCAGGGCACGGATATTGTGATCGTCGGCAATAGCGTCGCCAACTCGACGCGCGAACATATCGTCCGCGTTGGCGGCGCGGAGCGAATCCTGATCGCCAATAACCGCCTGACGAATCTCGATCGCCGCAACGTCGACTCGCGCGATACCGCCAAGGGCGCGATCACGAACCAGAAGGGTCAGTACTCGTATATCGCCAATAACGAGCTGCGCGGCCCGGCGGGCGTAGGCCCGCTCGGCGAAAACGACGGCCTGAGCGACAAGGGTTCACGCTTCCGACATGCCGCGGTCGAAGGCAACGTCGTGTACCAGGCGACGTTCTTCCTCCAGCACGGCGCCGAGAACGTCACCTTCCGTGACAACACGTTCTTCGCCGACGACATTGCCGCTATCTCGGTCAAGGCGTACAACGCGGTGTATCAGCGCGGCGTCGTCGACCTCGTGTTGGACCACAACGTCGTAGTCAACAACGGAACGACCGGCAACTTCCTCCGCCTCGAGGGCCGCGCCGACTCGGTCACGCTGACCAACAACGTCTACGTGGCGCCCTACCTCCGCCCGGGCAGTTTCGGCACGGCGGCCGTCTCGGTGAACATGGCCGACCTCTCGGCGTTCCGTCTCATCGGCGGCAACATCTGGCCGTCCACCGCGCGAGCGCTCGGCTTCGCCAACGGCGGCATGATGTTCGTCGGCCTTGACTATACGACCGCCAATCACTACGACCCGACGCGCTGGAATACGCAATCGGTCGTGCATGACGACCTCTTCACCGACGTGCAGCTCGACGGCGTGAGCACGCTCACCAACTCGATGCTCGCGCATGTCGGTTAACGCGAACGCTCGGTTCGGGAACGAAGTTTGAAATATCAATCGCGGGTACGATTGTGGTATTCGCGGGTCGCGGACGGTGTGTGCCGTCCGCGACCGCTCATTTGATGGATCGAGCGAAACTGGATTGACTTTGGCGATCGTGCGCCACCATGCTCTAATGACCGGCCGATGAAGTCGACGCCGGTCATCGCCTACCTGATTCCTGAGTTCCCCGGGCAGACGCATATCTGGATGTGGCGAGAGATTTCACACCTGCGCGAGTGGGGCGTCGATGTGCGACTATTCTCGACGCGCAAGCCCAGGGAATCTGAGAAGGCGCGCCATCGCTTCGCCGAATCGGCCTCGACCCAGACGACCTACATCATGCCGATCGGCGTGTTGATGCTCGTGACAACCGTGGTGTGGCTGATGCTTCGGCCGGGGCGGATGCTCGGAGCGATCAAGCTCGCGAAGTCGCTACCCGTCGATCGCAAGGCCCGAGACCGGCCCGACACCGTAAAGCTGATCGTTCCTGCCGCAGTCCTCGCGCGACAGCTTCTCACGGCCGGAGCGACGCATCTGCATATTCACAGCTGCGCGTCTGCTGCGATTCTCGGCATGCTGGTGAAGCAGCTGGCGGATATTCCGTACTCGATGACGCTTAACGCGGATCTCGCCTGGTGGGGCGGCGCGCTCAAAGAAAAGTTCGAGCACGCGGATTTCACCATCGCGATCACACAGCGGCTG
>JANOBD010000030.1:0-1504 GCA_031411495.1 Phycisphaerae bacterium | reverse complement strand
GGATGCATCGCCAGATTGAAGAGGCGACCTTCGTGATCGTCGTCTGCACGCCCGGCTACTTCGCGAAGGTGAACCGGCAAGTGGAGCACAATCGTGGACTCGGCGTGAAGTGGGAGGGTGCAATCATCACCGATGCACTGTATGGCGAGGGAGGCAGGAACGTGAAGTTCATTCCAGTCGTCTGTGCCGAAGCCGATGCGACGTCGGTTCCCTACTTTTTACGGGGCGCGACGAGATACAACATCTCTGATGAAAAGTCGTTTCTGGCGCTCTATCGCCAGTTGACTGATCAGCCTCGCGTCACGCCACAGCCGCTCGGCGTGGTGCGAAAGCTTGCTAGCGATCAGCCAGGCCCTTCCTCTGCGAGTACAACCCGCACAGTCGCCGCAGTGCCAGACGGCGAGCCCGTGTTGCTGTTCTCCAAGACCGCTGGGATTTTTGTCGTCCCAGCGCGTGAGATTGTCGTTACCGATACCGTTAAGTTCGAGCTCGTACCTGGTGATGACGAGGCGTCGGTGTTCCTCGCCCAACTCCCGAAAGCAGGCCATTCTGAGCTTGCCGTTGCTTACGGAAGCCAAGCGGCATTGTGTCGCGTAGGCTCGGTCACGAGTGTGCGTCGAGGCGGCGTAGAGTCGGTGACACTTACGGTTCGTGCGATAGAGTCGGACTATGGCACGATGATGGAGATGACAACCACTGGGCATAGTGCCGAATCAATTGCCGAGAAGAGAGCGCGACGTATCCTACTGAATGAAACGTTGGCCTCGCGGTTTAGTTCGGCTGACAGCACAGCGAATGAAATGTCGAACGCTATGCTCGAAGCGATGGTTCGCGGGTTGAACGTTCCCCTTGAGATCAGGGAATCGCCAATTCCGGATTTGTATGAAAGTCTCGGAGCAAATCCTACCGAGTTCTTGCGGACCGCGCGCCTGGTCTGCGTTCTCTATTTGAGACTCAGCGGGACAGTGGAGCGCACGACCAGACTAGAGTTGAGCTTGACTGGGCAAACGCTGCAGGTCGACTTTGAAGGCCTTCGTTCAAAGAAGTATTCGAATCGAGACGCGCACCGGATCGCGTTCACTGGCACCCTAGCTCTGTGAGCGCCCATTGCAAGCTAACCTTGCGTTGCTGCTGACAAGGCGTCCAAGGATTGCCACCTTGCTCGCTACGCTCGCTGGTGGCATCCTATTGGAACGCCTTGCAGCAGAACGCGAGCGTTAGGCGGCTCGCAGCAGAGTTCCGCTCTAAGTGGATGTCCCGCGGTGTGCGGCTCCGCAAATACTGAAAGCATGCCAACCTTTGAGACCAATGTCCCAAGACGCTACTAACGCCGAACTTTCCCCGTGGAGCAACTATTCCGACAGAAACTGGCAGAGCCTTCTCGTTGGCAATGGCACCAGTCGTGCCGTTTGGGATCGCTTCAAGTACTCCTCGCTCTACGATGTAGCGCTTAACGCCGGCATTGAGGATAGCCTGAGCCCTTCGGACGTGAAGCTGTTCTCGA
>JANOBD010000029.1:0-49689 GCA_031411495.1 Phycisphaerae bacterium | reverse complement strand
GCCAGAGGGACGAGTCCGAGACGATCACCCGCGGATCCTCGGGAATCGCGGCGCGGTGGTAGTCGATCCCTTCGCCGATGAGGTACACGGGTGTGGGGGATCGCGCGAGCATGGCGGCGAGCGTGTCGAGGTGGGAGGGCTCGACGCATCGCCAGTTCGATAATTCATCTCGCGCGAATCGCGCCGTGAAAATCTGCCGGCGCTTCGCGTCGAGCACGATGATCGCGTGCGTCGCGTCCGGCGGGAGGTTCTCGACGATCACCTCCACACTCGGCACGGCGACGATCTTCGCGCCGGTGGAAAACGCGAGCGTCTTGGCGAGCGTCACGCCGACGCGCAGGCCGGTAAAGGAGCCGGGGCCGATGGAGATGTCGATCCGTTCCAGCTGCTTCGGCGTGATCGCGTTTTCGCGGCAGAGTTCATCCAGCATCGGGACGATGGCCGCGGCGTGTTGCAGGCCATGGGGGTAGGTGCGCTCGGCGAGGAGCGCATCGTCGCGAAAGATCGCGATCGATCCGAGCCGGCCTGAGGTTTCGAGGGCGAGGGAGAGCATGGGTAGGGAGGAAGGATGAGGGATGAAAGATGAAAGGGGAAGAGCGCACTTGCGACTTCCGATTCTGGTCCCCTCGCCCGGTACGCCGGGAGAGGGTTAGGGTGAGGGTTTTGTAGAGCCTGCGACTACTTTAGAAAATGATGCCATCTTAGACGGCGCCTTCGGCGCCCGGCGAAGCTCAAGCTGACCTACTACTCGTCATTCCTCGCGCTCTTTCCTTCCATCCACAGCGCCGTCGTGATGATGCGCGGGTAGTAGCGACTTCCCTTGGCGACGCCGTTCACGAACTGGTCCGAGCACGCCCAGTAGCCGCTGCCATCGGTTTGCCACTTCACATGGGCGGCATCGGCTCTGGCGAAGAGGTCTCTGATGGCCGGGTCGTCGTCGAGGTGAAACACTTCGCGCGCGACGTGCTGGAAGAGGGCGATCTTGCTCATCCACGAGTTGTTGGACGTGGAGGAGAGCTTGATGCCGCCGTCGGGGAAGAGGTTGCGACGATCCGGGTCGAGGAGGAGCGTAAGCGTGTGCTTACGAAGCGTCTCAAGAAGAGCTGCAAACATTCCGTGAGGCTTAAGCGTCTCGAGGCTCTGCCAGATGAGTGGGTAGAGGAGTCCTTCGACCGCAGGCAGAATGCGCGATCCGTGGCCGGGGTTTGTAGTCTCGAAAACCGCGGGCAGGACGTCGTCCTCATCAACATGCTTCCGCACTACCTCGGCCGCGGTGTACGCATAGCGGGACCACCGATTCCAGTTGTCGTGGTCAGATGCCGCCTCACCCGTCGCGCCGAGCATCCTCTGGATGCCAAGAAAAGCGGCCCAGCACTTCACAGCCATGTAAACGTTGTTGCGAGTCTGGGCGAGGGAATGGTCGAGCGAGTCATATGTCGTGATCTCTGCTCCGTCTTGGCCACAACGCGAAGAGTCTCGGCTCAGGATTCCCAGTTGGCCGCAGCGGTTGAGCAGGCTTTGTCCGCATGCTTCGATCATGCTCCTGCTTCGAGTCGCCCACTCAATATCGCAGGTCTGTTTCACGAAGGTGGCCGCCGTTAGCACCCAGTTACACAACTGCTCTGCCGTCATGTAACTGAAGCATCCGGTGAGATCCGGCAACTCATAGCTGCTCTGTCCCTGCGGGCTGAAGTTGTTGTGGGCGCCCATGTCGTGGCAGAAGCTGATGCCGCCGGGGGCGAGGGTGAACTGCTGAGCGTCAGGACCCTCACCCCGGCCCTCTCCCGGGGTACCGGGAGAGGGGGAGTTCGATTTCACCTGATCGACGTAGCTATAATGCCTCACGAAATTGTCGAGCAGATTGCGCACCACCCACGGGTTGTGTTTCAGTTCCCAGAAGACCTGGTCCACGCTCAGGTCGAGCGTGTTCATCATGCAGTATTCGCCCTCGTTGACGATCCAGAACGGCTCGGCGCCTACGTCGAGGAGTTGTGTGCTGCCGTAGTAGCTGCGGGTGGCGTGCGCGATGAGGAATTGCTGGTCGTCGCTCAGGCCGGAGTCTAGAAGTTGGCCGTCCAATTCGTGTGCGCGTGGCTTCGGGTCGCCTTGGTCGAGCGCATCGCCGAGCACTTGTTCGAGTGATGTGAAGAGTCGGTTGTAGTAGTATCGGCCCTCAAGTCCGGTCGTGACGATGTTCGGCAGATGGCAGCCGAGCGAGAGGCGCAGCGTCCGCTTCTGGCCCGGCGCGACTTCAATCAACACGCCGGGGCAACTGCCCAGCAAATGCATCGTGTGCTGTCGCAGCCCTTCATCCGGCGTCCAGCGGCAAAAGAGCGTCGGGCATTCATCCGAATGATCGGCCACTTCCGCGATGACGCCGATCTCGCGGCGCAGCGCGAAGCCGCGTCGGCGCCCAGACTTCGAGATCGTCAGCGGCCGCCAGCCCGGCTCGTTGAAGTTCATCGCGAAGAAAGCCGTCTTCGTCGTCGTGCCATGGGTGTTGTCGATCGTCAGTTCCGCGATCACAGCGGGCCGAAGCGCAGCGGCGAGCGATTTGTGATCGGACAGCGCCGGGTCGGGAATCGATCCGAACGGCGTGTAGACCGCAAACGTGAAATCGCTCGTCTTCCACGCATCCGTTGCCCAACCGTAGCGGCGCTCAATTTGGTCTTTCGAGTACGCAATCACCTTCGGCTCGGCCTGCTGCTCGGAAGGCCCGGCTTGTTCCACCTGAAAGTCGGCCGCGCCGGCGCCGCCCGAGCGCGTCGTCTGGAAGAAGGGGAGGCACTTGAGCGGCACATCGGAGGAGCGGTCGCCTTCTTTGACTCCGATGTAGAGATCCTGATTCGCCGGCTTGCCGATCTGCACGCCGATGCCGCCGCGCGTGCCGAAGTGGCCGCAGGTGAAGCTCATGAAAGCGCCCATCGGCGAGTGCTGGGCGTTGAAGCTGATGTTGCCTTTGAACGGTTTCATTTGTCGACACGGAGGCACGGAGTCACCGAGAAGGAAGTTCGAAGAAATGGCACCGCATTCCCTCCGTGCCTCTGTGCCTTCGTGGTGAATGAAATACTCACTGCTTCAGCGCCCCGCTCTGCAGCCCGCTGATGAACTCGCGCTGCAGCGCGAAGAACAGGATTGCCGGCGGAATGATTGCGAGCAGTGTGCCCGCGAGGAAGATCCCGTACTGCTGCGAGTAGACGCCGATGTACTGGTTCAGCACCACCGGCAGCGTGAGTTTCGCCTGCGTCTGCAGGTACATCTGCGGGCCGATGAAGCTGTTCCACGCGCCCAGGAAGCTCAGCAGGCAGAACGCGCCGATCATCGGCCTTACCAGCGGCATCACCAGCGAGAAATAGATGCGGAACTCGCCGCAGCCGTCGATTCGGCCGGCCTCGATCAGGTCGGTCGGGATATCGAGCATCGCCTGGCGAAAGAGGAACATGCCGAACACGCTGACCGCGCCGGGGATCAGCAGCCCCTTGTAGCTGTCCATCCAGCCGAGGCGCCAGATGATTTCCCAGTTGGGGATCATGAAGACGACGCCGGGCACCATCAGCGACGCGAGCATGAACGTCAGCAGCACCGAGCGGCCGCGGAAGCGATATTTCGCGAGCGTGTAGCCGCCCAGCGAACAGAAGAAGAGCGACACTACCGTGCCGGTGCAGGTGAGGAAGAGCGAATTGACGATATACCGCCAGAACGTGACGGTGCCTTGCGCGGTCTGCTGGACCTCAAAGAGCTTGCGGAAGTTGTTGACGTTCATCGTGCCGGGGATGATGTCGTCGGGCTTGGGCGGGACGGCAAAGTCGCGCGCGGGTCGGAAGGTGACATTCCCGTCCACTTCCTGCCGGACATGATCGCCGACCCACGTCTTGATCGGCGGCACGAAGGTGAACTCGTTCATCACCGTTCGGTCTTTGAACGCCGCACAGACGAGCCACACAAAGGGGAGCAGCATCACCGTCGAGATGCAGAGGAGTGCCGTCACGCGCAGATAGTTCCAGCCGAGCTTTCGCGAGATGGCGAACAGCGGAACAGCCACGAGCACCAGCACGATTAGTAATGCGTGAAGCCAGTTCATCGGTCCCTCCGCGTCGTCCCCGAAAGGAAAATCTGAATCAGGCTCACGGCGAAGATCATCCCCGCCAGAACCCAGCCCACCGCCGCTGCCGTGCCGAGGTCCTGGCTGTTGAAGTAGTTGTAGAGGTACGTCACCGCAAAGAGTCCGCTGTTATTCGGCCCGCTGCCCTGGAGCAGTGTGAAGGGCAGTTCGTAGAGGTTGAACGAGCCGATGGTGCTGGTGACGACGACGAACGTCGCCACCGGGGTGATCGCGGGTCGCGTCACGTTCCAGAAGATCGATGCCGGCCCGGCGCCGTCGATCTTTGCCGCTTCGACGAGATTCGCGTCGACGTTCTGCAGCGCCGCCAGGAAGTAGATCATGTTGAAGCCGACATACATCCAGAGCGTGCAGATGATGATTGCCGGCATCACCAGCGACGGGTCGGCGAGCCAGCGTTGTTCCAGGCCCCAGCCGACGAGCGTCTGGAGGAACTGGTTGAACAGTCCGTACCGCGGCGTGAAGAGCATCATGAACAAGATGCCCACGAAGACCGAGCCGACGAGGTTGGGCGCGAAGATCGCCAGGCGAAACAGGCTCTTGAAACGGTCGCTCCGCGCGTTGAGCATCATCGCCAGCGCCAGGCTGAGCGGCAATTGGATGAAGACCGAACCACACGCGAAGACGAGTGTGTTCAGGATCGCCGTGTGAAAGTCCGGATCGCCGAGAATGAACCGGAAGTTTTCCAGCCCGACGTATTTGCGATAGCTCGGGCCGTTCGTCTGATAGAACGCGAGGACGGCCGCGCTGATCAGTGGATAGATGAAAAAGAGTGCGGTCAGGAGAAAGTAAGGGGAGAGAAAGATGTAGGGCGCCCAGCGCGGGCCACGGTAGCTGTTATTCGGACCGCCGCGCGGCTTGAGAATATCGCCGGCGCGATTGATCTCTTTCACGCTCGCGATGGCCGGTCCTTGTGGGGTGGTGAGGCTCACTTGGCGGCTCCTTTCGACGTGCGGTCGTCGGTACGAAGAAAGACGTTCCGATCGACCATGACGCGGACGCGCTCGGCACAACGCTTGAGCTCCGCCAGCGCAAACTCTTCCAGGCCGTCATCGCCATTTTTCTCGTAGTGCAGAACGACGTTCTGATACGCCTCGGACAGTTTGCCCAGCGCCGTCTGCGCGTAGGTGTGTGCCGGCTCGTCTGGAACTTGAGGGGCGAGCTTGATGTACTCCATCCCGCGGCGCTGGTTGCTGTAGAAGGGATCGGGCTCGTTGAACTGAGGCTGGGTCCAGGCGCTGGTGAGCGGGGGCAGGATGTAGTTGTCGAGGAAGCGCGGGCCGAGTTGTTCGGGGTCGTAATAGAGATACATCGCGAGTTTCCAGGCGAGATCGAAGTTCTTTCCCTGCTTCGGGAAGGCGAGGCCGGTGCCGCCCCAGGTGCTGGTGCGGATGCCGCCGGGTTCCCACGCCGGAAGCGGCATGAGGGCCATCTTGCCTTTGACCGCGCTCACGTCCGCCTGGATCTGCTTGGTTCGCCAATCCGGGCAGATAAAGAACAGGCACGTGGCGTCCTGCATCGTCTTGGCGAAGTTCTGTCCCCAGCCTGCCGGGAAGGAGATCTTCGACTTCCCGCTGGTCTGGCGGACATACCAGCAGACCGTTTTGGCGGTCAGTTCGTCGTCGAAGCAGACGTTGCCCTTATCGTCGAACAATCGCGCGCCGCGCTGCAGCATCAGGAGACGAAGCGCATCGCCGCCGTCGGCGGGAAGGTCGATCATGTAGCGGTCGTAGACGCCGTCGCCGTCACTGTCTTTGGTCACCTGCCGGCCGACGCGGACGAACTCGTCCCACGTCGTGAGCTTGGAGACGTCGATTCCAAGTTGCTCACACACATCCCGTCGATAGGCGAGCATGACCGGATGGACATCGTGCGGCAGCGCATAGAGGTGGCCGCGGCTGCTCCATTTGCCGAAGCGCGATTTCACCAGCTTGTCCGCAAGTCCGTTCTCCTTGATCTTCTCGGTGAGGTCGACGAAGCCGACATTTTCGAGCGGACCAGATGTAAACGTGCCCATGGTTCCGTCGAGGATCTCGACCATATCCGGCACTTCGGCGCCGACCTGCATCGCTGCCTGCAGACGGCCTTTCACGGTGGGCTGATCGACGTATTGAAGCTGGACCTTGCAGTGGTTTTCTTTTTCGAACTTCTCGATCGCGGGGATGTAGGCCGGCAAATGATCTTTGGCGAATGTGGCGAAGACGATATCCGGTTTGTCGAGGCGCGTGGCCTTTCGCACATCGACGATTCCGATGCCCAGGCCGGTGAGAACAGAGACAACCAGGAGGGTGAGCGCGGCGTTGCCGTAGGGGAATTGCATGGCAGATGAATCCTTCACCACTCCGATACCCGTTCCACTCCGCCGAGTGGAAGCTGATAGGTCGCGAGCGGGACTAATTTCGACGCGAGCGGCGCGCCACAACTACTTCCGAATGGCCGTCGAGCCTCGAATGATCAATTCTTCTGGGACGCGAATCTCGCGCGACTGCATTTGACGTGGGAGAATCAGATTGTTCAACAGCAATTCGGCGCCGACCCGTCCCATCTCACGTCCGGAAACCGAGACGGCGGTGAGCGGCGGGGGCATCATCGCGACCGGGAAGACGTCGTTGAAGCAGATCAGGCTGAAGTCCTGCGGAATCCTCAGCTTCAAGTGGTATGCCGCGCCGACCAGTGCGATGGCGATCGTGTGATCGTAGGTGATGATCGCGGTCGCTCCGCCACGCTTCACCGTCACGTCGAGAAAGTCGGTTTCGGTCGAGAAGGGCACATCATGCCCCGGCGCGAGTTCCATTCCGCGCGAATTGATCTGCGAAAGAAGTGTTTCGTACCGTTCCGGCACGCTGTAGTGGCTGAAGTAACCGGCCCGCGCGTTCGCGTAGGCGATCCGGCGATGTCCGCACTCATGAAGGTGCTCGACGGCGCGGGTCATGCCCAGAACATCGTCGGCCAGCACACTCGCGGCGGGGTTGCCGATGCGCTCGTTGACGCACACGTATGGCACACGCCGGCGATCGAGTTCATCGACCGTCTCCTGCTTGGGCGCCTGCATCAGGATCGCACCGTCAAATCGCCACGCCGGCAGAGGCGGCGTCGCATGGCTCGCGGAAGATAGTTCGAAGAAGACGTCGTATCCGCCGGCGTGAAGCACCGAGGAGATGCCGTGCAGGAGCGAATCGTTAATGCCCTCGGCGACGTGTGTCACCGGCGATGCAAACAGGCCGATGATTCGTGTCGCCCGGCGATTCAAGTTCCGTGCCGAAAGATCGGGCACGTAGCCGAGCTTGGCGGCGGTTTCGAAGATCTTTTCGCGGACGGCGTCGCTGGCAGAAAACTTCTGCTTCCCGTTCAAAACACGGCTGACGGTCGCGGGCGTAACGCCACAGAGTTTGGCGACGTCGACAAGGGTTGGCCGAGCACTCATGGGCTCGATCATACCCAATTGTTCCTTGATGCGATTCATCCCGACGCTTCCCAGACGACGATTTCGTCACTCGAGACGGATCTTCACCTGCGTCCCATCTTTGACCAGCTTCGCAGGGACGACCTGTTTTGCTGACCCGCTGGTGACGGTGATTTCGTAATCACCGAGGAATCCACGCGTCCTGGCCGCGCCCTCTCCATCGGTGCTGAGCTGTAGATTGGTGTTCCACTGTTTCTCAAGCAAGTCCGTCCACACTTTTCCGTGCGGGCGGAGTTGCCAGTCGAGCGTCCATAGGGCCGCTTGGGGGCGCCAGTGCCGGCCTTCCCAGAAGCCCCAGAGCATGATGCCCTGGACCTGGGGGTGGGCAAACACGGCGATCATGTAGTCGCGCATGTAGTCGGCCTGGAGTTCTCGGTCGTCCGTGTTGATGCTGTATTCCGTCGATTCGATGGGCAGACCGAACTGGGAGAACTGGTCGAGCACGGCGGTGAGCTGCGTCGGTTGCGGGGGCATCGCGCCGAAATGAGACTGGATGCCGATACCGTCGATCGGCGCGCCGCTGTCCTTGAGCCAGTGGATCGTGTCGTAGAAGTGTTGGCGATGTTCGCTCGCCGCGCCGCCGTCGAAGATGCCGAAATCGTTCAGGAACATCTGGCAGTTCGGGTCGGATTGCTTGGCGAGCTTGAACCAGTCGATCATCACGTCTTTGCCCAGGATGTTGAGCAGATCGACATTGTTGTACGGCTCGTTGACGACGTCCCACTGGATCAGTTTCCCTTTGAAGTGAGAGACGGCGCTGCTGACGCGATCGGCACAGAGCTGTCGAAGTTTCGCGGGGTCGTTCGCGTAGTCGCGCAGCTGCCGCGGTGACCACTGCCAGCTCGGCCATTGCAGGTTGTGGCCGCGAATCTCGATGTGATGCGCCAGCAGCCACTCGACCGCCTGATCCAGCTTTGGCGGCGCGCCCTCCCACATCGCTGGCCACTTCATGTCGTTCTCGAAGACGACACGGTTGAAATACTTTTCGATGATCTCGCGACTCTTCACATCATTCGGGCTCGTGCCGAGAATCTGGTCCACCGTTACGCACGAGCCGAAGCCGAACGCATGACGCTTGAGCTCAACATGGACACTCGCGTTCGGCACCGGCTCGCCGGCGGCATCGACGACTTCGACACTCAGATCGGCTTTGCGGATCTTCTCGATCTGCTCGAGCGCGGCCTTTCGCCACGGGGCTTCGGCTTCGCGACCGGCGTAGGACACCTTGGTCCGCGGGAGGGAGGCGAGATCGGCATCCGGGCCGTAGTTGATCAGTTCGATGCCGCCGATCTCGATCGTCTGTCGATCGAACCCCGCACGGAAACAGACTTGTGTTTCGCCGGCCTTGAAGTCACGTCGGGCCTTGAAAGGCACAAAACACGCGAGCCATTCCTTGCCGGCGCCGACGCGAAACTCGGCGGCCTTATCGTTGGGCGGCCGCTTTTCCTCGAACACGAAGCCGGTGAAGCCTTCGCCGGTCATCGAGTCGACGCATCTCAAATAGAACTTCGCCAGGACGACATCGCCTTCGTGAACATCGGCCTGAGTGTCGACGGCCACCTGCAAATTCCATTCGGTACCGGGATCGCTGGTCGTGGTGATCCGCGCTGCGGTGTCAAACGTGGTTCCCTTCACGGAAACAAGCTCGAGCTTGCCGAGATCCGTCCGCTTGCCGATGAGTTTCACTTCTTTGACGACGTCCGGCGAAAGGAAGACCGGGTGCGAGTCGTCGAACTCGGCGGCAGTTACACTTGGAAGGATGGTGATGACCATGATCAAAAGTCCCAACAGCAGCGATACGAACCGTTTCCGGGTGTGCCCATTTCGATCGTGGGCCTGATCAAGACTCATCGGATTCCTCCTGAAGCCGTTTAATACTGACCAACGATCGCGGAGCGTGCGGTGTTATCGTTTGACGTAGAGGTTTCTGCGTTTGAAGTTCGTGACATTGGGGTCGGTCGCGATCTTCCGCTTGTCGTAGGTGAACGATTCGACATGTCCGTCGATCATCAACGCGTTGAGGCCGGTGTTTCGGAAGTGTCGGAATCGCAGGTTGTGCGGATTCTCGAGCACATCGACATTCAATTTTCCAGTGAAGGGGGATTGAATCGCGCCACTGATGTTGGGCGTCATCATGACGCTGCGATCGGCGTTGGCCACATCGCCGGGGAGTTTGGGATTGGTGTACAGCGCGTCGTTGTACGCCGCCGTGTTCGACGAAAACATCGGGCCAAAGTCTACGCACACACCGACGGGGACTTCGTTCACGGGTTTCCACACGCCGTTGGGGCCGTCATAGTAGACCGACGCATCCCATATCAAGGCGACCTCCGACGAGCGCTTCAATTGTGAGAGCTTGTAGCAGCGGCCGGTGCCGTAGAACTCGAAGGCGCTCCCGTTGGGGTAGAGGAATGGCATCAGAACCGGATGACACTCGTAGTAGGTGACGCCGGAATTGTTGTCGGCCTTCGCATGATCCTGGGGACCGTCCGGGCACAGGAACAGTTCGCGCAGCGAGGACGTATTGGCTTTGCTGCTGGTCGCTTCATTCCAGTTTCCGCCCGACTTATTATTCATTGCATTCTGGAGAAGCAGCACCCAGTGAGTCGCTCGGCTGGCGTTGGACGCGGGGCTGTTGTCGACGCCATCGAGGCGTTGTCCGCCCCAGAAGCCGAACGGAAGCCCGTCCCGGTTCATCCCGGCATAGAGGCGGACGGCAAGCCCGATCTGCTTGAGATTGGATTGGCACTGAACGGATGCCGCCTGTGCCCGTGCCCGATTTAGTGCCGGGAGAAGAATCGAAATCAGAACGGCAATGATTCCGATGACGACCAGCAACTCGACAAGAGTGAATCCAAGCCGGGAGGGGGATTTGGGTTCAGGACGCATGGATTGCTTCCTCGCAGGGGTGAAAATCATCCAAACTCTGCCCTCCGCCAAGCGGGCAGAAAACGTTAGGTAAACGTTTACGCAAGCATAATGCAGCGCATCGGGGTGTCAATCCTAATTTCCGTTTTCGCCAATGGGGCCGAATTCGGTGCCCCACGAGTCCGATCGGCCGCAACAACGTCGCCGGCGGCACCCGCGACGGCATTTTCGCAATCTATGCCGCCGTTGTTCCGGAACCTACGAGCATGCTGAGCGTCGCCGCCCTGAGCATGCTCGCACGCCGCCGCCGCGGC
The DNA here is from genome assembly GCA_031411495.1 of Phycisphaerae bacterium. Taxonomy (GTDB): domain Bacteria; phylum Planctomycetota; class Phycisphaerae; order Tepidisphaerales; family Tepidisphaeraceae; genus JANOBD01. Next base: position 38,924 of record JANOBD010000029.1, on the reverse strand, counting down.
AACGGATGAGGTCCTGCCGGTCGGGACCAAGCGACTGTAAAGGATTCGAATCGTGCCCCGGATGACGTGCCGTCGGCGAGTCTCCGGCGCTGCTTCGTTCCTATTCGATATCGACTGCACGTTGAGAGCCAACGAGCCCGCGAAGGCTCGCATTGCTTCGAACTCGAAGGCGCGCGCCCCATCGCCAGAACCCGCGCAGCCGTTGGCACAGAACTCCGTCTCCGCTTCGCAATGGCAATCGGTGTTGATTGTCGTGAACACGTTTGATTTCATCTTGACGACCCTAGGAGTACGGATATGGTGAGTAAACGTTTACCTCGGTGCGAGGCGGCAACCGAGGCGATTGCTTCACTCAGGCGGAGGGCCATTTCATGTTTCAGCGTCGTAATGTCCAGGCGGCATTAACACGAGCGGCATTGATGTCGGTGGCGGCACTTACCACGACGTCGTATGCCGGCCAATTGCTGCGCGTCGATTTCAAAAGCGATAACCTCAATAACAACAATATCAATGTCAACGGCGGCAATGCGACGGCGGGATATAGCTATCCTCCAGAAGGCGGTACCCTCGGCGGCAACGCCGACGGCAGCATCGGGCCGAACTCGACTCCGGCGTTCGAAGCCTGGCTGATCAACGGCGGACAGGTCATCGATGCAGGCACCGGCGAAATCACCGAAGACCCCCGCCTCAACCGATACGATTACACCAGCACCAACCGTCCCAACCTGCACGCGTATATCCAGGCGAATACGGGAGAGTTGATTAACTCCGCCGAACAGCAGGGTATGGTTCCCAGCGTCACCGCGAGTACGCCTTACTACTATCAGGAACTCTATCGCGATTACGTTGTGGTTGCCCCGCCACTCGCAAATAGCGGCACCACGCCGACGCTCACATTGTCGGTCGACGACACTACCGGCGCGACCCTGGCCCCGAATACGCCTTACAACGTCACGCTTTACAGCTATGTGAAACTCTACGACGCCGCGGGAAACAACGAAACCACGATCAATCCCGCCGTGTATGGAAACAGCACCATGCACTTCACCGACGCGACGAGCGGCGGGCTGGGCAGCAACACCGACAGCTATCAGTTCGTGCGGCCCTCCTCGGGCGGCTCCTATCCGCTGACGCCGACAAACCCCGTCACCTCCAATCCGGATACCGCGCCGAGCAATGCACTCGATAACTACACCTGGGCGACGACGATTACCGTCTTCACCGATGCGAACGGTCAGCTGATGATCAACGAGCAGGCGGTGGGCCGCGAACAGAGCATGGGGGGCGGCGCGTACGGCCCCGGCAGCCCGGCCGACCCGCAGCGATTCCAGCTCGACTATCCCGTATTGAACGCGTTCGAAATCAACGACAACGTCGTCAACTACACCGGCCCGAGCGGCGGAAGCTGGACGACCAACACCAATTGGGCGCCCGGCCCCAACGGCGCGGCCGCCACCGCACCCAACGGCCAGAGCGCGATCGCCAACTTCTTCACCGCCGGCAACAACACCGTGTCGCTGAACGCGAACGTCACCGTCGGCAACCTGAACTTCAACTCGTCGGGCCCCGCCGGCACCGGTACGACCATCACCAATACCGGCACGAACACCATCACACTCGACTCGCTCAAAGGCCCCAACGGTTCGGTCGCAATCGCCTCCCGATCCGGATCCCACCTGATCAACGCCGGCGTGATCGTCAAAGATCGACTGAGCTCGAACGTTAATTCCGGATCGAGTGTCATCTTCACCGGCGATCTGAACACGGCCACCACGCTCATCACCGAACGCACCAACAACACGCAGGTCAACGCCAATCTCGTCCTACACGTCAGCAAGCTCGGCGGCGGAACGCTCGGCTTCCGCAGCATCAACGGCGTACCACAAGTCCGCATCTACGGCGGAACGCTTCGAACCAGTGGCGGCGTCTCTCGGGTCAACACCCTCACGTTTGGAGGCGGCGCCGCCGCGCCCACCAGCAAACTCGACCTGACGGGTGGGGCCTGGGCAATTGACTACACCGGCTCGTCACCCATCGCCGATATCCAGACGCTGATCGCCTCAGGCCGCAACGGCGGAACCTGGACGGGCAACGGGATCACCAGTTCGCTCGCCGCTGCGGACGGCAAGTACGGCGTCGCTTTTGCCGAGGCGTCGGCGCTCGGCATCGTCGGTACCGGGCCGATGCCCGGCTATCCGACCGTGACCATCGACGATACGACCGTCGTGTTCCGCGTCACGCTTCGCGGCGATTCGGACCTGAACGGGAGCGTGACGTTTGACGACCTCCTCAAGCTCGCCCAGAACTACAACGGCACCGGCAAGAGCTGGATCGACGGCGACAACACCTACGACGGCGTCGTGAACTTCGACGATCTGCTCGGCCTGGCGCAGAACTACGGCAACAGCGCGCCGGCGCTCCTCGGCGACACGAGCGCGCAGTTCGCCGCGGACTGGGCAACCGCGCTTTCGCTCGTACCGGAACCGACAACGGCAGGAATGCTCATCCTCGCATCGACGGCTACCCTCCGCCGCCGTCGCGGCTGATCACGCGTAAGCCGCCTGCCGGATTTCGCGAGCCGCCTTCCTGATCGGTGGGCGGCTCGCTTTCTACGCTTCGAACTCGACACCGGGAAAACCATGAACCAGCGACTGCCGGACAGATTGCGTCGGATGATGTTGCTCGCGTTCGCGTGCAGCTCGACCGCCGCGAGCGCTCAGACGACCGTGACGGGCTCGGCGCTTGCCCTGCGATCGACCGGCTCGCTCTCCGGGACCGATGTCGTCCTCAGCAGCAACGGCTACCTGGGGACATACATCACGCTCGCGGCACCCGGCGCCGTGTCGTTCGACATGCAGGCATCTGGCGTGTCGAGCCCGCACATGAACCTGGTGGTGGACGATTCGAAAATCGGATTTGACGTCGGCTCGAGCTTCGGCACCTATTCGAGTTCGCTCTCATTGCCGGCGGGGACGCATTTCGTCCGCCTGGAATACAACAACGACACGCCGACCGATGCTTTGCGCGCGTTGACGCTGCGCAACCTGAAAGTGACCGGCGCGACGGTTTCGAACGCGTCCACCAACGCGAACGCGCTGGCGGCGTCCGACACGTACATCGCCAATTACCGGCGAGGGAATGCGACCGTCAATCTCACCGGCCCCGGCGGCATTCGACTGCTGGGCGGACAATCGATTCATGTCGATCTCGCCCGCAACGCGTTCAACTTCGGAACGGCCGTCCCCGGAACCAGTTCGACCGGCGTCAACAACTATCTCGGATCGGGTTCAACCACGTTGCAGACGCAGTACCAGGCGCGATTGAAACAGAACTTCAACGCGATCGTCCCCGAAAATGCCGGCAAGTGGGCATACAACGAGGCGACGCGCGATGTGAATACGATGACCGCCGTCGACCAGATGCTCACCTTTGCGCAGAACAACAACCTGCGCACCCGCATGCACAACCTGATCTGGGGCGACAACTCGAACAATGGCCAGCAGCCTTCCTGGGTCTTGAACAACAACGCCGCGCCGAGCAACGGCCTGCTCGACAAGGCGTACCTCGGCGACGCGACCGCGAAGGCGGACCTGCGAACCGAGATCACCGAACGGATCGCCTACTACGTCGGCACCGGCGTGAGCACCGACCGCGCGAAGAAGTACGTCGAGCTCGACGTCTACAACGAGAGCTACCACACCGGCGCCGGCGCGCCCTCCACGCCGACCGATCTTCGGCACAACTACTGGAACGTCTACGGCGCGACCGGCGTGGCCGACATCTATCGCGAAACCAAGGCGGCGATCGCCTCCTCCGGCGCAACCGCCAGAGTGTTCATGAACGAGTACAACGTTCTGGACGATGGCTCGTACGCGAATTACTTCGTGCAGAACGTCGAGGCGGTTCGCAATGCCGGCATCGCCGCGGGGTACGGCGATGTCGTGCAGGGCATCGGCTCGCAGTATTATCCCTCGCCGGGCACGCACAGCGCCAACAAGGTGGTGGCGAACATCCAGAACCTCGCCGTCCAGGGTCTGCCGATCGCGCTCACCGAGTTCGGCGTGCAATCGAGCCTGACGACCGCAGACGGCGCGACCATCCTCGGCGAGATGCTCCGGCTCACCTACGGCAATGCCGATACCACCGGCTTCATGATGTGGGGATTCCACCAGGAGAGCGGCACCGGCGCGACGACGCTCTTCGCGCCGCAGGCGGCGCTCTACACGGTCAACACCGCCGACTTCAACACCTGGACCCTGACCGATGCCGGAAAGAAGTGGCAGGACCAGCTCGGCATCGCCGACTGGGACGGCAACACCGCCAACGGCTGGACCACCCACGTCACGCCCACGGTCGGCGCGGACGGCTCGATCAGCTTCAACGGCTACTACGGCGACTACAACCTCGGCGGGCAGACCTTCGCGATGAATCTCGCGAAGGGAACATCGCAGTACGCAGTTTCGCTCGCGGCTCCGCCGGATTGGTTCTTCTGGAAGCCGACCGACTCGGGCAGCTGGAATACCGGCTCGCACTGGACGGGCACACTCCTCAACGCGATCGGTACGACGGCGCACTTCGGAGCCGCCGGCGCGGCGCGAACGCTTACGGTCGATTCACCAGTTACCGTCGGCCAGATGAACTTCATCAGCGCAGCGACCTACACGATCGGCGGCACCGGCCCGATCACGCTCGATGTGAACGGCGCCAACGATGCACGGATTAATGTTCTGCAGGGCGCGCACACTGTGTCAACGAACGTAATCGCGAACGACTCGCTGACCGTGCGCGTCGATGCGAGCGCGGTGTTTTCCATCACCGGCGACCTGACGCCAGCGACGAACAATCTGTCGCTCGTGAAAAGTGGTGCCGGCACATTCAATCTGAAAAGCGTCCAGTTCGCCTCGATGGCCATCAACGACGGTACGCTTCGGACCACTTCAGGAACGAGCCTCACCCGTTCGCTCGCGGTCGGAACCACAGGCTCGCTCGATATCACGGGTACGGCCTGGGTTGTCGATTACGGCGAAAGCTCGGCGAGCCCGCTGGCTTCGATTCGCGGAGCGATCGTCGCCGCCCGCGGGTCGGGCGCATGGAATGGCGCATCGGGTATCAACAGCGCGATGCTCGTCGGCGCACCCGCGCTCGGGATCGGGTATGCCGAGGCGGCGGGCATGAACCTCGCGAGCTTCGGCGGCGTTGGCGTCGATGCGACGGCGGTGCTGTTCCGTGTGACGCTGCTCGGCGACGCCAATCTGGATGGCACGGTGAACTTCGACGATCTGCTTCGCCTGGCGCAGAGCTACGAATCTCCGGGAACCGCTCACGTCTGGTCTGAAGGCGACGGCAACTATGACGGCGTCGTCGATTTCGCGGATCTCCTGCTGGTCGCGCAGAACTACGATGCGGGGTTCCTTTCGCACCTGGCCCCGGGGCTCGATTCGGATTTCAGGCACGATTGGGAGCTCGCGCGTGCGCTGGTGCCCGAACCGGTCTCCGGCTGCATTCTTCTCGCTGCCGTTCTCACGCGCCGCAGCAGACGCGGCGGAGCGTAACTTGACCTGGGTCCGACACGGGAGACGCGAGACGCAGTGCCGGCGCAAGCGTGATTGGCTCATCGTGATCGCTGCCGCGACTGGCGCACGCGCGTGCGCAATGCCTTCAACTTCGGCGGCATGGTGTCGGGCGCGAGCCAGTTGAATGTAAACAGAATCGGCTCTCGAGCGCGCCGACGGCGGCATCGAGAGCCGATCCCTTCAGTCAAAGCTTAAACCAACCGATCAGCGGCGACGACGCAACACGAACATCGTTCCGGCGAGCGCGGTGAGCGATGTCGGCTCGGGAAGCAGCGCCTGGAGCAACCGCATGTCACTCGAGAAAGCGCTGCCCGCGCCCGTGATCGAGCCCGCATCCTGCAGCACGCTCAGCCCGTAGTTCTGAGCGAGCGACAGCAGGTCGTCGAAATTGACGAGCCCGTTGTAGTTGGAATCGCCGTTGACCCAGGTCTTACCGCTGCCGCCGTAGCTCTGGGCCAGACGCAGCAGGTCGTCGAAGTTTACCAATCCGTTCAGGTCGCAGTCACCCTTGAGAGTGGTGCGGATGAGCAGGGTGGTGTCATCGGTCGGCTCGCCGAGGTAGGTCGTCGATACCGGCAGCGAGGAGTTTTCGACGATACCGATGCCCAGCTTGGCGTTGGTCGGAATGTTCGAGCTGATGAGCCCGGTGCCTGCGAAGTTGCCGGCCGCGCCGGCTGCGAGCGCCGCGGACAGCTCCGGCATCGGGCTGACCGTGTCGTAGTTGAGGATGACGGCGTTGTCGCCAATATCCAGCGTTCCACCCGTCGCCAGTGTGACCTGGTAGGTGGAGATCGTGGAAAGCGCGGGTTTGTCGGTGATCTTCATCCGCGCGCCGCCCGCAACGCTCAGGGTGGTGAGATGCTGCGAGGTATTCACGTCGACGCTGCCGGAGGTCGAAACGAGATTGACTGCCGTCACATCGGCATCGAGCACGAGCTTGCCGCCATTGGCCTGCAGCGTCGGGGTTCCGCCGTAGCTGTCGACCGCCGATGCGATGCGAAGCGTTCCGGCGCCGGCGGCGTTCAGGAACGCGCCGTTGGGAATAACGGTCGGACCGGTGATCGAGAGCGTCGAGCCCGAGGCGATTACCGCGTCGGTCGTCGCGTTGACCAGGAACTGGGTGGCGATCGTATGGCTGCCTTTGACAACACTGATCATCGCATTGCCGGTCGAAGCGCCCGTGGCGAGCGAGCCGCTGCCCGCGAGGGTGTAGCGGTTGAGGTTGTCGAAGTTGATGGTTGTCAGAGTCACCGGGCCGTTGATTGAGATGGTTCGCGGGGCCGTGATGGCGCCCTTGAAGTTAGCCGTCGCACCAACGCCGTTTGGCGCGCCGCCGGCGGCCCAGTTGCTGGCGGTAAGGTAATCGGCATCGGCGTCGGTAACCCAGGTCGGGTTCGGCACGACGATGCTCTGGCCGAGCGAGACATCATCAAAGAAGGCAGCGCCGCCGGAGACCGGGTTGTTCATCTGCACGTGGACAATGACTGCCGTCATGGAAGTCGTACCCGCCGGGGCGACCGCGGTCGTCGAAAGCAGATTCCAGACGTCGGGGGGTCTGGTGTGGTCAAACACCGATTCCGTTGAGCTGATAACCGCGTTGCTTGCGTTAAGGAACTCGAGCTTCAGCGTCGCGAAGTTGTTCCCGGTGAGAAAGTCGTTGGCCGGGCTCAGCGCGTATCCCTCAAGCGTGTAACTCGTCCCGGCGACGGCAGGCAGCGACTGCGTGCCGCCGGCGCCGCCGTACTGGAAGAACGGGCCGTAGATCTTGAACGATTTCGTGCTCCCGCCACGTGCGTATTCGGTCGAGGTGTAGGCGGCGTTAAAGCAGCCCCAACCCGCCGCGCCGTAACCGGGATCACTGGATTCAAAGTCGCCGTTGATGAGCTGCGCGTGCGCAAGCCCCGACCCGACGGCAAGTACAGCCGCAATCATGATTGACGTGTTCATTCCGATTTTTCGCATTGTTCCTCCGAAATACTGTTTCACTGTCTCTGGTTGATGGCAAACGCCAATTCCTCATGCGACGACCTGTCGCGGGTCCGTTAACTCCGACGGCGCCGTCCCATGGCGAACGCCAATGTCCCTAGAGCAAGCGATGTGGGCTCCGGGACCATCGATCGTGCGAGCGCCAGATCCGATACAAACGTGCTGCCACCCGCGTCGGCGAGCGCCGAGTTGTCGAGGAGCACGCCGAAGCGGTAGTGCTGGGCGAGCGTCAGCAGATCGTCAAAATTGACGCCGACGTCGCCGTTGAAGTTGCCGGCCGCCCAGCTTGGCGTGCCGTTGGTGTTGTAGTTCTGGGCGAGCGTGAGGAGGTCGTCAAAATCGACCTTCCCATCCAGGTTTGAGTCGCCGTATTCGGTCGCCTTGATCGTGCGTACCCAATAGTCCGCGTCGCTTCCCGCGGTGTTGACCGTGTTCTTCACCTGTCCGTCGGCGTTGACGTCATAGATCGCATTCGCGGGCGGAATCGCACCCGGCGTCGCGCTGAAGAGCAGATCGATATCGTGCGCGTCGCGATCGCCGTCGATGTCAAAATCGCCGAGCAGGTGAGGCGTACTGGCGGTGACCTTCACCTGGCCGTACGGGGCGACATCGGTGATCCAGACGCAGGCGCCAAGCGTTTCAAATCCGTACTGCACGTGCCTGCCGGCTTCGGGGACGGTCACGAGCGTGAGGTCAAACGCGCCGGGAGTCGCGAGGACGTGTGTCTCGACGAACGACGAATAGTTGGGCGCGAAATCGCGAATGAACGCATAGGTCTGGTGAGCCGAGGTCAGCGAGTTCGAGAGAACGGTGCCCGTGAAGTTCACGGTCTGGCCGACGAAGGTATCACTGTTTTCGACGTAGAAGACGGCGTCCATCTTCTTGTTGCCGGTGGAGCCGGGGCCGCCGCTGGGGGTGTACCAGTATTCGTTCGGGTCTCCGATGGAGTTCGGAGCAAGCGTAAGCGTCGCGCCGTCAAACGTTGCCGGAAGGTCGCCCAGACCCCACGGGCTTCCAAATTGAAACGCGCCGCCCGCCGAATCAAGATTGAAGACGTTCATGTATCCCAGCCACTGCGCCGCGGGATCGACGGTCATGCTGACCGCGTGAGTCAGTGATGCCGATCCAAATACGGCGATCGCAAGGGCTGCATGAGCAAAATGACGATTCATACGATCCTCCTCAGTGTTTCTTTGTTTCTTCCGCGTCTCAAAGTTCAGGGCGCCTCCGCATGATGCGCCCGGCGTTTCGAAAGTGCGGCCACCACAACCGCCAACGGCAACGCGCCGGACGGTTCGGGAGCCAATGCCTGTGCAAGTTTCCAGTCTTGAACCACATCGCTTGGCAGCACGATGCCGCCGCTCGGCGCGTTCAGCGCCCCCGCGTCGTAGTGCTGGGCGAGCAGGAGCAGGTCGTCAAAGTTGACCTTGCTGTCCCCGTTGAGATCGCCGACGGCCCACGTCCCGGTGCCGACGCGGTCGTAATTCTGCGCGAGCGTCAGCAGGTCGTCGAAGTTGACAGAGTGGTCGAGATTGATATCGCCGCGTGTGGTTCCGAACGCGCTTGCGAGTATGGAATCCACATCCGACTGGTTCACATTCAGATCGCCGTTGAAATCGAAAGCCGAGTTCACCAACGCGAGGCTGTGCATCAGCGCGTCGAGATCGAGCGAGTTGCGCGTTCCATCCAGGTTGATGTCGCCGGGTATCGAACCCGCGGCGGATCGGCGGATCGACGCGTCATCGAAGTTCACCGCGCCGCCGGCGTTGTTCCGCTGGACCATCTCGAGCACGGCCCGCGCGAAGACCGCTCCTGCCGGCGCCGTGCGGCGCAGAACCGCTTCGCGATACGCGGTCGGCGAAGTCGCATCCGCGACGGTGAGCAGGGCGGCGTCGATCACGCTGCCGCCGGCATTGAGAAACTCGATCTTGATCGACGCGGTGTTGCTTCCGGCAAGCGCGTCGCCGGGCCGATTGCGCGCGAACGTGCCAACCTGCCAGACCTCGCCGGCCGTGGTCGGAACTTCCTGGTACAGCCCGGAGTTGTTCGAAGCCGCACCATTGAATCGGCCGAACATCTGAACCGCGTTCGCGCCCGTCCGCGCGTTGGCGGGAACGGAGTCGACCCTTACGTTGGTGACGTTGCTGTACTCATCCCAATCGGTGAGGAGATCGCCGGCGACCGTTTCGAAGCCGCTGTTGGCGAGGCCGCGCGTGGTGCTGTTTCGGTTGTAGACCTTGACCGAATCGACATCAAAGTACTGTGGAAAGACCGTCGTGGCGTTCGGGTCGCCGCCAAAGTCACCTCCGACGGCGAGGTTGAGGATCAGCGACATCGGCGACGAAGAGATCGGCGCAGTGCCCTGATAAAAGGTGAAGCTCGGGACGCCGTCGATCGAGTAGCGGATACGCGACGGGTCCCAATCGACGGCATAGGTGTGCATCGAGCCTTGGAACGAGACGGGGCTGTTGTTCACACTGTAGGAGAAGTCCTTCGACACATATTGGTGGGCGGCGACCGAGGCGCCATAGTGATAGGCGGATCCGACGATGGTCGGCGCGCTGCCACGGTTTTCCATGATGTCGATTTCGCCGCCGACGGGCCACGCGACGTTGCGCGGCAGAATCCAGATGGCCGGCCACATGCCTTGGGTCGAAGGGAGCGAGGCACGCACCTCCCAGCGACCATAGGCTTGTTCGGCCCATGTGCGGATCAGTCCGGATCGATACGCTTTTCCATCCAGCGGTTGATTGGTCGCCGTGATGCGCATCTTGCCGCCCGAAACGGAGACCTGGCTCGGCAGGTAGTATTGTTTTTCGTTGTTGAAGCTGTCGCGGCGGTTGAGCGCTTCCCAGCGGACGGTATCGAGGGAGGTGCCGTTGAAATCGTCGGCCCAGTTGAGCGCCCAGCCCGCCGGATCGGCATTGGCGGTGGGCGTGAACGCGAGTGCCGCCATCATCGCGGCAGCCATGCCGAGACGACGAAGGGGATCACGTCGGTGGATGAAGAACGGCATGTAGAGACTCCTCGCGCGCTTTGCGGCATGGAAGGCTACCACGGTGAAACAGTTGCTGCAACAAAATCTTTGGAATGTTGCGTACGGGCACCTTTTTGTCCTGTAACGAACCGTATCTACCGGCAAATACGCCCGGAAACAGTGCCGTCGCACTCCCTGGCAAAAAGTAGTTGACATACGCCACAAGCGCGTTACATTTCGTGAAACAGTTTCAGTAACGGTGCAATCAATGTCTTCAGTCCGCGAAATAGCTCGAACTCTTGGTGTTTCACCGGCGACGGTTTCCCGCGCGATCAACAACCATCCGACGGTTGCCGCCGAGGTCCGCGCCCGCGTCCTCGCGGCCGTCAACCGCTCGGGTTACACCCCCGCGGTCGGAAAACGCTCCACAACCAATATCGCTTTCCTTTACACCGGCGCATCGTCGCTCGGATCCCCGTACGACGCGGCCGTCATGCAGGGCATGGCCGATCGCATGGATGATCTGGGATTTGACCTCATGATCCTGAACACCGCGCGGGCCCTCTTGCCCGGCGAATCGTTCACGCAGCTCTTCCATCGCAAGAGCGTTCGCGGCGTCGTGATCCGCACGGAACATCGTACGCGCCAGCTCGTCGAAGTCATTGCCAGCGAGGGATTTCCAGCTGTCGTTATCGGGGATCGCTTTGACAATCTGAACATCAGCTCGATCCACTGCGAATCGCGCAAGACCAGCGCCCAGGCGGTTGAACATCTGATTTCGCTGGGCCACAAGCGCGTCGGCGTGTGCATCAATCTCGTGGACGACTCGGATCATCTTGATCGGCTCGAGGGATATCGCGACGCACTCTCGGCCGCCGGGATGGAATTCGACGAGCGGCTCGTATACCGCGAATACGCGAATCTCGATGGTGGAACACAGCTCATCCGCAAGCTTCGAACCACGCGCGAACCGCCCACCGCGCTCTATATCGGCGACCCGTTTACCGCGGTCGGTGCGATCAACGAGGCCAGTCGATTCGGCATCAAGGTGCCTGACGATCTTTCAATCGTCGGGTTCGACGACGGCGAATTGCGCTATATCACGCAGCCGCAGATGACCGCGGTCGTGCAGGATGCGCGAGTGGTGGGCAGGGAAGCGTTTGAAGTACTGCATCAGATGATCGAACAGAGAAGAGAAGCGGAAATCCAACGTCACGTGTTGCCGACGCGATTCGAACTTCATGAATCGACGTCTCCTCCACGCAAATGACAACGAGATTGCCAATGCGTCCGCGAGGGAGAGCGCGGACACGTTCGCCGTCGACCGGAACAAACGTTGTGATCCATTGAGATTAGAGCCGGCTCTCGCGATGAACGACGGTTGTCCCGATCGTTCGTTCCCGAAGCGGTCAGACTTCGTTTCAATCCTGCGGAGGATTGAATGCATCGCCTGCGACGCGAAAGCATCGATCACGTCGGAACCGGCACGTCCGGCCCGACGATGGATCGTCGCAGTCGCTAACCCGATTTCGACAGACGTGTCGTGCCTGACGGCGCGACAGGGCCTTTCGGTTCGAAATGTCAATTGCGGAGGACACACATGAAGCGCGGATTTACGCTCGTCGAGTTGCTCGTGGTGATCGGGATCATCGCCGTCCTGATCTCCATTTTGTTGCCCGCGCTTAACCGCGCACGCAGTCAGGCCAACACCGTGAAATGTCTGGCCAACCTGCGCTCCATCGGCCAGGCACTGATGATCTATACGAATCAGAACAAGGGCGGCTATCCGTACGGCTTTTTCGACGGCACGAAGGACGGCACCCTGAACTTTGCACCGGCGATCGATCAGACCAGCGACTGGCAAACGCTCCTGCTCGGCACCGTCCTGGCCAAGAGCAGTGGAGGCGTCACCTACGGCGAGGTGATTCCGACGGTCGGGCTCGGCGGTCAGCAGCTCTTTGCCTGCCCCTCGGCGGTCGACAAGCAGAGCACTTCGCTGCGGGTCCTGCACTATGCGTGTCATCCGCGCGTGATGCCGATGCTCGAAGACAAGGACATGTCGTTCGGGACCACCTCGACGCGATTCCTTCCGACGTATCGGGTTGGAAAGATCAAGCGATCGGCCGAGATCATCGTCATCTTCGACGCCATCCAGGATCTTTCGGCCAACGGGAACGGCAACGCGCAGCCCGTGGCGCGCAACATGGACACCAATGCGCTGTTCTTCGGGACCGATGACACCTCCGGCGGCGGTGCGCACAAGCGCCACTTCATGCTCGACGACGGCACCGTGAACTTCTTCGACCAGCCGATCTTCGCGCCGGGCAAGGATTTCACCGACGGCAACTACAGCAACGGCGTGAGCATCGCGAACATGCGCTGGCGTCACCAGAAAAACGATTCCGCGAACTTCGTCTTCGCGGACGGCCACGCCGAGTCGCGCCGCTTGAAGGTCGGGCTCAACGCCGAAATCACCGCCCGGAACATCTACGTCACGCCGATGCAGTGACGCGCTCACCTTCTCCTCCGCAGGCCGGTGCCGGACCGCTGGTCCGGCGTCGGCGACGGAAGCATTTTTGCCGGAGCTACCTCGATGAAGATCGCACCGTTACTGGTGTTCTGCCTGACCGGCGCGCTGTCGATGTGCGCCGGCGCCGCGAACCCGAAAGTCGAAGTGAAAACCGACGCGCCGGGAGCGTTCCGACTGACCGTGGACGGCCAGCCCTTCTTCATTCAGGGTGCGGGCGGCGATCGGTCGCGCTCGTTTCTGAAAGAGATTGGCGGCAACGCGATCCGCACGTGGGGCGTCGAGCAACTCGATCAATCGCTGAAAGAGGCCCGCGAACATGGCCTGAAGGTCGTCGCCGGCATCTGGATCGAACACGAACGCCACGGCTTCAGTTATGACGACCCGGCGTTCGTCCAATCGCAGTTCGAAAAGGCGAAGGCCGCCATTCAGAAATACAAGGACGATCCCGCAATCCTGGTCTGGGCGATCGGCAATGAGATGGAAGGGGAAAAGGGCGACAACCCCAAAATCTGGAAGGCCGTCAACGATATCGCCAGGGTGGCCAAAGAACTCGACCCGAACCATCCGACGATGACTGTCGTCGCCGAGCTCGGCGGCGAGAAGGTGCCCGCCTTTCAGAAATACTGCCCGGATGTCGACATCCTCGGAATCAACAGTTACGCCGGCTGCCCGTCCATCCCCGACCGCTATCGAAAAGCCGGCGGGAACAAGCCGTACATCATCACCGAGTTCGGCCCGCACGGAACCTGGGAGATTCCCAAAAACGACTGGAACGTCGTCCAGGAACCCACCAGCACGGTGAAGGCCGGCATGTATCGCACTTCGTATGAGAAGACGATCCTCGGCGAGAAGAACAAGCTCTGTCTGGGCTCGTTCGTCTTCCTCTGGGGCAACAAGCAGGAGGCGACGGCCACATGGTTCGGAATGTTTCTCGCCGACGGCGCTCGCACCGGCGCCGTCGACGTCATTCAGGAAATGTGGACCGGCAAGCCGCCAGCGAATCGGGTTCCAACCATCGAACAGATCGCGGTCAACGCGAACCGAATCGCGCCGGGCGCGACCGTCAAAGCGACGCTCGCGGCGGCCGATCCTGAAAATGATCCGCTCACCGTCGAGTGGAAACTGCTCACCGAGGCCGTTCGATACGGCGTCGGCGGTGACGCGGAAGAAATGCCTCACGACGTCCCCGGCGCGGTGCAGTCCGGCGACGCGAACGGCGCGGCCGTGGTCATGCCAGCCAAACCGGGTGCCTACCGGCTGTTCGTCACCGTGCGCGACACGCACAACGGCGCGGCGACCGCGAACGTTCCACTCCTCGTCGGCGATGCGCCCGTGACACCCCGCGAAACACTTGCCCCGGCCGCGAAGCTGCCGTTCGTACTCTACGGCGAAGGCGCCAAGCCGGTCTTTGTTCCCTCCGGCTGGATGGGAAAGACCGATGCGATCAAGATGGATGCCGACTGCACGGAGTCGCCCAAAGACGGTGCAACTTGCCTGAAGTGCACGTTCGACTCGGCCGACAATTTCGGCGGCGTGGTATGGCAGTCGCCCGAGAATGACTGGGGCGACGAGAAGGGCGGCCTGGACTTTACGAGCGCGAAGAAACTCACATTCTGGGCGCGCGGGAGCGAGGGCGGCGAAAAGGTCGAGTTCAAGTTTGGCATCCTCGGCAAAGAGAAGAAGTTCCCAGACACCGCCGGCGACGCCAAGACGCTCACGCTTGCCAAGGATTGGACGAAGTACGAGTTCGACCTGATCGGAAAAGACCTCCGGCGGATCAAGACGCCTTTCGTCTGGGTGGTTGAAGGGCACGGAAAGCCGACGACCTTTTTCGTGGATGGCATTCAGTACGAATAGACGACTGCCGAACCAAGCGGAGCACTTTTCGTGAAAACCGGTGCAGTGTTTCGCGCCGGCATATCCATCGCTCTCTCTTCACCAGGATCGCGGGTGCCCACCCATCTTCGCGCGGAATCATCGTAAGATGATCTGTGGGAAGAGGTTGCGCGAGCCGCGATCTGGCAGGATGGGGAAATTGACAATTTGCTTGACGACTTCGCATGCGGGCAGATAATGAAAGCGGTTACAAGGCCGCCAATTGTCTGTCATGCCCGATCTCGATACACAAGTTCGCGTGCGCAAGCCGCAGCCCACGTTGTACGACGTGAGCCGCCTCTCCGGCGTCTCGTCGGCGACGGTTTCTCGCGTTTTCAGCGGGCGGGCGCGGGTGAGCGACGAAGTACGCAAACGCGTCATCGAAGCCGCCAACCAGCTCTCCTACGAACCCAGTCATGCCGCCCGCGCCCTGGCGGGCGCGCGCACCCAGACGCTCGGCGCCATCTTCCCGACCATCGCCAGCGGCTTTTATGCCGACGTGTTGGCCGGAATCGACGAAGTCGCCGCTGAAAGCGGTTTCGACGTCCTCGCCTCGTTCGTCGGCAAGAGCCGCCGTCGGCCGGATCTCGTCAACCGCCTTCTCCGGCAGGGCCGCGTCGATTCGCTCGTGCTCCTGAACCTCGACGACACCATCGACCTCCGTGCCGATGCCGTCGATTCGCTCCCCATCATCCTGATCGATCGCGAAATCAACGGCTCGAGCCTGCCGGTCATCGGCATGGACAACGTCGGCGGCGCCGAGGCGATGATCCAGCACCTCTTCGAGCAGGGCCATCGCAAAATCTCCCTGCTCACCGGGCCGATCGGCAACTTCGATTCCGAGCAGCGCCTGATCGGCTGTCGGCGGGCGTTCAACACGCTCGGCCTGCCTTTGGAAGACAGCCAGATCTGGAACGGCGCTTTCACGCTCGAAAGCGGCCAGCAGGCGGCGCGGAACTGCCTGGACATGCGCGATCCTTTGCCAGATGCCATCTTCTGTTTCAACGACGTGATGGCGATCGGCATGATGAGCGAACTCCAGCGCGCCGGCGTGAACGTGCCCGGCGATGTCGCTCTGGCAGGCTACGACAATGTCGAGACGGCGGCGCACCTATCATTAACCAGCGTCGTGTGCCCGATGCGACTCATGGGCCAGATGGCCGCCCGCTGGGCGATCGACCTGGTCACACAGAATGAACGGCCCACCAGTCATCGGCTCCAGGTTCGACTGGTCGTGCGGAACTCGTCCAGCGGAAGACGGACGCACAAGGCGGGAAGCAACGGTTTTTGAGACCTCATTTCGGAAGATCGACGCGACGTTGTCGGCCAACGTCGCGGGTGAACGAAATCGGTTGGGTGAACAGGTGAGTGCCGGGTTGTACGCGATTGAAGATTCAACGCGGAGGAAACATGTTAAATAGCTCATTCCCATCCACGTCTCGCAGGGCCCACCCCGCGTTTACGCTGGTCGAACTGCTCGTGGTCATCGGCATCATTGCGCTGCTGATCTCGATCCTGCTGCCGGCGCTGAACAAGGCCCGGCAGAGCGCGAACCAAACCAAGTGTATGGCCAATCTGCGCTCGCTCGGCCAGGCGTTGTTCATGTATGCAGATGTTCACAAGGGCACGCTTCCCTACGGCTATGTCCCCGAAGGGCTCTCGGGATCGCCTGTTACACTTGGTGACGCCAAGACGAAGTATGTCGGCCCGGAAGAAGATTGGTCGACGCTGCTCTTGAGCGTGATGACCTCGAGAGCCAGCAATTCGCAATACATGACCGCCGGCTCCGGGAACATGGGTGCACGAGCCATCTTCTCGTGCCCGGAAGTAGATGTCGTTGTGACGGCCGAAGCGCGGTTGACGCATTACTCGGCACACCCGATCCTGTTTCCCGATCTGCGTTCATCCAGTCTCTACACCTATGTGACGCAGCGAGTCGCCAACAAGATGCTTTTGCCTTACCGGATCAACAAGGTCACCAAGCCCGCAGAGATGGTGGGCGTTTTTGACGGTACGATCCGGAATGCCAGCTACGGCGCGTATGCGACCGGCGTATGCATCGACAAATACGCAATGAACGGGCCGGCCGGCGGTACGTTGATGGTTGCCGATTTCGATCGCACGAGCCCGCCGCGCAACGCCGACACGCCGGTCGATATGACACCGACCGCCGACCCCGGCAACCAGCCCATTGTCAACGCCGACGGGCTGTCCAACGTTGCCAACCTTCGGTTCCGGCACATGGGCAATTCAAAGCTCAACGCGCTGATGATGGATGGACACGTTGAGTCCTTCAATTTCAAGAAGGGCCGCGCCATGAATGACTCTACAGACATGAAGCTGCGCAACATCTGTGTGCCGATTCCCAAGTAAGCGACTCGACACGGAGCGCGAATGTTTCAGCGTCACTTTTGCGGTGCCGGTAGCCTCGTCCGATCGGCATTGTCTGCGGCTGTTACGATGACTGTCGCTCTCAGTCCGTCAGCACGCGCCGACTCGAATGCCGTTGCTCAGGCGAGCCTCAGTCTCGGATTCGCGGACCGATCGAGCGTCCCCGGCGAGAAAGTCTTTACGCCGGAAGACCACGCCTTTCTCGACGAGTTCGAACAACGCGGCATCCAATACTTCCTCGACGAGGCGGATCCCGTCACCGGCCTGATGCCGGACCGTGCGCACGCGGATGGCGGACTCGAGAACGATGTGGCGAGCATCGCCTCCGTCGGCTTCGGCCTGACGTGTCTGGTGATCGGCGAAGAGCGCGGGTGGGTGCCGCGCCAGCAGGTGTATGACCGTGCGCTCAAAGTCGTCACCTTCCTGCGCGACAAGGCCCCTCAGGAACGCGGGCACTTCTATCACTTCCTCAACATGCGCACCGGGAAACGCATGTGGAACTGCGAAGTGTCCAACATCGATACCGCGATTCTGATGGCCGGCGTGCTCACCGTCCGCCAGCGATTCCCGAACACCGATCTCGCGGCCGCGTGCACGCAGATCTACGAACGCGTCGACTGGCCGTGGCTGATGAACAAGGACGGCACGCTCCAGATGGGGTGGAAGCCCGAGAGCGGCTTCATCGATGCCCGCTGGGACCACTACAGCGAAGGCGCGCCGCTGATCGTCCTGCTCGGCATGGGATCGAAGACGCACCCGCTCGTGCCGGAAGTCTGGAAGGCGTGGCCGCGTCGGCCGGTGCAGACGCATTACGGCCTCACGTTTCTGCAGTGTCCGCCGCTCTTCACGCACCAGTATCCGCAGTGCTGGTTCGACCTGCGCGGCATGCGGGATGACTTCGCCAACTACTACCGCAATTCACAGCTCGCGACGATCGCCCAGCGACACTGGATGATCGAGGAGATGTCCAGGCAGTTCCCGCAATACAACTCGGCGTACTGGGGCCTGACCGCATCTGATTTCAAGGAAGGTTACACCGCCTGGGGCGGACCGCCGGCCGATGGCCCGATCGACGGCAGCGTCGTCCCCGCCGCGGCGGCAGGCAGCCTCGCGTTCGAGCCCAAGCTCTGCATCGAGGTCCTTCGATCGCTCAAAGAACGATTCGGCGAAAAAGGGTGGAAGAAGTACGGCTTCGTCGACGCGATGAACCCGAAGGACAATTGGTACAACCGGGACGTCATCGGCATCGACGTCGGCCCGAGCGTGATCATGGCCGAGAACGCGCGAACCGGGTTCATCTGGAAGACCTTCATGGCCACCGAAGAGGCGCAGCGCGCCATGCGCGCCGCCGGCTTTCGCGAGATTACGTCGGAAGAAGTGCCGCTCACCGAGACGACTTCGCTGTACGAAGCCAAGCCGTGAATATCACCCCTGAAATAAGTTGTCATGCTGAGGTACTCCGAAGCATCTAGGCGGAGTACCGGGGGACGCGTACCGGCGGTTAAATCTAGACCCTTCGGCGTACCTCTGGGTGACATTTCATCTCGCTCAAGCATTACACCGTCGGCAATCGTTGACGGGTTGATTCGCCGGCCCGATTCGCTCAAAGTGAGTGGATGCAACTGATCCCGCTGATCGCCGCGCTCTTTTCCGTGTTGATGCCTTCGAAAAACTGGTACGCGCCGTCCGAACCGCTCAACGTCAAAGTGGACGCGCAGCAGACGGTGACGCTGGTGCTTTCCGACTTCCAGGGTCGGCGAATCAACACCGATGTGCCGACGGATGTCGAGCCCGGCAAAACGGTCGACATCCGCGCGATGTTCCCCGCGATGCGTCTGGGAACGTATGTCCTTTACGCCGTCCCACCCGGCAAGACAACCGCCGACTTCGTCGGGACGCCACTGGTGATCGAGCTGCGCGGCGATAAACGTCCCGGTGCGCCTGCCGGCGCGATTGTCATCCGCGTCGATCCGCTCTGTGTCGCGAAGTTCGACACGACCGCAGGGGAAATGACGGCCGCCTTCTACTACGACGTCGCACCGAACACGGTGGCCAACTTCATCAGCCTCGCCAACGGCGGCTTCTACGACGGCCTGCTCTTTCACCGGGTGGTGCCCGATTTCATCGTGCAGAGCGGCGACCCGCTGGCCGACAATTCCGGCGGCCCGGGCTACGAAATCGGCGCGGAGTTCAACGGCAGGCTTCACCTGCGCGGCGTGCTCTCGATGGCGCGGGAAAATGACCCGATGGAGTCCCAGGGCGCCATGCCCCGGCCCGAATTCGCCAACTCCGCCGGCAGCCAGTTCTTCATCTGCCTGAACCACGACAAGACCGAGCGGCTCGACCGAAAGTACACGGCGTTCGCGCAGCTCATCTCGGGTGACGAGACGCTGCAGAAGATCGGCTCCGGAGAAATCGCGGATGCCTCCACCGGCCGGCCGAAAGAGCCGGTCAGGATCAACTCGCTGCGCATCATGCCGGTGACTTCGGGCATTGACCCGTATCCGACGCTGCTGGAGAAGGCGTCGGAAGAGAAGTGACCCAAGCGCGTGCGTGGCGCAGGGTCCTGCGCGATTTCGATCACAAAACCGCGACGCGAAGACGCATTTGAACGCCTTTCGATTCTCCGGGTTGCGCGCTCTCCGGCGGGCCAGCGCGCCGCGGAAAAGCGCGATTTGGCGCAGCGCCGAAAGTCATTGGAAGCGCTCATTGACATGTGAATAGCGGACCCCGCAGCGGGCGCGCTGCCACTTCCGATTCTGACCCACAATGACCCACTTTGGAGCACTTTCGGGTGCCCATCTTCTCGCGCAGCGCGGATGCGACGGCGGGATCATCAGTTACGCGAATCCCGACGCGATTGCAGAGGGGTCGCTCGGGAAACGACACCGTCTGCGTTCGACAGGCGGGCGATGCCGACGGGGAAAATCGCATCCGCTTGCTGCGACGATTCGTCGGAAATCTTACGATCGAATCCGCTGTGCGGGGATGGCGGGTGATGCGACAGCCATTCGTCGTTCGCGCGGAGAGGCGGGTTTCTTTCACTCACAAGTAGGATCGGCTATAGTCACTCTCTCGCCGTCGTCCGCGGATGACGGCCGGGCCGCTGCAAGGGTCGGCTGTGAACCGGGTCAGGTCCGAAAGGAAGCAGCCCTAAGCGGTTCCGGCTCTGTGCCGGCGCCACCCGGTCGTCTTTCGCTGGCGACGGCGAATCTTTTAAGTGCCGAATGTCGAGTGCTGAGTGCCGAATGGCTCGCTTTCATTCGGCACTCGGCATTCGGAACTCGACATTCCCATGCGACTTCTCCTCATCGCCAACCTCACCAAGCCGCGCGTGAAACCCGCCGTCGAAGCGACGATGCCGTGGCTCGCCCAGCGAGTCGATTACCTCGAACTGGATGCGGAAAAAAAGCTCGATCTCGCGACCGCCGACTTTGACGCGATTCTCGTGCTCGGTGGCGACGGCACGCTCCTCTCGACCGCGCGGCGGCTCAAGGGTCGCGAACTGCCGGTGATGGGCGTGAACTACGGCAAACTCGGCTTCCTCGCGAGTTTCCAGCCCGATGAACTGCCGACGATGTTCGATCAGTTCGTGCAGGGCAAGCTGCCGACCTCCAAGCGGATGATGCTCGACGTCTGCGTGTTGAAGAAGGGCATCGGCTGCGACTTGCTCGACATGAATGTCGTCCGCGGCCAGGCGAAGTTCTGCGCAACGGCGCTCAACGATGTCGTCATCGCCGCCGGCGCGCCGTTCCGCATGATCGAGCTGGAATTGGGGATCGACGATCCGACCGGCGTTCGCTACTTCGGCGACGGCGTGATCGTCGCCACGGCGTCGGGCTCGACCGCCTACAACGTCAGCGCCGGCGGCCCCATTCTCTGGCCCAGCGTCGATGGCATCTGCATCACGCCGCTGTGCCCGCACTCGCTCTCGTTCAGGCCGATCGTGGTCGCGCACAACTCCCGGATCATTTCGACGATGCTGCGCGTGAACCGCGGCACGACGCTCGTCTGCGACGGACAGGACACCTGCGATCTCGGCAGCGGCGATCGGGTGGTCATCACGCGAAGCGACCAGACCGTGCTGCTGGTGGAAAACCCGCACGCACGCACGATCCGCACGCTCGCCGAGAAGCTCTACTGGGGCTCGACCCCGCGCTACAACGGCGAGAAGTAGCCGCTCGCCAACTTCGTGACGAAACGGTTTCAACCACTATCATCTCGGGGATGTTCTACATTTCGCTCGGCATCGCGGTGATCGGTCTGGCCGTCTACCACCTCTCGCTCAAACGCGCGCCGCACGACATTAACCTGTTCGCGTTTCTCGCCATCGGCTATGTGCTTGCGGCGGTGCTGTGCACGGCAAGCGTGCGCCTGGTCTCCGGGAAAATGCCATGGCAGGGCGTGTCGATGTCGCTGCTGGTCACGCTGGGGATGCTCGCGTTTGGCGTACTGCTGATCGAAGTCGGAACGCTGCTCTCCTACCGTCACGGCTGGCCACTCGGAACGGTCGGCCCCGTCGGCAACGCACTGGCGGCGGCCGTACTTCTTCCCGTCGCGATCTGGGTGTTCAAGGATTCGGTTTCGAGGTCACAGATGATCGGGCTGGTGCTCGTGGTAGCGGGGATGATACTCATGTCGCGCAAACCCGCGGACGCAATTCGCGCCGAGACCGTCGATTCGGTCGAGACGGCACAGAACACGATCTGACGCGACGTTTTCGAGAATCAAATCGAAACCGACGAAGCCATGCTTCGAAAGCTTACCCGCGGATGATGATCGCCTCGTTCCGCTGCAGGTCTTTGAGCATTTGCTTTCCGACCGTCACGTCGAACTCGATCTGATCTTCGACGATTCGCCGGTCGTGAATGCGCGTGTTCGCTTCGATGAAGCTGATCAGCTTCCCGTCGGTCACGCTGCATGCCAGCGTCACCTGCACCTGCTGGCCACGGACGAAATCGAGAACGGACACGAGCAGGTGATCCAGGCCGAGCCCCGCGCGGGCGCTGATCGGCAGCGCGGCCGGGTGAAGCGCTCGCCAGAAAGGCATGGCCGCTTCGCCCTCGGGCGTGTCGATCTTGTTCAGGAGCAGGATCTCGGGCTTGCCTTTGACGCCGATGTCGTCGAGCACTTCGTGCACCGAGTTGAACTGCTGCTGTGCGTGAGGGTGGCCGACGTCGAGGACGTGTAGCAGAAGATCGGCATTGACGGCTTCTTCGAGCGTCGCCTTGAAGCTCGCGACGAGATTGTGGGGAAGGTCGCGGACGAAGCCGACCGTGTCGCTGAGCAGGACATCCGTGCCGCGCTCCAGCCTCCAGGACCGCGTCTTCGTGTCGAGCGTGGCGAAGAGCTTGTCATCGGCATAGGTGCCGGCATCGGTGAGGGTGTTGAAGAGGGTGCTCTTGCCCGCGTTCGTGTAGCCGACGATGCAGACGGTGAAGTGGTGCAGGTTGCGTTGCTGCACGAGCCGCGTCTTGCGATCCTGCACCTTTTCGATGTCGGCCTTCAGATCGGAGATGCGTTTGCGAACGAGCCGGCGGTCGATTTCGAGCTGTGTTTCGCCGGGGCCGCGCGTGCCGATGCCCAGCGATCCGCCGCCGCCGGCCAGACGTTCAAGGTGCCCCCACATCCGCGCCAGGCGCGGATAGGTGTATTCCATCTGGGCGAGTTCGACCTGCAGTTTTGCCTCATAGGTCTGCGCGCGGGTGGCAAAGATGTCGAGGATCAGTTCGCTGCGATCGAGCACCTTCACTCCGCGGCCGAGCGGGCTCTTGAGCTCTTTGTTGATGATCTTTTCGAGTGCGCCGATCTGCGAGGGGGCAAGGTCGTTATCGAAGATGACGACATCGGCCTTGAGCTTCTCGGCGAGGTGCGCGATCTCGATCGCCTTGCCGGTGCCGCAGTAGGTGGAGGACTCGGGGCGCTGCTTGCGCTGGAGAACGCGGCCGACGGCACGGCCCCCGGCGGTCTTCACCAGGCTCTCCAGTTCGCCCAGGGGGTCGCGCGGGTCGGCCGTCGACTCGGGCAATATGACGCCGACCAGGATCGCCTTCTCCTGATCCACCGTGAGTTGTGTACGCTTGATTTCAGTCAACTTCCGCGTCCTCCGCAAAACTCGTGAAGTTGCATCATAGGCGGAGCACGCATCGATTAGAATGGGAATCCAATGCGTTCGCGCCGATCCGATCCTGCCGGTCTCGAGAAATACCTTCGGGAACAGGTGCGCATTCTCGGAAAGGGTAAGAAAGTCGAATGGTCCGTCGACGCCGTCCACAAGAACCGCGTCGCCGCGCGCCGCGTCAAGGCCGCGCTGGATGTCGTCAAGCCCCTCGCGAAACGGTCCGTCTTCAAAGCGCTGAACAAGCGGGCCAGGCGAATCCGCGAATCGCTCGGCGAGATTCGCGAGATCGACGTTCAGCTCCAGCAGCTGTCGCGGCTTGGCCGCCACGCAGCCTCGGCCCGATCACTCTGCGAACAACTCTCGGCAAGACGAGCGAAGCTCGAATCGTCGTTCGCCGACACGTCCACGCATTGGTTCGAACTGAAGACAGGCGATGCTGTGAACCGGGAACTTGAGCAACTCCGGCCCGCGATTCACGCGCTGGTTCGCGAGGGCGTGTTGAGCGATTTTGAGGACTTCTGCGAACAGGCGGAGAAAGCCATCTCGCTCAAGGAGGGCGTCGAACTTCATGCGCTTCGGATCGCCGCGAAGCGGTTTCGATATCAGCTCGAGATTGCCGACGCGGTCGGCTTCCCCGCCGCCGCGAAGGCGGCCGAGCGATTCGAGCGAATGCAGGACGCGCTGGGCGAATGGCACGACGAGGCGGTGCTGGCGCAATCGCTCGCGAGGCATTCTGCCGACTCCATTTTCGATGAGGGGTCGGTTGTCGCACAGAAGGTCATCGACCTGTGCCGTCAGCGTCTGGAACGCGCGAATACAGCCCTCCACGCGTTTCGATCGGAGTGGCGGACATCGTGTGAACCACTGATCGGCCTGGTTCGCGAATTGGCGGACGCTCCTGTTACAAAATCGAAAGCGGGTCGCGGTCGTCCGACGAAACGATGAACTCGAAAGCCGGCAACGCCGATTTGAGTCGGCGAGCGAGGTGTTGAAGCACGAGGCGTTCGCTGTTTGTGTGGAGCGTGCAGAGAACGTTGACGCCCGCGCGCTGCAGTTCCAGCACGCTGTGATGTCGCAGTTCGCCGGTGATGTACAGGTCGGCCTTTGACGCGATAACGTCGCGCACGAGTTCGCCGCCGGCGCCGGCACAGACGGCGACGGTTTTGATCATCGAGTCCTTGTTCCCTGCGACGAGAAGGTGATCGACGCCAAGTGATCGCTTGAGCAGATTCGCCACCATCTCGAGCGTGATCTCGCTTGGAAGCAGCCCGACGCGCCCAATCCCCGCCGGCACCGTGGGCGCAGCGAGCACCTGTAGATCGAACGCGACTTCTTCATATGGATGCGACTTGCGCAGCGCTTCGACCGCGGTTTGAGCGTTCGACTTCTCCAGGATCACTTCCAGCCGGATCTCTTCGACGCGCTCGAACTTACCGGCCTCACCCACGGCCGGATTCGATTCGGAATTGCCTTGAAACGTGCCGATGCCGCGCGAGCGGAAACTGCACCGCGTGTAGTTGCCGATCGTGCCGATGGAACCCGCGCCCGCGTCGAACAGCGCATCACTCACCCGCTCGATGGCTTCGGGCGGAACGAACGTCACCAGCTTGTAGTGCGTCGGCTTTGTTTCGCGGTAGCGCAGCGGCTTGCGGCTGGTCAGCGAGAGTGTATCTGCAAGCGCATCGTTGGTTCCGCCGTCCGCAGCATCGAGTGCCGTGTGCGGCGAATAGATCGCCACGCCGTCCCGGATCGCGTTAAAGATCAGCCGAGTCGACCGATCGGCGGTGAGCCGCTTGTGCCCTTCGAAAATGGGCGGGTGATAGCTGATCACCAGGTCGCAGTGCGAGCCGCGCGCCTCGGCAGCGACGACATCGGTGTAGTCGATCGTCAGCAGCGCGCGTTTCACGGTCGCCGCTGGATCGCCGACGAGAAGGCCCACGTTGTCCCACGGCTCGGCGAGGTCCAACGGCGCGATCCGATCGAGTTCCTTCAATACCTCGGTCAATTGCGTCATTCTCTGGCTCCCTCCTGGTAAAGCTCGGCGAGTCGCCGGGTCATCTCGCCGGGCTTTCCGTTGCCAATCGGCTTCCGCTCGATTCGGCAGACAGGCATCACGTGCATGACGCTGTTGGTGAGAAACACCTCATCGGCTTCGAGCAGGTCGTTGATGCTGAGGGCGCGCAGCTCGACCTCGATCGACTCCCGCTGAGCCATCGCCACGAGTTCGCCTCGAACAATGCCGGGCAACACGTTGCTGCGGGGATACGGCGTTCGTGCGGCGATGGGCTCAAGGCGCAAATCCGCCTGCGTGGGCGGCGTCAGCAGTCGACCCGCCTTCACCAGGAAGACGTTACTCAACGCGCCCGACTGTAGGTAGTTGTGAACATTGAAGAGGAGCGCTTCGTTTGAACTGCGCTCCTGCGCATCTCTCAACGCCGAGAACCGGGAAAGATAGTCGAGCGTCTTGTGACCCGCCTGCGGGTCATACGGGTTCAGCTTGAAACTGTCATATGCCAGAACGGTCATGCCGGTGGTGTAAAGCGTGCTCGGGTACGGTTCGAGCTGAGTCGCGGTGAGCAGTACGGTCGGCTCAAGCACGAGACGCTCTTCGGCATCGATGCGCTGCGTGCCGCGGGTAACGGTGAGCCGCATTCGCGCGGCGTCCAGTTGATTATCCGAAAGCAGGGCGATCGCTGCCGATTTCAGTTCTGAATCGGAATAACTCAGCGGGATGGCGAACGCCTCGCACGAGGCTCGCAAGCGCGACAGATGCAGATCGATCGAGCGAATCGCTCCTGCATTCGCCCGCATCGTCGTGAATACGCCAATTCCATGTAACAGACCGAGATCGCGCACCGAGACATGAGCCTCGGCCTCGTCGAGCGATCGACCATTCAGCCAGACAGTTGCCATGGTCCAGAGTTTAGTGGCTTGAGCACGAGAATCGATAGGTCACAAAGATCGCGATGAGGATGCCGGCCGCGATAGGGAATACCCACCAGTTCGGCGGCTCACGTTCCTGATCATCGTCCTGGGGATTTGGCATGGTTATTTGAAGGTTGAAATGTCGACGCCCAGCGCGTCGAGCATCGCCGTAGCTTTTACGAGCGTTTCATCATATTCGCCAGCCGGCGTGGAATCCGCCACGATTCCCCCGCCGACGTTCACGTAAGCACATCCGTCTTTGATGGACATCGTCCGGATGGCGACGTTGAACTCCATCGAGCCGTCGGGGTCGAGATAGCCGATCGCGCCGCAGTAGGGACCGCGTTCAAAGGGCTCGAGTTCGTCGATGATTTCCATTGCGCGAATCTTCGGACATCCGGTGATGCTGCCGCACGGGAACATGGCTCGGATGATCTCGGAAAGCGTCGCCCGTTCCCGAAGCATGCCTTCGATCGTCGCGACGCCGTGGAACACGGTAGGGTGGGTCTCGATCTCGCGGGCACGGATCACCCGTACGGATCCGATCTCGCACACCCTGCCAAGGTCATTGCGCTGCAGGTCGACGATCATCGCCAACTCGGCGATGTCCTTCTTCGATTTGACAAGTTCATCAAACATTCCGGGCAGCACCGGCCGAGTGCCTTTGATCGGGCGATTGACGATCCGCCTTGAACCGTCGGCGCGCACTTCGATGCGAAAGAACAGCTCAGGGCTGTTGCTGATAATCGAAAAGGATCCACAATCGAGCAGAGCACCGAACTCGCAGGGGTATCTCTCCCGCAGCTGATGCCAGATTGCGGCAGGCGATCGATCGGTGTGCACGTCGAGTCGCTGAGCGAGGTTCACTTGAAACACGTCGCCGGCGGCGATGTACGCGAGCGCCCTTGTCACGCCCTTCTGATAATCGACAGCCGAGATCGTCGGCACAACCCTCGACACTGGCGCCGGGGTAGCCAAGTCATCATCGGACGTCGGGACGTTTGACCTGAAACGCGCGAAAGCGAACAACGGCAGTCGAAGATCGTCGACGGCCTGCCTGGGAAGCCGCTCGATGAATCGCGCCAGGCCGTAGCTGATGTAGCCGATCCATCGCCAGCCCTCGCGCGGATGATCGGCGACCCAATCGAGAAGCTCAAACGGATCCTGCGACTCGAATGTCGAACCGTTGCATGAGGCGCGACCACGATTTAAGCCGGCGTCGAAACTCGCCGAGCCGTCACACTCGCCGGCGACGAAGTTCCAGCGGCTTTGTGGATGAGAAGAGTGCAGCCAGGCTTGCCGCAAGTGAGTCACGAAGGGCGATGATAGGCATTTGGGGCCGAAGCACACGCATCGGGAACGGTTGCTCAGTCGCCCTTTATTCCCTCGGCCGCGTCGTGCTCCGACCTGCCTCGGAAGCCATGATGGGAGGTGTTGATGATGGGGAGATGCTGCGGCGAAGACTCGCGGTATTCCGATTCGCCGCGTCGTGAAAGTTTGGTCGAATACAGGCTGAACAAGGCCCTTGGCGTAAGATGCGGGGATGGCATTTTCACTCGAGGTTCTCTTGGTGGCGACGCTCATCGCCGCGCTCGGCGGATGCTCGGGCGCAACCGAACTACCTGCCGTCCCCGACGACGATACTCGCACGAGTAAATTCCTCGCGCTGGGAGATTCGTACACGATCGGCGAAAGCGTCGCGCCATCCGACCGATGGCCGGTGCAACTCGCCAGGGCGCTCCGCGCCAGCGGAGCCGCGATCGATAATCCGTACATCATCGCAAAAACCGGCTGGACCTGTTCCGAACTTTCAGTGGCGATGGACGACGCCCGGGTCGGCGACCGGAAGTACGCATTGGTGTCGCTCCTGGTCGGCGTGAACGACCAGTATCGCGGTGGCGCTCCCGAGCCGTATCGCCAGGCGTTCACCGATCTGCTGAAGCGTGCGATCATGCTTGCCGGCGGAGAGCCGAAACGCGTGCTCGTTCTCTCCATTCCCGACTGGGGCGCGACTCCGTTTGGCCGAGCCGATCCTCGGGGCGCAGAGCGCATTGGCAAAGAGATCGACGCGTTCAACCAGATCAACCGCGAAGAGAGCGAACGGGCCGGCGTGGAGTACGTGGACGTGACACCGGTGTCTCGCGACGCGAAAACAAATGCAGCGCTGGTCGCCGAAGATGGTCTGCACCCTTCCGCCGCGATGTACGCGAAATGGGCATCGCTGGCGACGCCCATCGCGAGGCAGGTGTTGACGCAGCGAAGGCAGGAGTGAGTGATATCCCCGAGCGACCTTCGATTGTGTGCGAAATCCGCTCGTTCCTTGCGTGATTTGAATTGAATATCGAATTAAAGGCGTGCGCTCGGGCCGATGTGGTACGCTGCTGCGTGAATGCGTTGAGTAGCCGCCTACGAGCCTGCTCGCCGTTCTTTCTCCCGCCGGCCCGATCCGTTGACCAACCACTGGTTTTCGTCTTCGAAGCGGCATCGCCTTGAACTGGCAACTCGCGCGCTGCGAGCGGCCATCGCTTCTTGGCGTCTTTGCCCGGGAATCACACCATGCTTATCAGCTTCATCATCTGGATCGTATTGGGCACCGTCATCGGCATGATTGCCACCAAGTTCGTCGACACCCGTGGCGACAGCCCGATCCTCGGAATCGCCGCCGCAGTCGGCGGCGCTGTCGTCCTGGGGATCCTCTACCGACTCGTCAGTGGCGATGTCGAGCGCTGGAGCATCCTCGCGCTCATTCTTGCCGCGGTGGGTGCGGCGGCGGGCGCGGCTGTGTTCCACGTCATCCGGTCCCGAACAATCTCGCGCGGTCGTCAGACCGTGCGCTCGTCGTATTGAGAAAGTCCGGGAGCCGCGCGACGCGGGTGAACCGGACCTTCGAAACGGGGTTCGCGGCGCGTCGAAAACCGCCCTCGTCATTTTGCGGGAGCGCGGCGCCCGTATAGCGTCTGCAGGATGCATTGGCTTCAACTCGGTGGCGGTATTTTTGGATCGACAGTCGTCGCGTTGCTTGCGGGCGCGGCGCTGGTGCACGTGGTCGGACGGCTCGGGGACGCCGGAAAGCGCGTCGCTACGTGGATGTGTGCCGGCTTCCCGCTCGATTGTATTGTGTTTTACTTTACCGTCCTCCCGATGATTCTCGGGCCGGTGTTTGGGGGATGGATCGGACTGGCTGCTGCGATCGCCGGCCAGTACGCCGCGCTCATCCTGTGGGAACTCGTTCACGAGGCGTGGCATTTCAAGACCAAGGGCCGCGCAGCCATTCTGCGCGAGACGAACAAGATCGCCGGCACGTTCAACAACCTCTTTGCCGTCTTCTGGACGTCGCTGGCGGTTCCGCTCTTTGCCTTGACGCGACTTGCCGAGCACGTCGTCTATCCGCCGCTCACGTGGACCGTCGGACTGCCGAGATACGACAGCCGCAAGTGGGTGAACGTCAGCCGCCAGAAATTTACCGGCCTTGTCGGGCATGACCGCATCTGGTGCCTTTACTGCGACTGGATGACCGGCATCTGGAGCCTGGCATCCGAGATGCTCCGCAACGTCGAGAGCTTCTGGTGTCCGATCCGATTCAAAGACGCCAGCAAATGCGCGAACTGCAGGACCGACTTCCCGGATGTGGCGACGCACTGGATCGACTTCGAGAAGGGCACCGTCGAAGACGCGGCCGCTCTCCTTCACGACGCCTACGCACAAACCGATGGAAGTGACGCGAAGCCGCGCGCGTGGTATGGCCACCCGTCGCGACAATCGATGCCGGTGCAGATGACAATCAAAGGCCAACTGCGCGGCCAAACTTCAGGGTCAGAGCAGACCTAGAGATGCGAGCGCACACCCTGGAGCGGTAGCCGGCCAGAACAGTCCGCGCTCCGCTGTGAGCGGCGCTAGCCGATGAAGGCGTGATCGAGTGACCCGGTCCTGAAGCCGCTATTACTTCGGCGCCGGCTCGACGCTGGAGACATCTTCACCGACGGGGCTGCCCGTCTTCACGACCCAATCGCCCATTTTCCCGATGTAAACGGTCGCATCGCGCACGCGCTGGATGAGGTGTGTTTCGCCGGTGTTGTACGTCCGCACGGTGTAGTCGACGACGGCAGGCGTGACGGTAGCGCCCTCCGGCACGCCTTCGACCTGCACTTCCTGCACCGTCGCGGTGTAAGGCTTGCCGAACTTCACCTGGTTGACGTTCAGCGATTGCCTTGCTGAAAAACTGCTGCCGGCTTTGTCGTAGGAGAGCTTGAGGACTTTCTCGACGTCGTCTTTTGTCGGTGCTGCCGACGCAGTGGAACTGCCGGAGTGCCCGCACGCGCAGCATAGAACCGTTGGAAGCAGAACCTGTATGAGCAGGCGAGAGCAGAAGCGCATGAACCGGCCTTTCAAAATCGAATGAATTCGCGAAAGGGGTAATCAGATGCGAGATACGCGGGGATGTCAAAGCCGGATCGCGATTTGCACGTGATGGAAGGTGCACCACCTACTTTTGAAGACATTGACACCTTCGCGAAGACGTCATCCTCACGTCAGCCTATTTCACCGCGGCCCACACGCGATGCACGTCGTCGTTGTCGTCCAGTGCCTGAAGGAAATCGCCGACTTCTACCAATTGTTCTTCCGTGAGCTCAGGGAATTGCTTCGCCACGTAGCCGATTTCGCTGGTGATGACGGTCCAACCGTTGGCCGACAGCCATTTCGAGACGGTCGCCACATCCGTGCGTTCGCAGATGAACTTCGCGCCGACGGCGTCTTTTGGAATGTCGTCGTTCTGCTCGCGCGTGAGCGGCTGCACTTCGTTCGCGCCCGCTTCGATGGCGGCTTCTTCCAGGTCGAGGGTCGCGTCGGCGGGCCGATGCGCTTCCACCAGGCCGACGTGATCGAATACGAACTTGTTCGCGCCCGAGGTGGCGAGCTGCCCCCTGCGGAACAGAACGCGGATCTCCGGTGCGGTGCGCTGCGGGTTATCCGTGTACACCTCGATGATCACCGGCACGTTGTGCGGCGCGCGGCCCTCGTACACGACGTGTTCGAGGGTCAGCTTTTCATCGCCGATGCCGGCGCCCTTGTTGATCGCTCGCTGGATGGCGTCTTTGGGGACGCTCTCTTTCTTCGCCTTTTCGATGGCCGCGAAGAGCCGCGCATTCATCGAAGGATCAGCGCCGCCGACCTTCGCCGCGAGCGCGATGTCGCGCACCATCTTGTTGTTGGTCTTGCCCTTTTTGAGCCCGGCAACGAGGCGTTTCGCATGCAGCCATTGGCGTCCCATAGTGATTCTAATGTAGCAGATGAAGGGAGCGGAGGCATGGGGGCGGCAGACAGTCGGGGCTTCAGCCCACGCCCTCGGCTTTCTCGCTGTGGAAACTGATCACCAAGTCGTCAGGTTCATTCGGGTCTTCGTGATAGAGATCGAAAACGAAGCGGCGACGCGGAAAGTCGCGCGCCAATTTTGTCGACCACGCGTCGCGTAGTGTTTCGGCCAAGTAGAGCAGTTGAGCTCGCGTGGGTGCTTTTGGGGATGAGGCGAACCAATCGAATAGATGGATGTGATTCAAAACGTGCTCGACCGACGCCACATCTCCATTTGTCTGCGCCATAAAGCCGTTGAAGTTTTTCTCATTGAATTTTGTTCCGAGGAACACGCCGCCTTCGTGCTCGACGAACTTCGGCCAGAAGCGGGCGAGATATCCAATCGCGTGCTCGTGTTGTCCGAGGCAGCCGATCCATGAATCGATGTTAATGCCTTTGCCGTTGTTCCAGAGCGGCAATTCAGGAATGAGATCGTCGGGACTGTTCATTACGAAAACTCCGCACGAAGAGGGCTCTTTACGGTTTAGTCGAAACGCCAAATCTCTGCACCCTTGAGACGGTGTTTGAGAAGGTAACGGAACGTGTTGAGTTGATGGGCCCGATCCTTGATCGGCTGCGGTTTACATCGCGTGGCCCAAAGGCCGCCGATCGGTGCGAGTCCTTCCTGCTTCATATAGGCGCTCGATTCCTTCTTGGCGATTCCGACCCAATGGCGCGGATTGAGATCCGAGAAGAGGGCCAGCAGGTGTAAATGGACGCGGTCGACTGCCGCGATCAGTAACTCGAGTTCTCGTTTGAGCAAGCTCGCCGCAATTATATCTACAGCGCGTCGACGCTGCTCGACGGTGAGGAAGACCGGGTTCCTTCTCATGAGTTGTTTCGATCGTTTGTATAGGTTTTCAAATTGTCCGGGTGCGCGAGGACACTTGTAGTCGCCTTCGACATGTTCGCGGTGGTGCCGGGTCCGAAAGCCTCGTGGGTCGCCGGGCAACCATGTTCCATAGCTGTGGCACATGGCGTGGTAACAGTCGTGCCAGGGTTGGATCCCCATGAAAGCGACTCTTCATTTCTGTGGCGCGGGACGTCAACGAAAAAGCCCATGGTGCTAGCACCATGGGCTTTGAATGTGTGAAGCGTCGAGGTGACGATTCGATCAGAACATGCCCGGCATGCCGCCGCCCATGCCACCCATTCCGCCCATGCCTCCGCCGCCGCCACCCATGGCCGGTTCCGGCTTGTCTTCCTTGATGTCGCTGACGACCGCTTCGGTCGTGAGCAACAGGCTGGCGATGCTGGCTGCGTTCTCGAGGGCGATGCGTTCGACCTTGGTCGGAACGAGCACGCCGCTCTTGATCAGGTCGCCGTATTCGTGAGTCAGCGCGTTGTAGCCGAAGTTCACGTCGTCGAGCTTTTCCTTGATCTTCTGGGCCACGACGCTGCCGTCGACGCCCGCGTTCTGGGCGATCTGCTTGATCGGGGCTTCGACCGCGCGACGCACGATCTCGACGCCGACGCGCTGATCGTCGTTCGGCACGCTCTTGGCAACCTTGTCGAGCGTCTTGGCCGCGGCGCGGATGACCGCGACGCCGCCGCCGGGCAGGATGCCTTCTTCAACCGCGGCGCGGCAGGCGTGAAGGGCGTCCTCGACGCGGGCCTTCTTCTCCTTCATCGCGACTTCGGTTGCAGCGCCGACGTTGATCTGTGCAACGCCGCCGGCGAGTTTCGCGAGACGCTCCTGGAGCTTCTCCTTGTCGTAGTCGCTGGTGGTGGCGTCGTGCTCGTGCTTGATCTGCTCGATGCGCGCCTTGATGGCCGCTTCCTTGCCGGCGCCTTCGATGATCGTGGTGTTGTCCTTATCGATGTGGATCTTCTTGGCGCGGCCGAGCTGATTGAGCTCGAGCGTTTCGAGCTTCAGTCCGAGTTCTTCGAAGATCGCGGTGCCGCCGGTGACGGTGGCGATGTCTTCCATCATCGCCTTGCGGCGATCGCCAAAGCCCGGCGCCTTGACTGCGGCCACCTTCAGGATGCCGCGCAGCTTGTTCACGACGAGCGTCGCGAGGGCTTCGCCTTCGACGTCTTCGGCGATGATGAGAAGCGGCTTGCCGGCGTCGGCGACCTTGCTGAGGATCGGCACGAGGTCGCGCGCGGTCGTGATCTTCTTCTCGTGGATGAGGACGTACGCATCATCGAGCGTCGCTTCCGAGCGAGCGGCATCGGTGACGAAGTGGGGCGAGGCGTACCCCTTGTCGAACTGCATGCCTTCGACGAGGTCGACGGTGGTGTCGAGGCTCTTGCCTTCTTCGACGGTGATGACGCCGTCCTTGCCGACCTTCTCCATCGCGTCGGCAATCATCTTGCCGATCTGCTGGTCCTGGTTGGCGGAGCAGGCGCCGACCTGGGCGACTTCCTTCGAGCCGGCGACCGGGCGCGACATCTTCTTGAGTTCGCCGACGATGGCTTCAACCGCGGCGTGGATGCCGCGCTGAACCTGTGTCGAGTTCGCACCCGAGGCGATGTTGCGCAGGCCTTCGGCGAAGATGGCTTCGGCGTAGACGGTGGCGGTGGTCGTCCCGTCGCCAGCGATCTTGCTGGTCTTCTCGGCGACTTCCTTCACCATCTGGGCGCCCATGTTTTCCATGGCGTCTTCGAGTTCGATTTCCTTGGCGACGGTGACACCGTCTTTCGTGATGGTCGGCGAGCCGAACGACTTCTCGAGGACGACGTTGCGGCCGGATGGTCCGAGGGTGACCTTGACAGCCTTGGCGAGTTTCCGGACGCCGCGAAGTAGCGCTTCACGGGATTCTTGATCGTATGCGATTCTCTTTGCAGCCATTTTTAAGCTCCTGATTCAATTCTTTACTAAACACGGAGACACTGAGGCACGGAGGGAAGAGTGAGAGACGGGACAAAGAGTAAGAAGGTGTCTTCACTCCGTGTTTCCGTGCCTCCGTGTTTAAAAACTCACTCAACAACCGCAAGCACGTCATCTTCAGTCATGATGAGGACTTCTTCGCCGTCGATTTTGATTTCGGTGCCGGCGTAGCTGGTGAAGAGGACTTCGTCGCCTTTCTTGACGGTGAAGGGGGCCTTCTCGCCGTTGTCGAGGCGCTTGCCGTCGCCCAAGGCGATGACCTTGCCGCGCTTGGGCTTTTCCTTGGCGCTATCGGGAAGGACGATGCCAGACTTGGTCTTGGTCTCGGCCTCGACGCGTTTGACGAGAATTTTGTCACCGAGGGGGCGAAGCTTTGCCATGATAAATGTTCCTCCGGAACAGTTGAGTTGCCGGTGTAGTGAATGTGCTCGCCAGACAAAACCCTGCTGAACACGTCTGCCGCTGGCGAGTTCCGACACCGACGCGTGCCATGCCAGTAGCAACGGTTGTGCCTCGAAGCACATATGCAATAAAGCTATTGTCAATATGATTTTATGATCCTCTCCCGGCGCGGGAGATGGCTGCCATTCACGGCCTTGGAGCCGGCCGTGCTGTCAATCTTGCAGGAGTCGAACGCATTTTCGCCAGGGTGTGGCGCGGTCGCGCTTCGCACTTCGGTGGCTTGCGGAACCCGCTATTCGTCAACCATCGATGCGCGGTGAGCCCCCGCTGTCGCCTCCGGGAATGAGGAACGCCGACGGACGAAGCAAAATGAGCGGGCGGCCCAGAGCTTCAGGCGGGCCAGCGGCCTTCGTAATGGCGCTTGACGACGCGGGCGAGCGTCTGCAGGAGGAGGTTCAGATCCACCGGCTTGCTGATCACCGAAAAAACCTTCATTCCCAATGCCTCGTGCATCAGGTGGGCGGTTAGGTCCTTGGCGAGCAGGATCGCAGGCGGAGGCGACGCGAAATCGCGCGAGAGCTTCACGACCTGAAGACCGGAAAGCTGGGGCATGTTCTGGTCGAGCACGGCGACATGAATCTCGCCGGTTTCAAGCCGACTGAGTGCTTCGCGGCCGGTCCGTGCGCGGACCGTTTCGATGCCGTGCGGCGCGAGCAGGCTGTCGGCCTGCGCGTGCCAATCGGTGTCGACATCTGCAAAGAGGACTCGTAATCGGTTCTGCATCGAATGACCGCTTTCCGTCGGCCAGGACACCATGAAGCAACCCCTGTGCCTGAACTGTTTTTCGGACGATTCACGCCGGAACCAAAGGTTTTCAGCGTATTTCCTCAGTTGGACGGCGATACTCTCCCGTCTTCAAGCAAAAACGCTGCCACGCTGGCAGCTTCGGCGAAGCGATTGCCGCGGCACCAGGCAAACCGAGGCTCGATTCCCGGAACCGTTGATTCGCGCGGCCTCGCCTCTACGATGCCGCGATGATCCCGATCTGGAACGAAACCCGCGACCGTGGCTCCATCGAGCGACTGCTGGGCCGGCTGCGGCTCGATGTGCGCGCCCTTCTCCTCGACGGCGGCGAACTGCAACGGGAAAACGAGAACGTCCGCAAGATCCTCATTGACGTCGCAACGCGCGGCGACGCGGCGCTGATCGACATCATCCACCGTTTCGACGACCCCGCTTTCGATCCCAAGCGACTGCGCGTGACGAAGGACGAGATGCGCGATGCGGCATCGCGCGTATCGAAGGATTTGATCGCCGCGATCCGTCGATCGATCACCCAGGTCCGCGAGTATCAAACGCAGATTCTTCCAAAACAGGTCAGCTACAGCGCGCGCCCCGGCGTGACGCTGGGTTTGCGTCACACGCCGCTCGATTCGGCCGGCGTCTACGTGCCCGGAGGAAAGGCCAGTTATCCCAGCAGCCTGATCATGCTCGCCATCCCGGCGCAGGTCGCGGGCGTGAAGCGAATCGTCGTCTGCTCGCCGGCTGGCAAGTATGGCGACAACGACCTGGTCTACGCGGCAGCTCACGAGCTGGGAATCGACGAGTTCTATCGTGTCGGCGGCGTCGGCGCGATCGGGGCACTCGCCTGCGGAACCGAATCGATCAGACCCGTCGACAAAATCCTCGGCCCGGGGAACTCCTACGTCCAACTCGCCAAGCGTCTTGTCAGTGGAGCCGTCGGCGTCGACGGCTTCCTGGGACCCAGCGAGATCCTTGTCGTCGCGGACGAAACCTGCGCGCCCGAGTTCGTTGCCGCCGACCTTCTCGCGCAGGCGGAACATGATCCGGGCCGATGTATCCTGCTGACCCGATTCCCCGACGTCGCGAAGCGGGTCGTGGGCGCGATCGAATCACAGTTGAGAGAACGCGGACGATCGTCAGCGATCGAAAAGGCGCTGGCGAATGACAGCGCGATCATTGTCTGCGAATCCGACGAGCGCATCGCCGAGTGGGCGAACCAATTCGCGGCGGAACACGTCAACCTTCAAGTCGAAGATCCGAACGCGTGGCTGGAGAAGATCCGTCACGCCGGCGCGATCTTTGTCGGCAATTTCGCTCCGGTGGCCGCCGGCGATTACGTCTCCGGGCCGAGCCACTGTCTGCCCACAAATACCACCGCCCGGTTTGGCGGCGGCGTGAGCGTGTACGAGTTCATGAAGCGCACGGGCATCGCGTGGTACGAGGCGAACGGGCTGGCGGAGGACGGGCCTTCGATCATCGCGCTCGCAAATGCGGAAGGGCTCGACGCTCACGCAGCCAGCGTCGTCATACGAACAAAACGGTAGCCGAAAGAGTCGCAAATCCTGATCTTGCTGAGATGCCGCGCGCCGGGATTTCGCTGCCGCTCCACGCCGGACATAGGTATGCTCCCATAATTCTATAAGAGGGAGAGATCTGCAATGCGATATCGAACTTGTCTCGCGGCCACGGCAGTTGTGGCCGGGCTGTTCACGTCTGCGCTGGCGACCACCATCGGCACTGCTACCGTCACCAATGCCACGCATTACGGCTACTACGGCTTCGCGTCCACCTCCGCGCAGAACACCAAGGCGAACCTCGGCCCGTTCAGCGGAACGGCGCGGGTCATTCACATCGCGGGCACCGTGACACGCGTGAACTCCGAAGCATGGCTCAGCAGCATTCAGGTCCAGCCTTCCGGCAACAACCTTGCCGTCTATCAGCCGTGGATCCAGTTCAGCGAGCAGCGTGATTTCACCGGGACCGTCAACGTCGCGACCGATGTCTTCATCCCCGGCGGGCTCAATCTCTCACAGCAACTCCACCTGGAGATGTTCTCGCTCGATTCCGAGAGCTTCGTACCCGGCGTCGACGCGCGCTCGACACTCACCTACACCTTCGACAACGCATTTGCACCCGGCACCGCGGAGTACAGCGGCGCGCTCACCACCACCGATCCGACATTCAATCGCCCGGCGCAATACCAATACGCCAACGGATTCGGGCAGGTCTTCTACTCTGCTCCCGAGCTCACCGGGGCGCATCCCTACTACGACGTCCAGCCGTTCACAGTCGCGACCGCGGGCGCGTATTCGATGGTCTCGGCTAACGAGTTCGAATCCGCCAGCGCGCTCTATGCGGGCAACTTCGATCCGAATAATCCGCTGGCGAACTGTGTGATGGCGAGAAACCAGTCCGGCAACGTGCTGCGCAACAAGTCGTTGAACAACCTGGCGTATCTCGACGATGCGGTCGGCGCGACGATGCTCCAGACGACGCTGCAGCCGGGCGTGCAGTACTACTTCGTCACCACGGCGTTCAACTTTCCCGGCATTGAACCCGACGGCGGACCATTCGTCGGCCGGTACAACAACGTCATCACCGGCGCCGGTGCCGTGACCCTCGGGCTCATTCCTGAACCCGCGACGGCGCTGACGAGCCTGGGTGTATTGATGGCCGCCAAGCGAAGGCGAAATGCCGGCGAATAGGTGCGGATTGTCTGGTGGAACTGCGCGTGCTGCGATTCGAACGCAGGACCTCGTCCTTATCAGGGATTCTTGATAAACCGGCTTTTCTACGAATTCACTCGGCATTTGCGAGGTTATCTGAAAGCCGGTTTGTTTCAACTCGTTTCATCTTGTTGCATGGTTTTTCGTGGCGTTCGAGCACGTACCGTTTTGCAACTGAGCATACGCGGTAGGGCGGCGAGCGCCTTGACACGCTGGATATGATCGAGGCATGAGCCTCCAGGCGACGAGCATTGCAGAGCTTTTCGATTTCCTCTTGCGAGAGTACGGGACGGATCTTGATGAGAGAGACCGCCTCATCTGCTCACTCCGTTCCGGCGGCCGCGGATTTGATCAGATCGGCGAAATGCTGCACATGACGGGTCGGAACGTGGAGCACGCCTACGGCAAGGCTGTGGCTGCAATTCTGGCGCG
>JANOBD010000028.1:0-35880 GCA_031411495.1 Phycisphaerae bacterium | reverse complement strand
GTCCAGCCTGAGAACGCGCGCGCACTGACAGGTGCAGAGAAAAGTTCCAGCAGGCCATGGTGCTTGCGCAAGGCTTCGTTCTTCTGGGTGAGCGGTCCGAGCCAGTCTGGGTACTTCATTTTGCTTCCTTCGCCGTAAGTTCTCCCTCAGAAAATATGGAGAAAGCCTATGGAGAAGGCAACGCAGAAGCACCAGCCGAAAAGGTTCGACTGATGCAAAACAAACAGGTTTTCAGGGGGTTTGAAGAAAGGCCGGAGCGGGATTCGAACCCGCGACAAACGGTTTTGCAAACCGTCCCCTTAGTCCACTCGGGCATCCGGCCGGGATGAAATACGGTATCGACTTTCAGCGGATGCGTCAAAAGGCGCTTGGCCGGGTATTGGGAGCGATTGTTCTGACGGTAGTAGCAAAGGGCCCCTTAGCGAATCGTCGCGAAGACGCGTTCGAGGTCTATCGCCTGCGGGTCGGGCTGCCTTGTCGTCGCGATTCCGGCGCGGGTGATCTCACGCAGCATCGACGGAAGGTCGCGTCCCCACGGGCGGAACATCGGCTTGCCGGCGCGGCGGGCAGGGTTGGAGGTGTCGCCGGGCCAGACGTCCAGCATCAGGCTCGTCGATTCGAGGGCGCGCTTCAATGTCGTTTCGTCCTCCACCGGGCCGACCCAGCGGTCGGCCAATATGGATTCGCTATCCCAACCTCGCCCGAAAATCGAAAAGACCACGCCGCGGTCACGCAGCAGTTTTGCCAGCGATCGCATGAAGCAGGGGACGAGCAACTCGGTCCGGAACAGTTCCAAAGGGAGCGCGGAGCGTTCCAGGCCGATCTCTTCGGCAATGTGGAGCATGAACTCGGTTGGCGAAGCGCCGATGCAAAGCGGGTTGCGCATCACCTCGTTTTCGATGCGATCCCACACGAGCTTCTGGCTCGACATCTCTTCGACGCTGCGCGGCACGACGATGCGTGGCAAGTCGGCGATGATCGAGGGGGCCGCCTTCTTGGCGGTCGTGCCCCATCGAATCGGTTCCTGTCCCACCAGGACGCTCGAATCGGGCCAGCCCGATTCGGTGGCGGCACGCTGCAGGTTCGTATCGGCAACGATCAGCCGGTCTGAGCTGGCACTCCGCTCGCAGCGTGGGATGCGCGTGCCGGTGAGCCAGGTGATCCATGGGATGCAGTCGGGCACGACCAGCGGAAGGTCAGCGCGGGCAACGTTGGCGGTGACGATGGCGTCGCAGCCGTCGGCGGTGCGGGCGAACTTGAGCGCGGAGTTCTGCGTCGGGATCGATGAATCCAGAATCACCGCGGTCACGTTCGCACGGGCGGCGGCTCGCGCGAGCAGTGCCGGCGCATCGTCCCACAGGCGAAACGCGCCCGTGACCACGCAGATTTTTCTCGGCGGACGCGCGGGCGTGCGCGGCTTGTTGTGGATCGAGTTGAGGTGGCTGCGGTGCGTCTGCGCGTTCCTGGAGAGGATCGCCTCACATGGCTTGATCACGCGCTCGACGGTATCGGCGTTCAAGCCGGGCACGCGGATCATCGTGGAAGCGGGCGCGATGCCATCCTGCGTCTCGAGGATCGCGTTCAGTTCTTCCGGCCACTCCGGACCGCAGGCGAGCCAGAGGCGCTGCGCGCGGATGTCGAGGGAAAAATCCTCGCAGGCGAGGATCGTGCCGGCGATGTGCTCGCCGGGGATGATGACGATCAGCACCTGTTGTTTCGCCACCCGCTCGAGTACGGCACGGATCTGCTGGGCGTGTGTCGGCGCGATGAGCACGGCGCTCGAGCCGACGACGGCCGCCTTGGCGAACATTTTCTGGGCGGCCCGCGCGGGGACGCTCACGCCGCCGATCCACTGGCCGTCGATGTGCCGGCCGGAAAGCGCGCCGTCGCGGGCGTAAAGCCATTCGAGTTCGGGAAGCGATTCGGGGATAGCCAGGATGGTGCGCGGCCAGACGGCTTCCAGGGCAGATTGATTGGCCTGGAAGTTTCTCGCGGCGTCGGCGAACGCGGCGCCCTGCTCGATCGGAAACTCGAATCGGCCGATTCGACGTGAGAAACCGATGAGTGGCGCGGCGAGTGTCACTCGACCTTTATCGGACGCCAGGCGGCCGGTTCTTCAAGAATGAGGGGAAAGCGCCTATTGTAAGTCGAGATATGAAGTTCACGAAGATGCACGGCCTGGGAAACGACTACGTCTACGTCAACGGCTTCACCGAGACGGTCAAGGACGTGAACGCCACCGCGAGCATGCTCGCCGACCGCCATTTCGGCGTCGGTGGCGACGGGATGATCCTCATCCTTCCGCCGAGCAGCCCCGCCTTAAAGGCGGACGTCCGCATGCGCATGTTCAACGCGGACGGATCCGAAGGCGAGATGTGCGGCAATGGCGTCCGCTGCGTGGCGAAATATGCCTACGACCACGACCTGTCGAAGAACAACCCGCTCAAGGTCGAGACCGGCCGGGGCGTGCTGACCATCGCGCTGGAAGTGCAGAACGGGAAAGTCGCCGCCGCCACCGTGGACATGGACGAACCGATCCTCGATCTCGCGCGCATCCCGATGCAGCAGGGCGGCGCCGGCCACAATCCGTATTTCAGAAAGAAGGCCGAACACGCCTACTCGATCGCTCACGAGATCGACGGCAAGACCGTCGTGC
This sequence comes from Phycisphaerae bacterium, assembly GCA_031411495.1. GTDB lineage: Bacteria > Planctomycetota > Phycisphaerae > Tepidisphaerales > Tepidisphaeraceae > JANOBD01. Next base: position 33,224 of record JANOBD010000028.1, on the reverse strand, counting down.
TCACGCCGGTGTCCATGGGCAATCCTCACGTCGTCGTCTTCGTCGATGATGTCGATGCAATCGATCTGAACATCCACGGCCCGAAGCTGGAGAACTACCCGGCATTCCCGAAACGCACGAACGTTCATTTCGCCAGGGTTCAGAGCCGAAACGAGATCAAGATGCGAACCTGGGAGCGAGGCAGCGGCATCACACTCGCGTGCGGCACCGGCGCGTGCAGCGTGCTCGTCGCCGGTGTGCTGACCGGCCAGACCGATCGCAAGTCGCTCATCCACCTGCCCGGCGGCGACCTGCGCATCGAGTGGAACCAGTCGAATAACCACGTGTTCATGACCGGGCCGGCGACGGAAGTGTTTAACGGAGAATGGAGTGGGCAGTAAGCCGTGGGCAGTGGGCAGGGCGAGCGATCGCAGACTGTTCTTTACTGCCCACCGGACCCTGCCCGCCGCTCACTGAAATGGATCACCAGGAACTCAACGATCGCCTGCCGGATTCGGTGTCGAAGCTGCTGGAGAACATCCAGCAGCTGCCGCAGATGCGCCGGATGAACCGCGGCGCGCTGCCGAGCCGCGAGAACGCTTCGGAAACCATCGAGCAACTCCTCCAACTCGTCTTTCCCGGCTACTTCGGCAAGCAGGGACTGACGACGAACAACCTCCAGTTTCGTATCGGCGAGATCGCAATCGGCCTGTCCGAAAAGATCTACGACCAGATCCGCTTCTGCCTGCGCTATCGCATCGACAAGCCCGAAGATCTTGACTTCGCCAACCGCTGCGAAGATTGCGACAAGAACGCGGCACAGATCACGCTCGACTTTTTCAACAAACTGCCCGCCGTTCGTACGATGATCGCCGACGATGTGCAGGCGGCGTTTGACTCCGATCCTGCCGCGACCTCGACGGATGAAACCATCTTCTGCTATCCCGGCCTGCTCGCAATCACCGTGCAGCGACTGGCGCACGTGCTCTACCAGATGAATGTCCCGCTGCTGCCGCGGATTTGGACCGAACTGGCTCACTCGCGCACCGGCATCGACATTCACCCCGGCGCGCGACTTGGCCGGCGATTTTTCATCGATCACGGCACCGGGATCGTCATCGGCGAGACGGCCAGCGTCGGGGCGAATGTGAAGATCTACCAGGGCGTCACGCTCGGCGCGCTCGCGCCGGCGTACGGCCAGATGCTCCGCGGCACCAAGCGCCACCCGACGATCGAAGATGATGTCACCATCTACGCCGGTGCCACGGTGCTCGGCGGCGACACCGTCATCGGCAAAGGATCGACCATCCTCGGCAACGTCTTCATCTACGAAAGCGTCGGCCCGCACCAGGTGATCGGCAACGAACCGCACAAACTCCGCATCCGCGACCGGAGCAAGAAATCAAAGACGAGCGACATCGTGGATTTCCAGATTTAGCTCGACGGGTTTATTGAGCGCACGGCCCGGTTGGATACGCTCCACGGCCAGTAACGGCAGTCTCCGAGTTTCATGGACGAATCGGATCTACAGATGCGGCAACGGGTTTTGATCACTCTTCTCGCGGCGCTCAGTTTCGCCGCCACCACACGCGCCGATCTGCCTCAGGATGTCCGCAAGGCGATCGCCGACGCAAAACTCAAGAACGCCTCGATCGGCGTCGAGATCGTCAAGCTCGGCCAGGCGCCGGAACTCGATCAGACGCTCGTCGCCATCGATGCGGATAAGCCCTTCATCCCGGCGAGCAATCTCAAGCTCATCACGACCGCGGCCGCCATCGACACGCTCGGCGTCGATTTCGAGTTCCGCACGCAGCTCCTCTTGCGCGAATCAGACGTCGCCATCGTCGGCGACGGCGACCCGATGTTCGGAGACAGCGTCGCGCTCGCCGGCACCGACTGGGGCACCACCACGGTGTTCGAACAGTGGGCGGCACGGCTCAAGGAACGCCACATCACCTCGGTGCGCAACGTGCTGATCGACGACTCGATCTTCGAGGAGCTTTCGTTCCACCCGCGCTGGCCGCTGGATCAGGCGCACCTCGAATACGTTCCGCAGGTCGCCGGGCTCAACCTGAACGCCAATTGCCTCGATGTCTATGCGATCCGCAACGAGAACGGCACCGCCAGCTACCGGATCGATCCGCCGACCAGTTACGTGAAGATGGAAAACCAGATCACGGTCGGCTCCGGCCATTCGCTTTTTCTAAGCCGGGTGCTGGGCAGCAATCGGATCATCCTCAAAGGGATGATCAACGCGACGAATCGCGCGCCGTTTCGCGTGACGATTCACGACCCGCCGATGTTCGCGGGAACCGTTTTCGCCGAGGTGCTCAAAAAGCAGGGCATCAGCGTGACGGGTGAAGTGAAGCGCGAACGGACGATCCGCGCCAGCCTCGAGAGCGCGACGATCCCGGCCGGCTGGTCGACGGTGGCGATTAACTGCACGCCGCTTGAGCGGGTGCTCTCACGGACCAATAAGGACTCGATCAACCTGTATGCCGAGTCGGTCGGCAAACGCGTGGCCGCGAAGATGCTGGGCGCGCCCGGCTCGTGGGAGACGGTGCCCAAGGCCCTGTCCGCGTTCGTCGCCAAGGCCGGCGCGAAGGAGGGCGCGTACACGTTTGACGATGGCTGCGGCATGAGCAAGCAGAACGAGGTCTCACCGTCCACGTTCTGCGCCACACTCAACTACATGTTCCACGGCGAGCGCCGCGAGGCGTACATGAACACGCTGAGTGTCGGCGGCGTCGACGGCACGCTCGGGAAACGCTTTCGCGACGACCTCGCCGGTCGCGTCTTCGCCAAGAGCGGCTACGTGACCGGCGTCAGCACCCTCAGCGGCTATCTCAAGACCGAAGCCGGCGAGTGGTTCGCCTTCAGCATCCTCACCAACAACATCAGCAGCGCCGGCGAAGCCAAGGCGATGCAGGACGCCATCGTCCGCGCGATCGACGCGAATGCGGATTGATCGTTCGGCAGTGTCGATGCTGCCGCGAAGCCCGCGAACATAGCCTGCATCAGCCGCGATGGAGTCGATCCAACACGCGCCCCGGGAGAGTGAGCCCGCGTAAAATGTGGGGCCGACCGGGTCGTGCGTTGGAACAGTTCACCGTTTAGTATCCCGTCATCTCTTTGGTGAAGGAATAACCCCACTTGGGAAGGACGCCGCTTATGAATCGCCTCGCGAGTCTTTTGACGCTGCTCATCTCTTGTCTGATCGTCGGCTGCGGCTCGAACCCGGCCAACTCTGTCAACAAGAAAGCGCCCCAGGGCACGGGCTTTTCTGTCCGCGAATACAAGCTCTCCGATGGCGAGACCCACAAGTGCAGCGTCTTCATTCCGTTCAAATACGACCGATCCAAGAAGTGGCCCACCATCGTCTTCCTCCAGGGCATCGGCGAAGGGGGCAGCGACGGCGTGAAGAACACCACCGTCGGGCTCGGCCCGGCGATCGCACGCCGCCCCGATAGCTTCGACTTCATCGCCGTGTTTCCGCAGTCGGGCGGGACGTGGTCCGGCGAGGGCGCGCAGCGGCTCGCGATCGACTGCCTGGATGCCGCCTCGCGGGAATACAGCGTCGATCCCTCCCGCGTCTACCTCACGGGCTTGAGCACCGGTGGATACGGCGTGTGGGCGATCGGCGCGAAGTACAGCAAACGCTTCGCCGCGCTGGTGCCGATGGCCGCCTACAGCGGAAAGGAGTTCGCCGCGCAACTCACCAAGACGCCGATCTGGGCCTTCCACAACGGCGGCGACCCGTTCGTCTGGGCGATGGACACCACCGGAACCGTCGAGAAGATCAATGAACTCGGCGGCAACGCGAAGAAGACCGTCTACGGCGCGCTCCTGCACAATTGCTGGGATTCGGCCTACGGCGATAAGAAGCTATGGAACTGGCTGAGACAGCAGCACCGGTAGAGCGGTCAGAAGTCAGAAGTCAGAAGTCAGAAGTCAGAAGTCAGAAGTCAGAAGTCAGAAGTCAGAAGCACATTTCTTCTGATCTCTGATCTCTGATCTCTGATCTCTGATCTCTGATCTCTGATCTCTGATCTCTGACCTCTGACCTCTGACCTCTCACCCGCCCACGTTCCGTGGGTTCGCGAAGTAATTGTCGTAACCGGGCACGATCGTGTCCGCGATCTCGTACACCTCGGTCAGCGACTCCTTCGCCTGGTCGAGGTGTTTCACATCCGGCAGCACCTGCCCGGCGAGGAAGTGATCGAGCGTCGGAACCGCCGGGCCGGCGATGAGCGTGGTCGACAGCGGCGCCGCGATCAACAGCCCGCACGTGCCTGCGGTGAAGCCCGCGAGCGGGAACAGGTCCACGGCGGGCGCGAGCTTGTCGGGGGCCACCTGCAGTCGCTTGAGCATCTCGCGCATCACGCCGGCCGTTTCCTTTTCGCGCGCGAGCTGCATCGCGAGCAATTCGCGCTCCGCCTCGCTGCACCACCATTTCGCGTGTTCGAAAAGTTCCAGGCCCGCGATCGAGTCGTTGCCGATGTGGGTGAGGAAGACGTCGGTGATCTCCTCGATCTTCCCCCCGATTCGCTCGTTGAACCGCGCCTGCAGCGCCGGCGCCGGAAGCCCGGGATCGACAACGATGTTGCGCTTGCCGGCGCGGATGAGCGTGGTCGTCGCATGAGCGGTTCGGCGCGGAGCGGATTCGTGCCAGAGCAGATTGCGGCCGAGCGTGCCGATGCTGATGATGTCGATTCGGACTGACATGGATTGAAGTCGATCGTAGGAGTCACGGATGAAAATACAACACGCGAGGGCGTGGATGGGCGTGATGGGGGGGTTGCTCCTGGGCTGTTCTGCGCGGCCGGCAACGCATTGGACGCGGTTTACCGAGACGCCGAGCACCCAGCCGGCGATGGTGGACATCGCATCCGATCACTACGAGCTGCACACGTCGCTGCTGGATCCGCACCGCCGCCGCGAGCTGATCACGACGCTCGAACAGTCTTACGCGGCCTATTGCGATTACCTGGGCGTCACGCCAGCGGCCGGCGCGCCGAAGATGAAGTGTTACGTCTTCGCGACGGCGCGCGAGTGGGCCGAGTTTACGCTCACGCAGACGGGCGAGATGTCCAGCGTCTACCTCCAGACGCGGCGGGGCGGGTACACGGTCGGCAAGCTCTTTGCCTCGCGCGATGCCGGCGCCGGCGATACGCTCACCGTCGCCGCCCACGAAGGGCTTCACCTGTTCATCGCGACCCATTTCATCGCCCGGCCGCCGCCGTTTCTCGAGGAGGGAATCGCCTGCTGTTTCGAATCGGTCCGGCGCGACGAGAACCGCGTGAGCATCGACGTCGGCCAGAACGGTGCCCGGCAGCGTCGGCTCGCGCTCGCGGTCGATGAGAAAAAACTGCTGCCGCTTAGGCAGCTACTCGCGATGCACGCGGGGCAGATCGTCGGGCTCAACGTGATCGAAGTGGAGACGTTCTACGCGCAGGCGTGGGCGTTCGCCCGGTTTCTGCGCGAAGGCGAAGCGGGGCGCTATCGACCGGCGCTGCTGAAGCTGATTTCGGATGCGGCCGCGGGCCGATTGTCCAGCGACGATCTGGCGGATGATCCCGCCATGCTCGAACGGTATCTGGACGTCAAACTCGATATCATTCAGCCGCAGTACGAGCAGTTCGTCGTTTCGCTTGCAGGCAAGGCGGCGATCCATCGGCTTGAGTGACCAGAGGGAGCGCGACTACATGACCCGCCGGACGGTATACTTTTCAGGGAACGTGCAGGGCGTCGGCTTCCGGTTCATCGCGCGCCAGATCGCGGCGACGTTCGCGGTGAAGGGCTACGTGCGAAACCTGACGGACGGTCGGGTGCAGCTGGTCGTCGAAGGCGAGCCGAGAGAGATCGCGTTGCTCCTGGAACGCATCCGGGAACGGATGTGCGGATACGTGGATGACGTTACGGAAGAAAGCAGTGCGGCGACAGGCGAGTTCAGCGCGTTTGAGATACGGCGATGATGGGAACCGAGCGCGCGGGGATGGGAACCGCCGATGACCGGTCTTCAGGGCGGAATCAAAGGTTCGTTTCTCGTCGGTCGTCTGAACGGATCGCATCGGACCGGTCCACTCCGATCCTGTTTTCGAGTTACCCAATCGAATCACAACGACCGATGGGGAATGCGGTTGCAACCGTGGGCTCGCCTTGGCGCGCTGCGCCTTTTTGCGAAAGAGCGCAGCACACGCAGGATCTGGGATGCGCTCTTTGGCAACTGAGAACGGGAGTCCGTGCCGGACGAGGTGGCATGACCGTAGGGTTACCCACGATTACCCATTTCGAAGCACTTTTCGGAGGCATCAAGCGCCGCGAGTACCGTCATTCGCGTTGCACGCGGCGGCAACTGACAGTTTCCTGAGCGTTCGAGCACCTTTGACTCAATCCCCGGATCGGTTCAAATCGCGAGTTCCCATGGCAGACCACGCAACCGACGTGCACGCGACGCTGCTTCTGCCCGATGCGCTGGCCACGCGGCTACCCGATCGCGAGCGCGTCATCGGCTGGGCCGAGTTCGATCTCGATCTCGATCGGCGATTCGCCCAGCAGTTCGCCGCGCTCACCGACCGCGAACTCATCCTCGTCGGCAAAGACGTCGTTCGGATCGACCTCTCGACGATCGCCGAGGCGGCGATCGATGAGTCGATCGGGTCAGATCGGCTCATCATCGGCGTGGACGGGCAGTTGCCGCACATTCTGCGGTACTCGCGGCGATGCCGGCGCGACATGAGCCGGCTGGCGCGGCTGCTCAATCGGCGGATCAAGAAGCAAGCCGAGCCCGCCGACAACAGCGCGCTGCCGTGGTTGGATGCGGTCGATCAGTCGATCGCCGCCAAGCAGATCTGTCCGAAGTGCAAACACACGATTCCAGACTATTCCGAGGGCGTCTGCCCGCGATGCCTTCAACAGCGTCAGATTCTCTGGCGACTGCTCGATGTCGCCAAGCCGCATCGCGTCAAGATCTGGATCGCGCTCGCCGCCACACTGCTGCTCGCGGTGACGTCTGCGACGATGCCGTGGGTGAGCAAGCACCTCATCGACGACGGGGTGACCAAGGGGAGCCTGCCGAACCTCTGGAAGTGGGGAAAAGTGCTCGCGGTGGTGATCGTGTTGACGGAAGGTCTCGGCGCGGTCCGCCTGCGTTTGCTGGCGCGCGTCGGCAGCGCCGTCTCGCGTGATCTGCGTCATCGGGTGTACGACCACATGCAGCAGCTGTCGATGCGGTTCTTCAGCAAGCGCCGGACCGGCTCGCTCATCACCCGCGTTACCAGTGATACTGAGCGGTTGTGGGACTTCATCGTCTTCGGCACGGTCGATTCGATCCGCAACGTGCTGCTGATCGTACTGCTCGCCGTCACGCTCGTGGCGATGAACTGGAGACTCGCGCTGATCGCGATCATCCCGTTGCCCTTCATCGCATCGCTCACGTGGTTCCGCGGGCGAAAGATGCACGCGCTCTTTTCGCGGATGTGGATCTACTACAGCCGAATGTCCGGCGTGGTAGGCGACGCGATTCCGGGCATCAAGGTGGTGAAGGCGTTCGCCAACGAAGATCACGAGGTTTCGCGGTTCGATGCGCGGTCGGACCAGTACATGGCCAAAGAACTCGAAGTGAACAAGACCTGGACGACGTTGCAGCCGCTGGTGGGCCTGATGATGCGCGGCGGTGGGCTGATCGTGTGGATGGTGGGCGGCTACCTGGTGATCAAGCACATCGGCACGGACTCGACGGTGTGGACGATCGGCACGCTTGCCGCGTTTAACGGGGCGCTCTGGCAATTCTATCAGCCGATCATCGAGCTCGCCAACAGCGGCCGAATGGTCACGCGTGCCGCGAGCAGCGCGCAGCGCGTCTTCGAAGTGCTCGATACGCCGCCCGAGGTGTACAGCAAGCACGACGCGTACGTGCCGAAAAACTGGCAGCCGCGCGTGGAGTTCAGGAACGTGAGCTTCAGCTACGAAGGCGCGCAGCCAGCGCTGCGCGATGTGTCGCTGAAGATCGAGCCGGGCCAGATGATCGGACTGTGCGGCCACAGCGGCGCCGGCAAGAGCACGTTCGTGAACCTGCTCTGCCGCTTCTATGACGTGACGGACGGGCAGATCCTGATCGACGGTGTCGACGTGCGCGAGTATGACCTCAAGTGGCTGCGCAAACACATCGGGATCGTCCTGCAGGAGCCGTACCTGTTTCACGGCACGATCGCCGAGAACATCCTGTACGGCAACCCGCAGGCGACGCCGCAGCAGGTGATGAACGCCGCGCGGGCGGCGAACGCGCACGACTTCATCGTGGGTCTGCCGGATGGATACGACACGATCGTCGGCGAGCGTGGGCAATCGCTCTCGGGCGGGGAGCGGCAACGGGTCAGCATCGCCCGCGCGATCCTGCACGATCCGAAGATCCTGATCCTCGACGAAGCCACCAGCAGCGTCGACACGCGCACGGAGAAGATGATCCAGCAGGCGCTAGACCGGCTGGTGGAAGGGCGAACGACGTTCGCCATCGCACACCGGCTGACGACGCTGCAGAATGCCAACCTGCTGGTGGTTCTGGATAAGGGAACCATTGCGGAGACGGGCACGCACAGCGAGCTGATGGTCAAGCCGGAGGGGCAATACGCGAAGCTGCATCAAATGCAGGCTGAACTCAACAGCGTGATGGCGTTTAAGTAAGAACCACGGCGGCTTTTGCAGTCAGAAAAAAACGCAAATCGGGCCGCCGCGCGCGACAAGGAGTTCGACCGGCGGGCCAGACGCGGCGGATTACCGGCCATTCGCAATTTTCTGAGCGAGACGGTATCACTGCAGTCGTGGCTGGTGTCCCGGCGCGAGGCAGGGGAAGACGCCGGTTGTGCGTGCGGAGGCGGGAGAAATTCCGAGGCGGATCGTGAACAACGTGTTTCATCTTCACCTGCGAGAAATGTGCGAGTACCTGCGCTGGGGCGACCAGCAGTCGCTGCTGTCGGCGCGAAGCGTCCGTGACGAAGAGTACTACAAGGAACAGAACATCAGCATCGGCTCGCTGCACAAGATGCTGGTCCACTGTATGGCGGTTCAGTGGCTTTGGCTGAGCCGATTCCGCGGCGAAAGCCCGCAGCGCGCCGAAGACCACACCACCTATCCGACGCGTATGGAACTCGAGCAGCGCTGGCCGCTCGTTCACGCCGCGTTGATCGATTTCGTCGGTCGCACGACGCCGAACCAACTCGGCAACCCGATCACCTACCACGATACCAAGGGCGCCTCGCACACGCTGCCGATGCGCGACATGATCCTCCACCTGATCGACCACGGCAGCTATCACCGCGGACAAATCGCAACCATGATCAAGCGAGCCGGCGGCACGCCGCTTCCGATCAGCTTTCGCATCTGGGCCGTCGAGCGCGCCAAGCACCGTTGAAGCCCGGAGAGATCGTGACCGATGCGAACGCACCAGCCGGCGAAAAGAAGATCGAGTTTCCGCCCCTCGATTCGACGAGCCTGCTCCTGAGGACAGACGATCGCGGGCGGCTGTTCGCGGTCCGCGAGGGATTGGAAGACCAGCAGGTCATCGCACGCAGTGCGTTTCCTTGGAGCAAGCCGAACGCGTTCGTCAGCCTGCGCAGCAAAGACGGCGTCGAGCTTTTGATGCTTGAATCGCTCGATGGCGTGAGCGCAGCCGCACGCGAACTGATCGTCCATTACCTCGATGCCAGCACGTTCATCCCGAAGATCAGGCGGATCGAGAAGGTCGATCTCGAGCACGGCTATCAACTGTGGGATGTCGAGACCGAAGCCGGAAAGCTGCAGCTCCGCGTGCAGGAGCGGGAAGACATCCGCTTCCTGAGCGAGACGCGATTCACGGTGAAGGATGCCAATGGCAACGTGTATGAGATCGCCGATCTGAACCAGCTCGATGATCAGTCGCAGCGCGAACTCTCGCGCGTGGTTTGAGACTCGGCAACGCCCGGCGTGTTCAGTGTTCCGATGGCGATGGGGCGAGGCGCGCCTCGATGACGCTGCGCATCAGTCCGACGGGGGCGGCGTGGCCGGTCCAGAGTTCGAACTGGCCGACCGCCTGGCGGACGAACATGTCGACGCCGCTCGCGACGCGTGCACCCGCTTCGCGGGATTGGCGGAGCAATTTCGTCTGCATCGGGTTGTAGACCGTGTCGAAGACGAGCGCCTTCGAGATGGGTGGAAGCGCGGGGTCGAAAATGGAGGCATCAACGTTCGGCGACATGCCGAGACTGGTCGCGTTGACGTAGAGGTCGAACTCATCGCCTGCGAGTTCGCCGAGCGGTTTGGAAAGTACGGCGCCGCTCTGTCCGTTGAACTCCTCGGCGAGTTCGTCGGCACGTTTGCGGGTTCGGTTAAAGACGGTGACGTTCGCGCCGAAGTGGGCCAGCGCCGCGACCGTGGTCCGCCCGGTGCCGCCGGCACCAACGACCGCGACGCGCAGCCCTTTCAGGCCGGCGCGATCGACGTTCAAGCCGCTCGTGATCGTGTCGAGAATGGCGGCGTAGTCGGTCGAGAGAGCGATCGAAGGCGTGTCGCCGTCGAGCCGGAACGTGTTCACCGCGCCGATACGGGCCGCCAGCGGATCGATCTCGAAACCCTTTTCCTTCGCGTACAGGAGGGCGTTTTCCTTATGTGGAATCGTGATCGACAATCCCGAGAGCTGGAGTGGCGCGAAGGCGAGAAAGCTCTCCATGAACGCCTTGAACGACGCGTAGCTCGGTTCGACCAGCAGCGGCACATAGACGCCGTTGAATCCGATCGCCTCGAACGCCGCGTTGTGAATGGCCGGGCTCATCGAGTGCGCGACCGGCGAGCCGACAACGCCATATACTCGGGTGTCGCGCGTCTGTTTCTCCCAGCGATAGATCGACTGAAGGTCGGCGATGCGGACCTGTCCGGGCGCGGTGGCGGATGTGTCGTTCAGCGAGGCAAAGGTAAGGAACGCGCCGAACTTCTTCGCGAGGATCCGCGAAGTCGCGCCCGCCTCACCCATGCAGATCGCGATCGCCGGCTTCGGGCCGGCGAGCATCAGTTCGAATGCCTCGATGTTGTCGCGGATGCTCCGCGCCTGCCAGGCGACTTTGGCAATGCTCGCGTTGCTCATCTGCATCGTAAGAAACTTCTTCGTCAGGTCGGCAGGGCGGGTCTTGAAGTCGTGCTGGCTGAGAATCGTTCGACGATCGGCGCCCTGTTCGGCGAACGCATATTGGAGGACGTTCGGCTCCGAGTCGGCCTCGATGTCCACCCAGTTCTGTCGGTCGCCCCGCGCGTGCAGCAGCCACGGGAGCCGGTCGGCATCGGGCTGCTCAGAGTCGCCGCCCTGGCGCTCGGCACGCTTGGTGAGGACGAACGTCGTCTGGGCGAACGCCTCCTGCAGCGCCGTGGCGACACGCACATCATCCACCAGATCGAGTCGCAGCTCGACCATGTCGGCACCGGCCTCGATCGCACGCGCGATGTCGCGACGAGCTTGCTCGAGCGTGTGAACGAAGATCGGAACGCAGAGACGGGTCATCGGGCGTCAACCATTGGATCTCGAGGGACAGTCACCAGAGAGGACTCGCGAAGATTCCGCTTCAAAGCGAGCGAAGGCCGCGGCGCGGGTACGACCTGCAAGACATCGGCAAACACCATTCACAACAGTCCGACCGACCTCAAGTTCGCTTCGATCGCCTTTTTCGTTGCTTCAGAGACCTCGACTACGGGAAGGCGCATCTCTCCCGAGTCGCGGCCGAGAAGCTTCATCGCCCACTTCGCGCCGGCGGGGTTGCCGTCGAGAAAGAGGCTCTTGGTCAGGTTGTAGTACCTGGCGTGAATGGCCTCCGCGTCCGTCCAGTTGCCCGCACGAGCGAGCTGGACCATTTTCGCGACCTCGCCGGGGATGAGGTTGGAGACGACGCTGATCACGCCGCGTGCGCCGACCGACATGAACGGCAGGGTGAGCGAGTCGTCGCCGCTGAGGATGGCGATGTTGCAGAGCTGCCGGATTTCGGTGACCTGGTCGCAAGAGCCTGCGGCTTCCTTGATCGCGGGGAACATATTCGGCGCGAGCTTGTAGAGCCGAGCGACCGTCGCCGGGGACATGTTGATGCCCGTGCGTCCGGGAATGTTGTAAAGGACGATGGGCAGGTCGACCTTCTCGGCCAGGTAAGCGAAGTGCCGGTAGAGGCCTTCCTGGGTGGGCTTGTTGTAGTAGGGGTTCACGCTCAGGCCGGCTGTAGCGCCGATGTCTTTGGCGAACTTGTGGAGCTTGAGCGCCTCGGCCGTGGCATTTCCGCCGACGCCGGCAAGAACGGGGATTTTTCCCGCAACCTGCTTCACGGTCAGTTCGATGACACGAAAGTGTTCGTCGAAATCGAGAGTCGGTGATTCGCCGGTGGTGCCGACGGGAATCAACCCGTTGATCCCTTGACCGAGCTGGAACTGAATCTGATCTTTCAACCGTGCTTCATCGACGCGGTCGCTGGAAAACGGGGTGATCAGGGCGGTCATCGCGCCGTGGAACATCAAGTACCTCCTAACAGGAAAGTGCGGGATTGTATGGTCACCCGTGGCATGCACAAGGGACGAACTTCGCATGTAAGGTCGCGATCGCGGTGCGCGGGAGCGATTCACTCACCAGTCACATCCTCGCGTGTCGAAGGTGCCGGGCAGTGACCGCTGGGTGTTATGGGCTGAGGACATAGAACGGAATTGGTGTTTTATCATCGCCAGGATGTGCTGGGATGGCCGATCATTTCGTGAGATCGGTGCACAGGTTCAATGGAGATTGAACGACTTTTCAATCGGAGATTGATCATGCTGAGTGCAATCATCCAACTCGCCGCGGGACTCGGCTCACTGGTCGGGCTCTTCTGGGTCATGGACGTGTGGGCGCGGGGCGGCTCCAACAGAATGTCCTGAACTTCACGTGTAGCAGCGAGCTTGCTCGCACTTTTCGCGCAGGTCGGGACGCCGTCAATCGGCACGAGTCTTTCTCACTCCTTCTTCATCTCCACAAAACAGTCCTTCGCTTCCGGCTTCTTTTCGATCACCTTCAGATCCGCGAGTTGATCGATCAGGTCGGCCCAGCGCTTCATCGTCATCGATCCGATGCCATTCGTCTTCGTCTCTTCTGTCTCGATCAGCGGTTTCTGGGCCTCCGCGCTGTCGGCAAACGTCTGGGTGTCCATGGTTGGGTTGAGTTTCTGCATGAACTCATTGGTTGGCTTTGGGTCGGCGAGATACTTCGTCCAGGCGTCCCGTACGCTCGTGACGATCTTGCCGGCCTCGTCCTGATGGGATTTGAGATAGTCACCGGTCGTGACCAGCACCGTCGTGTACGGGTTGTATCCGCTGTCGGCGATGAGAAACGTCTTGGGTTCGACGCCGGTCTTCTGCGCGGCGAGCGGTTCACTGGTGACGAAACATTGCATCGCGTAATTGTCGCGGGTGCGGTAGGCCGTGAGATCGCCGAACGGGCTGGGCACGATCTGCAGCTTTCCGAAGCCGTATTTCTTCTCGAGAAAGAGCGCGTAGGGCAGGCCTTTCTGCATCGCGAGGATGCCGGGCTGCTTGAAGATGTCGCCGATGTCGGTGAAGCCGCGCGCGGCGCGGGTCATGATGCCTTGCGGATTGGTCTGGTAAACCGCAAAGAGGGCGACGACGTCGATGCCGCGCGAGCGCGCGATCACCACTTCATCCGCGCTCACGACGGCATAGTGGACGTTCCCCGCCGCCACCATCTGGACGGTCGGCGTCCCCGCGCCGCCGGGCTCGACGCGGACATCCAGCCCGTTCTTCTGGTAGATGCCATCCACCTGGCCCGTGTAAAAGCCGCCGAATTGCGGTTCGGGTTTCCAGTTGAGTTGGAGGGTGATCGAATCGGCGACGGCCGAACCTGCCAGTAACAGCGACACGACGAGGCCCGAGAGGATTTTGGACATGCATGAAGTGTAGCCACGGTACGCCAAAGGTTCATTACCTGTGGAACCGGCAGGGTCATTTCCGCTCAGAAGCGTGCCACCGACGAAGCGCGAACCAGCTGAGAACGTTGACCAAGCTGACCATCACCAGCCCGAGAAGCGAGGCGAGCACCACGGCTGCGAAGATCTTGTCGTTGCGAAGCTGCGGCTTGGCCGTTTCGATGACCGCGCCCAACCCGCCGCCGCCGACGAACTCGCCGACGATCGCCCCGATCACCGCCAGGCCGGCCGCGATACGCAGGCCGGTGAAAAGGTTCGGCAGCGCACTCGGCAACCGCAGTTTGAACGTCGTCGAAAACCAGCCGGCCTTGTACAGCCGAAACAGGTCTCGAAGAGCGGGATCGGTCGCGATCAGCCCTGCGTAGGTGTTGGCGATGACGGGGAAGATAGATGCGATGCAGGCGGCCGCGCGGACGGTCGGCGACCCGAAGCCGCACCAGATGACCAGCATCGGCGCGATGGCGATGATCGGCACGGTCTGGAAGAATACAGCGTACGGATAGAACGCCTGCTTCACCCACCGGTTCGACGCGAGCAGCAGTGCGATGGCGACGCCCCCGATCGCCGAGGCGAGAAAACCCTCGAACGCGTTCCGCGCCGTCGCGGCCAGCCCGCCGATCTTGTTATCGAAGGCGCTGCCGCGCCACAAGTCGGTACCGGCTTCCGTCAGCGCCTTCCAGATCTGCGAGGGCGGCGGCAGGAGGTAGTCGGCGATCCAGCCGCGCCGGACGACCAGCTCCGCCGCAAGGCAGACGATGCTCGCCATCAGCAGGGGTGGCAGGAGATTGAACAGCAATCGCCTCACGACGTCGCCTCGCCGCGCTGCAAAGCTTCGAAGAGCCGGCCTTGGACCTGAGCGAACTCGGGTGATGCGCGGAGCCGCATTGTCCGCTCGGGTGGCAGATCAATCACCGAATCGAGCATGATTCGCGCGGGTCGAGATGAAAAAACGATCGCACGGTCGGCGAGGAATGTAGCCTCGGCGATCGAATGCGTGACGAAGATGACCGTCACCTTCGTGGCGAGCCAGAGCGACCGAAGCATTTCGTCCAGGCGCTGGCGGTTGATTTCGTCCAGCGCCGCGAAGGGTTCGTCCAGCAGCAGGACTTGCGGATCGGTCACCAGTGCCCGTGCGAGCGACACCCGCATCCGCATGCCGCCGGATAACTCGGCGGGGTAGCGGCGAATCGCATCGGCGAGTCCGACGCGCTCCAGCGCCTGCGTCGCGCGTTCTTTCTGCTGTGAGCGGGTCACGCCCGCCAGTTCAAGCGGCAGCGTCACGTTGCCGAGCGCGTTCCTCCAGGGCAGCAGGTGCGCATCCTGAAAGACGTAGGAGATCTGCTCGCGATTGATGCCTTCGATCGTGCCTGCGGTGGGGACATCAAGTCCGGCGAGCATGCGCAGCAGCGTGCTCTTGCCGCAGCCGCTTGGCCCGATGAGGGCGAGGAATACGCCCGCATCGATATCCAGAGAAAGGGATCGGACGGCGAGGACGCCATTCTCGAATCGCCGCGACACGTCGCGGACGCGGATGGCGGCCTGCTGGACCGGGATTGTGGTTGCCGAAGGGATCACGGTTCGGCGGGAGTGTAGACGCGCGCAGGCCGGGACATCAATTTCGCGTCCACTTTCAGATGATTTCAACTGCGACGACGGTCAGATCGTCCTTCGGCAGCACAGACGTGTCGACGGCTTCGAGCGCGACCGAGATCGAATCGAGTATTGCCTGGGTCGAGGACCCGTAGAGCGCGGCGAGTTCGCGCTTCCACCGGTCGGCGGATGGCCTGCCGCTTTCGGCGTACACGACCTCGATGCCGTCGCTGTAGAAAAACACGCGATCGCCTTTGTTGAGCGTCGTGCAGGCGTCCTGCCAGTCGGGTTCGTCGAAGACGCCGAGCAGCGAGCCGTCGACGGCGAGTTCTTCAATGGTGCCGTCGTCGCGGAGGCGCAGCGGATTCGGATGGCCGCCGCGGGCGAAGCAGAGTTCGCGCGACTCGCAGTTGATGCGCCCGTAGATCGCGGTTGCGAAGCTCGCGTGATTCAGATCCTGGCCGCGGAGCGCGGCGTTGAGCGTTGCGATGGTCTCGGAAGGTCGGAGGAGATCGTAGCCGTCCGGGCGGATGCGCTTGGTCGTGAGGGCGTTCCTCATGAACATCGTAAGCAGGGCGGCGGGCGTGCCGTGTCCCACGGCGTCCGCCATGTAGACGCCGACATGCCGTTCGTCGAGCCGCTTCACATCATACAGGTCGCCGCTGACATAATGGACAGGTTTGAAGATCGCCGAGAATCGGACGTCGCCGACGACCGGCATCGATTTGGGCAGAAAGTCCTGCTGGATGCGGGCTGCCAGGCGCTGCTCTTCGTCGAACTTGGTCATGTGGCGCGAGAGGAGCTGGTCGCGCTGGTGCAGCATCTTCAATTCAGATTCGAGCTGGTCGATGCGCGAGAGAAGTTCGTCAATGTCGCGCGTGGCGCCGATCGCGCCGGCCACCACGTTGAGCGCGCTGTCAATCGGGTGCGAATCCATCACATCCTCGGCCGCGATTCTCAGACGTTCGTACACGTCTGTGGCGGCGTCTTTGACGCGATCGGTCAACCGATTGGCTGTGGCTGCGAGTGTCATCTTCAACCCTGACGCGAAGGTGATTATCAGGCCGGTCCGTGCCGTCATGTGCGGCAACGTCGAACCCGGCTCACAGGGTTGAATTACGATTCGCCGGAATCGTGGGGGCTCCTTTCGAGATTTCAATGCTGATATTGCATCCGTTATCGGCCGCGGCGCTTTGCCGATCGGAACGACCGGCGCAGGTTCACGTGTCTGTACGTTAGCGGATGCGAAACAGCGGCAACGGTTTAAGGACTTCTGGAATGGCAATAACGTCGCCTGCTTTCAAGCCGATGCGGGTCGCTGTCCCAGCATTGAGTTCAATCGCGTATTGCGCTGGCCCGGCGCTAGCGTAGGTGCTTTCATCCCGTGCCTTCATTGTTAGCACATTCAGAACCCGGCCATTGGCGGCGAGATAAGCGATATCCAGCGGGATCAGAGTGTTCTTCATCCAAAAGCCGCGAGGTGCTTCATTTAGAAAAATAAAGATCATTCCGCAGTCCTCGGGCATCGAGTTTCGGAACATCAGTCCCCGTTCTTGTTCTTCATCGTCGTCGGCGACCTCCAGCGTGAAGGCGCGATCCTTGATCATCATCAGTGTCGTGGGCAGGTGTTTCACGGATTCCGCCGGATCGGTTGTTGGCTGCGTTGCCGTTGTCGGCGACTGCTTCGGATCGGTGGAGGGCAGTGCGGCTTGTACCGTTGCCGGCGAAATGACGTCGGGCGGTACCTGATTCGAAATAGCCGAGGCAGGCGATTTCGTGCGGTCGTCACAACCGAGTGACAAGGACGCCACAAACAGGATCGACAAAGTTCGTTTCATTTTCGAGGGCCCTTATTGGTCTGGTACACCCGGATCGTCAGGTACACATCCACCATTACGCACACGAGCATAGTGAATAGCGAGAGCACGACAAACGCGAGAGACAACGCGACCCGCTTCGGCGACAGGCCGCGCTCGAGTTCGACGAACATCCAGAAGAAACTCAGCGAAAGGACGATCATGCACCAAGCGCCAAGACGGCGGGTGGTGCGCCGCGTCCGGTTCCGGCGGGGCGTTTCCAGTTCCGAGAGACGATCGACCGAAGGCGATCGCGCCAGGTAATACCAACCCGCCGCAATCACCAGTGTGCAAAACAGCGCGATCAGGAACTCGCCGATCACGGTTCTCCCCGTCTGACGATGCCGACGGATCGCAGCAGGCTCGACGCGAATGGGACGGGCAACCCGACGACATTGTCGAAGCGTCCGGAGATGAGACGGACGAACGGATCGTTCTCTGGATCGTGATCCTGGATGCCGTACGCGCCTGCCTTGTCGCGCCATTGTTCGCTGGCGAGATAGGCGTCTATTTCGGCCTCAGACAAGCTCTTCATCTCCACGATTGACTCAGCACTCTCAAGCATGGCCGCGTTGCCAAAATCTCCGACCAATGCCAGCCCGGTGATGACCGACTGTCGCGTCCCGGAGAGCCGGCGAAGCATCTCCCGCGCTTCGGCGGGCGTCTCCGCTTTGCCGAAAAGCTCATTGCCGACGGCGACTACCGTGTCTGCGCCCAGAACGATTCGTGACGTCCGTTCGTCCTTGTGGCGGCGCGCAACGGTCATTGCCTTGGCTAAAGCAAGATGCACTGCCAGGTCACGCGGAGGCAGGTTCGCAGGCACATCCGACTCGTCAATGCCGGCCGGCTCGATGTCGAAATCGAACCCGGCTGTGCTTAGCAGTTCGATCCGACGCGTCGACGACGAAGCGAGAATGAATCGGCCCGCGGTGTCGCTCATCGGTCATTTCTTCTTGGGGAACGGAATGACCGCATCTCCCACCTGTGGCCGACGAACTCCTGTGGTTGTGAAGGCGATTTGGACCTCGCCATTGTCGATTTTCACCACGTTGCCGTGCGCCAACGTGTTTCGGTTGGAGTCGATCACCGAGACGGACGTTCCAGCGGCGAAGTCGCCAAGATCGACGTCGCGAACCGCGAGGAAATCGTCCGCGGGCAGCACCTCTGAGACGCCGGCGACGACGATGTCGGCGTTCTCAGCGCGGAAATGTTGTCGCAGCGATTCGAGCGTCGCGGCGTCCATTACTTTCGACGGCGGCGGTGGCGGCGGCGCCTTTTTCTGAGTTTCGCATCCGGCTCCGATTAGCACGCCCAGAATCAGGGTGGAAAAGGCTTTGTTCATCGAGATCTCCTACGGTTTCCCGCACGCGTTGATCGACGCGTGCGACAGAGCATCGCAGTAGAGCATTGATCGATTCACATGCAAGCCGGACCCTCCCTAAGCACATGGTGGGGGCACAAGTTGCGAACTGCAGCGATTTAACGCTTTGGTCAAGGTCCGGTTGACATTCGCCGATTAAAGGACTAAGAAGTCTTTTGATATTGTTGGGTCGTACCCTTGGAGCGATACCGTGATCTTCACCACGACGACCGAATACGCGATTCGCGGGCTCGCCGAACTGGCGAGTCGCAGCGAAACCGAACCTGTACTTCTGGCCGACCTTGTCGCCGGAACCGACCTCCCGCGCGAGTTTCTGGCAAAGGTCTTCCAGCGGCTGGTCAAAGCCGGGATTCTCCACAGCGCCAAAGGACGTGGCGGCGGTTTCAGCCTGGCGCGCCCGGGCAGCGAGATCGCGGTCATGGACATTGTCGTCGCCCTCGAGGGCCAACAGCATTTCGGCGGCTGCGTGCTCGGCCTGGACAAATGCTCTGATACAATGCCTTGTCCGCAGCACGACCACTACAAGCCTGTTCGGCAACGATTGCGGGAGTACCTTGCGAGCACCACGGTAAGTGATCTGGGCGTCGCCCTCCGGGAAAAGAAACGTCTGATTGCGAAGCAGAACGCGGAGCCGGCCGATGACGCCGACCGAACGCAGACTCGGGCCGCGATTGCAAAGGAGTAATGCTTAATGAGTGGGGTTCTGAATCCGGTGGTGTCTGAGCGCAGTCCGCTCGATGTAGGGCAGGTACCGTCGATGGCGCCCGCTCCCATTGTGAACTGGGTGCGCGACTGCGCCCTCCTCTGCCAACCGGACAACGTCGTCTGGCTCAACGGCTCCAAATCCGAACAACAGACGCTCCTCGATGCCGGCGAAAAAGCCGGCGTTTTCGTCAAGCTGAACCAGACCAAGTGGCCGGGCTGCTATTTCCATCGCAGTAACTCGAACGATGTCGCCCGAACCGAACATCTCACCTTCATCTGCACCCCAAGCGAAGAGATGGTCGGCCCGACGAACAACTGGATGGAAACCAAGGCCGCGTTCGCGAAGTTGCGAGGACTTTTCGACGGCTCGTTCAAGGGCCGCACGATGTACGTGATCCCATTCGTGATGGGCCCGATCGGATCGCCGCTGGCAAAAGTCGGCGTGCAGATCACCGACAGCGTCTATGTCGCCGTCTCGATGGGCATCATGACCCGCATGGGCGATGTCGCATGGGAGCAACTGGCGAAGCAAAGCGTCGCCCTTGACATGGAGCCGGAGTTCACGCGGTGCCTGCACTGCACCGGCGATCTCAATCCCGAGCGCCGCTACATCTGCCACTTCCCGCTCGAAAACACGATCTGGAGTTTTGGCTCCGGCTACGGCGGCAACGCGCTCCTGGGGAAAAAATGTCTCGCACTGCGCATCGCGAGCTTCCTTGGCCGACAGCAGGACTGGATGGCCGAGCACATGCTGCTCATGGGCATCGAAGAGCCCGGCGGCAAGAAGACCTACGTTGCCGCCGCGTTCCCCAGCGCCTGTGGCAAGACCAACTTCGCCATGCTCATCCCGCCCAAGAAATACACGGACGCCGGCTGGAAGGTCACCACGCTCGGTGATGACATCGCCTGGATGTGGGTGGATGAACCGACCGGCAAACTCCACGCGATCAACCCGGAGTTTGGCTACTTTGGCGTCGTGCCGGGCACGAACTCCAAGAGCAACCCGAACGCGATCAAGTCGATGGCGAAGAACGCGATCTTCACGAACGTCGGGTTGGTAACGCTCGCCGACGGTTCCTACGACGTCTGGTGGGAAGACAGCGACTGGCCCGCGCCCGCCAGATGCATCAACTGGGAAGGCAGGGAATGGACACCCGAGGCGGCAAAGGCGAACCCGAAGTTCAAGGCCGCTCATCCCAATAGCCGCTTCACCGCGCCGATGGATAACAATCCCGTCCTCGATCCCGCCGCGAAAGACCCCAAGGGCGTCCCGGTCAGCGCGATCGTCTTCGGCGGCCGGCGCTCCAAGACGATTCCGCTCGTGTACCAGGCGTTCAACTGGGTGCACGGCGTTTACATCGGCGCCACCATTGGCTCAGAAACCACCGCCGCGGCAACCGGCGCGACAGGCGTCGTTCGCCGCGATCCGATGGCCATGCTCCCGTTCATTGGATACAATATTCGCGATTACCTGGTCCACTGGTTCCGAATGCGCAAAAAGATGAGCGACTGCCCGCGCGTCTTCATGGTCAACTGGTTCCGCAAGAACGACGCCGGCAAGTTCATCTGGCCAGGCTTCGGCGAGAACATGCGCGTGCTCAAGTGGATCGTCGACCGCTGCCAGGGCCGCGCCTACGCCAAGGAGACAATTCTGGGCTGGATGCCGCGCGCTGAGGACATCGATCTCGAAGGCCTGAACCTGACGATCGATGACATCCGTGAACTGGAGAAGGTCGATCCGGAAAGCTACAAGGCAGAGATTCTGAGCCAGGAAGAACTTTTCCTGAAACTCGCAGGAGACCTGCCGAAGGAAATGGTCTTCCAGCGCGAACTGCTGATCGCACGGCTGTAGAGATTGCGAAGGCGCAAGCGATCCGACCGCGATCGCTTGCGCGTTTTTTTTAGAAAACGCCTTCGATGCGCGACCAGAGATCGACCGTGTCGCGCTTTGCGAAGTCGCGACCGGTTCCGCCGTCGAGCCAGTCGAGTCCGGTTCCGCCGACGAGCGAGTCGTCGCCGTTGCCGCCGAGCAAGACGTCCAGCCCCGAGCCGCCGTCAAGCCAGTCGTTGCCGTCGCCGCCAAGGAGCGTGTCGTTTTTGCGTGAGCCGATCAACACGTCGCGGCCTGCGCCGCCGTCGAATTGGGCTCGCCATTTGTCCCCCGCACTCGGGTCGATGACGATCTCATCGTTGCCGGCGAGTCCGTTTACGATCACCGTGTTGCAGTTGGCGATCGGATGGCGGAACGATCCGAAGCTCGTCTCGAAAACGATGCTGGCGATCCCATTCACCACGACCCGCTTCACGCGAATCGTGTCATTCCCCGCAGTCCCGTCGAAGACGACGCCTTGCGGCGCTGTGCCGGTCTGTTCGCCGAGATCGACCCCATCCGGGCCGACGGTCGCGCTGCGGACGATGTCATCGCCAAGCCCGCCTCGGATGGTGTCGATCGCGCTTCCGCCTTGGATCGCATCATTGCCGGCATTTCCTTCGATCACTGCGGGGATGTTGACGCCGGCGAGCGAAATCGCGTCATCGCCGCCGCCGCCGCTGACGAAGAGCGAGTCGATCGTCCGCGCATCGGCCGTGCCGACGACGACGCCGTTGATCGATGCTGAGATCGTCGTGCCGCTCATCGAGACGAGTATCGGTTCGGGCGACTCGCCGCCGTTGATCTGAAGCGTGGAGAGCGAGGTCAGCGGGTTTTGAGTTGCTTGAAATCGCGGGATGGAAATCAGGATCGTCCCGAGTGTGCCCGCTGCCGCGGATCGGCCGCCGAGATCGCCCACCTGTTGGCCGTTAAGCAGGACGGTGTACGCGCCGTTGTCGGCCGGGTCGAACCCGCTGCCGCCTGGGCTGAATCGATAGGTAGCCGTTACGGCGGCTGCGTTGGTCGATTCGGTCTTGCTCACGAACGCGAGCGGCTGATTCATGCCATTCGGGCCGGTGATGCGGAGGTCATTGCCGTCGATCGAGTTCACGTTGATCGCGGAGCTGTCGGAGAAGTCGATGTTGACGAGGATCGAATCGGTGGGCTTACGAATCGTAGAAAGTGGCGTCATGGTCGCGGTCGGCAGCGCGATCAGATTGAGCGAGAAGGAGTTGAACCGAAATTGCGGCCGGGATATCGGCGATCCGCCCGGGTCGGTCGGCTCGGTATCGATGACGACGCGAACGCGGTGCGTGCCGGGAAGGGCGATGAACGTGGAAAAGGGCACGAACGTTGCGTAGGTGTTCGCGATCCCCGAAGTGACAGGAACATCGAGTAAACCGGACCGATTGGTGCCGTCGATCTCGACGTGGTATTTGCCGCCAACTCTGCCGTTGGCAAGTCGAATGGCGAACTCGTAATTGCCGGCTGCTGGGATGTCGAGCGAGTATTGCATGAACTCGCCCGCCTGCAGGCTGACGACATCATTGCCGACTGCGCCGTCGAGCGTTTTGGAGATATCCACGCCAGTGACGCGGTACTGCCCGCCACTGTTGACGGAGGTATTGTCGTGCCAGCCGAACTCGGCGTTCATGTCGAAATCTTCGGCCTCAACGTGTCGAGGATCGATCGGCGAGCCGTCGTACGGAATCTGAGGGAAGAACCCGACGCTCGCTCCGGTCGCGAAGCCCGGGAGGTTGCGCCCGAACGGATCGAACAAGCTCGATTTGGGCGCGCCGCCGCTGACGTTGCTGGCGAAGAAGTTGATGTTCCAGAGCCGCTCGTGCCAGGGCGTGCCGGCGTTGCCGCTGGGGCGGGTGTTCATCGGCTTCGAACCCCTAGGCACATCGTTCGCCGGTGGCGTGGGCGTGAAGGTGCCGCCGACGATGTTGTAAAAGCCGGCTTCGTGAACGCCCCACGCGTCCGCGGGCCAGCCGCCGAACGTCGGCACGTGTGTGGGGTCGTAGATCGTCGTGTAGCCCCAGCCGATGAAGCGGTACGGGTAATCGCCGAACGCATCCGTCACGTCAGGCGTATTGCCGAGAATGTTCGGGCTGAGATCTGGCGCGTAATACAGAACGTCGGGCTTGCCGAGCTGGGAGGGATCATTCAGATTGATGTCGCGCGCGAACGCGACGCCCAGGCCTTGAAAGCTGTTGAAGTTGTGGCCGGGAAAGTATCCCTTCACCGCCAGCGCCGCGATGCCGGCGGCGGTGCTGATCTTGTCGAGGCCGCCGAGGAAATCGCGGACGCGCGACTCATCCTGCGCGATCGCAATCTGGAATGCCGCCGGCGAGTTGACGTCGAGATAATCCGGCACGCCGTCGAGATCGGTGTCCGCCGCGCGACCAAGATGGGAATGGACGTTGATGATGCCGGGTGCGGGGATCTTGGTTTTTCCGGTGCCGTTGGCGTTCATGATGAACAGCGTCTGCGGACCGGCAAGCAGCAGGGGGCCGCCGGTGGATTTGAAGTAGGCGATCTTCGTGCCATCCGGCGAGAGCGATGGATCGCCGCCGCCGCCGATGCCGAGGAACGAGTCTTCAACCGTGAGATTCGAGACGTACTTCTTGCTCGCGATGTCGATCACGCACACGTTGCCGAACGGGAGCGTATGCACCTTCTCTGACGTCATAATGAGTTTGGAATCATCGAGCGAAAAGACGGCGTCGTGCTCCTCGAAGTTGTTGCCGGCGATAAGGGTGTTGCCGGTGCCGTCGGCGTTGATGACGTAGACGTTCTTCTCCGACCCGAAGAGCTGGCCAACGCCCGCAAACAGTACGCGCGAATAGGCGAGGCGTGTGCCGGCGTGACTCCAGGCGGGTTCCGTTTCCTCATCGACGCTGTTGGTGAGTTGGACGAGGTTGGTGCCGTCGGCATTCATCACCCAGATGTCGAGGTCGTCGTCGCCGCCGCGATCGGAACTGAAGGCGATCTTCTTCCCATCCGGCGAAAAGACGGGTTCGGTGTCCATTCCCGGCGAGTTGGTCAGCCGACGGACATTCGTGCCGTCGACATTCATGACGGCGATCTCGAAGTTGTTTGATTGTCCCTGGGTCTGCCAGCGGCTGGTGGTGGAGACGATCTGCTTTCCATCTGGCGAAAAGGAAGGATGGTCATCGGGCATGTTGAGCCCGTCGCCGGAGAACTGATAGTTGTTGGTCTGCGAGACGGTGATCTGCTTCATGTCCGAGCCGTCGGAGCGGGCGACGTAGATCCCGCCGCGCGAGCCGCCGAAGTCACCGACGACAAGGCCCGCGGCCCAGGTGAGAAGAAACTCGCTTGCCAGCAATCGTCGAGCATCAAGACGTTCAACTAGAGAAGCGCGTGTTCTTGGCGAAGTGGACTTTCGTTGGGAAGGCATCGATTGCTCCATTGGTCACAGGTTCGACCGGTACACCCTATTTACCAAGGCGACAAATGGACCCGATTCGGTCCGGGTTTGATAAGATTCGCCGATGGCGTCATCGCGAACCGTGCTTTTCCGGGTGTGTACCGCCGTAGTCGCGTGCGCCGGCGCGCTGGTGGTCTACGCGCTACTTCGGAACGAGAATCGCCCGGCGCACGAGCCTGAACAGGCTGCATCGACAAACGAGGCAACCGCGGGCGTGCGAGAAATCGACCTGACTGCTGTCAACGTCGAGTCGATGCGATCGCTCGGAAAGCTCGCCGCGGAAGGCAGTACGCCAGCCATCGACAATATAATTCTGATTGCCGATGGGCTGTATGACGGGATCGACTACGCAAACGAACGGCCACGCGTTTTGAAGAACTACGAGCTGATGACGGCGGCGTTCGAACCGATCGGCGACAAAGCAAAGTCGGATGCCGGCGTGGTCCACGTCCTCCTGTCGCTATTGAAGGAAAATCGCCTGCGCGGATTTGCCACCAACGCCCTCGGCGACGCGGCGGCGGCGGGGCAGGACGAAGCTATCCAGGCGCTTACCCACCCGAGCGAGTTCGGCATTCTCGAGTCCTCCGCCTGCGGTGCGCTCGCCAAGGCGTGCGCGGCGAACATTCCCGAAGCGATCGATTTCGAACTCGCGATCCTCGCCGACGAGAAGAGCCGTCCGCTGTGGAACATGGCAGGCAACGCGCTTCGCCCGCTTTCGGCAAATCACCCCGAGATCCAGGATGCAATCACCCGGGCGACCGTGGCACTCGATGTGGCCACGTCTACATCGCAACCGGGAATGTAAGAATCACTCTCATCGCTCGATGAAACGGAAACATCACGATGTCGCTGATTAAAAGAATGTCAGTGATCTCGCCGTCTCGTCGATCCATACCTATCTGTCGGTCGAAGGGCAGAACCACGGACTCGCACAAAGAGGAGGGGCGAGCCAACCGAAGTTGACTCGCCCCGAGTGTTCCAGGTGCATGTGATTGAAAGATCGGGCCTGCGGCATGCGATCCCGGAACGGAGGGTTGTTTGGCGGAACCGCGTCGGGCCCGCCCATTGTTTTTAGAACGAGTAGACCGCGCTGAACGTAAGTCTCCAGCCAAATAAATCGTCTTCATCGTTGGTAAGCGGGAGCTCGTAGGCGCCGCGTACGCCGAGGTTTTCCATCGGACGAACTTCGACGCCTACGCCGGCAGAGATGACGTCGCCGCCGCCGCCGAAGTTCGCGACATCCAGGCCACTGAAGGGCACGACTTCGGTGCCGCGATCGACGACGTGATACCCGTTGATTTCGATCACCGGGCTCACGTATTCATTGACGTAATAGTCGGCATGGAGGTGCCAGTTGAAGGTATTGCTCGAGCCGAGCGGCTTTTCGTTGTCATCGCTCAGGGCATAGAGATAGCTGGCGTTGGCACCGACGTGAAACGGCCCGAACCCTTTGTCAAAGCTGACCCAGGCGCGGATGTCATCGTCATTCTGGAAGACGCCGGGACTGCCGACGGCGAACTCATAGCCCACGCCAACGGCCGCGTGCATGTTGTTTTCGGAATCCTGAAGGAACGCGTACTTGAGCCCCGCCGCGACATCATTCCAGCCGGATTCTTTCACAAGGCCCGAATCGAAGTCGATGTACCCATCCTTGTACGCGACGATCTGCAGTTGATCGGTGAGGGCGACGCGAACCTGGGCGGCATATACCTTTGCGTTGCCGCCATTGATGATCGAACTGTTCGCGAAGTCGTGATAGACGCCCCATAGACGGATGTCGGACGTGACGAATGAATCTTCGTTGTAGTAAGGCGAGGTGATCGGGTGAACGAACTTGTTGTTCGGTTCGACGGGCGCGTTCAGCGAGCGGTCAAACAGCGTGTAGTCAGCGGAGGCGAACGTGCCCAGCGAACCGACAATAAAGGCCGAGAGTATGAACTGACGACGCATGCGTTGTGCTCCTTGCCCGAGGACGGGGCGGTCGGGCAACCGCTATATAAAGATCAAATGATCTTCTGGTCTTTTATATCGGCTAGGGTCTTTTGTCGAGAGGCGATATTGCCCGAAAGTGCGACAATTCATCGTTTTGCCAAAGAGAGGTCGGTATTTGCGGTCAAGTGTACATCAGAGTTTTTTGTCCGATGTTCATATGGATGATGCTTGGCGGTGTCGCTGCGTCGGCAAAAGGCTACCCTCGAGCCCAGGCAAAATGATGAACGTTGACGAACTGCCGACGTCCGCGCATCGCTGTGGGGCGAGTCGGTGCCCAATTGCGTTTCACTCTGCGGGGCTAGCAAGTCGACCGACTCATCGACCCTGTGTGACGTCGGATCGGCCGACGGAGCTCGGGCCAGAGGTCGGCCGTGTCGCCGGCAGCGCGGCCCACTCCCGGAGGCGCGCGAGCGATTCTGGGGTGATCGATTCGGGCCTCCAAGGATCGATGTCTCCCATCGGGGCGTCCCAGCCCGATAGCACGTCGAGCAGCGCCAGCCGCAGCCGCATGGAAGCACCGGCGAACGCATCGACGACATCAGCCGCGAGAAATCGATGCGCCGCGACCCGGGCAATCGCGGACCTGCGTGATCGCGTGTCATCGCTGGTCATCAGCTCCAGCAAACGATCGAACCCTTCGCGGGTCGGACAATCATCGCCCGACAGCGCGGGGTCGGTCGGCACGGAGATGGCGCTTTCCCGGTGCGAGAGCAGGTCGCGAAGATCATCGAGCGTTTGCGGCCCAGACCGGCTTTCGATAAGCCCGCCCTTCGGGCTGAGCAGCCGGACACTGGGGATCGTGTTCACTTCCAGCCGGCGAACTTCGTCGGGTTGCTCGTCAAAATCGATCCTGAGCAGAGTGAAGTCGCGAAGGG
This sequence comes from Phycisphaerae bacterium, assembly GCA_031411495.1. Taxonomy (GTDB): domain Bacteria; phylum Planctomycetota; class Phycisphaerae; order Tepidisphaerales; family Tepidisphaeraceae; genus JANOBD01. Next base: position 5,549 of record JANOBD010000028.1, on the reverse strand, counting down.
CGCCTGCCGCTTCGAGGGTCTTGAGCGACATGTCGACCGAGCGACAAGCGTCACAACTCGTCGCGCCGACAAAAAGCAGGATCGGTTTCTCGTCAGCGCTGGCAATTGCAGCGTGAAGCGAGGTCATCCAGATCGAGGGCGCAGTGGTTGGGGACGGTTCCGCGTGCACCCCGACGCACGCGAGGAGTATTGCGATCAACGCCAACCGCTTCATCGCTGGTCCTCCGTCGTCGTCGGCTGCTGTCCCTTTCCATGGACGATGCGTGGCCAATACTCGTCGCTTTTGAAAAGCGGCGAATTCTCCGCATCGTGGCAACGAATGCACTGGTCCGCGGCAATCCACGGCGTGCGTTTCTTCGGATCGGCGACATGGGCCGTGCTCGGACCGTGACAGCTCTCGCAGCCGACATTCCCCCGTTCCGGCGTGCGTCCGGCCGATACAAACCCGCCCGGCTGGCCAAAGCCGACCGTATGGCACTGCTGGCAGTAACTGTCGACGTGAAATCCCTTGGCCTGCAGCGTGGCCCACGCGTGCGCGTGGCGAGAGCCGCTCCAGATCATCTGCTCCTGTTGGTGGCACGCCGCACATGCGGCGCTGCCGGCGATGCGAAACTCGGGAGGAGCGTCCCGCGTTCTCGTCGAAACAAATCCGCTCTGCTGTGCCGTGAAGTCGGCCGCTTTGAGTTCGGCAAGATACTCGCCAAGGTTTGCCAGCTGCTGCGGGGCGTCGGCGTAGCTGGAGTCCAGTTCGACGATGCGGGTCGAGCCGACCGAGAAGTTCGAGTCGGCCGGGCTGTCGGGAATCGCCATCTCTACAAGGAACTTCCCCTTGTTTGTGGCGGAGGCGAGGAGCGTAGGCCCGGACTTGCGCGGCTTGACCGGCTGGTGCGTCGGGCCGCCGATGATCGCATCGGCTTCAGGCAGATCCCGGGCGAGTTGCCCCAGCTCGTCCTCGGACACATAGGCGAGCACGATCAGGCGGTCGTACTTCCGCTGATGTGGAGCGATCGCCGCGACGATGGCGGCGCGCGGGTCATCGACGGAGATTTCGCTGGTTGCGAAGGTTGGCGAAACGACGCCGACGATGAGGAATCGCGTATGCAGGCGGCTGACAATCGTGGATGGTGGCACGAGAAGCTCGCCGGTGGTCGCATCGCGGGCATTGGCCGAAATGAACGGCGCGGCGCTTTGTTCGACAAGCGCGCGCAGGCCCGCCGGGCCAACCGCGAGTTCCGACTTGCCGAGATTGTGGGCTTTGACATCGAGCAGATGCTCGCCCGCAAGGATGGATTTGAACTTGCTGAGTTGATATGGACCGTCCCCGTCGCCTCCGACCGCGCCACCGCAGTCGAGGTAGAGCACCGCGGCGTGCTCTTGGCGAAGCTGATCGAGATAGGTAGCGCGTCGCGCCATTCCGCCCGATTGATTGGAGGTGCAGCCGCAGGGTGTAATCCACCCGGCGGTGTCGCCGCTGACGACGACGGCGATCGTGGGGCGTTGCGCGGCTCTGTCTGCCGGCCGATCACAGCCGATCTCCGCGAGGGGCGCAGCTCCGATCAGCAGCACCGTTACCGCGATCATGAAGCGAAGAAGTGTCCTGTGCGGATGGGGGTACATCGGTCGAATTGCCGCTAGTGGGTGAGCGCGTACGCGAGGATATTCACGTTTACCTGCTCGCAGTTGGTAATCTCGTTTCCACCGCAACAGCAGCAGCCCTGCGTGTTCGCAGTGTTGTTAAGGCCCTCCTGCGAGTAGATCACCACGAGCCGGCCGCCGAGCGAAATGCCCTCGAGTGGTTTGGGTTCGCCGTGCTTGGCGTTCAATGTTTCGATGTCATAGACGGTGTGAAACAAGGGATGATCCATGGGGATGGCGCTCAGCGCCTGAGCGGGCAACACGCGCGCGAGCTCGGCCCGCAGACTGCGATCCCACTCCGGCGAGGAGCAACTCGCGCTCGCCAAAACCATGCCGCCATTCTCGACGTATTGTTTCAGGTTGTTTCGCTCGGCGTCGGTGAGTTCGAACTCGCCCTCGCCGGTCATGATGATGAGGGGGAAGCCGAAGACCTCTTCGTCGCCGAGCCTCACGGGGTGGAAGTGGCGAGTCGTGGAAATCGTGGTGTCGCGTTCTGCCTGAAGAAGAAAATGATCGCTGAAGCACTTGCTCGTTTTGGTGCCGGCGTAAATGAGGTTCCCGACCTGCACCATCCCTTGCGGCTCGCCGCCGACGTCGGCAGGATCGGGAATCACCTCGCCTGAGCGCGCGGGCCCCGTCGTCGGCGCGGGTCGCGCGCTGACATCCAGACGGCTCAGCAGGAGCATGCTCAGAATCGCGATCGAAACGATGGTCCGTTGCGTTTTCATTTCGGATTCCCTTCACCAAGTTCCTCTGCCACCCGCCGGAAATAGTTGCCGACGCGATCCCGATACTGCGGCGGCGCAGGCACGTCCGAAGCGCCACTGCCGCGCAGTTCCATCGGCAGGTTCAATCCGGCGCTGACATCGCCAGCGTTCGTTCCGCGGCCGTCGCTGGCGCCGCCGCGGTCGGACTTGCCGCCGTTGCCAGAGCGGGAGGACGGCGTCATCGTAGGCGTCGAACCGTACAGTCCGATCTGCTGTGATCCGCCCGCCGCAGCGCTCGCCCCGCCTGCCGAACCGAGTGTGCCGTTGCCTACGCCGCTTCCAGATCCCTTGCCCATGAGTTGCGATGCGGTCTTGCTCATGGCGCTGGCAAGAGATGGATTGAACTTCGGCAGGCACTCACCCGCCTGTTCGCCCATGCCGTTGCACTGGCCGATGAATGACTCGAGCGTCTCGGCGGCGGCGGCGGCTTTCGTGGAGGCGGTCGTTCCGTCGAGCGCTGCGGTCGCGCTCAGCACGTCCTGCATCTGAGACCATGCAGGACTCGCGCGCACGACGCCGACGAAGTCGCGTGCCGTCGTTCTCAGCGGCTCGAGGTTCGGATCTCCCTCGGGCAGTTGCTTCACCGCGTCGGAAATGGCGTCGAGCAAATCATCCAGTCGTCGACTGAGCTTCAACTGTTCCTGCTCCAACTCACGGAGCCGCTGCCGGGCGCGCGGATCGTTCGACGCATCCCGCGTGTTGCGCTCGGCGGCCATCCGGTCCGCGAGGTCGCGCTGCGATCTGGTGAGATCGATGAATTCCTGTTGTTGCTGAAGCAGCGGAAGAATGCGTTCCAGATGCTCGCTCGCGTCCTGCGCGTTCTGTTTCAAATCCTTTCGGCCGGCACCGAGGGCTTCTTTTGCCTTTTCGAGTGATCGCTTCGCTTCGCCACTCGTCGAGGGAGTTGAGGAGAGTTCAGATGCGGCAGTGCGTGCCGCGTTTGCGAGCTTGGTCAATTCGGGATTCAGCACCTTATCTAACTCGAGCGGCAGCGGGTGTGCGGCGATCTTGTCGATTTCGTCCGCCTGCCGTTTCATGTCGCGGGCGAGTGCATCGAGCTGATTTTTCGTCTCTTCACTCGCTTCTGATGCGCCATCCGCTGCCTGCAGGTTCTTCTGAAGGTCATCTATCTGTTTCAGCAGCTGTTCGATCCGTCGCGAGGCCTGGTCGTAGCGGCTTTGCATTGCCTCGATCCCCTTTTGCTGAACGAGGAGATCATCGAACTCCGCCTGCGAGATGATTGACACCACCGACACACCGCTCGCGCCGCCTTTGCTGCCGGCCGGGTCGTTGTCCTGTGCGCGGGCGAACAATTTGATGACGTCGCCGGGCTTCAGCTCCAGTGGCGCAAGATCGATCACCGTGTGTGTGTCGACCCGCGAGAGCGCAGGGTCCTTTGGCACGTCAAGTGGTGTCGGTAATGGGGTCGAATCGTTCAGCGAGCGATAAAGATTGATGCTCGCGACCCCATAGTCATCGTCGGCATGAACCTCGGCGATCAGCTTCGCATCCGGCGTCGCGAAAGAGCGTGCCATCGGTTGTGTCAGATGCGCGGCCGGATTCGCGTCTGGCACGAGCTTGACCGGGATGTCGACGGTTTCATCCGACGATTGGCCTTGTACATCCGTCACGCTCACGTGAAGTGTCTGGGTTGCGGTAACCAGGTGAGTCGCGGCGGCCACGTGGGGGTCGGCCTCATTGGCGTTGACAGATCGAGCGCGCGCATCTTGCGAAGAGAGTTCAATGGATCGGAGCGGCCGATTACTCGCGACGCGGATCTCGAGCTTCGTGCCGCGCAGCGCAGCGATGCCCTCTTTCGGGATCGCCCCCTGGTATGCGCCGCGCTTCGCATAGTCCGGCGGCGTAACGGTGATTTCCGTGGCCTCGATACGCGGCTTGGTGAGGATATTGATTCCGAAGTGCCTGCTGCGGGCGCTTACAGCGCGGACGAAGTAGTCACCAGGTGTCGTGAGGTTCGTCAACGTCGCGCGCCAGACACCCGCCTGCAGTTGAAACATGGGCAGCGGCGCTTCTTGCTGCTCGCCAAACCGGCTGACGAGTTCCACCCGATCGACCGCGCCGCCGGAAACGGTGACATCGACGTCCAGCGATTTCCCGAAGACGGCCGTCGTCGAGCCCGGGCTCACGTCAAACCGGATGAATGAGAACGGTGGATGATCGCCGAACGGGTCGGCGAACCTCACGAACTGGGTCGAGAGCAGGCCGGGAAAGAAGCCGCTCGCGATGAGGCTCACGAGCAGAAACGCGAGGAGGGTAAAGACTGGCAAGGCGACAACAGACGCCGGGACGAGGCGGATGGGGTCCGATCGCGACGCGATGCGTGCCGCGCGTTCGATCGCAATGGCTGCCAGGCCGGCGGTGAGCGCGGACGATGGCGCGTTGGCATTCAGCAGCAAATCCGTGCCGCCAACGACTTCGCCTCGCGCCTGAGTCTGCTGATCAATCTGTCGGGCAACCGCGAGCGGCGCCCGGTGCTTCACCGTCGTGAGGAATCCCTGGATCAAGATCAAAGTGAATCCAACGCCGGCAAGGACGACAGCGGCCACGCGGATCAATGCCGGCAACTCGGCGAACGCGTCCAGCGCCATTGCCGCGACAAGCAGGACGGCCAGCGTCAATGCCGCGCGAGCCCCGGCCGCCGCCCAGCCCATCGCCGCGATGCGTTGCCGCGCGCGATCGATGTGAATGGTGAGCGCTCGCGCTCGAAATTGAGATGCGGTTCGCATGCGCGTTCCGTTGAAAAGACGCCTCAGGTCAGCCCGCTCCGACGACGCAGCAGCCACGTCGCCAGCCAGACACCGACGATCAATGTCATCACCCATCCCCGATCCCATGCGACAATCTTCTCGACGGTTGCGGGCTGCGACCGTTGCCGGTGTTCCAGAAACAGTCGCTGGATCTCTTCACCGTCGCCGCTGCCGAGCACCGCGCCGCCGGACAGTTCGGCGATTCGTGCCATCAGGTCAGGCCGGGGTGAAACGTCGAACATTTCCCGGCCGAATCGGCGCACCTCGAACGCGACGAGCGAACCTGCTTCGGTCGAGACGAGACCTTCGATCTCGGCAGTGTACCGTCCCGCGGGCAGTTGGCCGAAGCTAATTCGGTAGACGCCGGCTTCGGCGCCGA
>JANOBD010000027.1:0-3444 GCA_031411495.1 Phycisphaerae bacterium | reverse complement strand
CGATGTACTTGGATCGGGAGAGGCACATCATCAATCGGCCCCGGCAACTCTCCGGTCATCAATTGAAACAGCACGGCCCCGAGCGAATAGACATCTGCGCGTGTCCCGACAAGACGATGATCGCCGGCCGCTTGTTCCGGGGCCATGTACGCGGGCGTGCCGATCAATACGCCAGACTGCGTGTGCATCGTCGGCCCGAACTCGCCGGTGAGTTCGCGAACCAGTCCGAAGTCGATCAACTTCGGAACGCCATCGGAAGTCACCAGCACGTTTGACGGTTTGATGTCTCGATGGATCAGTCCGGCGGCATGAGCGGCGGCGACGCCGTCACATAGATTCGCAATCAGGGCAACGATTGCCCGGATGCCCAGCGCCTGCTTCTTGGCGTACTGGTCCAGCGACACGCCGTCGACAAACTCCACCGCGAGAAACGGCAGCTTGCGGCCACCGGAAGTTTCAAATGTTCCTGTTTCGATCAGTCGCGCGACATTCGGATGCACGACACGTCGATGCTTTTCACTTTCCTGAGCGAATCGCGCCTGTGTCCGACGCGAGGAACTGAATCCGCCGGCAAGAAACTTCAACGCCACGCGGACGCCGGCGGCATCATCGATCGCGCGAAAGACATGGGATGCGCCGCTCGAATCGTGAACAGATTCAATTCGAAACCGTCCGACGCGATCGGGTGGCTGTTCATTAATGAGGAATATCGAAAGCAGGGCCGCGCCTCGGGCGATGTCCCGTTCATCGGGCCGATCTAATTCCGGTCGAGCATCATCGATCGGTCTGCCGAGATCGCCAGGTGATGGAGGATGTTCATCCGGTGTCGGCATAGATTCATCACTCATCTCCCTTGTATATGCGGCCGAGCATGCCTTCACCTTCAATAATCAGCGCACTCGCCTTCCCGACCGAGACTTCCATTGTTTCCGCGACCTGTTCGAGAGTCATTTGATTGAAGTATCGTAGGGAGACGGCCATGCGATGATTCATTGGCAAGCGACCGACGGCTTCAACCAGTTCCTCGATTTCGACTGATCGAGTCGGATCCTCGCTCTGGCCGGCAACGCGATCAAAAACGGGTCCACCGGCGGCATCCGGATCGTCACTCCACGATCGATACCGTCTTCCGAATCCGTTGCTGCCACGTTGCTTGCGGACAAAGTCGACCAGCACACGTTGAACGAGAAATGCAGCCATCTTGTACAACTCGGCCGTGCTGCGTGGCGTGTTTTCAGCCAAGTACGGCCAAAGCGCCACGCGTGCCGCTGAAATCGCGTCGTTTTCATCGATCCAGCGTTTCAGGAACCGAAAATCTCCCGCCAACCGCGTTCGAACGATTTCAATAAGACGTTGCTCGACGAACGCGAAGACCTCCCGCCAAGCGTCCTGGCTGCCGGCTCGCGCGCCGATGAGCGAATCACCCAATCGTTCGGTAGGCGTACGCTGCCCATCCAAAATCCCGCCAAGTGACATGACTTCCACCTTTTGCCCCCAAATACGACGATCGCATTGACCAAAACAGGTTCAACGAATTGTGCGCGAACCGATGCAAAAACACGAGTTACGACAATCTCGACAGATTTTTGAAAATCTACCGGAGGCGTCCGCATACGTAGTTAGACGCCAACAAAGGACTCAAAATGAAAACAGGATCGACTCAGCCGTTCATGTCACTAACCTCTCCCCATCGCGCCGCTCGGTTTCTACCCAGGATTCTGATGCGCCCGATTCTCTTCTCAGCAATTCCGCTACTCTTTCCAGTCGCGAGCCTGTCCGCAGAAACCTTCTTCGACGGGTTCAACCGCCCTGACGCTGCCGATGTCGGCAATGGATGGTCCAATACGACCGGAAACATCGGTGGTAATCTGGGCATAGTGAACAATCAACTTAGCGCGACCGCATTAGGCGGCGAAGCCGGAATCTATCGGTCTTTCAACTTCAACTCGCCGGTAAATGTCTCCGCCGATTTGTTCGAGTCGAGCGCATTCTATCCGTGGCTATTCGGTCGCTACACCTCAAGATTTCAACTTGCAAGTAATGGCCAGTTGGACAATGGATACGGACTTTTCGTGTATCGAGGGGACAACAACTACAACAACTCGCAAGTGATCGTCTATGACGGTACAACGCAAGTGTCATCACGCGCATCACCATTCCAATTCGGACCATCGATAAAGGTCCAATTCACCGCAAGCCCGAACGGAGCCATTCGAGGAAGCGTGAAACAAGGGGCGCAGTCGTTCGATTTTGATTTTGGTCCTCACGCGATTCTGAGCAGCGGCACAAACTTCGCTGTTTCCACCGAACTTTCGGGTACGGGAACGCAACCAAGAATAGATGACATCAGCATTTCCGCGCTGGTATCACCTCCCGCACCCGGCCCATCTCCAGTCGCACCGACTACGCCGAAACCTCCACAAGGAAAAGGACTAGTACTAGTCACCCATGGATATGCGAGTAATGCGATGAACGGTTCGTGGGCCCAGGAAATGGCAGCGTCGATCGAAGCGAAGGTGAATCATGATGACTGGACGGTATGGGCCTGTGACTGGAGCAGCAATGCGAGCGTCAGCCATGGTCCTGGCGGCGCGGCAAGCAACGGCATAACGATTGGGCACGATGTAGGGCGACAGATTCGCGACGCCGGCTATACGAAAGTCCACCTCATCGGACATAGTGCAGGCTCGTGGCTCATCGACGCGGTAGGCGATGAGTTGCAAGGATCCGGCATTACGGTTGAAGAGACATTTCTCGACGCTTACGTTCCTACTGCCGCATCGCAGCTAGGCGATCATGCTCAGTTCGCGGAGCAGTATATGGACAGCAGAAATCCTGGCCTTTTCAACTCTGGAACCAACTCGATACTCGAACATGCGATCAATTTTGACGTCACCGCGTTGGATACCGACGCCACTCCAATCGACAACCTCAATCCCGCTCATACGCATGCTTGGCCCCATGTGTGGTACAAAAAGTCGATCGATTCTCCAACTTCGCCAGTGAATTATGGTGTCGGATACCAATTGTCTCTCGAGTCGCTGGGTCATATACCAGTGCTGCCATACCTTCCGAATGTGCGAATCACGTTACCTCCCACCGCACTTGCTGACTCTGTGCAGACGCAGTGGCGACGGACACCGACGATTGACCTGTTCGCGTATCCGCATGAGACGAACAGCGAAAACACGGCGATCCGACTCTCGTCGTCGTCATTCCTGCTTGCTGCAACAGAAGGTCACGCATCTTGGATCGTGTCAGCTGTCGATGCCGACGATGCTTTTAACGCGATTACGTTTCGATTCGAACACGCAGACGACATCACATCGCTCGGCCGGTTAACGGTCTATCTCGACCAGGAATTGCTTTTGGATTTGGACGGACGCTACGCGAGTTCGTGGGCGGATAATGATATTCTGCTCCCGCTCACCGGAACGTTCGCGG
>JANOBD010000026.1:0-1668 GCA_031411495.1 Phycisphaerae bacterium | reverse complement strand
AACCAACTTGCGGCGTTCTTGCCTAACAGTTCAAGTCTTTCTTCTTCTTTTAACCCAAGCGATGCAATTAACCAGCGATCTGCGTCGCGCATTGAACAAGCAGAGCCGACGAAGTGCTTTCCGGAAGGATCGCGAGCTGCTTTGTCGGGACCTATCGAAACCTCGCGACCGGCCAGCCGATACACGCCCGGCCCGAGTCCAGCGGCACTGATCGCATCGGAAACGATGGCCAATCGATTGCGAGGAACCCAATTCAATATGTTCTCAAAGAGAACTTTCGGTACATGAAAACCATCTGCAATCAACGTAAAGTTCAAGCGGTCGCTGCGTCTCAGGGCTCGATAGATGATGTTGTCATGCCGATTCATTTCCGGCGGACAGGCGTTCCCCAGATGCGTGAACAACTTCAGCCCCGCGTCGATGCAGACATCAAGGTCGTCGAGCGACGCGTCCGTATGTCCCGCTGATACGATCACATCCCGTTCCACCAAAAAACGAGTCATCGCGCCCGTACGATCCACTTCTGGAGCCAACGTAACAAGCTTGACCAGTCCCCCGCCACAGTCGACTAGCTGAGCCAACACATTAATGTTCGCATCCAATGCATGCTGCGGAGGATGCGCTCCGATGTAACCAGGTTTTCGAGAAAGAAATGGCCCTTCGAGATGGATGCCTGCGAACAATTCGCGACATACTGGATCGCTTTCCATTGCCGCACGCAATGCGCGGATGCACTCGCACATGTCTTCGATGCTGCCCGTGATCAAAGTCGGCAACGCTTTTCGCACGCCGTCGCGTACCATCGCGTCGGCAGCAAATCGCAAATCAGCCACGCTTCTTCGAGGCTCATTGAAATCGATCCCCTGATACCCGTTGACTTGAAGATCAACGTATCCGTCTACAAGTTGCGCAGTCACCGTTGATCCATTGTTAATTCTAGCCAATAGTTCATGTATTAATTGAGACAGCGGTTGGATCCCATCGGGTCAATCGCATTTTCTAGTTGTTCAAGCTCACTTTGTAACGATGCCGCAGGAACCAGGCGGCTCGTGGTGTACTGAACTGTTTTCTGTCTTGTTTTTCATTTCCGAAGCTCCTTTTCGAATTCAGACTGTTCGTCCCTAAGCTAAGAGTGCTCGCTAACACGGGACAACACTAGATTTGCCCCCGGCGGTCTATCAGTTAGCCAAACGCCGCAGGCAGCCGTCTTTCGTTGAATCGGAAAGCATCGTAGCGCTGGCGGCGTCCAACACCAGCGTTACATCGGCATGTTGTTTTAGCGCTGAAGCTGGAACCAGGGGAGAAAGTTCGCCTTCAACTGTATTTCGGACCGCTTCTGCTTTCCGTTGATCAGGAACGCTGCAGAGGATCTTTTTCGCCTTCAGAATTTGACTAATCGACATACTGATCGCTTGAGTTGGGACTTGCTCAAGCGAGTCAAACCAACCTTCGCCAACCTGCTGCCGTCGACAAGCTTCGTCCAACTCGACAATCAAGTACGGCTCTTTGGTTGCAAAGTCGGCTGGTGGATCATTGAAGGCCAAATGCCCGTTTTCGCCAATGCCGACAAAGGCGACATCAATCGGCGCGGCAGCCAGCAATGCGCCGATGTTGGCGCAAACTTCTGCCGGGTTCGCCTCGCCATCCAGCAGGTGATGTGCTTGAATA
>JANOBD010000025.1:0-3321 GCA_031411495.1 Phycisphaerae bacterium | reverse complement strand
GCTCAGCCAGATCGGCTTCAGCTCCCCATCAGGGCCCGCGTACAGCGTCGGCCCGACCCACCCATCACACACGCCGCTGGCCAGCACCTTCCGCTCGACCACATCGAGTGTCGCGCAGCAAAACACCTCGTACTTCTTCAGGTCGGCGTTCCACTGCACGACGGGATAGCACTCGCGGCGCAGGATGTCGTAGCCGAGTTCCCTCATCTGGTTTTCAAACTCGACGTAGTGCTCGCCGGTGATGCCAGCCATCCGCTGACGGATCCGGTTCTTGACCGTTTCCGCATTGAGCGCGGCCAGGTCGATCTTTTCCGATTCGTGAAAGAGGGCGTCGAGCGGCGAACCGTCCTCGAACTCCGCGGCGGGGACGACGTTCAGCTTGCCGGGGTCGGGAGGTGTCGGTGTCGGTGCTGGTGTCGGCGCATCGGCAATGGCCATCTGCTCGCGCAGGTAGTTCTCGAACTGGCGCTGCAGGGCGCTCACCGCCAGGCCGCTCTGCGCAGCGGCGGACTCGAGATCGAAATAGCGGAGATGGTCCGGCTCGCGAGGCGTTCCATCCGGCGCTTCGTCGAGACAGGGAACGGGAATGTCGCCGGGCTTGTCAATCCAGAACAGTGGGGTCATTGATCGCTTTCGTCAGGGCGGGTAACCCTAACAGAAGCCGTACAGATTTCGCAACCAACAAACCCGGAAGTGACAGGGAAGAGTGACGTTCAAGGTTGACCGCGGAAAGATTTGGCGGTCGTGGCACTTCCTCGGGCGCAGTTCACGCCAGCGCGCCGTCGTCTTCACCGATCTCGGTAATGATCACACCTTGCAGTTCAGCCTTTACTCGCGCTGCTTTTTCGTTCGAAGCCGTAACGTAGATTGTCGTTTCGAGATGGGATTCCTGATCGACGCCGTCGACGCGCCATCGCAGCGATCGAGTCGATTCTCGCCTGCGGGCGTCAATGACGTAATCCACTCCAGACGCTCCGGCTTTCGCCGGCGCTCCTGCGGTCGGACTGATCCTTTCGAACTTGAAGCCGCATTGCAGGCAGATCCACGTACGGTCGTAACGAGCCTTCACGCTCGGGTATTGGTGCTGTAAATAGCGCCGGTTTGAGGTGATTCGATGGATTCCGACAAATCCTCTGACGGCCAGGCCGCCCAGAATCGGCAGCGTCAAGATCAAACAACTTCGAGCGTCTTCCCTGGTGAACCTCGAATCGTTGAAGATCGCAATCACAATATTCACCGTGAGCAGAATGGCGGCTGTCACGCCAACGCCGATCCACAGTTCTTCTGCGCTGCTCACACGATGGCCAGGCGGCGCGCACGAACGCGAAAGCATGGTCGAATTGGAGACGAGTCCGCCCGCCGACGACAGTGTTCCATCGGTGGAAATGCCAGCGAGCGAGACGCTGCCCGACGATGTTCCTTGCTGATAGACGAGGCTGCACCTGGCCGTATGTGAAGATCCGCAGTGTGGGCAATTGTTGCCAGACATGCTCACCCCTTCCGCTTGGCCTTTTCTCCGCCCGCCTTTTTTGCCTCGACTGCGTGGGCCAGGACCAGCTCGTCGATGAGCTGCTTGGCGAGTTTCGCGCGGGCCAGGACGTAGTCGCCCTCGGTGATGTCGATCTGCTTGCCGCGGGCTGCCATCGACTGCGTGAACCATTTGAGGAGGAGCTCGTTGGTCGTCTCCTCGTCTTTCGACATCAGTGCCGATCGGAACTCGGATGGCATCCGGGAGAACCATTCCAGGAGACGCTCGAGCACGGTCGTGGTAGGCACGCCGGTCTTGGATCGAACGCTCTCGGCGAAATCTCTCGCGAGAGGTGTGAGGTTGAGATTGACGCCGACACTCGTCTTGGCCATTGGTCGGGAGTTTCCGAGATTGTTTTCGCGTTCGCAAATCATGATTCGTCCTCGCCTTGAACAACGTAACACCATTCGACACAACTGAAGTCAGTTATATTAGCTTGACATCAACTTTTTCGCTGGTATTTTTTCGCGCATGAATGATGCCCTGCAGGAAGCGACCCGCACCCGATCGCGTGGCGAGAAGCGAGAGACCCGGCGGCAGATGGCAGATGCGGTTCGCGCCGGGGCGCCGCTGCCTGCGGTGGCCGGCCGATTCGGTTTCACGATCCGGTCGGTACAGCTCGCGTGCGCGGAGTTTGGTGTGAGCTTCCCCGGCCAGCGTACGCTCACGCCTTCGATCCCCGCCGCGCCGACTCGCAACGGCGCGTTGGCAGGACCGTCCGAGCGGGGTGCGCTTCGCCAATCGAAACGAACGAAATGCCGGGCGCGAACATCTGAACCGAAACGTCCGCCCCAGCGCCGGGGCGAGCGTTAGCGGGGCAGCAGGGTGCGGCCCGGCGCCAACACGCTCCAGCACCTGCGCGATCGAATCGCAATCGACCCCCAGCGTGTCGAGCGCCAGCGATCCAAGCTCTGACACTCGGCCCCCCGGGGCCAACAACCGCCCGCGCAAGCGGCGCGATCGCCGGCGAGGATTCCCCGGACACTGGTCCCCCCTCCAGTTCCACCTCGCCGGCCCTGGTGCGGCACGCCTGACCGCGTGCCTCACCATTTCCATGCCACGCCTCGGAAGGGTTCCGCGGGCTCGGCCACCGGGGCGCAGCTGCGCCCGTTCATTCTTTCCAGGGAACACGGACGTGACCACACTTCAAGATCACGCACTCAACGATCGCACCGATCTGGGGGTTCTCTCGCTCTGGCAGCCGTGGGCGACGCTCCTGGTTGCCGGCCTGAAGCAGATCGAGACGCGCTCCTGGCCGACGCCCTATCGCTGGCCACTGCTTATCCACGCCAGCAAGCATTGGTCAAAGGACATCGAGTCGATGTGCGGCGATGAACCCTTCTTCACCACGCTGCGCGAGCTGGGCTACCGGTCACCGCTCTCGATGTCGACTGGGCCGATCCGCACCTGGCGCGATCTGCCGCGGGGCGCGATCGTCGGGCAGGTCCATGTCGATGAGGTGATGCCCACTGAGGAGGCGATTGAGCAGGGGCTCAGCGAACGTGAACTGGCGTTCGGCGATTACTCGCCCGACCGCTACGCGTGGAAGTGTTCGCGGTTCGTGCGGTTCGCCAACCCGATCGCGATGAAGGGCGAACAGCGGCTTTTTCTCCTCAAGCAGGATTACTACCAGGCGATTCGAACTGAACTCCGCCTCGAACACCAAGGACGGTGAACCGTGCTCGTCGTCAGCAGGCAAGTCGATGAGGTGATCATGATCGGTGACGACATCGAGGTGATGGTGACCGATATCCGCGGCGACAAAGTGCGCCTGGGCATCTCCGCTCCGAAAC
>JANOBD010000024.1:0-18619 GCA_031411495.1 Phycisphaerae bacterium | reverse complement strand
CCGTTGATGTCGCCATCAACGCGGTGCGCTCTTACCGCACCGTTTCACCCTTACTGATGGGGAAGGGATGAGGGAGGAGGTCGGAGGGATGAAAAGACAGAGCATTGCGCTCTATCCATTCATCCCTCATCCCTCTGCCCTCATCCCTTCCCCATCAGCGGTTTATTTTCTGTGGCACTGATCCGTCGGGTTCGATCCGTCTCTTTCGAGACGGATCTTCGCCGCGTCGCCGTTAGCGACCGCCACGCCCTACGACGAAGCGATCCTTCGATCGTCGCCGATCTCAAATCGCCTCGAAGGCAGCTCGGACTTTCCTCCCACACGAAGAACAAGCCTCGCGCAGGCGATCACCGCTGCGACCACTCGGAATTGATTGTAGCAGAACCGGCCGCCGCCGCGATTGTGGTTTCGAAACGCCCGCGGACGTAGCGGAGTGACCGCAACGGAAAGGGTCGCCGGAGGTCACAGGGACCACCGATGACCGTCAAACCGGTCACAAAGCTGACATCCGTGTGCCTCGGTGTGGGTCGGAGACTTCCGTCTTTGAGCAGTTTCCGCTCGCGGAACTCCGCTTGCGACTCCGGGTCTGGCAAGACGCCGCGTGTTCAGTTGGTATCGCCTGTATCGGCGGCGCCGGCCTCGGTCATCGTTTCGTCGCTGGGAGCGGAGTCGGGGATCGCCTCGACCGGCGCCGCTTCCATGGCCTTGGGCGCGGGCTTCTTCTTCGCGACCGGCTTGGCAGGTACGGCCTTGCCGGTGAGCTTGGCGATCGCCTTCTTCACGCCGGCCTTTACCTTGCCCGTCACCGTGGTGGCAACTGGCTTGGCCATCTTCTTCGCGGCGGGCTTTGGTGCGGGTTTGGCGGAAGACCTGGTCGCGGACTTGGCGGCGGGCTTGGCCGGGGCTTTCGCGGCGGTAAGGTCGATGACCTTCGCCGAGCCCGTGCCCGCCTTTAGCGCCTTGATGGTCGCCATCGCCTTGGGCTTTTGCTTGTAACTTTCACTGGTAGCGATGATCTCGCCGTTCTTCCCTTTCACGCGAAACCGGAACTGACCTTTTGTGTCTTTCATGACCTCGATCGTTGCCATGGTTCTTCTCCCGAATGAATGAATGGTGCGGCCTGCGCGAGAGCATGACGATCCTCGTCTACACCGGCAAATCGGGATGGTTCGCGCGTCAGGTTTGCTCGAGCGGGTGTCGCGCGCCTGCATTGCGTATCCGCTCATTGCGCGCAGGCGTTATGAAAGACCATGAAAGAAAATGCCTCACTTTTCACATCAGACGGCGGATCGGTATCAATCGGCGCGACCGTTGCAAACCGAACATGACGGTGTCCGAGCGCGAAAGAATGTCGTTGCGGGCGCCGCTCTTGATTGACTTGAAATCGCGTCATCCAACAATACGAAGCTGCCGAGCGGGTCACTCCCGGCGGCGATGAAAGGAAGGCTTGCCGTGGATAACGCCGATTACTTTGCCGACGAATCGACAGCCACGCTCATCCGCAATCGCAGGCGCTTCAGCCTGATGGAAGCCAACCGCGCGCTGCCGCTGGTGAAGCGGATCGCCGCCGATGTCGTTCGCACCCACACCGAGGCCCGCGCGCTTCATTCTCAACTCGCACGAAAACTCGACCGGACGCTCCGGCTCGAAATCGAAGCCCGCCTCGACAGCGTCGTCACCACGCTGCAGTCCTACGTCGATGAACTCTCCGATGTGGGCGCCGACCTGAAGGACTACCAACTCGGCCTGATCGACTTCATCAGTTCACACCAGGGCCGCGAAGTCTGCCTCTGCTGGAAGCTCGGCGAAGAGCGGATCACCCACTGGCACGAACTGGACGAAGGCTTCCAGGCCCGCCAGCCGGTCTCGATCCTGCAGCAGGATTGAGGGGGCTGGTCAGCGTGAGGGTTTGCCGTGCAAGCCACGCCGTCGCATGAAGTCGCGTCTCGTTTTGGCCTTCACGTTTTCCAAAGCATAACGCAGCATCGTTCGCGGCATCACGCGCGCGTGCTTCTCGAGAAACGCCCGCAGCGGCGATTCGTCCCGATTTCCCATCTCGCGCAGCGTCCAGCCGACGGCCTTGTGAATCAGGTCGTGATCATCGTCGATCAGGATCTCGGCGATCGCGAGTGTCGTGTCGAACTGGCGTTGGGAGATGAAGTGATGCGTCGCGATGATCGCGATCCGCCGCTCGTTCCACGCCTTGCTCCGCGCCAGCGCGAGCAGCGGCCGGTGTGACCGATCCGCAAGGTACGCGCCCACGATGTCGCGGGCGGAAGTGTCAACGAGATCCCAGTTGTTGATTGACGCACGATTCGTGAGGTAAGCGTCGTAGATCGCTTTGCGTGAGCGCTCATCGCCGCGCGAGAACTGGTCGACCAGGATGAGCAGGGCGAGCAGCCTCGCCTCGTGATGCCGGTCGGCGAGCAGGGTGAGCACTTCTTTCATTGGCATGCCGCGATGCTTCTTCGCGATCGCCCGTGTCGTCGGTACGGTCAGGCCAAGAAACGTGTCGCCCTCGCCGTACTCGCCCGGGCCGGTCTTGAAGTAGCGCTGATGGCTCGCGGCACGGCGCGGGTCGGCGGCGGCCATAAGGTCGCCCATTGCCATCTTCGCTGTTGTGTATGGACCCGCCCGCCCGGACGTTGCCCGCGATTTCTTTGGCTGCTCCGACATGAAAGTCTCCAGCATTTCCGGACGCGTTGCGTAGGAATCTTCCCGCCCCAATCTTGTGGCGGTTCTGATCAGAAATCACATTTTCGTGATTTAGCGAGTGGTTGTCGCCTCGTGCATCAAGTTGGGCTCGATGCGGTCGCGCCGGTCGGGTGGATTCGTGGTAATTCAATCCTGGAAATGACATGCGGTCAACCTACGAAACAGACGCGCGTGACAGGTCACGCGCGTCCGCAGCTTCAAACTCGAGATGCACTCACGCAACGATTCCGTCGATGCGCGACCCATGCATGGTCCGCTTGGCAGAAACGATCGGTGTGCTGGAGAACAGCGATGAGCCGTATTGCTGGGCGAGCAGCAGCAGGTCGTCGAAGTTCACCAGGCCATCCGCCGAGTAGTTGAGATTACCCGTGCTGAAGGTCTGCCCGGTCTGGCCGTAGTGTTGCGCCAGGATGAGCAGGTCATCGAAGTTCACCACGTGATCGTTGTTGGCATCACCCGCCAGGACATCGAAGTTCAAAACGTGATCGGCCTGGAGGCCCGTCACCGTGCCGGCGGCGATCGTCAGTCGATAGTGGCCGCTCGGCAAGACGCCGGCGGCAAACGTTGCCAGTGCCCGATGGGCGATCGGGTCGTAGGTGAACTGCTGCAACGCAACCGCCGCGCCGGTGACGGCGTTGGTTACCACCAGATCGTCGGCGCCCAGGCCGGCGGCAACGTCATGGTCGAAATCGACCTGAAGCTGATGGCCGGTCTCGCGGTTGAACTGGCTGGTCACGAGAAGGACGGCCGCCGGATCGACGATGTTGCCGAAGCTGACGGTGTCGTTGATCTCGCCGTCGTCCAGATCCTCATAGTCGTACCCTTCGCCGGTGATGGGCGTGCCCAGCACGACAGGGATCGAGCCGAGCACCACATCCGTCCCCTCGCGCACGAACTGCAGATCGAACCGGTACGGCCGGCCGTCGCCGGTGAACGTGACGCTGAAGTTCGCGGTCTGACCCGCACCGACGTTGTTCACCACGCCGGGGTTGAAGGTGAGATGCACACGCGGATCGGATGCCTTGAGTGTGACATTGACCGAGACGGTCGAGACGGCGTTCTGGATCGCGGCGATGACGCCGTTGGAGACGCTCGACCCGAATCCCGAAGCGATCTGGAAATAGAGCGGATCGCCGGGCGCGATCGGGTCGATCGTTCCGTTGGGAATGGTGGTGAGCGAGCGATTGATCGCGCCGGTGAGCCGGGCGATCGACTCCAGGCCCAGGCGTGGATCGATCGTCGCCTGCGGGTTGGTGCCCAGGCCGATGACGAGCGCCCCCAGGGCGTTGAGCGCGGTGATCGTCTGCTGGATGCCCGCGCCGCTCGAGAACGGTGTAGTGCCGCGCGAGGTCTGTGTGAGAGCGCTCACTGGCAGCGTCAAGCCGCCGGAGCCGGTGATGCTGGTTTCGCCATACGGCTGGAAGGCGAATCCGGTATCGGTGGCGGTGAGGATGATCGGCATCGCGCTGGGTCGGAAGCCCGCGCCGCCGATCGTCCCGCTGGCCGGGATGACGTTGCCCGATGCATCGACAGTGTAGGTGGAGAACGCCGGCACATCGCCGCTGGCGCCGGGCGTGAGCTGCGTCGAGACGAGACCGGCAGCCCCGCTGTCGGAGGTCGTGCCGTTGTTGTTGCCGTCAATGCCGCGACCGGTCGCGGTTTGAAAGAGTGCTTCGAAATCGGTTTCCGGCTGATCGCCGCCATAGCCGGGCGCGGTGCGATTGAGCGCCGCCTGGATGGAGGTCATGAAGTTCGGCGTGCTCGCAGAGATGATCGGATGGTTCAGGATGAACGGCCGACCCGTCGCGTATTCGCTGGCGAAGTTGGCGTATTCTTCGAACCTGCCGACGCCGAAGCCGAAATCCACCGTCGGCATCGCGGCCTGCAGCGTGCTGATGATCTGCGGGAACGCCGCGCGGACGATCGGACTGTTCGCGACGAAACTTCCCGTGTCATCAAAGAGCAGGAAGACGTCCACCAGGTTCGTCAGCGCACCGGTGTTGGGCAGTGTCAGGCTGACGTTCTGGCTGAAGGTCTGGCCATTGGCGAGCGAGGTGGTGATGCTCAGCGGCGAGACGTTCCCGATCGCGGGATTGCTCACGCCGGTCGGCCAGAGCGTGCCGCCGGTGTTGGTGACCGGGTAGGTCTGGTTCCAGCCCCACGGCAGGACCTCGCGGACGACGTACGACGTCGGCGCAAGATCGGTAGTGAACCCGTATGAGCCGTCGGCCGCGGTGAGGGTTCTCGGCTCGGTCGGGTCGAGCACGTTGTCGCGGTCCATGTCGAGATAGATCGTCACGCCGCCGATGCCCGGTTCGCCGGCGTCGCGCTGGTGATTGGCGTTCAGGTCGTTGAACTTGAAGCCGTGCAGTTCGTTGTTGCGGAATCGGTTGGCGAAGTCGACGTTGTTGCGCTCTTCTCCGCCTACGAGCGTGACGCTCTGGGAACGGATACTTTCCAGCGTCGCGCTGAGCGTGACCGGGATGATCTCGCGCACCTTGTAGGTACCCGCGGCCAGGTGCGTGAACTCGTAGGTGCCGGCCTCATCCACGGCCGGCGTGTAGAAGAGGTCGACGCTGGTTACCGCCCTCGGTTCGGTCGCGTCGAGCGAGTTGTCGTTGTTCAGGTCGAGATAGACGGTCAGGCCCGCGAGCCCGCGCTCGCCGGGATCGCGAATGCCGTCGTGATCGTAGTCGGCATACGCGCGGCCGCGGATCGCGCCGTCGGTGCGCTGCTTGGCGCCGAAGTCGATGTTGGTGATCGTCGTGCCGTTGAGCATCGTCACCAGTTGCATGCCGGTTCCGGGCGCGGTCGGCGTCCAGCCGACCTGCGGCACGACGCGAATCACGGTGGCGCCGATCGGCACGTTCGACAGCGTGTAAACGCCGCTCGCGCTGGTGACAGCGGCATTCTCGCCGGCGTCGACGACGCCGTTGGAGTTGGCATCGATGAACACCGTCCAGTTCGGCAGCGTCGGTTCGCCGAGGCTGCTGCCGTCGCCGTTGATGTCGTTCCACACGGTTCCGGTGACGGCGCCCAGCGTCGGCGTGTAGTTCGCGAACTGCACATTGGAAGTGCTTTCGCCCAGGACGGTCACCAGCCGGGACATCGGGTAGCCCGGCGAAGTGAACCAGCCGGCCTGCAGTTCCTCAACGACGGTGTAGGTGCCTGCGACCAGCGACGGGAAGGAGAAGTTGCCGCCGGCGTCGGTGAGGGCTGTCGGCTCGGTCGCGCCGCGGACGCCGTTGGTGTCGAGATCGACGAAGACGGTCCAGCTGTCGAGCCCCGGCTCGCCGCCGGCGCGGATGCCGTCCGCGTTGACGTCGTTCCACACCGCGCCCGTGATGTTGCCGAGGTTAGCGGTCGAGAAGTTGCCGAAGTTGACCACCGTCGTCGTACCCGGCGAGACGGTGACGGTCTGTTCGTTGTCGTAGCCGATCGTGGGGTCCCACGCCGCTGGAACTACCTCGCGCACCTTGTAGCTGCCGGCCGCCAGGTCGGGGAAGGAATAGAATCCTGCCGAATCGGTAAACGCGCTCGGCTCGCCGGCAGAGGGAGAGCCGTTGCCGTCGAGATCGAGAAACACGTTCCACCCGAGCAGGCCGATGTCCTCCGCCTGTCGGATGCCATCGTGATTCGCATCGCTCCAGACGGCGCCTTCGATTCCGCCGTTGGCCGCGGGGACGTTCATGAACAGTACGTCGGTGGTCTCGCCGTCGCGAATCTGGACGCGATTCAACTCGCTGAATCCGATTGTGGGCGCCCAACCGCTCTGCAGCACTTCCCGGACATCCCATGTTCCGCGCGGAATGCCGTTGATGAATGTCTCGCCATCGATGTTGGTGACGGCGGAAGGCTCACCTGAACTAATGACGCCGTCTCGATTGTAGTCGACGAAGACGGTCCACCCCTGAAGCATCGGCTCGCCCGGATCTTTGATGCCGTTGCCGTTGGCATCTTGAAGGATCGTCGCGAAGAGATTGCCGACGAGAAGCACTCGCCCGTCGAGCGATTCAAATCGAGGCCCCACAGCACTCCAGGTTTTTGTTGTCGTCTCATGTGCGGCACGTACCAGCGAGCGGATTGCAGATCTCATCATCTACCTCGGCAGGAATCCTTCCCCGTTTTTCCTGGGGCCCGCTGCCCCCGGAACCTTGTACGACTATCACGTAGCGGCCATTCGACAAGATCGGAAATCACATGAGATTCGATCTCGCGATGCGCCAATTGACGCAGGCGAGAAACTGGCAATCGATCGATTCTGCCGATGTTCAAGAAGTTGTACGCGTGACGGAACGACGGCACGCCCGCTCGATGGCACACTTCGAAAGGGATTAACCCCGCGTCGTCGAGTCTTATTCCATCACCCTTGCGAAATGCAGGTTCGCACGGCACAGCGAAACGCCGCGACTTCATTGCGTAGACAATGGCGCGTCCTGATTGGGTTAGCGGAAGTTGTGGAACTGAATCGGAATCTCTCGCGAATTGGATTGCAGATGAGCGATCACCGCCTGTCGGTCGTCCTTCTTCGCCCCGCCGACGCGAAGCGCTTCGCCCTGGATGGACGCCTTCACCTTTAGCTTCAGTTCGTTGATCGCCTTCTGGATCGACTTGATCGAGTCCTTGTCGACACCGCTCGTGAGCGCGACTTTTTGTCGCAGGGCCGGCTTGAGCTTCTGCAGTCCCTCACCTTCGGGTCGATTCCGCGCATCACCAGCCGCCCGAGCACGTCCGAGCGCACGGCCTCGAGATGCCGTCCGTCCTGGGCCGCAATCTTCGCTACCTCTGTCGTCCCGTCGTGCTCGACGCCGGCGCTCATGCCCTTGACGTCGCAGCGGGTTTCGAACTCCTTGTGGCCTGCATGATGGCATCGTCAGTTCGGTGGGGCTGAGTTCGGAGACGAAGTGAGGCCGGGCGTGCAGCAAATTGCACGGACGGGCAGTTCCTTTACGAGGAGCTCTCGATCCCCTCTTCCACAAGGCCAATCAGAAATCACAGCGCTGCGCTCGCACCAGCGCCTCGCCGCCACGGGCATCTAGGGCGCGCAGTTCTTCGATGAACGTGCCGAAGTGGTACACAGGCTTCCAGCCGATCTGTTCGCCGCCCGCGCCTTCACTGGTGAGATCGGGTTTGCGCTTGATATCCAGCGCGTATTTCTCAATGAGACTGCGCGAGTTCGGGAAGATGCGTTCGCAGCTGCCGAGGGGATCCGCGGTCCAGTTCTCGATTTGCGGGGCCGTATAACCGTTGGGCCGCACAGCGTCGACGACGATTTTCTCCGTTTCGCCTGTGAGCGGCTTTACCAGCGTTTCGACCGATCGCGCAATGCATTGCATCACGTCGTTTCGATGCACCGCGCCGTAAAGGAAGTCGACGCCGCGCCGAAGATAGTCGTCCCACGGCACAAACCCCGCCGGCCGGATCGCGACGTAGCGGATGCCGTGGCGGACGCGGTTGTACTCGCACAACTCCTCGCCGATGCGTTTGGTGAAGCCGTACTTGTCGTAGTGGCCGTGCCAGGCCTGGCTGGAGAGGAAGACGACGCGCTTGATGTTGTTCGCCTGGGCGGCTTGAAACATCCAGAAAGTGCCGTCGATATTGAGGCGCCAGTAGTCGGCCTCGGTCTTGTCGCGCCAGTGGATGCCATGCCATGCCGGCAGGTGAAGGATCATCTCGCAGCCCGCGGCCGCACGGTCGAGGCCGAAGCCGTGCTGGATGTCGAGTTGGTGGTACGGCAGGCCTTTGAACGTGTCGGTTTCCGGCGCACGGGGCAGATCGGAAAGGACCAGGTCGTGACCGGCCGCGAGCAGGATGGGGATCATGCCGCGGCCGACGTTGCCGGTCGCGCCGGTGATGAGGATTCGCATGCCACCGGATTACAGTCCGTCGTTCATGACGTCAACCGCGCAGCGATCACCTGAAGTTATTGAACTGGATCGGCAGCTCCGGCGGATTGGCGCGGAAGTGCGCGATGACGGCCTGAAGATCGTCCTTTTTCGCGCCGCTGACGCGCAGCGCCTCGCCTTGAATTGACGCCTTCACCTTCAGCTTCAATTCGTTGATGGCCTTCTGGATCGACTTGGCGTTCTCCTTGTCGATGCCGCTCTTGAGCTTCACCTTCTGGCGCAGGGTTCGGTGGGTGGCTTCTTCGATCTTCTGCGGGTCCATCACCTTGGGGTCGACGCCGCGCTTCACCATGCGGCCCAGCACCACGGATCGGACGGCTTCAAGCTGCGTCGTGCTGTCGGCGGTGAGCGTGAGTTCCTTGTCTTTCCGGTTGAACTCGACGCCGGCGGAGGTGCCTTTGAAATCGTAGCGGGTGCCGATCTCTTTCTGGGCCTGCATGATGGCGTTGTCCATTTCCTGGACGTTGAGTTCGGAGACGATGTCGAAGGAGGAGTCGGGCATAGGGAGGATTGTACGGAGAGCGTTTCCATCTGCGAGAGACGAAACGGGCCGCAACCAGACGCGATTGTTGATTCGCGTCGACACGCCGACGCGTCAACACGATCGATC
Organism: Phycisphaerae bacterium; assembly: GCA_031411495.1. GTDB lineage: Bacteria > Planctomycetota > Phycisphaerae > Tepidisphaerales > Tepidisphaeraceae > JANOBD01. Next base: position 9,388 of record JANOBD010000024.1, on the reverse strand, counting down.
TGTGCCGGGCCTAACCCGTTCGTCCGGCCAGGCTCGCGATCACCGCGGTCAGATCGTGCGGATCAATCGGCTTGGACACATGAACCTGGAATCCGGCCAGGAGGGCCGCACGTTGATCCTCTTTGGAGACGAACGCGGTGAGTGCGACTGCGGGCAGGTCGCGCGGGTGAAGTCCTCGGCTGCGCACCTGCCTGATCAGGTCGAAACCGTCCTCGTCGGGCATCCCGAGATCGCTGACGAGCACTTCCGGGCGCATTTTCGAAAGCAGTTCCAAAGCGTGGCTCGCGCTGGAAGCCGCCATCACCGTGGCACCGGCCTCCTCGAGCACTCTGGCCAGAAGATTGAGCGCGTCGGGTTCATCGTCCACCACCAGGACGCGCATGCCGTCAAGGCGGACCAGTTTGTATTCGGCCGCCGCCCGCGCTTCTAGCTCCTCGCGACGGGAATACGCCGTGTCGGTCGCGGGTAAGCCCGGCTGCAGATCCTCGGCGACCCGCAAGGCGCGGATGGGGAGCAAGACGGTAAGCGTCGATCCTTTCGCTTCGCCGGGGCTTTCGGCGTGCACTGATCCGCCGTGCGCTTCGACGATGTGTTTCACGATTGCCAGCCCGAGCCCGAGCCCGCCAAACTTGCGGCGCGTGCTGCTGTCGGCCTGGCGGAAACGGTCGAAGACGTAGGGGATCAGGTCGGCGCTAATTCCCTGACCGGTGTCGGCGACCTGGATGCGCAGGTTCGAGCGCTCGCGTCCGAGCGTCACGGAAACTTTTCCGCCCGAGGGCGTGAACTTGACCGCATTGGAGAGAAGGTTCCAGACCACCTGCTGGAGGCGCGTCGCGTCGCCGGAGGTATGATCCGCTCCCGGATCAAACTGCGTCTCGATCGCCACACCACGGGCTTCGGCGGCCGGTTTTACCGCGTCGATGCCCGCGCGGATGACTTCTCTCAGATCGCACGGACGTACTTCTAGCCGCAATTTGCCGCTGACGATTCGCGACACGTCGAGCACGTCCTCGATGAGCTGCGCCTGCGCCTTGGCGTTGCGGTCGATCACTTCCAGGCCCTGCTGAAGCTCCGCCGCCTCGCACTCCTTACGCCGCAGCAGGCCAACCCACCCGACGATCGCACTCAGCGGCGTACGCATCTCGTGGCTGAGCGTGGCCAGAAACATGTCTTTTGCACGATTGGCCGTCTCGGCTTCCATGCGCAGGAGCCGCTCGTTGACCAGGTGCGCCTCTCGTTCCTCCGCGAAGCGCTTGCGCTCGCTGTTGTCGCGCACGTTGCATTGGATCACGGAGCGCGGACCTTCCTCGTACATATTGCTGATGAACTCGACCGGCACGCGACGCCCGTCGGCACTTTCCAGCACGCTCTCGTTACGGACCGCCCCGTCGGTGCGGATCTTGCCCAGGGCTTCCTGGTTGCGCTGCCGGTCCGGGTACAGACCGATTTCCCACATCTCCTTCCCGATGAAAAACTCCCGGTCTCGGCGAACCAGCTCGAGCATAAAGCGGTTCACGTCAACGATCCGGGAAGTGGTCGCATCCAGGATCAGGATGCCGTCGAGGGCCGCTTCGAAAAGCCGTCGGTAACGCATTTCGGAAGCGTGCAGTTGTCTCTCGGCCTGCCGCTTCTCGCCGATGTCACGGAATACCATCACCACGCCGATGATTTCGTCGAGATCGTTGCGGATCGGCGCGGCGCTGTCGTCGATGTGGTGCTCGGTGGCATCCTTGGCAATCAGGATGGTGTGGTTGGCAAGGCCGACGATCGCCCCGGCGCGGATCGCCTTGATGACGGGACTTTCCACTTCCTTGCGCGTGCCTTCGTTGACGATGTGAAACACGTCGCTCAGGGGCATGCCCTGGGCCTCTTTCAAACTCCAGCCGGTAAGCGATTCGGCGGTGGCATTCATCATCGCTACGCAGGCTTCGGCGTCAGTGACGATCACGGCGTCGCCGATGCTCCCCAGGGTCGTCTGATAGAGCCTTTTTTGAGAAGCGACCTGCTTAAGCGCGCCATGCATCGATCCGATCACGAAGATCACAAACGCGCAGACGATGAGATACATCGCCAGACCGACCTGGTATTCGGTTCTGGGGATCGCGAATGAGTAGCGCGGCTCGAACAGGAAATACGCGGCAGCGAATGCGCCGAATGCGGTTGCGGCCCAAGCGGGGCCCCTGCCCCCGTACCATGCCGCAAACGCAACCGCCGCAAACAGAGTGATGAACGGGGTCGATCCGCCCAGGATAGGTTCCAGCAACGCGCGGCCCAAGGTCGCCACAGCGACGGCCGCGATTGCGATGACGTAGCGGACCCAACGATGTTTCACAGCGGGCACCGGACGCGAGACGTCATAATTCTTAAACAGGGTTCTCATTGCGTTTCATTGAAAGGCGACGGCGAGAATAATCATGTTTGCCCATCGGCCGTAGTGCCAATCCAATTCGTTCACCAAAATGAGTCACTCGCCGTGCACTCGCTTCAAACCTGGGTCCGGCATGGCGTCGAAAGACGATTGAAACGACCCGCACGACGAGCGTTTGGGCGATTTGCCGCATCGGGACGCTCTGACCGGCGAGCGGTTTTGGCTGGACATCCGCCTCACAGCGGAATTATGGGGATCTGCCTGGCCGGCAGGAGGCGTGCGCGCCGGCCGAAATGGGCGAGTCATCCAACCTGTCGCGGGGAGTGCAGCGCTATGCGAATACCGATTTGGACACGTTCAGCGACAAAAGAGGGCCTTGAGGACACTCTCGCCATGGGAGAGCCGCCCTCAACTGATACTCGCGTTATTGAGGCGAAAATGCACGTTCGAAAGCCGAGACGAGACGAAGTGAGAGGGTTTGAGACGGTTCTGAAAAGGATGAACGCACGCGAACGGCGCCTCAAAAAACCCTCCTTCCGGCAGCTCTGCCGCCGTTTTGGACTGCGGTCCTTCTCCTCCATTCGCACTCCCGTCGCTGTGCCGCGGAACCCCGCGATTGGTTCGGCCGAAGTAAACCGTTATATTTCCCTGCCTAGGCGGAACGTACGCACAACTCGAGGAACCTCGCACATGGCACAAGTCCTTCTGAAAGATGTCACAAAGATCTACCCCGGCAACGTCAAGGCGGTAAACGGCGTCAACGTCGAAATAAAGAACGGCGAGTTCATCGTCCTCGTCGGCCCCTCGGGTTGTGGCAAGTCGACCACGCTCCGCATGGTCGCGGGTCTTGAAGAGATCTCTGGCGGCACCATCGCCATCGGCGAGCGCGTGGTGAACAATGTCCCGCCCAAAGACCGTGACATCGCCATGGTCTTTCAGAACTACGCCCTCTACCCGCACATGACCGTGTACAAAAACATGGCGTTCGGCCTGAAGCTGCGGGGCTTCCCGAAAGCCCAGATCGACCAGCGCGTGCAGGAAGCCGCCAAGATGCTGGAAATCACCGGCCTGCTGGAACGCAAGCCCAAGGCGCTCTCGGGCGGCCAGCGCCAGCGCGTCGCCGTCGGCCGGGCGATCGTCCGCGAGCCGGCCTGCTTCCTGTTCGACGAGCCGCTCTCGAACCTCGACGCCAAGCTCCGCGTCACCACCCGCGCCCAGATCAAACAACTCCACCAGCGCCTCAAGACGACGACCATCTACGTCACGCACGATCAGGAAGAAGCGATGACGCTCGGCGACCGCATCGTGGTGATGAAGGACGGCTTCATCCAGCAGCAGGACACGCCGCTGCACACGTACACGCATCCGGTGAATCGCTTCGTCGCGAGCTTCATCGGCATGCCGCCGATGAACATGTTCGACGGAACGCTCAAGACCGAGAACGGGCAACTCATCTTCGAGGAAGGCAAACTCGAAAACGCCCGCAAGGTCGAACAGCGGATGGACGAGCCGGAGGTTTACACCGGCGATGTGAAACTGCCCGGCAACGGCTTCAAGATCGCACTGGCGCCGGAACTCACCGGTCAACTCGGCGGCTACGCGGGCAAGCACGTCGTGCTCGGCATCCGTCCGGAACATTTCCACCTCAAGCCCGTCGGCGAAGGCAGCACCAGGGTAGGCGTTACGGTGAACGTCGTCGAGCCGCTCGGCAACGACATGGACGCCTACATCAGCACGCCGCTGCACGGCCACAAGATCGCCCGCGTCGAAGCTGACCCGTCGTTGACGGCGGGGAAGCAGATCGATCTGTTCATCGATTCGCGAAAGGTTCACGTCTTCGAGCCGGGCCCGACGGGGAAAAACTTGTCGCTGCGGAAATGAGTGGCCACCGATTGCACGGATGGCACCGATGAGAAAAACCGTCGATCGTCCGTTTAAACAGGTCCGTCATTCCGAAACTCGCTGTTGATTTCATCCGTGTCATCGGTGTCCATCGGTGGCCTATTTTGAAAGTGAAGAACCATGCAGATCGCCTCCGGCACCGTCGTTTCGATTGACTACACGCTGACCGACCCGGACGGAAAGAAGCTCGATACCTCCGACGGCCGCGGCCCGCTCCTGTATGTGCACGGTACGGGCGGCATCATCCCGGGACTCGAAGCCGAACTGGAAGGGAAAAAGGCGGGGGACACGTTCAAGACCACGATCCCTCCGGAGAAGGCGTATGGCGTCCACAACGCCGGCATGGTCCAGGTCGTCCCGCGCAGCCAGTTTCCGGCGAACTCGATGATCATGGTGGGGATGCAGATCAACGCCAAGGGCCCGAACGGCCGACAGATCCCGGTGCGGGTCACCAAGGTCACTGCCGATGAAGTGACCGTTGATGCCAATCACCCGCTGGCTGGAGTGCCGCTCACGTTCGACGTGAAAGTGATCGACGTTCGCGTCGCGTCGATCGAAGAGATCCAGCACGGCCACGCGCACGGCCCGGGCGGCGTGCAGCACTGATCGCGCGCTCACGCGATCGATCGGTCGCTCCAACTGCGAACGGGGCATGATGTCACTGCATCGCGAAGCGATGATTGTCTACAGCGTACCCGCGCCTGCAATTCACTTCGCAGGCTGTGTCGTCGTCTTCAAATCGTTCTGCTGGATCGTGACGCTGGCGGCGGGGTCGCCCCAGTTTTTCTCGTCGAACATCTTCGACGGATCGACAATAACTTTTCCATTTTCGATCCGGATGCCGCACCGCGGGAGCGAGATTCGCGCCGGCGCCTTCAGAACGTAGCCGGCCGCGTCGAACTCGCTGCCATGCTTGGCGCATCTCAGGTGATCTCCCTTTTTGACGAGGACGGCGTTCCTGTGCGTGCAGAGGCTCGACATCGCCGTCAGCGTGTCGCCGGTGCGGACCAACAGCAGGCGGTGCGTTTTCGCAAACTTGTCGTAGATGCCTTCATCGGCGAAGTCGGTCACCGGGCCCAGGTCGATCGCTTTCGGGCCCCCCGCGAATGCCTCGGTGGGGCAGATGCCCAGCGCGGCACACGCGCCGCAGACGGTCAGGCTGGCCAACACTTCACGACGGGATAGGTTCATATCGCAGGTCTCCAGATGTATTTAACACCGCAGGCCGCGATTTGTTCCCGTCGCAGCGATTTCCGTGACGACTACTGGAGCGGCAACGTCCTGGGATCGGCTGGAACGGTCCACCCGACGATCACCTGATCGTCCGGAAGCAGAAAGAGGTCGCCACCGTCTTCGCCGATCTTTTTCGCCCGATCGAAAAGCTCGGCCAGCGATCGGGTGATCGTCGTTTCGGTTTTGTCGGCGGCGTTTCTGCGGATGATCTGGATCTGCGTGTCCTGGGCAAGATTTTCATATCCCGCCGAGGCAATCGCCTGCTTGAGCGAAATCCTCCGACCCGAAAGCGCGTACACGCCAGGCCGTTTCACGTTGCCGGCGATGTAGTACTCCCCGGTGGCCGTCGTAAGGGCCTCGATCTGCGCCTGGATCGTGTCGCGCAGCGCGGTTAACTCGGCGAGCTTCGCGGGTCGTGGCGACGCAGATTCGTTCTCGGCCTGGATCGCGGCGAGGACTTCGTCGCGATCTTTCGAGAGCCGCTGGTATTTCGCGAGCGTCGATTCCGCTTTGTCGTCCTCGGCACTCTTCCTTTCCTGCGCGGCGGCAGATTCAGCGTCGAGCCTGCTCAGGCCCCTCGCTTCGGCGCCGACTTCGGGTTGAGTGGACGGCGATCGTCCTTCAGAGCGAAACCGCTCTTTCCGCGATTCGCGCAGCGCGTGCTGCGCAGCGTCGGCCGCTTGCACTTCCGCAACGGAGGCTCGTTCCCGCGCCAGTTCGAACCGAGCCCGCGCGGCTTCGAGCTTTGGTTTCAGTTGGGCGGCCATCTCCGCGAGACGCTTGTTGAGCTGCTCGACCTGGGCCTGCATGTCTCTCACCGCCGGACTGTCAGGCCCGAACGATCGGGAAAGCGCCGCGAGTTTGTCGTTCAGCCCGTTCCGTTCCATCAGCCTCGCCGCGATGTCCGGATTGGCCGCCGTTGCCTTCAACGCGTTTTCGGCCGACTGGTTCATCCGTGATGCATCGATCTCGGCCATCGCTTTCGCGACCTTTGATTCGATCGTGGATGTGATCTCCTCGATCTGCTTCTCGATCGACTCGATCCGTTGTTGAGCTTCCCGCACCTTCGGATGGGCTTCGCCGAGTGCAGCCGTGCGTTGCCGCATCTCGGCCAGCGCGCTCTGTCGCTCGACGACGAGGCGCTGGTAATTCGGATCGCTCGTGAGCGCGTCCGACGTGGTCAAGTTCAGCGGGACGAGCCGCTGGACAATGGTCAGTCGCACCTTCACATCCGGGCGGATCGTTTTCAGCGCCTCGAGCACCCGCTCTTCTGCCGCGATTTCCGTCAGGCCCTTCACCGCGACTTTCGGGATGTTCGGAAGCGAGATGTCTCCGCTTTCGCTCACGCGTCCCGATTCGATCTGAACGCTCCCGTCGCCGGCGAGGTTCACGATGCGCAACTGCACCACGTCGCTCGGCTGGATCGCGTAGTCGGGGTCAATCTCGACGCTGCGCAGCCAGACGTGCTGCGGCTGGGTCGTCGGCTCGCTGATGGGTGCCGCGTCGGCGATCTGTGCCGCGGGAGCTGTCGTCGGCAGGGCAGGCGCGTTGGCGGAGTCATCGGCGCGGGAATGGCTCGCCCAGCTCGACGCAATGGCGGCAAGCGCGACCAACGCAATGGCGCCGGAGACGCCGCGCGATCGATGTGTTCCAAGAGCAGTCGGCTCGAGCAGTCTCTGAATCCGTTTCATCAGCGAACCTCCGTTGGCTTGAAGAGCAAGGGAATGAGTTTGCCGCAGCGATTCCATGGCGATCAGCGCGCCGGCATACTCCACGCGGTTCCCCGAGATGATGGCGGCCAGATCGTCACAGCAGTTCTCGCGCTCCTGGCGGACGCGGCGGGAGAGCCACCAGACGCACGGATGGAAAAACAACACTGTTTCGACGCCGACCTGAAGCAGGTTGATCCAGTCGTCATGCCGGGAGATGTGCGCGAGTTCGTGCGTGAGCAGGGCGTCGATCTGTTTCGGCGTGAGGCCGCTGAGTGCGGCCGCGGGCCACAGAATCGCCGGCTTGATGAATCCGATGACGGCCGGGCAATCGATCTGTTCACTGACGAATAGATTGACGCGCCGGCGGATCGCGAGTCGATCCGCCAGGCGATGAAGACGCGCCTGCCAGTGGGGATCATCGAGCGGGGCCGATCGGCGGCGCATCCGCCGAAGCTGTTCGACGCCGGCGCCTTGCCAGCACGCGAGCACGATGACGCCGCCGATCCAGCAGCGGCCGAGCCAGGGAACCACGGCGACGGCGGCGCGGTCACGCCAGGTTGGCGAAACGGCCGTGATCGCGGCGGGTTCGAGCGGCACTGCGATCGATCGCTCATCGAACGGAATCGCGGACGTTCGAGTCGGATCGAGCTGTGGCGACAGCGTCGCTCGGTCGATCAGGAACGAGAACGTGAGTGCGGGCGCCGCGAGCATCGCCAGCAACGCGCCGCAGCCGATCGCGTAACGCAGGCGCGCTGACCTGCAGAGCACGAGCAGCGCCCACGCAGCGAGCGCGATGGCCAGCCCTTGCCAGAGGAAGTGAACGAACGTCCAGCCGAGTGTCTGCAGGAGCGGCATGGTTAATCCTCTCGTGGTTTGGACTGACGGGCGATCAATTCGCGCATCGCATCAAGTTCCGAAGGCGTTGCGCGGGAGGCGTCGAGCGCGCTGAGCATGAACTTCTCCCGCGAGCCGCCGAACGCCCGGTCGAGCAGGTCGCGCAGCAGTCGCCGGTGGGTCTGTTCCTCGGCGAGCGCGGCGCGGTAGACGTGCGTACGCTGTCGCTCGTCCCGCTTCACCAACCCTTTGCCGGCCATGATCTGCAGAAGCTTGAGGATCGTGGTGTAGCCCGTCCGCTTCTGCCTTGAAATCGAATCGAACACATCGCGGACGGTGGAGGGCCCGCGCTCCCAGAGGACGGCGAGGATCTCCAGCTCTGAATCGGTCGGGTGCGGAATCGGCTTAGGCGGCATGGACGGAACGATATACGAAGTCTTTCGTACGATCAACGAAAATCTTCGTAGATGGTGCGAATACGCAGGCCCGGGCTCGCAAGATCGCGAATCGACGGAGATCCGCGAAGAGGCGATAAGACGCTTCCCAAAATCGAACGGGTATGGATATGGAGGGCTCGGCACTGCGAGAATCTTCGCTTCCTGCGTCCTTCGCGACCATTCTTTGTGTCGTTCGCATGTCGCTCGCATTCGATTGTCTGCCCGGGTAAATCTGAATGACTCGGAATGTCAGAACTCCAGCGATACAAGCTCATCGTCTCTTACCGCGGTACGGCGTACTACGGCTGGCAGACGCAAGGCTTTCCCCACTCGTGGAAAGGCGCCCGGCCGGCGCACGCCACCGGCCTGCCGACCGTGCAAACGACGATGAACAACGCCGTCAAGGAAGTCCTGCGCCATCCTGTGAAATGCGTCGGGTCGTCGCGCACCGATACCGGCGTCCACGCGAAAGGGCAGGTCGTCCATTTCGACACGAACATGACGCAGATCCCGATGCTGGGCCTCATGCGGGCGATCAATCACCAGTTGCCCGACGACATCCTGATCCGTTCGATCGAGCCGGTGCCGGCGACATTCGATGCGATCGAGAGCGCGGTGAGCAAACGATACCAGTACGCGGTGTGGAACCACGACGATCGGCCGGTGTTCCAGGGCGATCTGTACTATCACCGCTGGCAGCCGATCCACATCGAGCCCATGCGCGAAGCGATGCGGTACCTGATCGGCACGCACGACTTCGCCGCGTTCTGCAAGCCCGGCCACGAACGGCTGACGACGGTAAGGACAGTGAGCGCGATCAGCTTCTTCATGGCACTCGATCGTCGTATGCATCGAAGTAATTGGCGGACGTGCTCGACGTCAGCAGAACTACTGCGGCGAGG
>JANOBD010000023.1:0-2253 GCA_031411495.1 Phycisphaerae bacterium | reverse complement strand
CCGAGGAGGCGGTTCGGGAGCTTTCGTTGATTTTGCCGGATTCACTTTTGTCGCGAGCGGAAGTCGCAGAAGATTTTTCACGAAAACCTGGGCTCGAACCCATTTCTAAGCAGCTTGCGTCGAGCATCGACCTTGAGGATTTGGTTGCGCAAGCGAACCAGCAGTCCAAAGTTGAAGGCGCTTCCAAAACTTGGCTACTTGTTGTTTGGTTGGCGAGGGAGCGACACAATACTAAACTTCAAATTGAAGCGCTCACTAACGCAGCTTACGCCGACCAGATGAACCACGCGCTTCGATTTGATCTCGCGAAGCTGCTTTTAGAAAATGGCAGAATACTAGAGGCGAAGCAGCACGCGGAGCGGGCTTCTCGGCAATCGCGCGAATCGAAACTTTATAAAGATTTGCTCGATGAGATTCGCAACGCTGAGTGAGTGTTACTCCTTTCCCTAGTTTCTGGCATAGCATACTGGGCGCCATACTGGGGGGCCAATAAACGCTCCAAATCACCCATTTTTATTCGCATATTCAGCATTTTTTTGTACGACCACCATTGTCGTTAAAGTTGGCCGTCTGAAAAACCACACAAGGGGTGGCGAAGCGTCGCCGGAACGTTACCCTATAGTCTGGCAACACCTTTTGTTTCAAGAATGACAGGTACTTCACGGTCGCGAAATCGCTACTATCGATACTCAACCGATTTTTATTTAGCGGTTATGACGAGTTTACTGAGTAGGTCCGTATAACTATTGGGCTAAACGGATACGGTTCTGCCAGATGACAGCCAAAAACTGCGCGAGCACCTATACTTGTGCCTACGCGCAGGCCCCAAATTGTGAATCCAGGACTTCTGTTTCAGCCTTAGAACGAAAAAGAACTATGTCGCAGGTAATGGAAAATCCAACCATCAACAATTTAGCTCCGAGCAGCCATCCGGGGCGTGACTTGGTTTTGCCCGGCGAACAGCAGCAGGGCTTTGATATTCTCAAGGTGCTTTGGCGATGGAAGTGGTTGCCAATTCTAGGTGCCATGATTGGCACTGGCGTCGGCTACCTTTACTTTTCCAAGCAGCCCGCGGAGTACCAAGCCACGGCCTTAGTACAGGTTGTCAGTACCATACCGCCTGCGACGCGTATTCGGCAATACGAGTCCCCAGAAATGGTGCTGACGCGGAATGACGAGTCTATGGTTATCAAGAGCCAGCGGGTTCTCAAGATGGCCGTGGAAAAGGGACGTTTAACAGAGCAGCCGGCTTTGCGCAATCACTCGGCAGATATGATTGCCGGCATGTTGTCTGGCAGCGCTCTAGTTGTTCAGCCAGCAGCCAAGGATGCGAATACGACGTTGATACAGATAAGTTATCGTTGCAATGATGCCGAGTTGGCTGCTGCAGTGGTAAATGCTGTTGTGGACGGCTACGGCGATTACTTAAACGCTGAATTCAACACGACTGGATCCGAAATATACGAGCTCGTCAAAGGCGCTCAAGACAAAATGGCTAAAACCTACAAAGACTTAAACGAAAAGAACGACAAGTTTCGACTGAATTTTCCAAACGTTGTTTGGACGGGTGATGAAGTTAACGATCCTTATGCCGATAACTACAAGTCGATCAACGCTGAACTGAGTGCAATTCAATCAAAGCGTCAAATGCTCGGCGGAACTCTAAAGCACATTGAAAACGCTCGCAAAGCTGGCAGACCTGCAGATGCGATCTTGCTTATGTTGTCGGCTGATGCCCATATCGCGGACGATGTCTTTGGTTCAACTAACACAGCTGGGTATGTCCCAGCGCCGCGCATCGAATCACGAACCGACACTGAATCTGCTCGGCTTACACGGACTGAATTATACCCTTTGGAAACTAAAGAAAAATTGCTTCTAAGCGAGTACGGCGAAAATCATCCGTCGCTTTCGTCGCTTCGACAGAGAATTCAATTCACAAAAGAAAATATCGCTCGTACAGCTCAAAGTGAAAAAATTGCGCAGGCAGAGCTGGATCGGTTGCAAAAGGAAGCAGACGAAGCAGCAAAAAAAGGGCTCAAAATTGAAGGCATGGGCGTTGAGCAGCGACTTGCAATTCGTGAACAAGCGCTGAAAGAGCAATATGCTTCCATCGAATTGCAGATGCAGGGGCTGAATGAACTCGCCCAAGAAAATTTAAAACGGTCGAAAGAGCACCAAACTGTTACCAGCGAAAATCGCTTGCTCAATAGCGAGTTAGCTTCAGTGCAATTTTTGCTGGACGCCTACACT
>JANOBD010000022.1:0-175208 GCA_031411495.1 Phycisphaerae bacterium | reverse complement strand
GGGTCTTTACTTAAGATGCCACCCTCTATTAGGTCTTGATCAATTTGATCTAAAGTTGGGTGATCTTCATTGTCGATTCCGGCGGTAGAGGCTTTCCGGAGCGTATCGGCTATCCCGGTTTGACGAGCTACTCCGGCGGCTCGCTACCTTACTATACGGTTAAGCCCGGAGACGACTTTACGGAACCGCTGAGCGTCTCGACTCAGAAAGCTCCGGTAGCTCGTTACCCTTGGCAAGAGCCTAAGAGCGGAGAGCCCGGTTGCGAGACGGTATATCACGACTCCGTAGCTTTCGGAGACGCTTGGGGATTAGTCGGCTTAGATATTCACGTTGCTATCGATGCGGAATGCGATACGCCGGATAAGTTCTACGCTCCCAATCTCTACAAATCCCGAAACGGATTACAGGCCGCTATCGAGAGCGCCTCGGGCGGATTCGTTATCCCCGGCATGAGCTATTCGACTCATAAGGAAATCAATACCTTTGTACCCGCGTCATTGATGCGGTATTGCAATTACAACTATTCGACGTTTTCGGCTACTGCCGTTCTGAATGCTGAGGGTACGGAATGCCACGCGACGTTTGCTATCGTTCGCCCCTATGCGGGAGCTTCCTACAAATACGATATCACCGACTCCAGTTATGATAGACGTTTCGGGAGCGGAGACAGCTATAGCGATACCGTTACGATAACGCTCGATAAGAAATATGCCGGACTCGGATTGAAGCTTACAGCGGCTTGGGGATGGACTCGTTATGTCCCGAGAATGTTTATGTATGCTTTCGGGCGTACCGCATTCGTGCCGGATATCGACCCGGGGGAAGGGCTATTTCCGGTTCCGTCGGCGATTGACCCGGCTAACGTAAAAGACTTTTGTTGCGAAGATGAGGAAGAGCCGCCCGTCGAATGCTGTCGAGATTGTTTCGGCGTAGGACGCTGGATACATCGCGACAAGTCTAATACCTATGCGGAGACTGATACGCTCGATATGCTACAAAACTCCGGCGAAGCTTTCGTAGAGGGGGAACTTGCCCGCTATATGGGTAACAATTGGAGCGACCCGGGCATCTTCCCTCAGTCTCAGGTAGACGGCGAAGATTTAGAGATGGGCTATTGGCGTAACTTCTCTGTTATGAAGCGTACCCAATCGCAGGACCGAATTATTGAGCAATCGAAACGCGGGCAAGCTACGGACGGCTCTACATGGTTCCTAAGAGACGAGACTAAATCGTGGTGGGGTTATCCGTTCGGGAGCGGAGACGGCAAGGTAGTTAGCGGCACGTCTACGTCGGGCGGCGCAGGCAGTCTTACAGACTCGACAATAACCGACATCGATAACGAAGAGCGATGCTACTTCAATCCGGATAGATTCGTCGGCTTCAATCCCTACGCCGGTTTCGTTCTGGAGATTGATACAGGACTTGACGAATACGGAGCGACGATAACGAAAAAGGTTCCGATTACGTCGGCTTCTCAGGACTCAGGCACGATTAGCTGGCCCGGTTATTGCGGAGTAACGGCCGGCTCCGGCAAGGCGTATCGCATTCGGGAGCCAAGCTGGAATCTCAATTGGTGGCAAGAGCGTAAGCTCGTCATAACGAAAAAGAACGGAACCCGAGTAGAGACTCAGATAACCGGCAATGATAACGATACGCTTTTCTTCTCTCCGCTGGCTCAGCCTGTAGAGGACGGAGATACTTACGAAATCGTGGAGCTAAAGCTCGGGGGAGTCTATAAGCGTCATTCCGGCCAATGGGTAGCCCCTACGGGAGCGGACGCTCGCGGCTCTACATTCCATAAGGAAGTTACCGAGAATGCCCCGACAGAAGTTATACGCTTCGGGCGTTGTCGCCAGCACGACGGCTGGAAGCTCCGAAATGAGCAAGAGCTATTTACAACGATTGACGCTCTCCGCTGGACGCGTCGCGGCGCGGACTCTTGGCGTTCATGCCAAGACGGAGTTACGCCCGAGTGCAGTGCTCGTTACCTACAGTTTGCTCCGTCATGGCAAAACGATACTGATTGTTCCGCTTTTGGGGCAAGCTCTATTTGCTGCGCGACTACGTTTAATGAAGCCGTCGGCGTTGTCCGAGCATATAACACCGCCCTCTGTTTTGTTTACGGTTATGACTGTCAAGATGGTTGCCGCTCGCCAAGTATTCCGCATGTCGAGGCCCGCGCACAAGTCGATAGCTATAGTTACCGTAACGCCAGCATACAAGAAAACGGCAACATAGTCGGCGTAGTCGATACGCAAAGCGGATATCTCCAGTATAGCGGCGTTCCGACTTGTATTGATTGCACGGTTGATATCATGCTATTCGCGACTTGCCCCTATCCGTCGCCAAATGGAGAGGAATACGACTTTTCAGAAGAGGGCATCTATATAGGCGGTATCAATACTAAACAGCATACGAAAGCTACATTTAATTCGTATGGCGTTTCGGTACTTAATAACCAATGGAGTAAACTGGAAACGCAGACTCCAGACGCGAACGGTAGCGGCATTTCCGGGAAAGTCGGAGCCGTAGATTTAGCGACGACTGGCAGCGTGCAGATTGAAGCACCGAGCTATCCGCCATTCTTGACGAGCGGAAGCGAAGCCGAGTTAGTCCGCTCGCTGGTTTACTCCGGCGACGGATTCGACATTGTTAACCAATGCCTAATCTGTAAATGGGATTTCGAGTATGCTACTTAATCAGTGTAAGAGGCTTTTCGAGGGGCGATGCCCGCTCGATATATCGAATGGCGGCAATCCATCTAATTGCCAGTTCTGTTATCCTCGCGTAACTCTATCGCCGGTTATTATTCCGGAGCCCGTAATCGGCAGAGTCGTTAAGCCGCGCGACTGTCGATGCCAGCGTAAACGAGACGTTAGCTCCCGCTCGGGCTGATATCGAATCTCTTCGCTACCTTTTGAAACTCATGCTCCGGAATAAGAGCGTTAAGAGAAAACCATTTATAGCCGTCCGAGCCCGCGAATGTCAGAGTAAGGCTATTGAGATTGTCTCGGCAATACGTTTGTAGCTCTCTGATATCCGCGAGATATGCGGTATTGTTGTTCGGTAGCATGTAAGATAAGAGGTGGATTCGTTCGAGGCGGGTATCTGTAGCCAAGCTGAGGCGGGCGGGATTCTGGAGAGATAGGTTTAGGAAGTTAAGCGTATCTGAATGCTCAGGAGTTGCGGGCTTTATCTTACCCCGCTTCCATTGGCTGGGCATCTCAGGGGGCTTAATATTGCCGACTAACTCGATACATACGTTGCCCGACGTATAGCTATCGGTTTTGCATTCGTAGTAGGTATCTGGGTTAAGGCAGCTATGTAAGTCTCTGAGTTTACCTTTATCATCGGCTATCGAGTAAACCCAATCACGCCTAACTGTCTCGATAAATCGGATATGAGCCGGCAAGTTTTGCCGAGCTAAGTCGGTTTGAAATGAAATCGTATCCCCTATGTCTGGGGCGGGTACTAATCGCCCTCAGGGGATACTTACCTAAATCCTTATCCGGACTCCTTTAATGAAAAGAAAGCGGGCGGCTATCTAAAGCCGCCCGCCTTACTTAGTACCTATTTGGGATAGATAACCTTTATTCGGCGTTGTTATCCCTTATCCCTTTGCCTTGCACGCTCGGATTCTCTCAGGCCGTCTCCAGAAGCGTTAGGCGGCTCTCTGGGGCTTCCCGCCAGCGTCCCCTATACCGTCCGAGCTTGTCGAGGTAGGGACGCTCTCCGAAGCTGATACGCCGCTCCAGACGAATCGGAACGAATGCGGAGCCGAGTACGTTTCGCGTGCAGTTAATGCTTCGCACGGCCGTACCACGAATACCTGGGGATGAGCATCGGCATCGATTTCGAATCGAAGATTTTCGTGAAGCACGATGCGCCGACGCTGCTCCGCGCGGAGCTGTCGAAGAAGAGCTGGACGCCGCAGCCGATCGGCATGAGCGGAATCACCGATTGCTACCAGCCTGTCGAGCGATCGCTGAAGCTCACCCGCGCGTGCGTCGAGGTGCTGGTGGAGACACGCAACCCGCTGGCGGTGATCACCAAAAACCACCTGGTGACGCGCGACATCGACCTGCTCTCGCAACTCGCGCGGCTCAACGCGGCTTTCGTCTGGATCTCGCTCACCACGCTCGATGCGAAGCTCGCCGGCGTGATGGAGCCGCGGGCGAGTTCGCCGGCGCGGCGGGTGGATGCGATCCGCCAACTCAGTAGCGCCGGCATCCCGGTCGGCGTGCTGGCGGCACCGATGATCCCGGGCCTGAACGATGTCGAGCTGCCCGCGATTCTTGGCGCAGCGCGAGACGCCGGCGCGGTAGCGTGTGGCTACACGCCGCTGCGCCTGCCGTTCGGCGTGAAGGAACTGTTCGTCGCGTGGCTCGCCGAGCACTACCCGGATCGGAAGGAGAAAGTTCTCAACGGCATCCGCGCGATGCACGGCGGGAAACTGAATGATTCTGACTTCAAGACCCGCATGCGTGGCGAAGGTGTGTGGGCCGATCAGCTCCGCGCGATCTTCCACCTGCATCGCAAGCGGCTGGGTTTCGAAAGCGAACGCGAGCCACTGGCGACGCAGCATTTCCGTCGGCCGAGCGGCACGCAGATGACGATGTGGTGAGGAAGAGGAAGGGATGAGGAATGGGGATGAAAAAAGGAAGAACGCGCTTCATCGTTGAAGCGCGCTCACTCGGGTTTCGAGTCTTTCTTCATCCTTTCGCCCTCATCCATCATCCCTGCAATCACAGGCTGGCGATGAGTCGGATGATCGCCACGATCACGCCGATGCTGCCCATGATCAGCGAGAGAACACTGATGAGTCCGCCGCGAACGTTCGGCAGGAGCGAAACGACGACGCCGATGATTCCCAGGATCGCCGCCGCTAAGGAAAGCAGCAGGGCGGCTCCCGGGCCGACGCCGAAACTGGCGACGGCGCAGATAACCGCGACGATCGACGGGATACTGAACGATGCGCTCTGAGCACGATGGGGTTGGGTTTGGATGGTGGTCATGAAGGCATTGAAGCGGTGCAAAGGCGAATACGCAGTCAGCCAATGCCTGAGTCGGGCATGCAGGATCTGCGGAGCGGCCAGGCGCGACCGGTTCGCGGCGAAATGTCGCTCGGAACCGCGAAGCGCGACGGTCTCGTGAGATCTCAAACCCGGGAGTCCAGGGTCCGACTTTGAAGCGCCCGATCTCAGCGACGACGCCGCGCGATCGCGCCGAGCCCGACGACCACCGACGCCGCCGTCGGCTCCGGCACCAGCGAGAACGCCAGCATCAGGTCGCTCTGAAATTGCCCGCCGGTCACCAGCCCGGCGGTCCCGGCGCCGTAGTTCTGGGCGACGGTGAGCAGGTCGTCAAAGGTGATGTTGCCGTCGTAGTTGAAATCGCCGTCCGTCCAGGTGCCGGCCTGCCCGTAGTGCTGTGCGAGGGCGAGCAGGTCGTCGAAGTTCACCATCCGGTCGAGGTTCGCGTCGCCGAGATAGGTCACGAGCATGACGACGGTGGTCGAGTCGACGCTTTCGCCGGCAAAACTGGTCAGGCCGAGGTCGCTCGCTTCGGCGATGCCGATGCCGAGGTTGGCCGCGGCGACTTCGCCGATCATCTTGATGCCTGTGGGCCCGTTGATGCCGTTGACGATCTCGGCGGTCAGCGGCGCGAGCGGGGTTGCCGTCGAGTAGTCGAAGATCGCGGCGTTGCCAAGTGCGAGCGTTCCGCCGGCGAAGTTCAGCGCGCCCGTGTTTCCGACGCGCAGCAGCCCAGCAACGCGGACTTCGCCGCGGGTCGAAGCCGTCGAGTCCAGCGAGATCATGCCCGCGCTTCCCGAGGCGCTGCCGACGCGGACGACACTCGTCTCGATCCAGCCCGCGGTGGCCGAGAGATGGCCGCTGCTTCCCGCATCGACGCCCACGAGCAGCGAGCCCGCGTGTTGGCCCACCGCGTCGACGATCACCGTCCCCGCGTTGATCTTCGCGGTATCGTACTTGCTCGGCTGCCAGGTCAGACTCCAGTTGGTGACCTGGGCATATCGGTTGTTCGTCGTGCCGTTGAACGTCAGTGGCTGCGGCGCAGGCCATTCGGCGAGTTCGTTGATGTACTCTTCGAGATTCGTGTAGCCATCGTTGTCGAAGTCGCCGTTGTTGTCGGGAGAGAGCGGGTTGAGTCCGTGCTTGAGTTCCCACGCGCCGGGCATGCCGTCTTCGTCGAGATCAAACCCGGCCGGACGACTGAAGGGAGCCGCGCCCGTCACCGGATCCGGCCGCAGCGCGAGCAGCGAGCGCCATTCGGCTCCCTCGGCCGGGTCGTTGTTCCACGGGTCATCCGCCCACGCCATGATCTTCCCGGTGCCGGTGCGGGTTTCGTTGATGATGCGTTCGTCGGGCGTGTCGATGACGCTGTCGCGCGTCCACCAGTTCGCGCCCATGTAGTTCAGGACGCGGTCGTAGGCGGCGGTGGCGCTGTCGGTCACGCCGGTGTAGGTGGCCGTTCCGCCCATCCACAGCGGGCTCGCCGCCCCGCCGGCGGAAAGTGCGACGCCGTCGAGTGCGTCGGCGTCTTTGTTGCTGTCGAGCAGGTTGCCGTTGCGGTAAACCGTCGCGCTGGCGCTGAGCACGCCCGTGCCGCCGCTCGTGGTGCTGGTCCAGCCCGCGGTCGTGCCGCCGATCGGATTGTCGCCGCCTTTGCCGGCGAGATAGAAATTGTTCACCAGGTTCAGCGAAGTGTTTCCGCTCTTGGTGCCGGCCGTGCTGAACCAGTTGTAGAAGACGTTGTTGCGGAAGTCGTAGAAGCCGGTCTGCGCGCCGGTGATCGACTGCATCTGCGGCACGCGCCCCTTCTGATGGGCGTAGAGATTGTGATGGAAGCTGATCGCCGCTTGTGCGGTCGTGTTTCCGGCGCTCAGGAGCGAGCCCAGCGCGTGCCCGGTCAGCCCGCCGCCTTCGGCGTCCCACTGCGGATAGTTCTGGCCCTGGGAGATATTGCTGTACTGAACGGTCACATTGAACGCCGACTCATTCATCGAGATCGTCTCGTCGGTTCCATAGAGCGTGCTGACGTGGTCGATCATCAGTCCGTTGGCGGCGGCGATGTCCATCGCGTCGTAGACGACGTTGTCGGGATACCACTGTGCAGGGTCGGTGCCGGCCGCGGGCGTGCCGGGCGCGGCGCGCATCGCGGCGCCGGGGCTCCACCAGCCGCTCATGCCGTAGCCGGCCGCCATGGTGATGTTTCGGATGATGTTGTTGTTCCCCTGCGGCTTGAGGCCGCCGCCCATGAAGATGACGCCGCGTCCCGGCGCGGTCTGGCCGGCGAGGGTGACGTTCGTCCCGCCGATGGTGAGACGCGACTGGGCATCCCACCCGTTGCCGTTGGTGATCCACGGCTGGTTGGCGGCATTGGGCTGATCGAGCCGTCCCAGGTGAAACACGCCGCCGACGTCGAACACGATCGTGCGCGGCGTGTTGGCGGGGAAGTTGGCGTTGTTCAGCCCGTAGCGGATGGTGCCGGGGTCGTTGCGGGCCGGATCGTCGATGGCGGAGTGGAGGCTGGTAACGTGGTAGACGATGCCGCCGCGTCCACCCGAGACGTTGCGGGCCGCGCCGTCGGCGCCGCTGAAGGCGGGGATGGTCTGCGCGAGTGTTGACGAGGTGACCGAAGCCGCGATCAGTGCCGCGGCAAGACGTAGGCGTTGCCAGACCATGTTTCCTCCGATGCCGAACCCGTGAGTGATAGTGCAGTTCTCCGCCGCGGGTCTCCTGATTGCGAAAGTGAGAGCCCACCCGCTGGACTGCATCATGCCCGAGCCACTCGCGCTCGCACTTGCAACTTTGCGTAACACTTTTGCCGGAATGCGCTTGTGCGATCCCCGTTGGGCCGGCGGAAAGCCAGAGAGTGAGTTTTGTGATTTTGAAAAGGCTCTCATTTCCTCTCACTTCCTCTCATTTCGGCTTTGGCGACCCGGTTTGAGGGGTTTGAAGCGACGACCGTCGGCGTGACACGTGAACACCTCCCTTAACACCCGGCGCTGCGCAAAAAAGCGATTCCGCGCAGCGCGCTCGAGAAACAGCTTGGCTCCATGTCGAGGGCAGATCATCTTTTAGGATCGAAGAAACGGCTCCGCCGGTTTGAGTCGTCAAGCGGACGCAGGGTCGTGATTGGATCCGCGTTCGACCTGGTTCGACCGTGTTCATCCGCGGCCGCATTCCGTATCCTCGGACGTCTCATGTGCGGCATCGTCGGCGTCATCTCCTGGAGCGAAACCCACCGCGTCACGCGGGCCGACCTGAAGCGCATGACGGATGCCGTCGCCCACCGCGGGCCGGACGGCGAAGGGTTTTACTTCAACATCGACCCGGATGACCGCTCGCAGACGATCTCGCCCGAGAACCCGCAGGTCGCGTTCGGGTTCAGACGCTTGGCCGTCCTCGATCCCGACCCGCGCAGCATGCAGCCGTTCCAGAGCACCGATGGCCGGTACGTGATGGTCTTCAACGGCGAGATCTACAACTTCCGCGAGCTGCGGGAGGAGTTGTCCCGGCTCGCCCCGAGCTACGAATGGCGCACGCAGGGCGACACGGAAGTGCTGCTCAAAAGCTACCAGCAGTGGGGCGAAGACTGCCTGCACAAACTCAACGGCATGTTCGCGATCGCGATCTGGGATCATGAGAAGAAGAGCCTGTTCCTCGCGCGCGATCGGATGGGGCAGAAGCCGTTGTATTACAGGTTGAACGATAGCCAGTCTGAGTTTCGCTTTGGGAGTGAATCCGCAGCGTTGTCATCGCGCCCTTGGGAGTTTGACCAGAGAGTTTGGCGTATGCATTACCTTCGTCACGGTTATTCCTCTGTGCACGGTTATGTCACGCCGTCAGACAACTCCGAGCTCGATCCCGCGGGTCTGCTTACATTTGACTTTGGAAAGCTGGACGCGTCGGAAGCCGACAGGCTCGAAGCGTTGAACGAAACCTGGGTGGGAGGACTTCCGCGGTATTACGACGGAGCATCCGGCCGTACCACGAGCGTCCCGCTCGTGCCGGGGGCACCGCCCCCGAATCATGAGCGGGACGCTCATGCTACTTTTTCAGGTGGCACGGGCCTCCGGCACGTGGCGGGGACACGGTCCCCGGCTCATGTGCCGGAGCCCCATGCCACGGATACTTGCGCTTCTATAACGACCGCAGTTGAACGCGCCGTGGAGCGCCAACTCGTCTCCGACGTTCCCCTGGGCGTCTTCCTCTCCGGCGGCGTTGATTCCTCTGTCGTCGCGCTCTGTGCCCGCAAACACGGCCCCGTGAAGACGTTTTCCATCGCGTTCGACGACCCGCGATATGACGAGTCCGCGTATTCGCGCGAAGTTGCGAAGCATCTGGGCACCGATCATCACGAGTTCCGCGTGACGCCGAACGTGATTGAAGATCTGCCCAAACTCGCCCGCGTGTTCGGCGAGCCGTTCGCGGATTCTTGCGCGATCCCAACGCATTATCTCTGCCGCGAGACGCGGAAGCACGTGACGGTCGCACTCTCCGGCGACGGCGGTGACGAACTGTTTGGCGGATACGACCGCTACGTCGCGATGCAGAAGGCACAGTCGTTTCCGCGATGGATCGGCACGATTCTCGCACCATTCGCCCGGCCGTTCGCGAACGGACATCCCAAGTCGAAAGTCACCCGCGCTGCGCGCTTTGCGACGGCGCTCTCACTCACCCCCGCACGCAGATACGACGCGTTTATGCGGGTTTTCGACGACGGGTTGATCTCCGAATTGCTCGGAGAGGTTCAGCGACTCGGGAAGGCTCCGCCTACCCGGCGTCGCAGCGTGGTTGAGGAAACGTTTGAGCGCGAACTGGAGCGCACGGACAACCCCGTCACCGCCGCCCTCGCGACCGACCGCGTCACCTACCTCCCCAACGATCTGCTCACCAAGGTCGACCGCTGCTCCATGCTCCACTCGCTCGAAGTGCGCAGCCCGTTCATGGATCACGAACTCGTCGAACTCGCGGCGCAGCTCACCGAAGACCAGCTGCTCGGTGGAGGACGAGGGGGCGGGAAGAAACGCATGCTCCGCGAAGCGTTCGCGAGCGAGTTGCCGGCGTCGGTCTTCAAGCGGCCCAAGATGGGGTTCGCGGTGCCGATCGGCGAGTGGTTCCGCAAGGAGCTTCGCGACTTCCTGCGCGGGCATCTCTTTGCGGGCGATTCATTCGCGAAGGCGCACTTCAAGATGAACGTCGTCGAGCGATTGATCGAGGAGCACGAAACGCAGAAGCGCGATCATTCCCAACGACTCTACGCGCTGTTGATGCTGGAGATTTGGTGGAAGTATTGCGTGAAGGAGAAGAACTGATAAACCGCAGCCATTCTGTCATGCAGAGCGTACTCGCGAAGCATCTGGAGATGAGGTCTTGGTTCTCTCGATGGACCTCCGCACCAAGCCCGCGTCGCTAGACCCTTCGCGAGTACGCTCTGGGTAACAATCTTTCGGCCTGACCATTCTCCCTTGACCCTTGCTACGAATGAACACACACACCGTCAACTTCGCCATCATCGGTTACGGCTCGGCCGCGCAGACGATTCATCTGCCGCTGATCGCGTTCGAGCCGCGCCTGCACCTGCACGGTGTGATGGCGCGCAGCGCGCAGACGCGCGAGTTCGCGAAATCGAAACACGACTGCGCCGTCTATCCGACGCTCGACGAATCGCTGAACGATCCGCAGATCGATCTGGTGATCGTGACGACGCCGCACGATTCGCACGCATCGATCGCGGTCGCCGCGCTCGAAGCGGGCAAGCACGTCGTCGTCGACAAGCCGATGTGCCTGAACACGCACGAGTGCGAGCGGATGATCGAGGCGCAGAAGCACTCGGGCAAACTGCTCACCGTCTTCCACAACGCGCGGCTGAGCGGCGACTTCCTCACGCTGCAATCGGTGATCGCGTCCGGACAACTCGGCGCGCTCAAGTGGCTGGAGCTGAGTTGGAATCGCCACGGCCTCTCCAAGCGCTCGGCGTGGCGCAACCTCGCCAGCACCTCCGGCGGCCGGCTGATCGATCTGGGCGTACACCTGATCGATCAGGCGCTGCTCGCTTTTCCGCAGAAGGTTGCGAGCGTCTACACGCGGATGAACCGCGACTGGCCGGACGCGGATGTCGAAAGCGCGTGCACGGTCACGATCGCGTTTGCGGATGAAAGGGGTAGGGGCGGGTGCACAGCGATCATCGACGTCGGCAGCATGACGCGCTACCCCAAGCCCAAGTACATCGCGGTGGGAACGAACGCGACCTGGAGCAAGCCGCCGAATCTGTGGGACCCGCAGGAGCCGGCGTTGGCCGAGCAAGACTACGCGAAGAACATCGAGGCCGAGGACGCGTACGGCACGCTCATCACCGAGACGGCCGCGAGCAAGACGCCGACGATCCTGGGCGACTGGCGGCGGTTCTATTCGAACCTCGCGGACGTGTTGCTGGAGGGCGCAGCGCCGATCGTCACACTCGGGCAGATGCAGCGCGTGATCGCGGTGATGGCGGCGGCGATCGAGTCGGGGAAGTCCGGGGACGTCGTTTCGTTGGTGTGAGCGTCAGCGGATGGCAACCGAAAAGACGACCACGAAGGCGATCGGCAGTATCAGCGTGCCGATGACAAGAAGCGTCCGCGCTGTTCTGGAAATCCTGCGGATGGCATTCCATCGCCTGATCCAGAACCACATCGCGACACAATGAATGACAAAGCCCGGGACGATAATGATGTAGAACTCGGTGGGCGGGCCGCCCCGGCGCATCAATGTGAAGGAGATGATGCAGAAGATCAGCAGCAGCCCGCCGAAGCCCGCCCCGGATGCGAGGCCGACGAGCCCGGTGATCAGCGCGCCTTGCCGCGGCTCGGAGAGCCTTACCGACATCACCAGTTCCTGCCCGCATTCCGGACAGCGGGCGCCGACGAGATCGCGGACGTTGTAGCCGCAGCCCGGGCAGGCCACGTCGCGGCCGCGGAGGTAGTTGCGCAGGAACTCGCCGGTGGGGTCGATGCGTTGCTCGCCTGGCGCGGGATTCGACATCAGTGGCCCCTGGCGAATGAATCAGTCCTTTGCCACCTGCAACACGAACACCACGCGCTTGTCTTCGCGATAACAGCGGCTCGCTCCGTGGCGGGAAAAGAGGCGGCTGAGGTTGTAGCGTTTGCCGTGGGCGTGGCGGAGCATAAAGTCGCCGGTCATGTCGTCGAGGAAGAAGTCCCACTGGTGCAGCGTGTAGAAGCCGGTGCGGGTGCCTTCGTTTTCCTCGTGGCGAAGGTAGACGAACCCGCCAGGCCGGGTGACGGCGATCATTTGCTCGATCGCCAGCGGCGGATGTTCCATGTGATCGACTGTGTTTTGCGCATGGACGATGTCGAAGGATGCGCGGCCGAAGTGGTCGGTGAGTTTTTCGGCATCGGCGAAGACGGTCCGCAGCAGCGGCTGGATGTTGAGGTCCGCGAGCATCTGGTCGTACTGTGCGGCCAGGAGGTCGGTGGCGATGAGGTGGATGCTGCGTCCCGCCGATTTCTTCCCAAGCCGGGTGATCGGGCCGGCGCCGACGTCGAGAATGTCGATGTCCACCTTTGGAATCATCGGCAGCAGGGCGGCGAGTTCGGGCTGAAGTTCGAGATCGGGGTTGAAGCGGCGGCGGTAATCATCCGGCCAGTCGAGCCCCTTTCCTTCGAACCACTCGCGCCAAAAGGCGATTTCCTGTGTCAACGACGCGATGCGGTCGGCCAACTCAATGTGTGGTCGAGGCGGGAACACCCGTTGTCGGACTTTATTGATGAATCCCGCAATGCTCATCGTCGGCTTCTCAGAGGCGCCTCGGCATGTGAAACAGCCTCTTCACGACGGACGCCTCTCCGCTCGCCTCAAGGTCTAGTTCACGAGTTACCGGCCAAAAAAGCAAGCCGTTCGGGACCGACATTGGCCGACGCGGCAATTGCCCGCCTCCGGAAAGGCGATACCTTCTCCCCAATGCAACCCATCAAGATCGGCCTCATCGGCGGCTCGGGCCTGGGCGATGCCCTCAGCGCCCGCGAGAACGGAACGCCGCAGTACATCAATACCCCCTTCGGCAAGCCCAGCGGCACGATCTTCGAGACCCACTGGGCCGGCGTGCCCGTGCTCGTCCTGAGCCGTCATGGCAACGGCCACGTCTTCAACCCCACCAGCGTGCCGTACCGCGCCAATCTCTACGCGCTCAAGGTGCTGGGCTGCACGCACATCCTCGCCTCGGGCGCGGTCGGCAGCCTGCGCGAAGAGGTCAAGCCGCGCGACGTCGTCGTGCCCGATCAGGTGATCGACAAGACGATCAACCGCCCGGCGACGTTCTTCGAACAGTCGGCGGTTCACGTCGAGTTCGCCGAGCCGTTCTGCCCGGTGCTGCGCCAGATCCTGCTCGATGCCGTCCCGCAGGCGATCGCCGCGCGCAATCCCGAGCCGATGCAGGTTCACGGCCGCGGCTGTTACGTCGCGATGGAAGGGCCTGCGTTTTCAACCCGGGCCGAGAGCCTGATGCACCGCATGTGGGGCGGCGACCTGATCGGCATGACGGCGATGCCCGAAGCCAAGCTCGCCATGGAGGCCGAGCTTCCCTACGCGATGGTCGCCCTCGTGACCGATTACGATTGCTGGCGAAGCGCCGTCCCGGGCGCGAAGCCCAAAGATCAAAAGGAAATGCCCCGGCCCCGGCACGAACTGCTCAACGAGATCATCAGCAACCTCAAGGCCGCCAGCGAGAACGCGATCGCACTGATGAAGGCCGCCGTCGAGCGGATCGCCAAAGACCCCTCGCCGCTGGAGTTCTGCCCGGCCCGCACCGCGCTGGAACTCTCAATCTGGAGCAACAAGGAAAAGCTGACGCACGAAGAGATCGAGCGATTGTGGCCGCTGTGGGGGGCGTATTTCCCGAAGCCGTGAAGGGTCATAGGCGCAGTTGGCACGCGAAAGCCTCTCCTGAGGACTCGAAGCATCAGCTTCCAACGACTTGCGTACCGGTCGTGCCACCGGGATGTATCACTTCGCCATGGCGATGCCGTCCTGGCACATGCACGAGCTCTTGATCTTCACGTCCGACTTCGCCCAGACCTGTTCGAACTTCGTCTGGCAGGTGGCCGCCTCGTCGGTTTTGCCCAGGGCGCGGAGCGTCTGCGCGAGGCCGAAGAGGCTCCAGCCGTTGTCGGGCAGGTGCTTGAGGTCGTCGCGGTAGACCCCCTCGGCTTCGGCGGCCTTGCCGGCCCGGAGCAGGTTCGCGCCGAGGCTGTGACGCGCAGGGATCATCCACGCCGGCGGCTCGTCGTAGTGCAACGCGTCTTCGAGCGTCACGGCCTCGCGCAATTTGCCCAGGCCCTGGTCGGTCTTGCCTTCGCGGATGAGGATCTCGCCTTCCACCATCGCGCTGGTGAGCGCGGCGATGGCGGGCATCGGGTTGTTGTGGAAGACCTCCCCTTCGGGAACCTTGGTCAGACCCTCTGCCCACAGCTTCTGCTCGGCGCGGGCTTCGGCGGTCTTGTCCTTGGCGGCGAAGGCGATGGCGCGGGCCGCGTGGTGGAAGGCATTGGTGTAGGGCGTGTAATCCTTGTCGGGCTGTGGGGCGGCGAGGATTTCGTCCCACATGCCGAAGCGCACCATCACCTCATCCGGCATGGCGCCGAAGCCTTCGACCATCGGCGAGAACTCCTTCACGAAATCATCGGGCAGACTCGCTACCATCGCCTTGATCTGCTTCACCGCCAGGTCGCGCTGCCCGGTCATCAAGGCGGCGTACGCCAGCATGTGATAGTTGTGGGCTTCGTAAAAGATCAGTAAGCCCTGCGGCGGCCCGGAGAGTTTGTGATACGCGATCGCCGAGTCAATCGCCTTGGCGTTCCAGTCGATCGCCTTCTGCCATTGGCCCACGCGGATGTCGATGTGTGTCGGCATGTGCACGTTGTGCGCCAGCGCCGGCTGCAGCTCGCGCAGGCGGTCGGCGGTGGCGATGGCGGCCTCCGGGTGCTGGCTGGCCTCCACCGCGTGAACGTATAGGTGGTTGGCGAAGGGGTGGTTGATGTTCAGCTTCAGCACCGCCTCGAGCGTGGCGACGATCTCATCGGTGCCGGGGTTGGCGGCGCCTTCTTTCGTCCACTGGTTCCACGGCGAGAGGTCCATGAGCGACTCGGCGAACCACGCGCCCACATCCGCGTCATCGGGATGTCTCTGCCAGACCTGCCGCATCGCATCGGCGTAGGCTTTATCCAGCGGCGAGCGGTCTTCGGGCAGTGGGCCGGGCTGGGGATTGGCGTAGCGCGTCGACAGCGCGTCGATGAGCTCCTTCTCCACCGGCGTGCAGTTGCCCGCGTACTGCCGGGCAAGTTGCAGGTTCTTCCACGCCGCTTCGGCCATCGGCGGCGGGACGAGCGGGAAGTTGACGTGTGGCCCGTTGGCGTAGGCGATTCCCCAGTACGCCATCGCGCAGGTCGGATCGAGCTTGATCGCCTGCTCGAACGACCGGATCGCCGCCCCGTGGCTGAAGCCGTACAGGAACTTGATCCCCTGGACGGCATACGCCTGGGCCTCCGGATTGGCGGCGGTGACCTTTGGCGCGGTGGCGCCGAGCCCGTCATACAACGGCTCATCAGCCCACAGCGACAAAGCAGAAAGACCGAGAACGACAACGGCAAGCCGCATGATCGCTTTCATACGAAACTCCTGTATGAGTGTTGTCCGCAGCGTGCCATGATACCTTGGGATTTTCGGAGTGGGACGTACTTCCGATCGACTTTTTTCGGCAGATCGACACGTGGGATCTGCCCATTCCTTACCACCGAGCGGGATGCCTATGCGGGCCTCAGGGAGTCTCCGCCTTTTCAGGAGTCTAAAACCTGTCAGACTTGGCGCATGGCAGAGGAACCCAAGGAAAGCCAGACGCTACAGGAGCTGATTGCCGAATCTCATCGGCTGCAGGAGCAGGCCCTTGAACTCCTCAAGCGCGCCGCAGAGATCGACCGGCAGGTCGAAGCCAGGAAAAGGGCACAGAAAACGCCTGACGAGCGGGCTCGGAACTGAAATGCGTCGGTTCAGGGTGAAACGGTCGTTCCGCGGGCGGTTTTGTGATGCTCTCGAATCGGCTTTAAATCGGACCAGCAGAGCAATCCCGCCATGAGTTCCGCGCGATGTTTCCGACAGAACTGCAAGCCCGATTCGTGCTCGCACTTCTCAATGTACAGTTCGGAGATGGCATACGCCTCCAGCCGATGGGCAAGCGTGCTGAGCAGATACGTCCCGATGCCCTGGCGCTGATAGCCGGACCTCACGTAGATCGCCCATAGCGCGCATCGTCGGCTTGCGACGACGGGCAGCGACACGGACGCGACGCCGACGTCGTGGTTTTCGACACTCGCGATCACGGTCGCAATGTCACCGCCCTTGGCGTTCGCAATATTGCTGCGGATGTGTTGACGCCAGCGTTCGGCCAGCAACGGTAGGGTGACCCCTGCGAGGTCACAATTGCTATCCGACTTGCGCGCCGAGTATTCGATGATCGCCAGTTCTTCCGCATCGTGCAGTTGAGCCTGTCGTTCCGCCAGCTTGATCATGTATGAACTCGTTTATAGGGCGGGCCATCCCGGTCGTCCACATGGTGATTGAGATCCGCGCCGGGATGCAGTTCCGTGTTGGGTGTGCTGGCGTGGCGGGGAAGGTGGATCGTGAAGACGGTGCCGGCTTCCTCGCTGGACGCGACGCCGATCGCGCCGCCGTGGGCGAGCACCAGTTCGCGGGCGATGTACAGGCCCAGTCCGATGCTGCCCGGGCGGTTCTTTTTCGGCTTGGCCGCTCTGGCGCCGCGGATGAGCGGGTCGAAGATCCGGGTCATTTCGCCGGCGGGAATCGGGTTACCCTGGTTGCGGACTTCGACCGACACTTCGCGGTCGCTCCCGCTCAGTACGATCTCGACCGGTGAGTGGCGATCGCCGTGCTGGATCGCGTTGCCGATGAGGTTGGAAAGGACCTGCCGAAGTCGGGCCGCATCCCACGCGCCGGTGAGGTCACCGCCGCGGGTGAGGACCAGGTCGGCCTTGGGATGGCTGGCGCGAAACTCGAAGACGACATTCTCGGCCACCTCGCCGAGGTCCATCGCGGCGCGGTCGACGGGCATCCCAGCGCCCAGGCGGGTACGGGTGTAATCGAGTAAGTCGCTGATCATCTGCGACATGACCTGCGCGCTGGTGGAGATCTGGGTGGCCAGCCCGGCAAGTTTTGGATCGAGCGCAGCCGTGCGGGGCATAAGGTGGGCAGACATGGCGATCGAGCCCAGCGGGTTGCGCAGGTCATGGCCGAGGATCGCGAGGAACATGTCGCGTGACTCGTCCACTCGGCGGGTGTAAGCGCGGACGGCAGTGGCGAGGGATTGATCGATGGACCCATTGAAGAGGGCGAGATCGTCGACGATCCGGTCCTCCGGCGCAGGATCGCTCGCGTTCCACTTCTCCAGCACGCTGGCGCGCAGCGCACGATACTCGGAGACGACCTGAATCAGGTTGAACCCCACGCCGAGCCGCCCGATGGCGTGTTCTTCGGATGCGCCGTTGAGGCGAAGGGTGAGCGGGCTGCCGTCCGGGTAGCCCGCAGCTTTGGCGGCACGCAGCCCTTCGGTTTGGGCGGAGTCCATGTCGCGGACGGTGGCCAGCAGCAGATCGCCAGCCTGATCGCGCAGCGCCAGCGCGTCCATATTGGTGGCGGGAAGGATCGTGCGTGCGAACGCTTCCCACGCGGCAAGAATGGCTTCGGTTTGCTCGATGATGAACGGTGCGAGTCGAATTTACCCATCAGGATACTCCCTATCGGAGCGAATGGCGCTTCCAAGTGATGCGCAATCCCTCGACAGTGCGACAGAATTGTGCGGGTCGGAAGGGGCGCAAGGCGGGAACCATCGCCGTTTCCTGCACTCGCTCGAAACGGCGGCAGCCCACGTTCAGCTTGTTAAGACTGCGCGCCGCGAACTTTCGGCCCGGGCGTGCGTCGAAATCGGCTTTCACGCGCGACGAATTCCTCGAAAGCGGGTGTCAGGTGCGTACAGAAACACGGCGGGGTGTCGGATATGATCGGCCGGGCTCCGGCACGCCGGAGAGCGGCCTACGGGCGAGATTTCGGAGATGAAGCATGCGATTGAGTCAAACGCAACGCCGCCGATGCACTTCCATCTGCGCTATCCTCGGGCCGCTGCTGGCTGCAATCGCGGCGATGCCCGGCGTCGCGGTCGCGCAGAATCCGGATCAGGCCGCCAATGAGGCGAAGATGCGCGCCGCGCTTGAGCGTCGATTGGCGCTGCAGCAGGCACAGGTGTTCCGGGAGGGACAGCTGCCGGACGTGGTGATCCCCGTCGTGCCCGGCGGAGGCAGAGGCAACCGCCAGGATCCGGCCGACAGCAACAACGGCGGCGTCTTCGTGCGCGACAGCGCCGTCGCCGCGGAGAAACTCTCCCTCGCCGAGCGCATGGAGCGGGCCAGCGAGTGGGACACCTCCGCCGAGGTCTACCAGGAAGTGCTCGACCAATACGCCGATCGCGTGTTGCCGATCCACAATGATGCACAGGGGCGACCCGACCGGTTCGGCAGCGTGACGAGCGTCGTGCAGTCGCGCCTGGCGAAGTGGCCGGAGACGGGCCGAGCGGTCTACCTGGCGCGGTGCGAATTGCCGGCGCGGCGGATGCTCGAATCCGCCAGTCCCTCCAACCGCTCCGACCTGATGCAGGTCGTCAACCGATACTTCATCACCACCGCCGGGCGCGATGCGGCCATGCTGTTGATCGAGTCGTTCTTCGATCACGCCGAGTTCATCGCGGCGGCATCGCTGTGCGATCGACTGCTGGAAGAACACCCGCAGATCGGCGAGGAGCGGCCACTGCTGCTGACGCGCTCGAGCCTGGCGTGGCACCTCGCCGGCGAAGACGCGCGGGCCAAGCTGCGCGCCGGCGAATTGGCGAAGCAGCACGCGGAGGCGAGCGGCATCATCGGCGGCAAGCCGCGGAACCTGCTGGAGGTCGTGAACTCCGTACTGCAGTCGCCGCGCGTGACCCGTGGCGAGAAGTCCGAACGGAGCTGGCCGGTGCCGTTCGGCTCCAACGATCACGCCGCGCTCGCGAGCGAAACGGTCGAAGGCACGGCGCCGCGGATCTGGGCCCGGCTGGAATCGATCACGCTTCGACCGGGTTCGATTTCGCCCATCGCCGCGGCCAACTTCGAAGCCAACGGCATCGGCGTCAATCAGTCGCTGGACCGCCAGCGCGACCTGGGCGCGATGACCGGAATTCTTCCGAGCGTCGACGGCCACCAGATGTTCTTCCAGGACAACGCGGCCGTGTATGGGTATGACCTCGACCGCGGCGAGCCGATCCTCGGCTGGCTGGCGAACTACCCCGGTGACGGCGCGTACCGCGCGAACGGCGCGTTCGCTTCGCCGCGCAGCGTGCAGATGACCACCACGCTCACCGACCGCAGCGTGCTGGCGATCCTCGGCCAGCCGGAGACGCAGGCGGGCGTCGGCTCGGACGTGCAGACGCCCATCGTCTGTCTCGATCGCGCCAACGGAACGCTGAACTGGAAAACGTCGCTGAGCGAGATCAAGTCGGACGACGAATCGATGCGCGCCGCCCGGCCCTGCGGCAGCGTGCTGGTCGTCGGCGATTCGGTTTACGTGATGGCGCGCAGCCGGCGCAACGGCGCTTTCGAAGACAGCTACCTCATCTGCCTGGCGCTGGAAGACGGATCGCACCGCTGGTCGCGGCATCTTGCCAGTGGAAACTCGGCGCGCGCGTACATGGATTACAACTTGCCGCCGAGCTCGGGCGGCGATTCTCATCTCGCTTACGCCGACGGTCGCGTGTTCGTCAGCACGGACATCGGCGCGCTCGCCTGCGTGAACGCCGCGGACGGATCGCTCGCGTGGCTCAGCGTCTACCCGCGTCCGCTGCCCGTGAACCCGCAGTACCAGTGGCAGGTGATGAACAGCGGTCAGATGCTCCGGGTGAAGCCGTCGTTCACCGGAAATCCGGTCATCGTGCAGGACGGGATGATATTGTGCCTGCCCGGCGATGCCGAGCACCTCTTCGTGTTCGATTCCGTCACCGGCGAGTTGCGCGGGCGCGTCTCGATGGCGACCGCTTCGTCCGCTGCCGGCGTCGGGTTGG
Source organism: Phycisphaerae bacterium (assembly GCA_031411495.1). Taxonomy (GTDB): domain Bacteria; phylum Planctomycetota; class Phycisphaerae; order Tepidisphaerales; family Tepidisphaeraceae; genus JANOBD01. The sequence continues at coordinate 155,030 of JANOBD010000022.1, read as the reverse complement.
AACAGCCTCAGAAATACAGCATTCTCGTCGGCGTTGATGGAGATCATGTCGTCGTCGCGGGGACGCGATCGATCGCGCTGCTCGACCTCGCCAAGATCGAGGGCGATTGCGAGTTCGGCGACGTGCTCATCCGCGCCCGCGCGTTCCTCAAGCCCGGCTTCGAAGACGACACCATCCGCGGCCGGCCGTTCCTGACCAACAAGAGCATCTACGTGCCGACGGCGTGGAAACTCTTCCGGCTTTCCGCCGATGCCAACAAGGCGCTGGAAACCTATCCGCCCGCCAACGATTCGTGGGAGTCGCGCACGGATGAGGAACCCGGCAACGTGCTGTTTGCCAACGACTCGATCATCGTCGCCAGCCCGCGGCACGTGAACGTCTATTCGGATCTGTCGCTGCTGCGGAAGCGGATGGAGATGGCCGTCAGCGCCGATGCGCGCTCGATTCAGCCGCGCCTGCGCTACGCCGACGCGCTCTTCAACGCCGGCCAGACCGAGGAAGCGATCCACTGGATCGACACGACGCTGGCGCAGCTCACCAGCGGCTCGCTTGTGACGCCCGGTCCCGACCGCGACAGGGTGTTCGAGATGCTGAGCCAGATGTTCCGCCGGCTCGCGCGGCAGCAGCAGAACGATCCGCAACTGCCCGCATTGCTCGAGCGCCTGGGCAAGACCGCCGATACGCCGATCCAGCAGGCGGGCTATCAGCTGGCCCGCGCGTTCCTGGCGCGGCGATCGTCCGACCTGCCGTCGGCGGTCGATGCGTACCAGAAGCTTCTTTCAGAGCCGACGGTGGCGACAATTCGCGTGCGCACCTCGGGAGGATCGGTGGCGATCCGCGAGCTGGCGATGACGGCGATCGAGCAGATCATCAAGACCAGCGGGCCAGAGGCCTATCAGGCCGTCGAAGCGCAGGCCCGCGCCATGCTCGATACTGTCCGCACCGCGAATGATCCGATGGCGCTGCTGCGCGTGCTCGACGCGTTCCCCAATTCACAGGCCGGCCGCGAGGCGATCGCGCTGGCCGTGAGCGGCTCGCTTTCCGACAAGCCGCCGGCGGCGAGCGTCCTGAGGCGCATTGGCGCTTCGCTCACCGACCCGGCGCAGAGGGCGCAGCTGTTCGAAGCGCTCCTGCGGATCGATCTGGCGCAAGGCGATGTCGATTCGGCGCTGGGCCGGGCACGGATGCTGGCGAAGCTTGACCCGTCGCGGAAAATCTCGGGATTGCCGCCATTCCGCTCGCAGTCGTTCGCGCCCTCGACGCCAGCTCCGCTGGTGGCGCAGTTGCAGCGGCTCGCGTTTGAAGAACAGGACCGCCGGCTGCCCGACTTCAAGACGCCGGATGAGGAGCCGGTCTTCGATGTCGACCATCGCGTGGAGACGCCGAACATGGCTTCGATCCTGCTCCCGCTGAAGCCGCGGCCGGACCGGCTCGTGGCGATCTCGCGCGCCGACCGCGCGGTGCAGATCTTCGAGCCGGGCCAGGCCAGGCCGATGCGGAGCATCGCGCTTGCCAGCGTGCCGGATCATGCGCAGTCGCAATGGAACGGCGATGCGCTGCTGGTCACGACGTCCAGCCGCGTCGCGTCGCTCGACACCGCCGCCGGCACGGTGAAGTGGACGTTCGACCCGCAGGACCTGAAATCCGCGTCGCGTTCGACGATGGCGATGATGTCGCTCGATCCGCAGGGGCTGCTCGATCCGTCGCCGACCGCCGAGAAGGCGCCGCTGATTGCCGATCCGACCGCGCAGCGCGGTGCCGTGCGACAGCAGCGGCGCGTGCGGATGCCGGCACAGTTGCAGATCGACAACGACCAGGCCAGCACGGGTTGGATGCCCGACCCGATCCAGCGCGGCCGCGAGAACATTGCCTACACGCGGACGGCGGGCGGCACGGTCGTCATCGCGACCTCGCGCGGGCGGATCATCGGCCTCGACGCCGGTTCCGGCGAAGTCCGCTGGCAATCCGCCTTCAGCGACCGCGCGCCGAGCATGATCGGCGTGTGGGATGATGTCGTCGTCTTCGGCGGCAACGACGAGAGCAGTTCTACCCTTACCGCCTACCGCGCCGAGGACGGAGAGCAACTGCTCAGCCAGACCGCGAGCGGGCCGATCCAGAAACGGCTGAATACGTTCAGCGTCAGCCCGGAAGGAACGCTGGCGGCCGTGCACTTCGATTCGATCGAACTCTTTGACCTCGCCGCGGGAACCGACGAGCCGATCGCCACCTTCGCCGGCCAGAACCAGAACCTGTTCGCATACACATCCGCGCAGGAGCGGGTGCAATTCTGCGGCGATAAGCTGCTGGTGTTGACCGGTAGCGCGGGCGTGCCGCAGAAGGTCTGCATGTACGATGCGCTGACGCTCGAGCCGGTCGTGGTGACGGATACCAAGACAAACCAGCGCGTCGAGCGATCCTTCACACCGACATTCCCCGATGGTTTGAAGCCCAACGAACCCTCCGCCCGCATGTACGTCTACAAGGATCGTCTGCTGCTGCGCGGCGGGCGCGGCTTCACGGTCTCGAGCGTTCTTGTCCCCGACGCCGCGACGTGGTCGCGCATCCTCGACGATTCCAGCGACGTGATGAACTCACAATCGCCGATGCTGGTCCGCAACGGCGTGTTGATCATCAACTGGCCCCAGAATGCGCTTGGCGGCAACGCCAGTTCGCCAGGTGTTGAGTACTACAAGCGCGAGATGATGCCGGAGGGTCGCGAAAACAGCCGGGTGCTGGCCCTGTTCGATCTCAAGCGCGACGGGGCGAAGATGGTCGACACCGTTCAACCCGTGAACGGTGGCTTCTACACGATCTGGAGCGACGGCGTGCTGAGCTTCATCCCGAGCAGGACGGGAAAGTAGTTTCACCTGGACCAGTGTGCAGAAACCTGCATCAAACGTGGCACGGGCCTCCGGCACACGTTTGTCGTGCACCAATGCCGGAGGCCCGTGCCGCAATCATCAGGACGACGGCGATGAGTTTCTACGCATTGCTCCCGTTCGCACTACGTGGACCCCGGTTCACCGACGCCGACGGGTCAGCAGCGACATCGCGCCCAGCGCCGCGAGGCAGGTCGGCTCGGGAACCAGTTCGCGGGCCAGTTGCCAGTCGCCGTCGAAGCTGCTCGTCATCAAGCCTGTGAACTCGTAATTCTGCGCGACCGCGAGGAGGTCGTCGAAGTTGACGAAGTGGTCTCGGTTGAAGTCGCCAAACGTCCAGCCGGCCACGGTCGTTTCGTAGTTTTGCGCCAGGATCAGCAGGTCGCTGAAATCGACGATGTTGTTGAGGTCGGCGTCGCCGGCGATCGCGCCACGGGCCGTGAAATGGATCGTCAGCGTATCGCGCGCCTGCGCGCCCGGCAGGTTCTGATCGCTGGTGAGGATCGAGAGGGTCGCCAGTTCCACCTGGGAAAGTGTCGGCGAGAACGTGAAGCCGACCGAGCGGCCGTCGCCGGCGGCGATGTTGCTCTGCGGAACGAATTGAACCGTGTACGCGTTTGAACCGGCGAGCGATGCCGAATCGAGATCGAGTCCCGCCGTGAAACTCGTCGCGGCGAGGTTGTGAACATCGAACGAGCCGCTGACGGACGTGCCGATCGCGACGATGCCGACATCGACCGTGCCGTCGATCTGAATCGTGCTGTCGGTAAGGCTCGGCGTCGCGGGCGAATGAACCAGGATCGGCGCGTTGGCGGAAAATGTTCCGCCGACGACGCCCTGGTTGGTGCTGGTGACATTCGCCTGGACGAGTTTTGATCCCGGCGTACTGGTGTTGACGGTCAAGGTCTTGACCGATGCGCCCTGGGTCGCGCGGATCGTCCCGACCTGTGCGGAGCCGAGTGTATTGGTTCCGACGACGGTGAAGTCCAGGGCATCGGCGCCGAAGGGCGACATCACGCTGGCGCTGTTGGTCACCGAAACGTTCGTCGTCACGGTCGCGCCCTGGATCACTTCGGTCGAGATGGCGGTGGTGACGACGCTCATCTTCGCGGGCAACTGGTAGTCGGCCACGATCGGCAGGTGGTCGCTCAGGTTGTAGAGGGCGTTCAGAACCGCGGGCGATTCGGCCGTGTTCGTCGGGTCGTTGATGGCCTTATTGAAGCTGTTGCCGTTGTTGCCCAGCGCGGTGTAGCTGTGTGTCGAACCCGAGCCGGGAGAGGCGGGACCGACATAGCTGATGCCGTTGCCGTCGACGAGCCCGCGGCTCATGAGTTGATAGTCGAACCGATCGTCGACGCCGCCGGTCGCGCCGGAATCCGGAAGGGTCACGAGGCGCGTCGACTGGGTGTGGATGGATGCGTAGGCGGCGTTGTTGTTCCAGGTGATCGGGTTTCCGTTGGGCAGGTAGGATGCATTCAGCGGATCGACCGCCTGCCCGTTGCCGGCCGCGAAGAGGTTGCGATAGCCCTGCTCATCGGACGTGTACACATTGAAGTCGCCGGCGTAGATGATGTTTGAGCCGGCGGGCAGCGTGTCGGCATCGGCGCGGGTCGCGAGTGTCTGGTTGGCGCGCTCCTGGACGTTAGTCACGCCGGTGCTCGCCTTGAGGTGCATTCCGTAGACGTAGAGGTCGGACTCGGCGCCCGTGTAGCCGATCGGTCGGAATCCGGCGCGGATGGTCGGACGGGGGTAGCTGGAGTTGATCGCCAGTGCGACGGCGGGGCTGCTGAGCGTCACGCTCGAGCTGTCGTAGATGAACGCGATGCGGTCGGATGTGCCTTGCGACTGCGGGGACGTCGGCGTGACGCTTGTGTAACTGGTAACGCCGAACAAGTTGTTCAGCATCGTCGCGAGGTTCGCGGGCGAGGTCAGGGTCTGCTCGGCGGTGAAAATGACGTCGGGCCGTTTCGCGATGCCGTTCACATTTCGCGCGGCGATGCCGCCGAACACGCTGTTGACATACCCGGTGACGCTCGAGTCAGTCAGGGATGCCGGCTTGTCGAGCATGTTGTAGCTCACCACGCGCAGCTGCGCCCACGCTTGCGTCGCGGCACAGGTGAGTGCGGCGAACGCGATCCATGTAGTTCGCTTCAAGTTGTCGTTTCCTTTCCAAGCGCCACCGGGACCTCGACCCGAGGGCGCGCCGCGAGACTATATACGCTCTCGATACGGCAAATCATGCCGGTTTCGAAGAGAATCGCCCGACATTTTATCGAATTGTGGCCGGCCGCACCGCTTTTTTTTCGGTGTGTTTCATGGCGGTCCCTTATCGCGAAGTGACCTGATTCAAAGATCGTGTCCCACTTCTCAAGGGCTTGTCGCCCCTATGGATGCAGTGGATCAGAATCCCCGCGTCCGCGAGTGAGTGAAAGGCGACCCTGACCGAGCAGATCTGAAAATTGCCTTGCCGGGATCTCTGGACCCGTACATTATCGGTCCTTCACCGGGCATTGGGATCTGCCCTGACCGAATTCACGCGGCGTTCACCACATCGTTGTCTTGGAGAGGAGTACTTCCATGGTTTGGTACGCGAAGACCCAGCGTTCGTTCAATTCCCTCAATCGCCGAAACCGTCAGCGCATCGCACAAGCGGCGTCGCTCGTCGCTCGGTCGGAACTGAGCAAGGCCGAGCAACTCGAATCCAGACGTATGCTGGTCAATTACGCCGGAACCGCGGGTGCCGACAGTTTTCTAATCCAAGTCGGCGGCGGCAACGTCACCGTCACCGTTAACGGTGTTCCGGACATCCGTACCGATGCGGCCGTCGCCTCGATCATCATCGACGCGCTCGGCGGAAATGACACCGTCACGCTCCTCAACAACGACACGACGAATCCGACGACGATCAACGCCGGCGACGGCGATGACAGCATCGTCATCGGCGCCGTCGGCGGCGGCAATTACGTCACCGCGATCGACAGCACCGTCACGATCACGGACGGCACCGGCACGGCCGACATCCTCATCTTCAACGATCTCGCCGACGCCGCTGGAAGCGACACCTACACGATGACGACCGACCGCACGCTCGTGAAGCCGACCAGCGCCGCGACAACTTGGGCCGGTATGAACAGCGTTATCGTCAACGGCTCACCACAACCCAGCACTTACGACGTCAACACAGACAACGGCAGCGGCCCGGTCACGCTCAACGGCGGCGGTTTCGTCGATACGTTCAACATCGGCGACGCCGCGCTGGACCTGCAGAACAACATCGACACCAGCCTCGTCGTTGACGGCAACGGCGGCGCGGACGTTGTCACCATCGACGATACGGCCGAAACGTCCGCCGTCACCTATACGCTCGATTCCGTCGGACTCACTTCAAACCTCATCGGAACGACGATCCACGTCGGGTTCCTCTCGATCAGCAGCGGTACGCTGAATTGCGCTGTCGGCGTCATCGCTCACACCTACAACATTCTCGACCTCAACGGCATCAGCAGCACGACCGTCAACGCCGGCGACGGCAACGACATGCTCAACTACGGCGACGGCGTCGCCGACATCAACACGATCGATGTCGCCATCACCTTCAACGGGCAGGCCGGCGCCGACCGGCTCAACTACAACAGCCAGACCACCGCCATCGCCAGTTCCAAGACTGTCACCAGCACCACGATCGATTCGCCGCAGCACGGCGTCCTGACCCATGGCACCATGGAATCACTGGTGATGAACCTCTCGGAGCTCTCAGAAATCGTCACTTTCAACTCCACGCCGCTCACCGCGCTCACCACCGTCAACGCGGGTGACGGCAACGACACCGTGAACATCGGCGCAGGCAACTTCGTCACCACCGTCGATGAGAACGTCACCGTCAACGGCGGCCTGGGCACCGACAGCTTGCTCATCGATGATTCGGCCAACACGGTCGCACGCACCTGGACCCTGCCCGGCAACAGTGCCACCGCTTCAGCCGACGCCGTCACCTGGAACACCACGATCGGAAACCAGGTCGAAAGCGTGAGCCTGCTCGCCGGAACCGGCAACGATGTTTTCAACGTTTCGAACTCCAACGGCAATTCAGCGCTGACCGTCAATGGCGGCAACGGCCTCGACACCATGACGGCCGGAAGCTCCGGCTCGCTGCTCACCTGGCCCGGAACGGTCGTTTTCGAAGGCGGTGTCGGCGTCGACAACCTCTTGATCAACGACGCCGCCGCAAACACCACCGCCCAGACCTACACGTTCAGCAGTGATATCACCACGCTGATGACTCGAACCGGTTTCGGCGGCCAAGTTGGGTTTACCAGCACGACCGAGACGGTAACACTGGACGCCGGCACCGGCGGCGCTTCCGCGCTCGCCCAGACCTTCAACGTCAACGCAGTCACAGGCATCTCCTCGTCCACGCTCACCATCAACACCGGAGACGGCAGCGACACGACCAATGTCGGCGGCGGCGACTGGGGGCAGAACATTGATCGCGACGTCTCCGTCAACGGCGGCGCCGGCACCGATCGCGTGAACATCAGCGACAGCACAAATCCCGACGGCGATACCTACGCGCTCAACGCCGGCAACATGGTCTCACTCGATGCCGGAACGGCGAACATCTTCTGGGATGTGAACGTCATCAATATCGATCTGACCGGCTCACCCGCCGCCGACACGTTCACCGTCGCCGCCATGCGCGCCGCAGACAATGTCACGCTTCGCGGCGGCGCGGGGAATGACTCGCTCGGCACCGGCACCGTCCCCGCCGATCTCGACAACATCATCCTCGGCGATCTGAACTTCGACGGCGGCGCCGACGTTGACTCCATTTCCTTCTCCGACAGCGAAGTCGCCGACGGCGGCGAGAATTACGATATCACCGGTAACGACTTCAAGAAGGTCTTCATCTTTGGGGTTCACTACAACCTGATCGAGGACCTGAACTTTACCCTCGACGACGATTCGAGCGTTGTTACCGCCGGTTACTTCATAAACGGCCAATCCGTCACCATCAACGCCGGCACCGGCAACGACACGGTCCAGAACAATGTCGCCAATGAGTGGGCGACAAGCTGGGACAACGTCAGCCTCAACCTTGCGGGTGGCGGCGGGACGGACGTGCTCGACCTCGACGATACCGCCAGCGGCGCCGTCACCTATGGCATCTCCAACGTCGCCATTTCCTCCGCCGCGTATGCCGCCGTCGGGCCCACGAATGTGGCGTACAACAGCTTCCAGACCCTTCTGTTCCTTGGAAGCTCGACCAACAACACGATCAACGCGTCCGGCCTGGACAACAACATCACCAGCTTCACCCTCAACGGCGGAGACGGGAACGACACGATCAACGTCGGCGGAACGACCGGCAGCGATCTGGACGACACGACAAACTTCCGGACCACAATGTCGATCACGCTGGCGGGCGGCAACGGATCCGACCGGCTCAACATCCACGACACGGACAATGAAGCCGGCAGTGACGTTTATGAACTGACCCAGAGCGCGTTCACCGTCGCGTCCGGCAGCGCCACGCCGATCGTCTTCAACTACAATGGGAATGTCGACAACATCGACGTGCTCGGTTCGGACCTGGCCCACACATTCAATGTCGAATCGACGTTCAGCACCAACAACATCACCATCGGCGGCGGCGCGGCCGGTGACGCGTTCAACATCGCGCCGGCAACGGACGACCTGAACATCATCGACGCCCCTGTCACGATTCAAGGCAACGGCGGCACCGACTCCTTGACCTTGAGTGACACGCTCAACGCCACCAACGCGGTGTGGTCGATCGGCAGCGCCAGCATTAGCCGAACCGGCGACAACTTTGCGTCCATGGGGTACGACAACACTGTCGAGTCGGTCAACATCGACGCGGGAACCCTCGACGACACGTTCAACGTGGCTTCGCTGCTGGTCACCACCGCCCTGAACCTGGACGGTCGGGCCGGCAATGACACCTTCAACCTCGCGTCCACCAGCAACATGGATGCGGTCGGCGGCGAGATAACGGTTATCGGCGGAGCCGGCACCGATTCGCTCAACTACAACGATTCCCTTAATGCCAACGTCACCACGTACGGGCTCGGCGGGATTGGATCGCAGCGCATCACGCGAACGGGTGCGGGCACCGTCGCGGTATCGACACAGGTTGAATCCGTTCTCGTGACGACCGGCTCGGCCAACAACATCATCAATGTCGATGCCTGGAGTCCGTTCTTCGTCAACGGCATGACCCTCAACGCCGGCGTGGGAAATGACACCATCTTCGTCGGCAACGGCGACTTCGACTCCAATGTGCTCAGCCCGGTGAATGTGAACCCGGGCGCAGGCATCGATTCGCTCGTCTTCAACGATTCCACCGACAACGATGTCGGCGACACCTACACCGTCACCAGCGGTTCGATCACCGACGGCGGATCGGCCGCGGGCGTCTTGATGGTCTACAACGGCAACAATACTGAGCAGCTTCGGATCGAACTGCCCGGCGGCGCGGAAGTGGTGAATGTCGAAAGCACGAGCAATCTGACCAGCGTCACCATCAACGGTGCGGCCGGCAACGACACGGTGAACCTCGGCGCCGGGAATGTCGAAACCCTCGGCAGCGGTCCGCTGCTCTTCGACGGCGGTGCGGACAACGATCAACTCAACCTTCTCGACACGGCGGCCGGCACTCCGAACACCTGGACGTACAGCGCCTTCTCGCCCACGGTCGGCCAGATCGCGATCGACGCGGATGAAATCATCCGTTACACCAATATCTCGCAGGTCGTGCAGTTCAGCGGCGTACTCGCCGAGCGATACAACATCGATGCACTCATCGCCGGCACTGGCGTAACCATCAACGCCGGCGCGGGCAATGACACGCTCGACTACGGCGGAACGGCGAACAATGTGGACCTGATCGACTCGCTTCTTCGCTTCGGCGGCGATGCCGATTCGGATCTGATCCTTTTCGACGACAGCGCCTCTCCGGCTGGCAGAACGTACACGGTTGAATCCATATTCCTCGGATCGAGCGTCACCCCGAATCTTCTGTACGCGACCACCGAGACCATTTCCGTGAACGGCGGCGTCGGCAACGACACGCTCTTCATCGAGGGAACCATCGCCGGCACCACCTACGACGTCGCCGCAGGCGGCGGCACCGATCGTTTCGACGTCGGCGACATCTCCAACGACATCGACGTCGAAATCCTTGCGTCCATCACGCTCGGCGGCGGCGCCGGCGACGACACCATCAACTACAACGACACCGGCGACACCGCCGACCCCGACAGCTATACGCTCGATTCTTCCGATCTCTTCTCCAAGAGCAGTCTCCCCGTCGGGGTCGTTGTCGATGGAAACCTGATCGAAACCACCACGCTCAACGCCAACAACGGCAGCAACATCATCACCGTGAACACGGCGCCGTCGAACCTCACGATCAACGCCAATGGCGGCGACGACGACATCCGCGTGGCGGATGGTGGCACGAGCGCTGCGCCGGTGATCGTCACCAGTGGCGCAGGCAACGATACCATCGACTCTGACAGCGATAGCGACGCCACCGAAGCATTCGTCCGCTTCGCTGGCACCGACGAAGTGGCTCGGCTCCGCGTCGGCGTCGGCAGCACGATCCAGAACGGCCCGGGCAATAGTACATTGATCGTGTCGAGCACCATCTCCATAGGCGGGGCGCTGGACATCGCCGGCGGGTTCTTTATCGGGCGCGTCGGTCTCGGGATCCCCGGCTTCTACAACTTGGTCCTCACCAATGGCCGCAACGGCGGAACGTGGGACGGCAACTTCCAGTCGTTCTCCAGTTCCGCCGCCACCGCGTCCGGCCGCAGCGATGGGCTGGGCATCCGCCTGGCGACCGACCCGAATCTCCCCGGCGCGAACATCGTGACGTTCGGCGGGCAGGCCGTGAACCCCGGCGACACTTGCATCGCCTTCGTGCAGAACGGCGACACCGAACTTGACCGCGATGTCGATTTCGACGACCTGCTCCGTGTCGCCCAGAACTTCAATCTGCCCGGCCCGCGCGCCTGGACGCAAGGCAACTTCGACTACGACAACGATGTCGACTTCGACGACCTGCTCGCCACCGCGCAGAACTTCGGCCTGCCATTCCTCACCGTCGCGCCGAGCGACAAGCAGATCGAATCGGCGCGGGCGACGCTGGCGCAATCGGCGACGCGCCGCGGGATCTCACCCGCCGCCTCGCGCGGGATCAGCCGTGCTCTACAGTCGCTCGAAGATCGGGATGACGCGATGTTCGCGAGTGCGAGTGTCATCTCATGAGAACGGGGGCCAAGCGTCAGACCACGCTCGATCGCGACCGACCCCTCATCCTAAACCTCTCCCCTGACTAGGGGGAGAGGGGACCAGAGTGCCAAGTGAGACTGTCGTTGACAAAGCCCGGTACGCGCCGGGCTTTGGTCTTTTTCTGGAGCAGGGGCACTCGGCTTACGCGAGCAGCAGGACTTCATCCTGTATCGGGCTCGTCACAATCGGGCCGCGAACCGGATCGACGTACAGGTTGATCTCGCTGCGACATCCGAACCCCGGCACGTACAGCGCGGGCTCGATCGTGAAGCCGGTCTGCGGCAGGATTAGGCGCGTGTCGCGCGTTTCGAAGTTGTCGAGGTTCGCGCTCAGCCCGTGAATTTTGGGCCCTGGCGAGAGGCTGTGGCCGGTGCGGTGGCGGATCGCGTCGTGGTAGCCGGCCGCGTCAATTACCGCGCGGGCGGCGTCGTCCAGCTCGTAGCCGTGCACCGGCTGTTTCGCGTTCCATCGCTCGATCACCAGATCCTTCGCCGCATCACGTGCGCCTTTCACGGTCTTCCAGACGCGTTGATGTTCGTCCGGCACGCGCGGGCCGCAAAAGCCCATCCAGGTGATGTCGGCGAAGATGTGCTCCTGGCTCGGGTATCGGGCCCAGAGGTCGATCAACACCCAATCCCCGCGCCGGATGACCGAGGGATTCGTCGCCGACACTTCGAAATGCGGATCGCCGCTGTGCTCGTTGACGCCGATGATCGGCGGGTGGTCCGGATCGAGCCCGTGGTCGGCGAAGCGCTTCATGATCAGCTGCTGGACGTCGTATTCCGTCACAGTTTGATTCGCGGCGAGCCGATCGCGAATGAGCGAGAAGGCTTCGTCCTTCACCTGCGCGGTGAGCCGCGAGCATTCATGATGTTTCGCGAGCGCCTCGGCCGACCATCGCGCGACGGAGAATTGAATCAGATCTCCGCTGCTGACGACGTTCGTGCCGAGCGAGCGGACGAACTCCAGGAAGCCGCCGTCGACAAACGAGACGGCAGGCAATTCGCCCATCGGCGAGTATTCCATCGCAACGCGTGGCCGGTCATCGACGGCCGCGCGCACCATCGCCTGCCACTGTTGCCAGTCGGTGTAGACGCTCAGCGCAACGCCGCAGGTGGCGAACTGCGGCGCATCGATGTTGTGGACGATCAGCGATGCCTCGCCGCTGGCGGGGATGACGAGCAGGGCCCGGCGCGTCGTCCACCGCTGGCCGCCGAGCAGTTGCGAGAAGATCGGGTTGCTGCCGCGGAAGTCATACACCAGCCACGCATCGAGCCAGGAGCTGCGCAGGAAGGACTGGATATCGGGAACATTGAGCGGGGCGGGGCCGTGCGGTGAACTCATGCTGCGAATGTTCGGATGCGGCGGCCGGGTGTCAATCGCTCCGCATCGAGCGACGATTCACATGAGAAACAGCATCGCCCGCGGAAATCCGCGGGCGGTGCTGCTTTCGGGGAGGGAGGAGGATCTTGTCCGATGGTTATCGATCGGCCTGGTTGTGGGCTTCGACCATCCAGAGGTATTTGTCGTTCTCGCGCGAAAGGTCGATGAACATGTCCGAGGTGTCCATGTCACCTGCCTCTTCCGCGTCGTCAATGTTTTTCCGCAACAGCTTGCCGAACGCGGCCAGGCGATCGCTGACCGCATCGGTGTGATCCAGACCCGCGTAGATGTCGGTGGGGTATTCTTCCAGATGCGAGTTTTCAGCGCTGATCCGCACGGTACCCAGCGCCGTTCCGCCGAGCTTTACGCCACGTTCGGCGATGGTGTCGATCGCCTCTTCAACGTACTCGGCGATCTCGTCGAAGAGCTTGTGCAGCGAGCCGAAGCTCGGACCCTTGACGTTCCAGTGCGCCGTTTTGACGGCGTATTGAAGATCGATCGCATCGGCGAGGCGTGCGTTGAGAATGTCGACCATTTTCGAACGGATGTCGCGGTCAAGGTCATTCTTGGTATCGAGCAGGTGGTCTTGCTTGGTGGCTTTCATGCCTTTGATCTCCTGTTTCATTGCGGCACTTTAGGAAGCGATTCGTGTTCCGACGACGCGGCAAAGTCCCGCCGCTCCTGTCGGGTGATCCCTGATGCGGGAAACCGCCCGTAAAAGCCGATAGTGGCAGCCTTTCGAGCCGCCATTTCCACCCTACGCTGAGGCGACGGATTCGATTCCGTGTTTCCCTTCACATGCGCTACGTCCTCTTCTATCTGCGAAAGGTATTAATGGTCGCCGGTGCCGTCGCGGCTGGCTTCGTGCTGGCGCCCCGGATCGGCATTTGGCAGACGCTGCTGGCGTTCGCCGTCGTCGCGGCCGTGGCTGTGGCGGTAGGCGGTTATCTGCTGAAGACCTCTGCCGTTTCCCAGATCACCTGGAGGAACCGCGTGGCGGGTTTCCTCGCGCCCTGGGGCTGGACCTTTGCCAACGGCAAGCTTGGCCGTGCGATGATCGCCTCGTGGGTGGTGTGGGTGTTGCTCGGCACGTGCGGCGCGCTGCTGATGTCCAGAGCCGCTTCTTCGATCGGACTATCGCCGAACATGGTCGCTTCATCAGCCTCATCGTCGCCGACCGTCGTTACCGTCCTGCTCGCGCTGGCGTGGATCGTCGACGGCGGCGCGCTGCTCTATTTCTTCTCGACCCTCGCCAAGAACTTTTCGATCCGCAGCAGGCCGGCGCTTTCGATCATGAAGGTGATGGCGCTCTGCATCGCGATCCTCCTGGCCAGCGTCGCGCTGTTTCTGAACGGCCACCCGTATGCCGCGCTCGCCTTCGCGGGAGGGCCGCCGCTGGCGGTCGCGTTGATCTTCGGCCTGTTCATGACGGTGATTCTCTGTGCAGGCAAGAACGTCCGCTGGAACTAGGCTTTGAACGATCCGCGGTTGCGCGACCCGCGCTCGATCGCTATCATACCGCGATGCCGTGCCTTTCCCTGCCCCAGGAAGCCGATCGAATCCTTGCCGAATACGACGAAAAACTCCCCGACATCATGGCGATGCTCGAGCGGCAGTTCACCGTCCTGCACAACCGCGCCCAAGTGCTGCTGACGCTCTGCGGCATCGTCATCTCCACGACCGGCTTCTCCGGCAGGCTGGTGGCCGGCACGAACCGGTATGCACAGGCGTACATCATCATCGGCGTAGGGTTGATCCTGCTTGCCGCCATCGTCTGTTCGTGGGGCGTGCTTCATCTCCGCTGGCTCACAATGCAGAAGGGCGACGACCTTCGCGAATGGCTGGAAACGTCGCTCCGCTATCGCGATCGCAAGACGACCAGCTACCGCGTCGCCGTGATCATCATGCTCCTGGGCCTCACGACATACTGCATCGCGATGGCGATTATGCTGGCCAATCCGCATGAAAATGCGCTCTCGGCAAGGTGATTGGGGAGAATGACCAAGGCCCAATGACCAACAAAGGCCCAAAGTCCAAATCCCCAATTACCTTTTGGTGATTGTACATTGGGAGTTTGTTGGTGATTGGTCCTTGGTCATTACGAGACGCCTGGTCCTTCGGGCTCGGCATCGGAAGCTCGGTCCGCGCGCGACCGGATCTTGTTCTCCGTCCCCGCGCGGAGCCGTCGGATGTTCTCGCGATGGCGATAGATCACCAGCGAGCAGAGTGCGATCGCCAGGACGAGCAGGGGTAGCTGACGGCCGGTGATGTCCCAGCCTCGCCACAGGCCGATGCCGGCGTAGGCGAAGGGGAACACCGTGGCGGCCGCGATCGAACCGAGGCTGATGTACTTCCACTTCTTGAGGAAGATCAGAAACGTCATCACCGAGACGATTCCCGCCACCGTAAAGTACGGAAACAGCCCAAGCACGACACCCGCAGACGTGGCGACGCCTTTGCCGCCTTTGAACTTCAGGTAGATCGGGAAGACGTGCCCGACGATCGCCGCGATTCCCACCAGCAGCCACAGCAGAAACGTGAACTGCGTCCGCGCCTCGAGCGGCGCATGGAGCACGAGCGACGATGCGATCGACATCGGCACCAGGCTCTTGAGCAGATCGAGAATGAAAACGATGACGAAATAGCGCCGATGCCCCAGCACCCGGCCGGCGTTGGAGGCGCCGATGTTCTTCGACCCGTGCTGGCGAATATCAACGCCCCTGGTCAGGCCGACCAGCAATCCGAACGGCAATGACCCGACGAAATACGTCACCGCGGCAAGAATGGCGAGCTGACCGTGAAGCGACATCGGATGCGGAGTTGTACCGAGACCGGCGCGATTTGACGAGAAACCTCACGTCGCGCAACTCGTTCCGGTGCAATTGTGCCACGAGCGTCCGGCGCGCGACCGATGGGACATTCGCCAGAAGCCCATGCTCTTTGGATGTCGGACGAAGCGTTACCCGACGATGAACCAGAGTTGATCGGCTTCGTGCCCCCGACGATGCTCTGGCTCATGTCGATTGCAGCCGAGCGACCGCCCGCCTCTTTGAGCCGGCTCCAGATCATACTCATCCTGATCGGCGTGGCCTGCGTAAGCGCGCTGCCGGTGTTCTCGGGCGCTCTGGCGCTCATCGTGTCGCAGTTGCTGATCGATGGGCCTCTCCTGCTGGCGTGGATCGGTGCGTGTTTCGGGATCGGAAGCGGGGCGCTGCAACTTGGGAGGAGCGTTGCACGAAAAGACCCGAACGATTCGCCGGCATCTGCGGTGCTGATGCTCGTCACCCGCATCGCGGTGGGGATGGGGTTGCTGAGTGGGATCGTCCTGCTGCTGGGGTCGATCGGGTGCTTCAGCCAGGCCGTCGCCGTCGTCGTCCTGATCGCCGCGAACGTTTCGACCGTCGCGGCGGTATACCGGCATCAGGTGAACATCCGGGATTTTCTGCGCGGCGCGGCGTCGCTCGGCCAGATTTCTCTTGCGCTCTCGGTTCCGATCGTTGCGGGCACGTTCGTGGGGGCGCTGGTGGTGCCGTGGATCCTCTGGGGCGATGAGCCGCACGCGTACGACGTCGTGTCCTACCACTTCCAGTTGCCGCGCGAGTGGCTGGAGCTCGGGCAGATCGGCGCGACGCCGCACAACGTCTTCGGATACTTCCCGCTCAATGTCGAGATGCAATACCTGCTGGCGATGACGCTGCACGGCAGCGCCGCCGGCGGGATGTACCTGGCGCAACTGATGCACGCGACGATGATGCTGCTCACGCTCGGCGCGATTTATGGTGCCGCGCGAGGATGCGTAGGGGCAAGGCCCGCCTCGACCGGATCGTCACCGAAAGAACGAGCTGAGGCTGCTGACGTCCACGGGTCAGGCAAGCCTGACGCCCTACGGGATGTGCGTACGAATCGGTCGCGCTTCCGGGCCGCCACCGCCGTCGTTTTCGCCGCCGCGTTCCCATGGCTGATGATGCTCGGCAGCGTCGGCTACAACGAGTGCGGCGTGATGCTCTTCACCGCGCTCGCACTCGCGTGGACGCTGCGGAGGCGCTGGCTTCTGGCCGGCTGCGCCGCCGGCTTCGCGGCGGGCTGCAAGATCACTTCCGTGCCCACGCTCGCCTTGCTGTTGCCCGCGATCGTTCTCGTTGAATCGTTCACGCGGCGACGCTTCGAATGGCGCGGAGTCGCGCTTCTCGTCCTTGGTGCGATGCTCACGCTCAGCCCGTGGCTGATTCGTACGGCCGTCCTTGCGAACGGCAATCCGTTCTTTCCGATCGCCACACGATCGCTGGGCTCGGCCCATTTCGATGAAGGCATGGTCGAACGATTCGAAGTCGCGCATTCCGCGCGGCCGGACCAGCAATCATCCGGCGGACGATTCGCGGCGCTCAACGAGCAGGTCCTTCGCGACTTCAAGTTCGGTTCGACGTCGTTCGGAGCGGTCTCTGTCCCGATCCTGCTCCTGCTCATCGTTCCCGCGTTCCTCCTCCAGGCGCGCGACCGGGTGGCGTGGATGCTTGTCGCGTTCATTGTCGGCAACGTGCTCGTCTGGCTCTTCGCCACGCACCTGCAGGGCCGATTTCTCGTTCCGATCATTCCTGCCGCCGCGCTGTTGATCGGTCGCGTGAAACAGCCACGCTGGCCGCTCGTCGTGCTGATCGCGTCGGCGGCGTCGCTTCCGCTGACATTCGCGAGCGTTTACCGGCGTCTGGCCGCGCCGGCGGCGCAATCCGGCATCGCGTTCTCCGATCCATCAGTCTTCCTGCCCGAGCCCCTCGCCAGGCTGCTGCAGTCGACGGACCGGCCGGTCTACCTCGTCGGCGATGCGCGGGCGTTCCTCTATCCGGTGCCGACAGCGCGACTGCATTACCGGAGCGTGTTCGACGTCTCCTCGGCCAAGCCGTTCAAAGACGCCTGGCTCGGAAAATCGCCGGAGAGTGATGCGATCGTGGTCGTCGCGCCCAGTGAGTTGGAGCGATTCGAGAAGACGTATCGCAACCTGCCGGAGATGCCGGAGGAGTGGCGCGGGCGGGGGATGTTCGTGACGGATGTCGCGTTCAAGACGCTCTTGCCGATGGAGTAACGCGATTCGCACTCACACCTTTGCGTACACCGCCCGGAACCGCCTCACCGGGGGTTCTTCCTCGTCCATGTAGTCCTCGAAACTCTGCATCGACAATCCGGCATCGGAAATTGCCCGCAGGTCGTCCATCGTCAGCGGCCACGGCGGGCCGTCGGTCTCATCTTCCGGCTCGCGGGCGCGGGTGATGAAGAGAAGCCGGCCGCCCGGCGCGACGAACCGCGTCACCGCTTCCAATGCCTGCTTCCGCATCGACATCGGCAGCGGCTGGACGGTGTACGCTTCGAACACGAAATCAAACGCGTTGAGCCAGTCGCGCGGCGGCGCGAACAGATCGGCCTGTTGGTATTTGACGCGTGAGGTCGGGTATCGCTTGATGCACCAATCGATCGCTGTCGGCGAGAGATCGAACGCGGTGACGTCGAACTGCCACCGCGCGAGCAGTTCCGCGTCCTCCCCCAGGCCGCAGCCGATGACGAGCGTCTTGATCGGCGTTCCGTCGGCACGGCGCGGCGAGGGACGTTCGCGCTCGAGCCAGGTAATCAGATTCCGATTCGGCCGACGATCCGCCCAGGGGATTTTGGACGCGTCGCCGTTCGCGGAAGCGTAGAGGTCCTCAAACCAGCTCATCCCGTCCTTGGACGCGGCGGCGAGGTGCTTGATGTGTGAGCGCAAATCGTCGGGCATGGGGAGAGCTTAGGCCGGATTGGTCATTCGACAATGCGCACCGACTGCACGAGTGCGTGGAATCGTGCAAAATCGCGACGCAATTCACAAAATGCCACGCCAGTTTTGACCGACGCGCACCCCGATATCGATTCCGGGGTGGTACAAATTGTGCTCTCCAGCTCGAAAAATCTGATAACCGTCCTTTTTACCGGTCCATGAAAATTGCAGAGATGTTCCGTGGTAAATACGGGAAATCCGTTGACTCGACGTTGTCGGGTGGTAGCCTCCTCAATGGTTCACATCAGCGGAAGGCAGGAAATGCGCGTATTGGTTAAAAACTCACCCATTGCTCGATTTCGGGGGTCTGATTCAACAAACCAAGCGAAAGACTTGACGGGTCGACCTGCCACTCGTCGGTACGCCTCTTTGGTTCTCCGCTTGGCTATCGCAGGTGCTCTTGGCGGATTGGGCTCCACCCATGTCAACGCGGCAGCACTATCGTGGGACAACGGCGGTGGAGATCAGCTCTGGTCCAATATTGCGAACTGGAGTCCGGACAGCGCCGCCCTGAATAATGACATCACCTTCGGCGCGACCGGCAATGCGGCGTCGGGAACTATCACGAATATCGTTGGAACGAGTTTTTCGATCAACTCGCTGCTTTACAACCAGACCGGCGGCGCTGCGTCCGCGCATACCACGCAGATCAATTCTGGTGTGACACTCACCATCGCCGGGAATATCGCCACCGCGTTCCAGATCAGTACGCAGACCACCGGCGTCGCTGCGACAAACACTTATTTCACAGGCGCGGGAACTCTCGCCGTCAACGGAGGAACCACGGCAGGCTTCCTCGTCGGTGGTACCGCCATTTCTTCATCGAGCACGCAGACGCTCGACATGTCCAGCCTGGCCAACTTCACCAGCTCACTTGGCAACTTTACCCTCGGCTCGGGTCGTAACGCTGGCATCGTCACCTTCGGCACGAGCAACACGCTCGTCTCGACCAACATCACCATTGGCAGCCAGACCGCTGTCGCCGCGGGCGCGAACACGTCCGTCCTCAACATGGGTACGGGCAACACGATTCGTTCAGATGCGATCATTGTGGGCGGCGGTCGAAACAATGGCACGTGGCAGTTCGCCACCGGCTTGTCCGGGGCTTCGGCAACGATCTCCAATCGCGCCGGCGCAGGCGGTGGTACGTTGACCATCGGCTCGACCAACACCAGTGCCAGCGGCAGCGTCACCGGTCTAGTTGACTTCAGCGGCGGATCGCTCAGTAACGCTCAGTTCTCGACCATCACTGCCGGCGTCTGCGGCTCCAGCACGGCAAACAGCGGCGGTAACGGAACTCTCACCTTCGGGCTCGGAACGCTGACCGCCGCAACCATCAACCTTGCTAATGGAACCACAGGTACCGGCACTGGCCAGGCCAGCGGGATTCTCAATATCAATTCTGGTGCGGGCACCCTCACCGCCAGCAATCTCAATCTCGGCGTGCAAACCAACGCGGCCGGCGAGAATGGCGGCGCAGGCGTCGTCAATCAGAATGGCGGCACCGCGGTCATCACCACGTTGACTTTGGTCAACCGAACCTCGACCGCCGCCACCGCCGACACTGTCGCCATGTCGGGAACGTACAATCTCGCAGCGGGCACGCTCAAAGCGGGCACGATCACCGCGGGCAACAATGGCGGCGGGACCATTCCCACCATCACCCGCACCTTCAACTGGACCGGCGGAACCCTCCAGAACCTGGACGCTTCCAACGACCTCACCATCGCCAGCACCAACGCGTTGACGATCGGGCTGAACGGATCGGGCTTGATTTTCAACACCGATGCCAATCGCACCATCACCGTCAATGCCGGCCTCACCGGCGGCAACGGATTCACCAAAACCGGACCCGGCAACCTCGTGCTCGCAGGCACGACCAACACGTTCACCGGCGTAACGAACATCACCGGCGGCACGCAAACCGTCAGCGGCGCCGGCAGTATCAACACCAGCACCGGTATCACCGTCAACGGGAGCACCGCCAAATACGTTCACACCAGCAGCGTTGCGGGTACCGTACCGATCACCCTTACGCAAGGGACCGTCGACGGGACCGGATCTGTCGGCGCTGTTACTGCTGGCGCGGGTGGCAACGTCACCGTCGCAAATGGGAACGGCACGTCGAACTCGGCGTTAACGCTGAACTCGTTGAACTTCACGGGCACCGGTGCACTTTCGCTGCGTCTGCCTGGCGGTGCGACGATGAACAGTCCGGGCCTTGCCGTGACCAACGCGTTCACGATTTCGGGCACTACCACGATCGGCATTACGCCCACTGCTGCGCTCGTCAATGGGAGTACCTACCAACTCATCAGCTATGGCAGCTTCACTGGCTCGACCTCGAACTTCTCGCTGCTCGGCGGCGGTCGAACGGCCGCGACGTTTACACCGACGGCTCCGACCAACGGCTTCATCACTCTGACGATCTCGGGAACCGATTTCCCGGTTTGGTCGGGTGTCAACGGCAGTCAATGGAAGGAATATGCGAGCGCTACGCCAACGACGGGCTCGCCAAACTTCGCACTCAACACCAGTCACTCCGCAACCGATTTCTGGAATGCCGATTCCGTTCAGTTCAACGACACCTATAACCTTGGTTCCGGCCCGACCGCGGTGACGCAAACCACCGCGACGATTCATGGCGGCAACATCAGCCCGACATCCATCGCCTTCAACAACACGATCGACTACACGATCAACACGGATGACGACTCGAGCATCATCACCGGGTCACTTAGCAAGAGCGGAAGCGGCGCGCTGACCATCTCCACCAATAACAGCTACTCGGGCGGAACGACCTTCAATGCCGGCTCGCTTCGGCTTGGCAGCAGCAACGCACTTGGAACCGGACCGATGACGGTCAACGGCTCCAACTCGATCGTTGCCGTCGCGAACAACATCTCGCAGACGCCGAACATGTCGATCGGTGCCGGTCTGACGGAAACCATCGACACCAACGGCAACAACCTGACCTGGTCGGGCAACATTTCGGGAGCCACGGCCCAGATCAACAAGATCGGCGCCGGCGCGCTGACGCTGGCCGGTGGCAACACCTTCGGCACCGCGGGCGGCGGTTTGAATCTGGCTGCTGGCTCAATCGTCGTCAATTCGAGTGGTGCGATTCCGTCCGGCGTGCTTTTTGTGCAGTCGGCCGGCACGCTGGATCTCAACGGTAACTCGGCAACGTTTGGCTCGCTTACCGGCACCAGCGGCACCATGACCGACAACGGCGCGGCCGTTGGCACCAGCACGATCACGCTCCCGCAGACCACCAACACCACTTACGCCGGCGCAATCACCACCGGTGCCAACCGCAGCATCGCCATCTCGAAAACGGGATCGGGAACGTTCATCCTTTCGAATATCAACGCACTGGGCGCCGCGGGCAACGTTTCAGTCACCGGCGGAACGCTTGATATTCCGACGGGTGCTTCGGTTTCAGGGGGTGCCTTGTCTGTCACCGGAACAGGCGTCGCTACGACAATCAGTGGCGGCTCATACTCGGGTTCGTCGTTGTTTGTCAGCGGAAACGCGTCCGTTACCCTCAGCAACAATGGCTCGATGTCCTTTAGTTCGATTTCCGACATCACCAACGGAACAAGCGGCAACCAGTCGACGGCAACGCTCACGGTAAATAGCGGCAACGTCGCCTTCAATGGCGGTCTCCGCGGGATCGGCACGGGCAGCCTGCAATGGGGCCTGATCGCAAACGGCGGCTCAATTACCATGACGAACTTCGACATGGGCCGCACCAACTCTTCTATTACGACGGAACCGTCCGCCGCTAGCAACACCAGCACGAATGGGCTCATCATCAAGGGCGCGAACGTCTCTTTGACCGGAGCACTTCGGATGGGTGATGTCGGCGGAAGTGGCGCCGCAAACTCCACCGTTGCTACCTACCTCGAAAGCGGAAGCCTTTCGGTTGCTGGTCCGGTCATTGTCGGTCTGGCCAACACGGGTCGGTGGTCGATCATCGATGTCAACGGCGGAGCGTTTAACGCCACTGATACGGCAACCGGCGTTCAGCTTGGCAGTTCTCAGGCGGGCAACGCGATCCTGGTCGTCCGCAATGGAACCGCGACGGTAGAGCGCATTGCGTTCAACGCACAAGCAGGCACAACGAGCGTACTGAATGTCAGCGGCGGTTCGCTGTACGTCGGCTCGGGCGGTTTGGTTGGTGTCGGAGCTGGAACCGCGAGCGTCAAGTTCGGCGCTGGTTCTGTCGGAGCCAAGGCAGACTGGTCGAGCTCGCTGGGAATCAACCTCACCGGCGCCGCCACAATCAAGGCCGCCGATGCGTTGGGTGTGGCTCACAATATTACGCTTAGCGGTGTGGTCGGCGGCGCCAACGGATTCACCAAGACCGGCGGAGGAACGCTCACTCTGAACGGTGTCGGCAACACCTATTCCGGCGTCACGACCGTCAATGGCGGAGTTCTTAACATCAACAGCGAATACGCGTTGGGCGGCGCAAACTACGGCGGATTGACCCTCGACGGTGGAACGTTGCAATACGCTTCGGCCCTGCTCAATGCCGTTACGGACGTTTCGACTCAGCCCGTCACCCTCAACGCCGGCGGCGGAACCATCGATACCAACGGCAACGACGTCAACTACTCCGCCGGCATCGGCAACAGCGGTGCCGGATCGCTCTCTAAAACTGGCAACGGCAACCTGACTCTGAACGGCGCGAACACCTACACTGGATTAACTCGCGTTCAGATGGGCACGCTCACACTCGCCAATTCGGGTTCGATCGCTTCGACCTCGTCCGTCACCGTCGACTCCGTCGCGACGCTCAACAACAACGGCTCGATCACCTCGTCAGGCGCGATCACCGTCAACGGTACCCTCAGCGGCAACGGCACGCTCTCGGGCAACACCGTCATCAACGGCACGCTCTCCCCGGGCAACTCGGCCGGGCTTCAAACGTTCAACGGCTCGCTCACCCTCAGCGACTCGACGGCAACCAACATGCAGGTCGAAGGCACCGGCCTCGATGGCCGCGGAGCCGGCGGCGGCAACGGGTACGACGCAATCGACGTCACCGGAACGTCTGGCATCATGGCGTACGACGGAACCTTGAACATCGACTTCACGGCAGGGGCGCCGTCGGCCCCCGCGAGCTTCGACTTCTTCAACTTCAGTGGCGGTCAGGCCGGAACCTTCGACTTCGTCAGCATCGCCTTCTCAGGCACCGTTCGAGGCGGCCTGACGTATAGCGCGGGCATCTGGTCCAACACGTTCGACGGAACAATCTATACCTTTACCGATTCGACCGGCGTCCTGAGTCTAAGCGTATCGGCGGTCCCCGAACCGTTGACGGCGGCGGGCGTGCTGCTGCTCACCACTCGGATGCTGGGACGCCGCAATCGAATGTCGCTCTGATCGAAGCGTGCCGCTCATCCGTTTGAAGTCCTCAACCCTGCATGACCAATGCAGGGTTGTCCTTTGACTCAGGCGAGCGCGCGGCCGAAGCCGGCCCGCATCTGCAGGCGTGGCATTCGCGACGGCGTGAATCCGCGGCCACACGCAGACGCTATGGCTTGGTCGGCGGATCGGACTGATTGATGCACTTTTCGAGATTCGTGTACCCGTCGCCGTCGGGATCGGCGTTGCGGTCGGCGGCGTCGGCCGGGTTGAGGCCGTGCGCCTTCTCCCACTCATCGGGCATGCCGTCGTGATCGGAATCGGCCGGTGCCACGCCGGGCGCCAGCGCCGGCCATCCGCCGACTTCAGATTCCGAATTGATCATCTTTCCGCCGCCACTCTTCACGTGCTCGATCAGCCGGGCATCGGACGCATCCCGCATCGGCAGCGTCGCGCCGACGTTGGCAAGAACGTCTTGATAGGCCTGTTCGGCGGTCGTGGTCGTCACCGGGGCGACGGCGAAAGGCTTGTCGGCGACGAAGAAGATCTGCTTGCCATCCACTTCGATCGGGCTGGGCAGTTTGCTGTTGTCGCTGGTGAACTCCGGCTTGCCTTCCACGACGTTGCCGGCGAGATAAAAATGCAGATTCGACTCCTGTGGCTTGTTGCCCACCGATATTGGCGTCTTGGCGGTGCTGCTGGGGCCGGGCTTGATGTAGTTGGCGATGTAATTCGCGTTGAAGGTCCCCTGGGTGAGGCCGGAGCAGGTATCGCCATAGTCGTAGATGACGTTGTTGCGCACATCGAATGTTGGCTTGGGCTCTTTGCCGTAGTTGTCGCCGAGGCGCGGGTTGCGGGCGTCGTTGTGTGCCCACAGGTTGTGATGCCAGGTGACCGGCCCATCGGCGCGGGAGAGCGATCCGTAGCCGTGCGGGCCCTTGGCGTGAAGGCTCTGCCGGAGCGCTTCGTAAATCATGCACCACTGCACGGTGACGTTGCCGACATCGCCCGCGAGGGAGAGCGCTTCGTCGACGCTCCAGCTCGCGCTGCAGTGATCGATGATCACATCCCGGCATCCGTGCCAGATCGTGATGCAGTCGGACTCCTGCTTGTCGGCGTCGCCGAGTCGGACGCGCAGGTAGCGGATGATGAGGTTGGAGGCGCGGACGTTGAGCGTGAAGTTCCGCAGGCAGATGCCGCCGCCGGGCGCCGTCTGGCCGGCGATCGTGAGGTTGGGGGCGCGCAGGTCGAGCGGGCGCTGCAGTTCGATCGTGCCGGCGACACGGAAGACGATCGTGCGATCCGGCTTGCTCACCGCATCGCGCAGGCTGCCCGGGCCGGCGTCGTTGAGGTTGGTGACCTCGTACACGTCCTTCCCGCGGCCTCCGGTGGCGGCCGCACCGAATCCTTCGGCGCCCGGGAATGCCGGCGTGGTCGGCGCCGTCGTCCGCACCGGCATCGGCTGCGTCGTGGGCGCGCTCGTCTGCCCGGCGACGGTGCCGAGAAAGGTCGTCGAAACGGCGAGCGCGATGCATGCGAGTGGGCGGCGGAGCGATGACATGGATTTTCCTCTTCTGCGAAGGGTCGTGCAGCCGTGCGGATAGGACACGCGCCGCGGCTGCTGGTGAGGTCATCTCAAGACGCCCGGTTTCCATCTTCGGATCGTTGCGAAGTTGCACGGCCGCGTTGCGATAATGCGACCTCGACGATCGTTGATCAATGCTTGCGGCGCCCTGTTCGGAAAAATGTGAAAATGCCTTCGCCGCGTCAGAACGGGTGGATTTGTTCGGCGGCGCGTCAGCGTTTTCGAATAGGTTTGTCGCGGGACCATCCGGAGAACCAAATGAAACCATTCGCACGCCTGAATCAATCGCTGTTCGTGGGTGCGCTCGCCATCGCCACGACGGCTTTCGCGCAGACGCGCCCCTCTACCCGGCCGACGACGCAGCCCGACGACTACGTGCCGCGCGCTCTCCGGATTGATCCGCAGGTTTACGATTCGGTCCACAACGCCGACCTCTGGCACGATACCGAAGGCATGCACATCAACGCCCACGGCGGGGGCGTGCTGTTCCACGACGGCGTCTACTACTGGTACGGCGAGGCCCGCGCCATGCGCACGCAAGAGACCCGCTGGCCACCATCGCCTGGCGTCTCCGTCTACAGCTCGCGCGATCTCTACAACTGGAAAAACGAAGGCATCGCGATGGCCACCGTCGACGACGAGACCAGCGAGATCGTCAAAGGCTGCAACATCGAACGCCCCAAGGTGATCTACAACGCGAAGACGAAACAATTCGTCATGTGGATGCACCTGGAGTTCCGCGGCTCGCGTTACGGCACGGCCCGCGCGGCGGTGGCGGTCTCCGACTCGCCCACCGGCCCGTTCAAATACCTCCGCTCGCTTCGTCCGAATGCGGGCAAATGGCCGATCGGGTTTCCGGACCAGGCGCGCACCGCGCTCGATCGCGACGCCGTCAAGGCCGAGCTGGAAGGCGAGAAGTTCCGCAAGGGGCTGGTCGACGGCGTCTACGCCCGCCGCGATTTTGCCGGCGGCCAGATGTCGCGCGACATGGGCTTGTTCGTCGATGACGACGGCAAGGCGTATCTCGTCGCTTCGGCCGAGGAAAACTACACGCTCAACGTTCACGAGCTCACCGACGATTATCTCGACTTCACCGGGAACTGGATCCGCGTCCTTCCCGGCGGACACAACGAAGCGCCGGCGATCTTCAAGCACGGCGGCAAGTATCACATGATCGTCTCCGGCGCGACCGGCTGGGCACCCAACGATGCCCGCCACCTCGTCGCCAACTCGATGCTGGGTGAGTGGAAGCGTGTCGGGAACCCGTGCGCCGGCGTGAACCCCGCGAACGGACTCGGGCCGGAAAAGACGTTCGGCGGACAAAGCACTTTCGTCCTCAAACTGCCCGGCGAAGTGGATCGCTACGTGGCGATGTTCGACCTCTGGCGGCCGCGGAATCTCATCGAGAGCACCTACATCTGGCTGCCGATCGAGTTCGAGGGCGAAGCGGTGGTCGTGAAATGGCGCGACAGTTGGAAGCTCGATGATCTCGCCGTTGTCGCCAAAGATGCCGGGCACTGAACGTCGGAAAAAAGGGGCGCGCCATCCTGGTGAGATGACGCGCCCGGGGGAAAGTGAGAATCGATGAACCCTGATCGGAGCGCGATCAGGTGTGGCCGGTGGCGTCGTCGGCGCCGTGGCCGCCGGAGCCCTTGTCGTCGATGACGCCGTGAGCGAGCCACGAATGGCGCGACTCGATATTGGTGAAGGTGTTGGTCCCTTTATCTTCCGCGACATCGTAGCCGGCGCCGCCGTCGATCAGGTCGTTGCCGCCTTTGCCTTCGATGAAATCGTTGCCCGCATCGCCGTAGAGCTTGTCGGCGGAATCCGAACCTTTGAGGTAGTCGTTGCCGTCGCCGCCGTGGACTTCCACGCCCATGGTCAGCGGGTTGCGCGCGTTGACCTCGATGACATCGTTTCCGCCCAGCCCGTTGACGACGATCCGCGTGATCTGTCGCAGGTCGAACGTCTGGTTGTTCGTGCCGATCTCGACGCGAAGCGAAGTGGTGGTACGCGGGTCGAGGCCGATGTGGTCGGCGGCGCCGCTGCCATTGACCGTGAGCACGCCGCTGGCGAGCGTCGCCGAAAGAAGCTGCCGCGATTCGAGCGGAAGAACGAGTGCGGATGAGTTGCGTTTGTTGTTCATCATTAACTCCGGGACTGAAGTTGGCGCGGGCGGCCGCAGTTCGCTTCACACGACGTCAATGTGAGACGGACGCGAATATCCACGCAGGTGCTGCCGCACGCGTCGTTGCGATTGCCGCCCCGGGAACATCCCGATGCCGCGGTCGCACGCTCGTGCGTTCGAAGGATTGAGCCCCGTCGAGGTAACGGGTTATTCCATCTCGCGTAGAAAATTCGTATCCGTGCAAAACCTGCGGCCAGCCAACGGCGCACGCGCGCAGTGAAACGGCTCGAGTGTCCGCGGCGTCAGTGGGGGAACAAAGCCTTCACCGCGGCGCTGGTGCGTCGCGGACCAATGCGGAGGCCGCAGCAGTGGCGATTCTGAATTGAGAATTATTTCGATGAAGGGACGACATGCGCGAGCGCATCATCGAACAAATCGGCGGGCGAGGACTTGGGGGCGGCGACGCAGATCCAATAGTCATTCTTGATGTGGCCGACGATCCGAACGTCGCCGCTGGCCGTGTCGTAGCGCTCGTCGGGGTCTTCATCCGGCTCGCGAAGCAGGTTGGAGGCGCGCGTGGTGATGACGCTCAGCGTTGCGCCGTCATCGCGGCGGTAGTCGCTGACGATGCACGGCACCGTGTCGATGTGGTCGCTTCGCACCGCGAGCAACTGGTAGCGCGGGTCGCTCAGGGTCGGACCGCCATCGGTCGGCATCGTCGGGAGCGTGCTCGGCGAAACGCCTTGCCGATAGAAACTCGCCATGGCGGGCCACAGGCGCGCCTCGGCGATCGTGTACTCCCCTTCGTCGTGCGAGCGAAAGAACGCGAACCCGATCGCCAGCCCGGCAACGACCACCGCGGCCGCGAGCATCACGATTCGCGAGCGATAGATCGGCAGGGGCGCCGGCGCCTCGGCCGAAGCGAAAAGCGCCTCGACGGATGACCGCAGCGCGGGCTCGACGCCGATGCGTTCGGCTTCACGCACCAGCGACTGCCTGAGGGAAGGATCTGAAAACCGCTCACTGCTCATGGGGCTCCACATATACTAACACCGGCCTATTCCTACGCCGAAAGAGGGGCCTTTTCGCCCCCCGTGAGGAGCTTGTGCATCACATTTCGAGCCCGGTGCAGCCGACTCATGACCGTGCCGATCGGCACCTGCATCGAGTCGGCAATCTCCTGGTATGTGAGGTCTTCCATCGACCATAAGACCAGGGTCGTGCGGAGGTTATCGGGCAATCCGTTCAGCGCCGAAAGGAGGTGGCCGTCGAACTGGTTCCAGTCGACCTCGCCGGTCGTGAGGGCCGGTGGCGAATCGCTGGCGGCGAGTTGCTCGACGTCGGCGTGATCCATGTGCGCCGACTGCCGGCTCGTATGGCGGATCCGGTTGAGATGGGTGTGGTTGAGGATCGTCATCAACCACGGCCGGATGCCCCCGGCGCGCAGCTCGAAGCTCGGCCAGGCGCGGATCGCCTTGAGGTAGGTTTCCTGGGTCAGGTCATCGGCGTCCGCTGACGATCGCGTCAGCGCGCGCGCCACGCGGTTGACTGTTGCCAGTTCCGCCAACGCCAGCTTCTGAAATTCGGCGTACGACAGAGCCATGTTGGCCTAGAGCTTAGTAGTTCGTCGCGACGGCGTGAACCCAACATTGTCGTCGCGGGAAAGATTTTTTCCCCGCGAGAATGAAATCGCGAATACTCCGTCGAAACATTTCGGAGTTGTGACAAAAGTAGCCGCGCAAGCCAGATGGGCTACACTCTCCCCCCATGTCGATTCCCACTCCGCTTCCTTTGTCCACACCCGATGCCGTCGTCGTTGTCGCGCCCTTACGTCCTCGCTCGCGATGGTGGCTGACCCTGCCGTTGATGATCGCGGTCGGTGCGCTCGCGATCTTCGCCTGGCAGAGGCCGCCGGACGGCGTTGCACGCGGCGAGGATCTTGTTCGCTTTGCCGGCCGGCTTCATCCGACCTTGCTTCACCTGCCGATCGGCCTGCTCGTGCTGATGCCGATCCTCGACCTCTTCGGCGGCTTCCGCCGCGCACGGCATCTCTGGGCGACCGGACAACTCGTCCTGTGGCTCGCCACCCTCGGCACCATCGTCGCCGCAATCACCGGCTACCTCCTGGCGCGCTTCGACGGCAACAGCGGCGAAGACGTGATCGACCACCAATGGGCGGGCATCACCACCGCCGCCGGCTGCTGCGTGGCGCTGATGTTCCGTTCGCTCGCGCGCGGCGGCGCGTATCGCAAGGTCTGGTCGATGTTCTATGTCCTGGCAATCGGCTTCACGCTCGTCGGGCTCGTCTATGCCGGCCATCTCGGCGGAAATATCTCCCACGGCGATGCCTATCTCAGCGAATATGCGCCACGACCCGTCAAGCACTGGCTCAACGAACTGAGCGAAGACCACGACCAGGACTCTGAGCCAACGCGCCGACGCCGCGATGAGAAACCGCAATCGATCCCCACCACCGAGCCGTCGGTGCAGGTGAACGGCGAAAGCAATCGCCCGATCGAAACCGTCGATCCGACGCAGACGCCAAAGTCTTCACTCCCGCTGGAGCAGCGGGCCGTCTTCGCGTCGATCGTCCAGCCGATCTTTCTCGCCAGTTGTGTCGAATGTCACGGCTCCAGGAAATCCAAGGCCGGCCTCCGGCTCGATTCATTCGCGCACGTGATCGCCGGCGGCGAGAGCGGCAACACGGTAGTGCCCGGCAATATCGCCGACAGTGAACTCGCGCGGCGCATCTCGCTGGAGCGCACCGATGAAGACGCCATGCCGCCGAAAAAGAAGCAGGGGCTCAGCCCCGACCAGATCGAGGCGGTCAAGTGGTGGATCGCCAATGGCGCTTCCGAGACCCTCACGATCGGCCAGGCCGCGAACCTGCCGGATGCCATTCGCGCGCTGGCGCAGTGACCGGAAAAGAACGACCCACCAAGGACACGAAACGCACGAAGGACGCAAAGCAGATCATTTCTGACTTCGCGTCCTTCGTGTTCTTCTTGGAAAGACTTTTCTCAGAAGTTCAGTTCAAACCCGATTCGCGCGTACGGCTCGTCGCTCAGTTCGGCGATCTTGTCGGTGTCGCGCGAGTCCCAGCCGACTTCGAACGACTGTGCGAACGCGTAGCCGCCGGCGACCATGAAGCTGAACTGGTCGTTGTACGTCCCGCGCAAACCCACCTCGGCGCGGGTCTGGAAGAAGAGCACGCGGTCGTGATTGTTGGCGAGCTGGTTCCAGTGGAACGCTTCGCTCTGGCTCGAGACCGAGCCGTAGATGCGCAGCGCCTCGGCCGCCTTGTACTCGACGGTCGCCTCGCCGGATGAAGGGAGCACATAGCGCAGCGAGATCGTCCACTTGTCGTCAGGCTTGTATTCCAGGTCGGTGTATGGGAAGCCGACGCTCAGCTTCAGCTGGTCGGACAGCTTGCGCTTGTAGACGAACCCGGGCAGCGGCACATCGGGGAAGGCGGTGCGGTTGCCGTCGTAGTCGAGGATGAAGCCGATGCTCTGGTTCTCGTCGATGGTGTAACCGACGGCGATGTCGGCCTTGCCGTACCAGCCGTTGCCGTCGCCAAAGGCGTTGGCCGATGCGTGGCCGAGCGCGACGCTCAACCCTGCCACCCACTTGCCGCCCTGGCCGATGCCCATGCCGATCCCGAAGGATGTATCGCTGAACTGGTCCGGGAGTGCGGGATCGTTGGAGTCGATGTTCAGGTAAGTGAACTCGAAGCCCGCCCGCGGCTGGGCGCGGTTGAGGTTCCACCCTTTGGCGAGGTTATCCAGATCCAGCTTCATCATTCCCTCGGCGTTGAGGATCGAGAGCTGTATGTCCGAGTCGTTATTGTCGGTATGCCCGTCGAAGACATAGACCAGGCTGCCGTCGGTCTTGAAGTTCCGGTTCTCATCGAAGCCGCCCAGCAGCAGGTCCGGCCCGGTCTGTGCGGCGGCGAACTGAGAAGCGGCGAGCGTCGCGGCGGCGGCGAGTGTCAGTGTGCGGAGTGTGTTCATCGGAAAAAGTCCCGTCCTTAAATTGTGCGTGGTTCGAACCCGCGAAACGTTACCGGCAGATCGTCGCAAGGCAACTGCCGGCGCGATTTCTGTCATCGGGGTTTCCCTTGGCTCACCAGCCACGCCCCTGCAGCCACGCGATCATCAGTACGCTCCAACCCGATAGCCGCGGGTCGTCGCTTGCCAATCCCACGCCGTGCCGGCCGGTCTCGTAGACGTGCAGTTCCACGCTCACGCCCGCCCGGCGCAGCGCGGCCGCATACAGTAGCGCGTTCTCAACCGGGACCGCGCCGTCATCGGCCGTGTGAAAGATGAACGTCGGCGGCGTCGTCGGCTTCACGTGCAGATCGCTCGAGAGTTCATCGACCAGCGCCGGCGGCGCATCCTTGCCGATCAGGTTCTGCCGCGAGCCCGTGTGCGCGCCCGGACCCGACAGCGTGATGACCGGATAGCAGAGCACGCTCGCATCCGGCCGGCTCGACTCGCGCTCGATCGCGTCGGCGTCCTGTGCCGATCCGGCATCGAAACGCGTGCTCAGCGTCGACGCCAGGTGCCCGCCGGCGCTGAAGCCCATCACGGCGATCCGCTTCGGGTCGATCTTCCATTCAGCCGCGCGATGGCGGAGTGTTCGCATCGCGCGAGCAACGTCCGTCAGCGGGGCCGGATGCTGGTAGCGCGGCGCGATGCGATACTTCAGCACGGCCGCGCTGATCCGGTGTTGTGCGAAGAACTCGCCGATGGTCGCGCCCTCGTGCGGCGCGAGGTGGCCATACCCGCCGCCGGGGCAGACCAGCACGCATCCGCCGGACGAGTCGGAGGGCAGAAACAGTTCGATCTCCGGCACATCCGCCGGCTCGTCGCCGACGGCAAGCGGGGCTCGATCTTTCCAGAGACGATGGGTGAAGCGGGTCATGGTGAGGAGGATATCGGGAAACGCAGTCGAAGCATCCACCGGCTTGTGTCTCTGCGTTGAGACATCGGCGCAGAGCAGAAAATGACCAAGGCTCAAAGACCAACAAAGACCCAATGTCCAAAGACCAAAAACAGGGCCTTTGGTGTTTGGTCCCTGGGCATTCGTTGGTCATTGAGGTTTGGTCATTCCGCTCCTTCCTCAGTATTTCCGCAACCCCCCGCTCCTTCGCGTCCGGTTCACGAAGTAATACCGCAGCGCATCCACCGCGTGATCGTGCACTCCGTCCTTGAGCGGCTTGAGGCTCGCGCCGACCCGGGCGTGGACGAGGCACGTGATCGAGCGGATGAGTTGCCGGCACCGCGGATGGATAAACAGCGTCGGTTCGCCGGCGGCGGGACGCAGCGCCGCGCGGATCTGTTCGATCCCTTCGTGCACCAGGCTCGACCGCGAGCGGACGACAAAGCCGGCCTTCTGCAGCGCGCGGACGCTGCTGATGCCCGTCTGCTCGTTGCGGGCATTGCCGGCCGGGTCGCAGTCGATGTGCGTCGGCGCCGGCCAAGGGCGGGTCTGCAGTTCGAGGATGTGCTCCTCGGTCCGTCGATTGCTCTGGAGGTATTCATCGACGACATACGTCAGCTCGCCGTCGGTCCGGACCCACAGGCAGACGAAAGGCGCATCGACGCCAAAGTCGATCGCGAGCGACATCGACGGGTTCTCCATCCGCACCTCTTGGCGCACATGGATCGCCGGATCGAACGAACGGAAAACCGCATCGCGCACGCTCGGCCGCTCGCAGAGCATCTCGTTCTTCCACGTCTCCAGGCTCACGCGCTTCTTCATGCGGATGGCATCGTCGATGCGGACGAACCCGCTCGTGCGCGTCTTCGCGACGCCGCCGCACTCGGCAAAAAGCGGGCAACTCGCGCACTCGCGTTCTTGCGGACACGGCTCGAGCACGTCGATCAGGTTCCACCGCACGACCGGCGTGCCGACCGCCTCTGCCTGCTCGATCACCTGCTGCATCAGGCCGAACGGTTTGTGGAGGGTGGAGAGGGCGTCGATGGCTCCGTGAACGGGGTCGGCGGTCGTTGGTCGGCGGTCGGCGGTGCATGCATTTGTCTTTCCCGTCGACCGTCGACCGCAGACCGCCGACCGAGTGACCAATTGCGCCGCCTCCCACACCTCCGGCGAGAAGACTTCGATTTCATCACATCTCAACTTCTGCACGCGCAGGCCGCGGACGCAGCGCTGGCTCTGCGTGAGGACGGCACATGTCGAGCCGTTGGAAAGCTGGATTCGACGCGCGTTGCCGGTGCGCCGGTTAAGCAGTTCCCGCGCCGCGTGCGTGAGGTCGGGCAGAAGGTGTTCCCACATCCGCGTCGACTGTTCGAGGGATCCGCCGAGGATGCGCACGCTGATGCCCGGCTTGTGGAGCAGGTCGAGCAGCGTGGCGACGGCGGCGAGCCGCGTCTTCCCGCCGCCGCGGCACGCGTGAACCACCTGGTCGCTCGCCGGCTCAAAATACGCGCGGACGAGATAGTCGAACGGCGCGGACGATCCCGGCCGCGCCGGCGTGCGCGGCACATCGAGGTTGCAGAAGAGCCGCACCCAGCGGTGCAGGTCATCCGGCGTTTTCAACGGACGAAGCAGAAGGTCATGTTCGAGTTTGATGGACATGCATGACTCCAGAGTTGGCAGTAAATGTGTCGAAAATCAGATTGCGTTGCTCTTGCGCGTTTGCGGCACACGAAATCACGATCGGGTGCCCCGGGGCAGGTACTCCTGACCCGCGTTCGGCTGGCGGCGCGGGTCAATGAGTACATTGCCTCGGGGCACCCGGATCGGGAACGACTCGCGTCATAAATGCCCTCACCCCAGCCCTCTCCCAGAGGGAGAGGCGGGCGTCACTACACGCTCAGCCTGGCTTCTCCTGATCCTGTGACGCGTTCAGCTCGTTCAGCAACGCGGTCGCCTCGGTATCCGACAAGTCCGGATGCGAGAGTCGGCGCTGGCGAAGCGTCTCGTCCGCATCCTGCGAGCGTCGCCGGGCGCGCGAATCGCGGGCGAGCCGGATCACATCGACGCACGCGGCCCGGACGTTCGGCTTGTTCACATCCTTTTTCGACGGCGTGGTCAGATCGGCGAGGATCCGCGCCGCGCGAAGCGATGATGCCTCCAGCTGCAGGTCCCGCGCCTTCCGCAGGAACCGGCGCATGCCGTGCAGCTTCGACTTGAAGTCGCGCTCGTCCATCCAGTTCAGCAGCGTCTCCGGCAGGATGTCGACCGTGTCGATGATGTCTTCGATCGGCTGGGTGCTGTTCGCGACCAGGTGAAGGAACTGTTTCTGTGCGTCTCGTTTTTCTTTGCCAGTCATTGCAGGCTCCTTGTTTGAAAATGAGGAACGGTCAGGCTCGATGCGCGCCTCGGCGCGGCCGACGGATGCTGCGATCGCGCAGGAAGTACGCGGGCTCTCCCGGGCGGGCGGGGAGTTCGACGAATCCGGCACGAATCAAAAAACCGGCGAAAGCGCCCATGCGGGTAGAGGACTCGACGTATCGTGTGGTGCACCGGCGGACGAGCTGGCGGACCAGCTCGCCGGCGACGCCCGCGGCACGGAACTGCGGGTGGACGATCACTCGGGAAACCGTGCGGACGTTTCGGTTGGCGAACCGCAGGCAATTGCGATAGCCGACGGTGCCGAAGTGACGGTTGCGTGCCGCGAGCAGCGGCACCGGCCAGGAGAGGACGGCGACGCCGATGACCCGCTCGCGCCGGCGCCGGCAAATCGTTGCCACGCGGATGGCGCACGCCGTTGCGGGCAGTGTGGTCCGATAGTGATGTCGGACCAATGACACCAGCTCGGCCCGTGTGCCGGCGCGGAAGTGGACGCCCAGCGTTGTAAGTGTTTGTGTTGGATTAGATTGGCGCATGATCAAAACTTTCTGGCGTCGGTCTGATCGGCTCGCTCGAAACCGCCGACGAGATGCCTAGAATCGGGGTGCTGTGAGCGGAAAACTGTTTGATCAACTGACCTGCCCCGACTGCGGCGGACACATCGGCGAGAACGGCCCGCCGGGCAGCAAGCCGTGCAGCTGCTTCACGCCCGCGCCCAGGCGTCCGCGCCCGGTGATGGATGAGCCCGACCCACAGGACATGCTCCCCAATCAAGCGGGTGCCCCCGCCAAGGTCTGCCGGTTCTGCGGCAAAGACCTCACCGGCCGCTCGCGCCTGAAGGATGAACTGGGCTACGTCTGCAAGAAGTGCAGCGACGAAGACTTCGCCGAACAGGACGAGCGCGAGAAAGACCTGATCAAGTGCCCGGAGTGTGAGCGCAAGCTCAAGCCCGGTGCGTTCCTCGAATACCGCGGCACGCTGATCTGCCGCCGCTGCCACGCGCATCACCTGGAAAACGACAGGCTCAAGGTCGGCAAGGTGAAACTCACCAAGCACAAGGAACACGACAAGAAGTCGGTGAAGGTGTTGGCGATCATCTTTGGCGTGCTGGCATTGGTGCTGATTCTCAGGTCGCTGTTCTTCTAGACTTGAACGTGCATTGGCTTGCTTTTGAAATGCGTGCCGGCGCGCTCTGAAATCTTCGAACGATGTCGTTTGAGTGGTGCTCACTGCTTCCCCCGGGATCGCATCGTCAATTCGTGACGCCCGAAGTCGCAGTCGATGTGCGCGTCAGGATCGAGCGCGTGATCCAAGTCGTCGTGGCTGGTCGCGAGCACCGCGGCGAGGTGGCCCGCGAGAGAATCGACGGCGCGGCGGACCGACGCCGCGACGATCTTCGCCGTGACCCGATCGAGAACCGCCGCGAACTCGTCGCACACCAGGAGCGTCGGCCGGCTCGATTTTTCAGCAGCGTCCAGTGCGAGCGCGAGCCGCAGCCGCCACCGCTGTCCTTCCGACAACTCGCAAGGCCTGCGCAGCCATGTCCAGACTTCCGCGAGGCCGACGCGCGACAGGCGCCGGTAGGCGTGCTCGAGCGGGCCTTCGAACAGATCGACGACGGGCGCATCGGCGAGCCGAAGTGTGCGCAGGTTGACGACACGGGAGTTTCGCCGGGCCCGGCGGACGATCAGCCGCAGCAGCGAGGACTTTCCCGAGCCGCTCGCGCCGGACAGGAACAGGATCTCGCCCGGCAGCGGCGGCGCGATGGCGCGGCGGCTTCGCAGTGGCGACTCGTCGAAGCGCAGCGCGAAGTGCATCGCCGCCGCGTGGCCGCGCGGTGAGGTCGGCAACGGCAAACGCGGCTCGTGCGCGAAATGGATGGTTCGGGTTCGCATGGCGTCTCCGGGATCGGGTGGGGTAGTCGGGCTCAGAAAGACTTCACGCAGGGTCGATCGGTTCAGATGCGGCTTCACCAGCGGCGAGACGCTCTTGGCTCGCCCGGCGCTTCGCCAGCTCGCGCCGATTGAGCGCGCGCAGCCAGCCGCGGACGTAGTCGAGCTGGGACGACACCTCGCGATCGCTGAGGTCGCGGAGTCGGCAGAGCGATCTGCGGGTCACGCCGCCGAAGAAGTGATCGATTGCCAGGCCGCGCGTCGGCTCGGGGAGGGTATCGAGATGGACGGCGAGCGCGCGGCGGATCGGGCACGCCAGCCGGTCGCGCAGCCGCGCCACCCGGCGGGTCACCGCGCCCGGCGAGAGCCGCAGCTCCGCCGCGGCGGTGCGATGGCTGGCGCGGTTAAGGATCACCATCTCCACGAGCCGGCGCTGCGTGTGCGGCATGTGGCTGAGCATCCGGCGCACGGAGGCGCGGGCCCGTTCGCGCCGAAGCGTGGCGGGCGAGGTGTGCCGCTTGATCAACTGGACGTTCGGCAGGGAACGCATGTGGACCTCCCGTAATGTTTTATGAACACAAAACAGCAGATGTTTGTAAGGTTTTTGTTAGGGTAAAGTCAAAGAAAAATGCTTCTGCTGCGCGTCGATAAGCGGCCGCGGCGTCGACGTTTACGATGTGGATGGGGCGTGAGTCGATTTCGCGTCGCCTGCTGCGCCTGCGCCGAACCGGGATTCGCCGACTACGCGGTCAGACCGTCGAGCAGCGCGTCCGTCGCGGCCGGATCGCCGAGCCGGATCAGCGGCTTCTCCGAGAACTCGCCGCCCTTGGAAAACGCCTTCCGATACCCGAGTCGGCGCTTCCGCCAGGTGCTCAGCACCCAGACCAGGATCGACTCCCGACTAAGGAACGAGAGCCGCCACGATTCGCGGTTGGTCGACCAGAGCATCTCCTGCGTCCAGGCGCGGCGGATCGTTCGGCGCAGCGCGCGCCCGACGACAACGCCCATTTCGTAGTCGAGCCAGACGATCAATTCGGCGCGGCTCCACGTCAGGTGCCGCACGGCTTTGTAGTTGCCGTCCATCACCCACGCGTCGGTCGCGGCAGCGCGCTGGACTTGAGGAACGAAGTCGTCGCGCGGCGTCCAGTTCGGTCCCCAGTGCAATGCATCGAGCTCGACATGCGGAAGGTTCAAACGACGCGCGAGCGCCGCCGCGAACGTGGTCTTTCCGGCGCACGATGTGCCGATCACCAGGATGCGCCGCGCGGCAATTCTCATGCGGGTGAGCGTATCGCGCACGAGCGAATGTGTCTTTTGCCGGTGGATCGAGTATTTTGCGCGGTGATATGTCGGACGCACATCATCGTTCTTTCGGCGCCGACTTCCGCCGGAACTTTCTCGCCGGGCTGTTCGTGTTGTTGCCGGTCGTCGTGACGATCTGGCTGCTGAACTACCTGTTCAGCCTGCTGAGCGCGCTCGGCCAGCCGCTGGTCGATTCGCTGATCCGTTCGATGTCGCTCGCGCCGGGAAAGACTGAGCGTATCCAGCGGGCGCTCGAAGTGTTCAAAGACATCGTCTCGTTCGTGCTCGTCGTCGTGCTGATCTATCTGCTGGGCTGGGGAACGAACAAAGTGCTCGGCAAGCGGTTCCTGGCGGCGTTCGACAACCTGGTGAACCGCATCCCGCTGGCCAAGAGCATTTACGGAATGATGAAGCAGTTGCTCTCGACGTTTCAGACCAAGCCCGACGGCGTGGAGCGCGTCGTGCTCATCAACTTCCCAACCGACCGGATGAAGACGGTCGGCCTGGTGATGCGGACCTTCAAAGACGCCGACAGCGGCCGCGAACTTGCGGCGGTGTACGTGCCGACGGCGCCGAATCCCACCAGCGGCTATCTCGAGCTCGTTCCCGTCGAAGACATCATCAACACCAGCTGGACCGTCGATGAAGCGATGCGTTTCATCGTGAGCGGCGGCGCGGTCGGGCCCGAGGTGATCAACTTCGACAAGAGCGCGGAGCGACCGGTGAAAGCGCTTGTAACGAGCGACGGAAATGCGACGTGACGATCGGGTTATTTGCGTGGTGCATTGACTATTGCGCGCGTCGAACGGTCCGCAAGCGGACCGGCTAAATAGACGTCGCCTTTAGCCGCGTCGCTTGCGACGCGTGTAAGCGTCGCTTGCGACGCGTGTAAGACACGATGTGTGTCTTGCGTTCCCGATGAAGGTCACTTTTCACCCGCCACCCACAAACGTCACGATCTCGATCTCATCCCCATCCTTCAGCGGCGTCTCGTATTTCTCGGCGCGCACGAGCCGGCGATTGAGTTCGATCGCCACCTTTTCCGGCGTCAACTTCCGCTCTGCGAGGACGGACGCGAGCGTCGATCCCTCGGCGAGTTGCACGGGCTTTCCGTTGATCTGCACGGTCATCGATTCGCCCTGACGCTCAATACGCCTTCAAAAACTGCACCAGATTGGTGATCAGCTTCGTGCTCAGTCGCTCGTAGCGCGGGAACAGTTTCTTCGTGTCGGACTTCATCGTCGCGATGACATCTGCTGCGAGGTTCGCTTCCTTTGACCGCACGTCGATGATCTTCTCGATATCCGGCTGGTCGAGTTCGAAGTGGAACTGGAAGCCGAAAATGCGGTTCTTGAACTTGTACGCCTGGTTGCGGCACGCGCGCGTGCCGGCCATGACGACGTTGCCCGTCGGCGGACGCGCGGGCGGCGGCGGGGGATTGGGAGGCGGCGGGAGTGATGGCGGGTTGAACGTGTCGACGTGCCAGGTGAAGAACGGCGCGTTGTCGACCATGCCGAACATCACCGGCTCAGTGCCGCCGGGGAACGGGAAGGTGATCCCCACCCAGCCGTACTCGGGCAGCGGGTCTCCCGGCGGTGGCGGCGGGGTGCCGGGCGCGGGCGGCGGGCCCGGGGGCGGCTGCTTACGGTTCTCCATCACTTTTCCGCCGCCGGCGATCGTCAACAGCTCGGCCCCGAAACCCATTCCCAGGATCGGCCGGTCCTGCTCGATGAACTGTTTCGCGGCGGCGATCTCGGCGTCGATGAACGGGTACTTTCGCGGCTCGACATCGCCGGTGCGCATCGACCCGCCCAGCAACACGAGCATTCGGACTTCATCTAAATCGCTCGGCAGCGGATCTCCGTGGTGAAGCTTGCGGAGGTCGCACGGGATGCCGAAGTCGCGAAAGATCGAGACGATCCGCCCGGCGGGATAGAGATCGTCATGCTGCAGGAGGACGGCGCTGCTCATAGGCGGGCGATGATCGGGCGATTCGGAGGGGGATGCAAGCGGGCGCGTGGCGATCCCGACATGCCCGCTCAGCAGCAAGTTCCGTTTTCACGTCGCGTTCCGTACATCGCTCTCTATTCGAGCGAAAATTTGCTTCCCTTTTTTCGCGTCGCGCGTCCGCCGGCGACATCGGGGCCGCTTAGAAACGCCGCGCCGTAGTTCTGGGCGAGAACGAGAAGGTCGTTGAAGTTCACGAGCCCGTCGAAGTTGAAATCGCCGTGCTGATAATATCTTTGCGACGGATTGGCGTAGTTCTGTGCCAAGGTGAGCAGATCGCTGAAGCTTACTTGGCGGTCGAGATTGGTATCGCCCAAACGTGTGTAGCGGAGCAGGACGCAAGTGCCGTCGACGATCGCGCCCCCGAGGGTTCCGCCGGCGGTACCGAGAGCGGCACTCGCTTCGGCAATGCCCAGTGTGTACATCGACGACGCCGACAGGAGCGCGCTGCCGATTCCGCGCGCGCCCGTCCACGCGCCGTTGTTCCGCGCCGCGATGATCTGACCGGTGAGTTCGCCCAGAGGTGATGGGTCGCCGGCCGTGTAGTCGACCGCCAGCAGGTTGTTCCCCAGGTCGAGCGCTGCGCCGGAGGCGGCGTCGAGATAGAACGAGCCGGTCCTGATGAATTGATCTCCGAATGTCGTCACGGGCAAAATGCACTTTCCGCCGGCGAACACATAAAGCCTGGCCAGAGATGCCGAGTTCAACAACACGGCCTGCGAGTTTGCGCCGGGCTGGGAAGAGATTTCGATCTCGTCGTCCGTGCTGATGCGAAGTTGCACGGGATTGCCGCTGCTCGTTCCGCGGACGTAGTAAATGTCCGCGCTGTTGCCGCCATCAATGATGGTTGTCGTGGAGGTACCCAAGACGGTGAAGGTGTCGGTCACGTTTGCGATGTTTCCGCCATAAAACTGGAGAAGCTCCATCGTGCCATAGCCAAATAGATCGGGAAGCCCGTTGTAGCCGAAGAACGCCGCGTCGATGACAAAGCTCCTGGCGTCGGGGCCGGCAGCGTTATCGACGGTGAGCGAGTCGGTCCCGCTGCCGCCGTTGAGCGTGACGTAGTTCGACAACTGCCCGAGCGTAGAGTTCTTGCCGAGCACGAAGGTGTCGTTTCCACCGTTTCCGTTGACGATCATCGGATACTGGGACGCCTTGACGCGCAACGTGTTGGCCCCGCCGCTCGCGTTTAGCGTTGTCAGGAACGAGAGCGCTTTAACGTGCGGAAGCGCTAACCGTTCGAGCGTGACGAAGTTTCCGTCAAAGTCGATGTCGTACGCGTCGCTGGCGAGTCCCGGCGCGTCGTTAACGATGAAGTGGTCTCCTTCGTTCGAGGAGCTGCCGGCGAGAAGGAAAAGGATGTTCCCCGCGTCGGCGAAACCGGAGAGGCCGGTGGTCGGATCGCCAAGCGTGTAGGTATCCGCGCCCGCGCCGGCGGCGAGCGTCACATTCACTCCGACAGGAAGCGAATGAACCGTCGCGGTGCTGTCGCCTGCGCTGTCGTAGATCAGGAGGTCGTCGATGTCGGCGTAAAAGAGTGTGCCGGCGGTACTGACATCCACGCGGTCGAAGCGGACGGCGTAATGGGTCAACAGTTGCGAATTGCGCAAGCCATTGAAGATGGTAAAGGCGTCCTGTCCGCTGCCGCCGGCGAGCGACACGTTCCCAAGCACGCCGTCGACCATGCCGTTGATGGTTCCCACTTCGATGTTGTCATTTCCTTCGCCGGCGTTGACGACGAGGGTGACTCCGTTCGGCATCGCGTCGATGTGAATGATGTTGCTGCCCGCGTTGGCGAGCAGTTCGACGCGCTCGGTGTCGGCGGGAGAGTAGTAGTATGGGCTCGAACTGCTCTTGGAAAACACGCCGGGCGACGTGAAGTAGTAAACATCGTTGTCAACTTGATCTGCGGTGTCATCAAACCTCACGACGTCGATTCCACCGCCGCCGATGACGGAAGGCTGCCCCACCTGCGCATCGAGGTCGCCGCCGCCAACGACGACCGTGTCGTTGCCGTTTCCGCCGTTGATGGTGATCACTCCCTCGTCGGAATTGGTGACGGTGATGAGGTTGTTCCCGAGGTTTGCGTCGAGCCGCAGCGCATCGACGCCGTTGTGCAACACGCGCTGCCAGCCGGTGGTTTTGCTGACGATTCCTCCGTTGACGGTGTAGCCGTCGTCGCCCAGGTCGGTCGAGTCGTTGAGAACCAGCGTATCGACCCCGCCGAGATCGATCAGGCTCAAGTCGGCGGCGATCTGGGCGACCAGGTTTCCGCTCGCGACGTTGACGATTGAATCGCCGCTGCCGGTGAGCAGTAGCGTCGGGACCGCGACCTCAATGAGATGAAACGTCGAGTTGCCGGTGCCGCTGGCATCGATCGCGATGTCGTCGACGCCATTCCAGGAGATCAGGCCGATACCGTCTTTGTCGAATGTCGTTGCGGTCAGCGTGTATTCGTCGCTCGAACCGTTCAGATTGTCGAGTAGTTCCAGCCGGTCGGCGCCGGCGCTGCCCGAGATGTTCACGGTCCCGGGAAGGTTCTCTTCGAGTTCGCCGGAGCCGAGCGAGATCGTGTCGTTGCCGCTGCCGGCGTCGATGACGATCGGCGTGCCGTTGTCGATGCTGAAGATCGTGATCTGGTCGTTCCCTCCGTTGCCGTTGATGACGACGGAGCTGATCTGTGCGGTGGAGAAGACGGCCGTGTACGCGGGTAGGTTGCCAGCACCTGGAAGCGCGCCGGTGCCGGGTGTATCGACCGTCGGATCCACGATCACGGTGATCGTCGAAGCGTTCGCGTCGTAGGTGATGCCGATCACGTCGTCGCTTGTGCCGTCGGGTCCGCGGACGAGCAATTCCTTCGTGGTCGTATCCAGGTTGATGTACGCGTTGGCGAGGTGAAGGCTTGAGGGCGTGTTGACGGTGTAGCCCATCGCGTCCTGAATGATGAGCGCCGGCGCGTCGCCGATCAGATATCGTCGGCCCGATTCGTAACTTGCGTTCATGATGTCTTCGGCGCCGTAGAAGGTATTGCCGGCGTAGTTGACCGGTCCATCGGGTCCGGCGCCGTGGAGGGCCGCGCCGGTGTCGCTGCCGCCGGAGTCGTAGCTGGTCATCAGGTGGGTGATGTTGGGACCGCTGAACACGAAATACTCCCCGACGCCGTTGCCTTCCGCGTTGTCGGTGATGCCGGTGCCGCTCGGGGGAATGAGGTAGCCACTAGTTTGCAGGCGCGCCGGCGCGTCGTTGGCGATGCCCATGAGATGCGTCGCCTCGAGCGCCGCGAGGGAGTAGAAGTCGTAGAGGCCGAAGGCAGGACTTGGCGAGGCGGCATCGAGCGCGAACGCGCTGGTGATGTTGCCGCGAAACTCGCTGTGCTCGGCGGGCGTCGGATCGAGAAAGTAGCCGCTGCCCGCGCCATTGTTGCCGGCTTGAAGCGTCATGCGACCGGCCGTCGGCTTTCCTTCGCCGTCGTAGGTGATGAAGTTCGCCAACCCGCCCAGGCCATTGGTCACGCCCATGCTGATGGTGAGGTTGAGCGTGTTGTTGCTCCCCGGCGAGATTCGATTGAAGTCCGTGATGACCTTTTCAAAGTCGAGAATCACTTGGTCGATGATAGAGCGGGCTTTACCGGCGCCCACGCCGAAGACGGCATCGAAGCGGTCGTTGGCGTTTCCGCGATTAATCCAGACGATGTCCGCCTGTCCCGATCCGTCGCCCCCACCGCGGCCGCGGCCGAGCGTCGGATTGTCGAGTGCCGGGGTCTGGTCCCGACTCGTCTCGCGTCTGCCCATCGCGGCAAGCTCCGCGACCAGCGCGTCGTGATCGAGACAGAGCAGTCGACGCGGCTCAAGAAACGCGATCGCCGCACGGTGGATTGCTCGTGCGGCGCGGGCTGATTGTGGGATATGCATTCTCAACCTCTGGTGTCAGACCAAAAAAAAGATGTGTCAGGCTCGCGCGAGATATTAACAAATCGCACATCGATTCCGCGCGAAAATGGACGTCGTCAGAAAAAACCGAACTCTGACTTTCTCGCACGCGTCAAGCTGGGCAGAGATTGCAAGCGCATCCGCCGCAGCGTCACAACAGAAAGAGCTTCTGACTTGCCAGCGACACATACTTTCGTCATCAGCGAAATCTTTCGCGCCGTGATCCTGAAGGCAGCGTGCGCACTTGAGGTCCGCGACGAAACTGTCGAGTCGCCGGATTCGATCTATCGAATCGAAAGGGCGCGCAAAAAAAGACCGATCGCGTTAGCGATCGGTCTTTTTGAAAGCTCATCTGCGTTGTACAGAAACCTCTAGCCTTCAGCGAGTCCGAGTGCGGACCATTTGCCCGCACATCCGGGGATGCTGCGCATCACTTCCGACGACGACCCAGGAGCAGCGTGCTGAGGCCGACGAGGCCGAGCGAAGCCGGTTCCGGGGTGACGGCGAGGATGATCGAGCCGTTGGTGGTGTGGCCACCTGCGCCGTCCGACCCGATGATCGGGATAGTGACGAGCGAGTTGTTGGCGGAGTAGGAGACCGTACCCGAGACCGTGAAGGTACGCGGGCTGGTGCCGGTGGCACCGGTGACGGTCACGCCACTGACGGAGCTCGGAAGAGCGCCGAGAGCGAGCGAGAGGATGTCGGAGGTGTCAGCGTCGGTCACCGTGACGTTCGCGGTGAACGGGGCACCATTGCTGACGATCGCGCCGAACACGACCGGGACGGTCTGGGTCGGAGGAACCAGGACCGGGGCGACGTTCACGACGCCGCCGAGGGTGACGGCGAACGGAACCTTGGCGCCCTGATCGCCACCGAGGTTGCCGCTGAACACGCCAGACTGGCCGGTC
Source organism: Phycisphaerae bacterium (assembly GCA_031411495.1). Classification (GTDB taxonomy): domain Bacteria; phylum Planctomycetota; class Phycisphaerae; order Tepidisphaerales; family Tepidisphaeraceae; genus JANOBD01. The sequence continues at coordinate 110,205 of JANOBD010000022.1, read as the reverse complement.
GGCAGGTAGATGCGGGCGATTTCGAAGCCTGCGCCTGACGCCTGGGTCGTGCCGGTGTTGGCGATAGCGCCACGGAAGGTGGCAGCGCCGCCGGCATACAGGTTGGGCTGGACCGGACCGGCATCAGGCACGACACCGACGAAGGTGTTGGCCGAAGCGGTGAGGTTGACACGGATACGGGTGCGGCTGGCCGAAAGGAGGTTGGCCAGATCGGGGATGCCGTCCGGGTCGCCGCCGAGCGGGTCGGTCGTGTCGGTGACTTCGAAGGCTGCCGGGGCGCCATTGTAAAGGTACTCAAGACCTTTGACTTGGGTGCCGGTGCCGACGCCGTCATTGATGGCGACGATTGACCAGCGGACGAGGCCGCTCGCAGGCGCTGCCGCGGTGGCAGTTACCGTGAAACCAGCGAAGGACGAAGAAACGCAGATACCACCGATCGCGGCGGTTAGGATTGCAGTGCGACGCATATGATTTCCTCTCTCTCTCCCGCTCCGGGAGGTTGATGATCTTTTGTCAAAGTTAACTCCTGCTGACCGGTTTACAAGCGAAAAATGGACAGATTTCTGAATTAATGTCCTCACAAAACGTTCAGTTACGGGGTGCAGTGAATTAATATATAGCGGGAAAATACATGCATTTTCATGCTTAAAGTGCGGCGCAAGATTCTAAAATTACTGCACTTGGAGCGATCGGCCCGTTTCGTCGCACCTCAACGCCCTGTCCCCACTTCTCAAGTTCCTGCCGCAAGGCGTCCGATAAGTTCGGTTACATGGTGAGTCATCTCCTGCGCACTCTGGTGAAATCGCCCAACGCCGCCGCCGACGAAGTCCTCGTCGACGCGCTGCGCGTCGGCAAACCACACGAGCAGGTGCTCATCCTCGGCGCCCTCCTGGCCCGCAACTCGCTTCGCGGGTTAGTCGGCGTCATCGAACTCTACGAACGCCTCTGCGAACCCCTGCAGCGCGAAGTGCGTTCCAACATCAAGGCGTTCCACGCCGCCGTCCGTGAAGCCGGTCGCTCCGACATCGCCTCGCAGCGCCTCGGGGCCATCAAGCTCATCGCCGATGCCAGACAGGGCAAACTCGCATACGTGCTCAGTGAGAATCTTCACACCGGCGACGAGCAGTTCGCCAAGGCCGCGGCCGCAGCGCTCACGCAACTCGCCCGGTGGATCTCGCGTTCGATCCGCCAGCTCCAATTCGATCAGCTCCCGGAAGTCGCCCCGTTCATCGCCGAGGGCGAGGATCCCGCCGACCATCCGGTGCGCAGCGAGATCTATGCACAGCTCATCGCGAATCGGCCGGAGATCGAAAACGCCATCGTCCGCGCGCTCGAACTTCATCGCGGACCGGTTCAGCAGGACCTGATTCACGCCGCGATGCTCCTGTGCGATCACGCCGAGTCGCCGGCGATGAAGGTGCTTTCCACCTCCCGTCATGCCGGACAGACCGCGATGATCCGGAAGATCCAGCAGGCGCCCGAGGCCGATCACGTCACCGCGTTTCTCCTGGGCGCGACGCACAATCACCTGCGCGCCCACTTCGGCGTCACGTTCAGCAAAATCGACTCCTCCGACGTGCTGGACGGCATCCTCCGCAAGACACACTGGCTCAAGGACAATCAGCTGCAGCTGTGCATCAAGCAGGTCCAGCAGGGGGCATGGTGGAACGAGAGCGACCTCAACACCGAGCTGAGCCGCCACGACCCCCGCGGCGCCGCGCAGATTGCCGAATGGATCGTGTTGAGCGGATTGAATGATCAGGAGCAGGACAGCCGCCTGGACCGCGTGTTGTCCGCCTGCGGCGACGATTTCGGGGCGCGGCTGCAGCTCTTCCGATCGATCGCGCTGAGGCCTCGTAACACCAGCGTCGAACTGCTCAAGCGGTTTCTCCGCGATCGGGACGAGCGGCTGGCCCGCATGGCGGTGCGCGAGATCGTCCGCCGCAAGCCCCTCGATTTTGAGAACATGCTCCTGCCGCTGATGACCGACGCGCCCGAGAGCGTCCGGCGGATCGTCAGCCGCTCGATCGGGCAGCACGGCTTCGAGTCGTTCTGGGACCGGTTCGAGACGATGGAAAAGGCCCGTCGCCAGGTCGCCGGCAAGGCGCTGCTCAAGCTCCTTCCCGACACTCGCGACCGCCTGGGCCGGCGCCTGGCCAGCGGCAGTGTCGAGCAGCGCGTAAAAGCCCTGCAGATGGTGAAGGAACTCGAGCTGATCGATCCGCTCAAGATGCAGATCCTCCCGTTGTGCGCCCACGCCAACCCGCGCGTCCGTTCCAAGGCGGTGATGGTGCTGGGCGTGGTCGGCGCGGCGGCGGTGGATGTGCTGATCGAAAAAGTCGCCAACGACAAAGATGCCCGCGTCCGCGCCAATGCCATCGAAGTGATGGAGCAGCGCTCCAGCACCAAGTTCGTGCCGCTGCTGACGGAGCGCGCCCGGCTCGGCGCGAACCGCGAACGCGCCAACGCGATCAAGGCGCTAAACTCGATGAAGGTCGGGATCGCGTCGGCGCAGTTGCTGCAGATGCTCCGCGACGAACGGCCCGAGCATCGGATCAGCGCGCTCTGGGCGCTGCGAAAAGTCGGCTGGTGGCGACTGATGTCGGAAGTCGCCCGGATCGCCCGTGAGGATTCGACACTCAAGGTCCGGCAATATGCCATGAGTGTTCTCCAGAGCGCCGCCGGCGAAGAAAAGGCGCTTCGCAACGCCGGTTGAACAAAACGCGGCCGATTGGTCGATGAGGATTGGCGATGGGAGTTCGTGCCGGTTTATCTGCCGTTGCCCTTTGGGCTTGTCTGTGTGGCACTGCGCTCGCGCAACAGAAGCCGAAGCTGGAGGACGTGCTCCGTTCGATCAACGAGAGTTCGCGCGGCGAAACGAACACGGTGGACTTCAAACCCTTCCTGCTGGCGATCGTGGCGTGCGGGCTGATGTATTTCGCCGTCAAACACTGGAACATCCGGCTGGCCCGTCCCAAATCGCTCAATAATCACGCGAAGCTTCTGAAGGAGATGTCGGCCGCCGCCGGCGTCCCGGTTCGCAAGCTCCGCAGCCTCGAGCCATTGGCCCGGGCGCAGGGGCTCAGCAGTCCGCTGGTGGCGATCCTGTGCCCGTCGGCGATCACCGACCTGGCCCGCAACGCGAAAACGGAGGCGGAGCGCAAAGCCGTGATGGAACTGGCCCAAGAGGTACTCAAACCGTAACGGCATAGGGGATGGCGCAAAGACGTCCGGGGACTTGCCCAGATCCATTGGTACGTTTAGCCTATTTTGACTTTTCGAAACACGCGGTACGAATGTGCCGTCAAGATACAGGTGAAGCGGCAAGATGAACAAGCCGCGGGGACGTTGCGGCAACGGCGGGACAGGACTACGCCGGCACCGCATCGGACATTTTCGCCGACTCAGACCTTCTTACGCCGAAGCACGCTTCGGAGGACAAATTGATGCACCCGTTTAGCAGCCCGATCGAATCCCTCGAAGACCGTCGCCTGATGACCACCGTCATCAAAAACACCGATGTGATGATCCTCGCCGCCGGCGATGGCACCAAGGACAACGGCAACGACATCATCGTCAAGTTCAGCGCTCCCGCGGTCGGGACGGCCGACGTCTCGAAGATGCGCATGTTCGGCTATGCCTACAACACGCTCAGCGGCGGCAATGATAAGAAGTCGATCAACATCCTCTCCGCCAGCGTCAACGGTTCCGGCCAGCTCGTGCTTCGCACGGATGTCCAGGTCCGCAAAGGCTCGACCCTCACGCTCAGCGCCGGCGCGGTGAAGGATGGCGCCAACGCCGATATCACCGGCTCCATTCGCACCAAGAAAGGCCTGAACCGTGACCGCTTCACGCTCGCGCTTCGCGCCTTCAAGCCGAATGACAAATCGTACTTCGGCAGCGACAAGCTCGTCGGCGGCTCCTCGCCGGTCACCGCGAACACGGCCGAGAGCGAATCGGTCGTCCTTGCCCAGCTCACCTCTTTCCTGAATAAGAAAGTGACGCGCGAGCGGACCATCACCCAGGCGCAGATGGACGCGCAAATCGCCAACTACAACAGTTCCGCCAACAAGGCGATCGTTCCGGCTCACAACCTTCGTGCCGCGATCTGCAGCCTCGTCGGCACGATCGGCGCGCCGGCCATCGACTTCTACTTCGGCACCGCCAACTCGACCGGCAAGACGCCGATCCTCGTCACCTTCGACGGCGCCCAGATCAGCTCCGGCGCCACCGTCGCCGAAGGCACCTACACCGGCTCGGGCCGATTCAAACTCATCTTCAACCCGAACTACGCCGGCGAATCGTTCGTGACGCTCTCCGGGCGTGTCGCGCACGAGGCGATGCATGATGACAGCGCGAGCAACCACGTCGACAGCCAGGATGAGGAAGTGATCCTGAACTTCGTCGAGAGCGTCATCTACGCCCAGCAGATCGTGACCGACTTCACCTACGCCCAGTCACACAACGCCTACACGCTGCAGTCGAATTATCGCCTGCTGTTGGCGCTCAACAGCGGCGACCGCCAGTTCCCGCGTGTCGGCATCAAGGACGCGCCGATCAAGGGTGGCGTGGCGAACCCCGGCTTTGCGTTCAACACGCCGTATGTGGGCACAAATGCGACGAGCCTGGACGATGATGTTCGTGCCGAGTTCGCGGCCCGCAACATCATCGACAAGCCGCCGACCGACAGCACCGAAACGAGCCGTCTGATCCTCAAGAATCTCACCGGCACCACCTACACCGCGACCACCGGCCAGTTCGGCGATGCGCTGATCGATGACATCGACATCGGCCAGGACACGCTCGGCGACCAGTTTGTCGCCCAACGCGTTTCGCGCGTGCTTCAGCTCAAGCTCTGAGCGACTGCGCGTTACACTGCAAACCGCCGCCGCGTCATCTGCCCGGATGACGCGGCTTTTTTGTTTCCACTCCTTGCGGTTTTCCCGACTACGACGCCAGCCGATTCCCGACCGACTTTTTGCGACGCCTCGCACATGGTTAACAACCGGCGGCGCGATGTTGCGTCGGCGTCCCAAGGAGAAACCATGCGCTTCATCACCCACTCACTCGCGTTGACGATGATCGGCCTCGCCGTCGTATCGGCCGGCTGCGAGAGCAAGACCGAAGGCGAACGCACGCTCGACAAGGCCCAGAAGGTCGAAGATGCGGGTCACATGATCCTTCGTGGCGAAGGCATGGTTGCCGACGGCAACGCCCAGATCGCCCGCGGCCAGACCATCAAGCAGCAAGGCGACAACGTAGAAGGAGACCGCACCATCGCCCAAGGCCGCGCGACTGTGAAGCAGGGCGAAGCGCTGATCCAGGAGGGTCGACGGCTCAAACAGTGAGCGTGCAAGACGGCTCCATCGTCCCGTGCGGAACGATTCAACCGTTCCATCGCGACTGATCCGCGCAATCCGCATTTTGATTGTCCCTTCGGGTTCCCACCCGTACCTTGGAGGCATCTTCAGGAGGCGTCGATGCGGATTCGAATGGGTTGCTGCGCGGTTGGCCTGCTCTCATCTCTGACCGTGAAAGCGGCCGTCACGCTCGACGCGAACTACGACCACGCATCGCTCAAGAGCTACACCGTCACCGGCGCGGCGGCGACTCCGACAGTGAATCTCGTCGGCCGCGACAATTACTTCGGCTCCAGCCAGTGGCGGTGGCTGAACTTCAAAACATCCGGCGTGCAGAACGTGAAGCCGACGTTCAGCATCTCCGAGAACTTCGCCGGCGGCGCGAGCGAACTCGATACCCAGTGGATGGTGTACAGCTACGACAACGTGAACTGGAACTTCTTCGACAACAACGCACGCAGCGGCGGCCTCTTCCGCTTTTCCAACAACACCAACTTCACGTCGCCGAACGTCTACGTCGCTTACGCACCCGCCTACAGCTACGGCATGTCGGTGGCGCACACGCAGGGCGTCCTGGCGACGCCTTGGGCGCACCCGACCCCGTCCGGCAACGCCAGCGGCGTCATCGGGCAGAGCGCAGGAGGCACCGACGACCTCGGCCGCGCCGTCACGCCTAAGAACATCTACGCCTACAAGATCACCGGCAACCTGCCGTCCTATCCGAGTCATCCCAAGAAAAAGATCGTCATCTCCACCGGGCTGCACGCCAACGAAGTGCTCGGCACGTACACGTATCAGGGGCTCGTCGATTTCCTGGTCAGCAATGATCCGCGCGCGGTCGTCCTGCGCGATTCGGCGGAGTTCTACTGCTACCCGACGCTGAATCCCGATGGTCGATTCGCCGGCAACAACCGCGCGACCGTTCAGGATCCGAATGTCGACCCCAACGGACAGTGGAACGCATCGCTGTGGGGAAATGATAAAGAGGTCATGGTGAACGGCACGTCGATGATCGCCGACACGCACCCCACCGCGTCGACCTCGCCGGTGGACGTGTTCATCGACTTTCACTCGACCATTCCTGCCAGCCCCGGCGATGATTTCGCCTATCTCGAATACGAGCAGGGCGACAACCTCGCGCCCTTCTGGCTCAACCTCAAGCAGCTCCAGCCCAACGTGCTCGATACCGATTCCACCGGCACGAGCTGGACCAGTGCCAACTTCGCCGAGGCGTTTCTCGGCGCGCGCGTCGACGTGACGTTCGAAACGCAGTTCGGCAAGCACCGCGCGCTCTCGTACTACCGCGATCTCGGCCGCAACTTCGGCCTCGCGTTCGAGAAGGCGTTCGAGCCGACCAAGGGCGATACGAACTTCGACGGCACGATCAACTTCACCGACCTGCTCAAGCTCGCCCAGAACTACAACATCGCCACCGGCATGACCTGGGAGCAGGGCGATTTCGACTTCGACGGCGACGTCGATTTCACCGATCTGCTAGCGCTGGCGCAAAAGTTCGGCACGACCGCGCTTCTTGATCCGACGAGCCTCGAAGGGGCAACCTCAACATTCGCTTCAGACTACGCGCTGGCACGCGGCATGGTGCCGGAGCCGACTTCGCTATCGCTCTTCTTGATCTTCGCGCTGCCACGGCGCGCCCGCGCGGACCGCGAGCGCCGTGCCCATTTCACGTCGATGTCGGCGTCCGAGTAAGACCGTCGGCGTCCGAGTAAGAACGAAGCCGGGGAGCGGATCCACATTATTACGGGGACCTTGCCGCACTGCCGCTCACTCCTGCGTGGAGAGGCATTTCCCACGCCACGCCGCTCCGCGGCCGTTGGCCGCAGGCGATCGCGGTCGGCCTCTATTCGCGCGAAGAAGCTTCGAATGGGGCAATCGTCCCGTAAATGCATACACGATCCTGCCATAAATCCCACGGTTTGGCGCAGGGGAATGTGCCGTAAACATCTTGCTATTCCGGATTTACGGCTTGCGGACGCGGGGGTTGGCGATACCCTCGAATTGCCTGGCCAGTGGGTGGCATTGGACGTCGCTTCTCCGTAACGGCGGCGGTTCGAATGCGTGGCAGGCAGGAGTTCACGTCTAAGGAGAGAAAATGATCGCACGTACGAAGTCGTTGGCCGGAGCTGTCGCGATAATCGCGACCGCATCGATGGCCGGCGCAGCAACACAATCGGTTACTTTCAATACGCTCAACGGAAGCACCAGCCTGGCGACGCCTTTCAACGTCGGCGATGTGCTGATCGTTGACACGTTGGTCACCAGCGGCCCCGGCCCGCTCAGCCAGAGCGTCACCTTCATCACCGCGGGCGCGGTCGGCAGCTTCAGCGGCGAAGCCGTCTGGGAAATCAGCACCGCCACCAGCACGCTTCCACGCCTCACCGGCGTCAACATCGACATCTTCGATGCGTCCAATGCCCTGGTGAACAGCGACACATTCATCGGCACGCTCGGCGGATTCGCCCATTCGACGCTCGGCTCGGCTCTTCCGCCGGGCACGTACCACATGGTCGCCACCGGCACCGCCGTCCGCGACGCGGTGCTCGACATCTCGCTCACCTTCGCACCCGTTCCCGAGCCCACAAGCCTGCTGGCGCTCTCGAGTTTCGCGTTCCTCGCGAAGCGCCGCCGAGCCTGATCGGATTGAACCGTCGGATCGAATCGAATCCTCGAATCGCTCTACGCAATAGAAATCGCCTCGCGGGCTTCGCGGGGCGATTTCGTTTGATTGAGCGATTGATCGACGGCCACCGCGGCCGTCGCTTTCGATCAGCGGCGTCGGCGCATCAGCGTGATCATTCCGCCGCCGAGAAGGCCGAGCGATGTCGGCTCAGGGAAGACGATGATGATCACGCCATCGGTCGTCTTCTTCTTGATGAACGAGATCGAGCCGGTCTGGCTGACGGCGATGAGCTGGTTGTCGAGGCTCAGCAGCACGCGGGTCGCGTTGCCGGAGACGTTGTTGCTCGCGAGGATCGCGTTGACGTTGATGTTGGCCGAGCCGGTCCAGATGACGCCGGTGCCGGGGTCGTTCACCAGGTCGTAGGTTCCGCCGGAGGGGGTGAAGGTGAGGTTGCCGGTGGAAAGGATCGGCGAGATGGGCGTGCCGTTCACTTCGACGACGCGGACGAAGTAGGTGGCGGTGACGGTCGCCGACGTTCCGGTATTGCCGACGCCGGTGAGCGTGTAGTCGCCGGCTTCGTTGAGGGAGATCGCGGTGATCGACTTGCCGGGCTTGGCTTCGAGCGTGGTGGTGAGCGTGGAGTCGGTGATGTCCATGCCGCCGCCGGTGCTGGTGGCGCCGAAGAGGGTGGGCGTGAAGACGAGCGAGTTGCCGAAGACGGACGGGTTATTGAAGAGCGGGACCGGATCGGTGATCGAGTCTTCGGAGACTTGGCGGTAGATGAGGTCGGCGGCGTTTTTGTCGCCGTAATTCACGCTCGCCGCGAACGAGATCGCCGGAACGGCAAGGATGGCACCGCAAAGGCAGTGCGTCAGGGTGTTTCGCATGGATAGATTCTCTCCCGTCAGAAAAGTTCCCTCCAGGAGACGGCGCAGCGCTGGCTCCTGCTACAGTCGTCATACTCCAGAAAGACAGCAATCGCGTCAAGAAAATTTACAGAAGTTTGACGTCGTTCTGCCATACTACAAGAAGTTGCTTGCCCCTTTTTTGACAATCACGCGGGCTCCAATCGGCTGCTGCAAGCAAATCGCAACTGGCTGTCCCTTCATCGTTTTCGTTTGTTACAGCGGGTTTTGAAAAGCGTCCGGCCACATTACTGTCGATGCGTTGTGACAGAATCGAATTATTTGTCTCTCGAATCGCGATGACAATCTTGTCAGGTCGGTATTCGCGATTCGCACTCACTTCGAGATCGGCTAGAGTGCCGCCCGTGCCATGGGCGTTAGCGTCCATGCTCGCGTCGGTCCGGGCGGATCCGGCGCCGATTTCCTCTGACTCGACGAGGCCTCCGCGTTGGGAAGTGAACAGCAGCCACCAATCGCTGAGCCCGCATCGCTCCCGCCGGGGTCATCGTCCGCGCCGATCGCCGCCTTCGCGCAACGCCCGCCGCCCGAGCCCGTCGGCGGCAACCTCTTTACGGTCGGCACGCTCGTCTACACCGCGAGCGGCCTGGTGCTGCTGTTCGTCTGGCTGCTCTGGGGCGACTTCGCGCTCTCGATGCGCGACCGCTCGGTCGGCCCGCTGACCGAGAAGTTCCTACTCGCCAACGGCGCCAACAACACGCTCAAGCAACTGCTGACCTCGACGATTCCAACCGTCATCGCGCTGATCCTCAGCCCGATCGTGAGCTACAAGTCCGACCGGATGCGCAGCCGCTGGGGCCGACGCATTCCGTTCCTGATCTATCCGACGCCGGTCGCCGGCCTGGCGATGATCGGCATCGCGTTCAGCCCGCAGATGGGTGTGGCGCTCTACAAAATGATGGGCAACACGCCCGCCGCCGGGCAGACGCTGCAACTCGCGGCCGCCAACTACACGATCGGCATCTTCACCGTTCTCTGGATCGTGTTCGAAGTCGCGGTCATCGTTTCCGGCGCCGTCTTCGGCGGACTGATCAACGACGTCGTCCCGCGATCGGTGCTCGGCCGGTTCTTCGGGTTCTTCCGCGCCATCAGCCTCTACGACGGCATCCTCTTCAACGCCATCCTCTTCAAGCACGCGGCGGAACACTTCACGCTGATGTTCGCCCTGGTCGGTGTTCTCTTCGGCGGCGGGTTCCTGCTGATGTGTCTGAAGGTGAAGGAAGGCCAGTATCCGCCGCCTCCTCCCTACGAGGTCAACACGGTCGTCGCGGGTCGGGGATTCCTGGCCTGGCTGGTCGCATTCATCACGCGATTCGTCGCCGCCACGGTGACTTACTTTCGGGAATGCTTCGCCGAGCCGTACTACCTGTTGCTCTTCGCGATGTTCACCTTTGGCGCGCTCACGTTCCGACCGATCAACGATTTCACCATCCGCTACGCTTCTCAGCTCAATATGGCCGACAGCGACTACGGCTGTCTGGTCGCGGTGAGCTATCTCGTCTCGCTGACGATCGCATTTCCGCTGGGCATGTTCGTCGATCGCATCCATGCATTGCGCATGGCGATGCTTTCGTTGGTCCTGTATGTCGTTACCGCGCTGTACGGCTCGCTCTACGTCCACGATGCCTTCACCTTCGGTGTCGCGCTGGTGGCGCACACGATTCTTTCCGGCACCTTCTTCACCTGTTCGGCTTCGCTCGGACAGGCGCTTTATCCGCGGAGCAAGTTCAGCCAGTACGCCTCCGCCGGCGGGATCGTGACCTCGATCATCGTGCTCTTCTACGGCCCGTCGATCGGCTTCGTGCTCGACCGGACCAACAACAATTATCACCTCACGTTCTGGGCCGGGCTGATCCTCTCGAGCATCACGCTGCTGCTCACGATCGCGGTCTATTTCAAGTTCAAACAGAACGGCGGGACGCAGGGATATCTGGCGCCGGGCGATGTCGGCGTCGCGCCGACACGACTCGAGAAACCGGCACACATGTGGAAGGTGCTCGGTTTTTACTTCGGCGGCGCGGCGGTGGGGCTGACGGTGGGATACATCGGCAGCTATCTCGTGCAAAGCGCGCTCGGGCTCACGCCGGGCGTCGGGCTCTGGCAGTTCCCCCAACTGCTGTTGAGCGACGCCGACATCCGGGGCTACACGCTCGTGGGCGTCGCGACATCGGTCATTCCCTGTGGAGCGCTGGGGTTGGTCGCAGGAAACCGCCACGTGCGGCGGACCCGCGCCGCCGTCGAGAATTCATAAGTCGATTTCGGAGTTTAACTTATCAATTCCTGCGCTGCGCAAAGCGGCGCTGTTGCGCAGCGCCGCACGTGAGATAGATGCAGAGCACTCGATCAGCCGCCGCGCCCCGTCTCGATTTCTGGGGTGGCGCAGAGTGCCCGGAATTGCCCACCGTGACCCATCCGCGCGGCAAAACGGGTACCCATCTTCACACCGGTGGCGATCGCCGCGAAACTTGGTCGATTTGATCGCTCTCGGGTACCGTTGCCCGGTGCAGCGGGCCGTTACGCTCCTTCGATCGGCGGCCCGCGCTCGTATCACGCATGCCCAGTTGGCGACGACAAGCTCTCCGGATCTTCCTCCGCGCCAAGTTCCGGCCGTGGGCTCTGCTCACGCCGCTGCTGGTGCTGGTGATTGCGATTCCGCTGCTCCGGCCGCTCCGTTCGCCGGGTGAAACCACCCGAAGCGAAATGCTCCTGCTCGATACCGTGAAGTCGCTCAGCACGCGCGGGGGGATGGCGCTGGACCCGGCCGTCTGGCGCGGGCAGCCGGGCACCACCGAGCACAAGGGGCGGGTCGTCGCCGACCGGCCGCCGGTCTACACCGTCCTGCTCGCCGGGCCGGCGTGGCTGATGCTCAAATGCGGCCTCGACTGGAAGAACCACGCCGAGTCGATGGCGTTCCTCCTCACGCTCTTCGGCGCGACATTGCCCGTCGCGGTGGGCGGCGGCGTGATCTACCGCATGGGCCGGCTCTTCGAACTCTCCAGGCCCATGCGCGCGCTGCTGGCGCTGCTCGTGACCTTCGGCGGCGGATGGATCAGCTACGCGACCGTGCTCAACCCCCACGCGCCCGCCGCGGCCGCGCTGATCTGCGCGACCGCGTGCCTGCTCTTTGTTGCGGCGGCCAAGAAGAGCGCCAGTGCGCTGCCGATCTGTCTGCTGGCCGGACTTTTCTCGTCGATGGCGTGCGCGGTCAGCCCGTGGACGATGCCGCTGGCGATCCCGCTGCCGCTGGTGCTGTTCGCGATGCAGATCCCGGCACGGCAGCGCATCGTGGGTTTCGTGCTCATGACGATCGGCGCTGCGCCGATCGCGTGGATTCACGCGGCGTGGTCGCTCGATTCGTTCGGGTCGCTCTTCGCGCCCGGCAGCGTCGCGACGCTGCAGGATGTCGTCGCTTCCGACCCGGATGAGTCGCCGGTGGTTCGCGTCGGCTCGCTGGGCGCATCGATCTTCAACGTGACGCTGGGCAATCACGGCATCTTCACGCACTTCCCGATCGTGATCGCGGGATTGGTCGGCCTGTTCATCGTGCTCCGCAAGCACTGGCCGATGCACGCGAAGATGCTGGCCGCGATCAGTTTCGTCGGATCGACGACGATCGTGATGATCGTGGCGAGTCGGCGCGGTTCGGTGAGCGGGCTGATGTTCGGCGTGCAGTGGTTCGTGGTGTTTCTGCCGCTGATCTGCTTCTGGATGGGCGCGGTGATCCGGCGTGAGATGTCGAAACGGACGGCGTGGGTGCTGGGCGCGACGTGCGGGGTGAGCGTGCTGGTGAGCATCGCGGGCGCGCTGCAGCCGCTGCCACTGACGCCGTACCGATCGAACACCGCGCTGGGGGCGATGGAGCGCTGGCTGGGCAGCGAGCGGCCCGCGCCGCCGATGCCATTGACGATGAAACGGTAGGGTGGGAAAGGGGCAGTCAATGGGTCGAAAGATTCGTCGGGAGCGGATCGATTCGGAAAAATCGGGAGATTTTTGAGTTTGGAGATTGAAACTGTCGAAAAACTAGCTAGTTTTCCGTCTCAGATGCCGGAACGGTCGGAAATCACGGTGATTTCTGACGGCGAGGTTCCGGCGACGAGCGGGGAGGATCGGTGTGGCTGGTGCGAGACTTCGCATCGGACGCAACTCAGCCCGAATGCGGGTTGATCACTCCGCGGCGGAGTTTGAATCCGCCTACAGGACTCGCGTGCCGGGCCGATCCGGCAATAGCGAATGGAAGGAGTCGTCACATGGCTAAAGCAATGACCAAGTCGGAAATCGCCAACGCGATCGCCGAGAAGACAGGCCTGACCCGTAAGCAGGTCATGTCGTTTTTCGATGTTCAGTCGGAACTCGCCTACAAGAACGCCAAGAGCACGTTTCTGATCCCGGGCATCGGCAAGCTCGTTCTCGCCGAATCCAAGCCGCGCGAAATGGTGATGCCGTTCGGACCGCAGAAGGGCCAGCTCAAGAAGATCCCGGCGCGCAAGAAGATCAAGTTCCGCGTCGTCAAGGCCGCCAAGGACGCGATCCTCGGCGCCCCGAAGAAGAAGTAATTCTCTCTTCCTGGAAGCGGATCTGCTGCTCTGCGAACAGGGCATCCGCTTCGGCGATCCACGAAATCCTCCCGACGCGGCCGAGACTTCTCAGCCGCGTCGGGCGTTGAAATCAGAACCGCGAAGGCGCGAAGGACACGAAGGAGGACGCGAAGAAAAGCAGGAGAAGGAACGCGGGTTTATCGTGCACGATGAGTGTCATCCCGAACTCGCGTCTGCGTGATTTTCCAAATCTCCGATTCGTCTTCTTCGCGTTTTCCTGCGCGTTCTTCGCGCCTTCGCGGTCGATGTTCGTTGACGTGACTTCCGAGCCGCAACTCGCATAATCGATCCGATGAAGCCTCGCGTGCTCATCCTCCGGTCGGCCGGCACCAATTGCGATGGCGAGACGCAGACCGCTTTCGAGGCCGTCGGCGCATCGGTCGATCGCGTTCACCTTAACCGCGTCATCGAAAAGCCGGCGTTGATGAGCGAGTACCAGATCCTCGCCGTGCCCGGCGGATTCAGCTACGGCGACGACATCGCCGCGGGCAGGATCTTCGCCAACCAGCTCATGCTCCGCCTCGAAGGCGCGCTCCATGAGTTCGTCGCGAAGAAGAAACCGGTGATCGGCATCTGCAACGGCTTCCAGATCCTAGTGAAGACCGACATCCTCCCGGGACCGCTCGCGGGAAAAGTGGGCCAGACCTGCACCCTCACCGAAAACGATTGCCGGCACTTCATCGATCACTGGGTCACGCTCGAGAGCCGAAGCAGGAAGTGCATCTGGACGCAAAACCTTCCGGAGACTCCGCCGTCGGAAGATCCGGAAGACCGGACGCTCAGCGTCGCGCGGATCGAACTGCCGATCGCGCACGGCGAAGGCAAGTTCCTCTGCGCGAGCGAAGCGGTGAAGAAAGCGCTCTGGGAAAACGACCAGGTCGCGCTCACCTACGTTGGCGATAATCCCAACGGCTCGACCGACGCTATCGCAGGTGTGTGTGATGCGAGCGGCCTGGTCTTCGGCCTCATGCCGCACCCCGAGCGGCACATCAGCCCGCTGCAGCACTACGCGTGGACGAGCCGTGAACACCAACCCGACGAAGGGGACGGTTTGAGGATTTTCCGGAACGCGGTGGAGTACGTGAGATAGGTCAGAATGACGGTGAGCGCGCGACATCAAGCGCGCGACGGATCTGCGCTGCGGAGTTGAGAACCGCGCCTCGCTGCGATCGAGGGTCGCATTCTCTCACTTCCCACTCGACAAACGCCAGTAATTACATAATCTCCTCCGGCTCCGTTTTCTCGAAGGATTTACGCCCATGACCCGTCTCATCGTTGTCGGACTCGGCCCCATCGGCATCGCTGTCGCCCGCGCCGCTCAAACCTCGCGCGATCTCAAACTCGTCGGCCTCGTCGACCTCGACCCGGCCAAAATCGGCAAGACGCTCGCCGAACTCGATAACGGCAAGTGGGGCAAAGACGCCTCGCCGAAGATCGTCGACTCGCTCGACAAAGCCGGCGACGCGGATGTGGCGGTCCTCTGCACGACAAGTTTTTTCGACAAGATCACGCCGCTGCTTCGCGCCTGCATGGCGAAAAAACTCCACGTGACCAGCTCGTGTGAAGAGATGGCCTGGCCGAACTATCGCCATGCAGAACTCGCGAGGACGATCGACGCGGAAGCGAAGAAGGCGGGCGTCGCGCTGGTGGGCACCGGCGTGAACCCGGGCTACGTGATGGACCTGCTCGCGCTGCAACTCTCCTCGATGCTCACGCAGGTGACGAGCGTAAAGTGCATCCGCCGGGTCGATGCCCTCAAGCGCCGCCTGCCGCTGCAGCAGAAAGTCGGCAGTACGATGACCGTTGCGCACTTCAACGAGCTCAAGGCCAAGGGCGCGATCGGCCACAAGGGCCTCGCGGAAAGCATCGCGATGATCGCCGCAGGTCTCGGTCGCGAAGTGAAGCCGGGAAGCGTGAAGGAAGAACTCCAGCCGCTCACGACCGACAAGCCGATCGAGTGCGGCCTGGGCACGATCCAGCCCGGACAAGTCCGCGGCATGCACAACACCGGCTCTTGGAGTGGCGAGGGACTCAGCATTGAGCTGGATCTGATCATGGCGTGTGCCGAGCCGAATCCGCGCGATGAAATCCAGCTCGGCGGCCCGGTGCCGCTGACGGTGCAAATCCCCGGCAGCACGCCCGGCGACAGCGCCACCGTCGCCGCCCTCATCAACACGGCGCGCCTGCTGCCGAAGGTGAACACCGGCCTGCGGACGATGCTGGATATGCCGGCGGCGAGTGCGCGGTGACCATTCGGTCGGCGGGTTCCATTTTCACCGCGGCGGCTGAAGCCTGGCGATCTGCGTGCGATCGCGCCACGGAAGGGCGCACGATCTTCCAGGTCTTGGCGATCCCCTGAATCCCCGCCGGCGTTGCGCGCATCAGAGTCAGGGCCGCGACGTCTCGGCAATGTTGCCGGGCGCGGGGCCGTTCACTTCTCGAGGGTACTCATGTTCAAGCGTTTTTCGCTGCTCGCGGTCGTCAGTCTGTTGTGTGTCGTCGGGTGCAAATCCGATTCGGAGATGGATCACGATCACAGGATGAAAGACAAGGTGTCGATGGACGCATGTTCGCATTGTCCGGGCAATCAGACCGCAACCGCCGAGGGCAAGTGCCCGACCTGCGGAATGCCCGTGGCCGACATGAAGATGAAGTGACGCGAGTTGCACAAAAAAGGGTCATTTGGTCATTTCTCTTTTTCGGAAAATGACAAATGATCAAATGATCCCTTTTCCGTCGCGCCTCGCCTGCCAGAGCCGGCGGATTGCGGTCAGTGCGCATCGAGCCGTTGGCGCAGGTGTTCTGACCGGCTAACCGACAACAGGCCGATGGCGTGTACATCCGACACGTATCGCGCCCTGCGGTGCGCCCGATCTTTCGGCCGATTCCGCAGATGAAAGCCGTGTTGCTGCGGGGGACTTCGTCGTTTCTTCGGACGACGGGATTTCGCGGCACGTTTTGGCAGCACTCCTATCACGTCGAACCGCCCGGTCGCGCCTGCCTCGTGCACTCGAACCGAGAGGAATGAGCGGGATGAGAGGTGATGCTGCCCCGCTTCATACACCCGCACCCGCCGGGCAGCGTTTCTGGACCCCGTCGGCGGGCTCCGGGCGTCGACAATCTCGGTTCTCCTCGCTATTTTCACTGCGGCCTTGCGGTTCTGAAACTTCCACCGGTGCCGTGGATGCAGTGCAATGTCGGCTACAATGCTCAGGCAACCGGGGCGTCTGCGTGCGGACGATCGTGTAAAAAAGGACGTGGCTTGCTGCTCGATTCCATCCAAACCCCCGCCGACCTCAAGCGACTTCCCATCGAAGACCTCGAAACCCTGGCAAGCCAAATCCGCCAGCGGATCTTCACCGCCGTCAGCAGGAACGGCGGCCACCTCGCGTCCAACCTTGGCGTCGTGGAACTCACCATCGCTCTCCACTACGTCTACGACCTGGGTCCGCATCCCAAGGGCCGCGATAAACTGCTCTTCGATGTCGGGCACCAGTGTTACCCGCACAAGATGCTCACCGGGCGGGCGGGGAAGTTTGAGACGCTGCGTCAGAAGGACTCGATCGGCGGCTTCCCGATGCCGGAGGAATCGCCTTACGACCTCTTCGCCGTCGGCCACGCCGGCACGGCCATCTCCACCGCCGTCGGCATCGCGCGCGGCGATCAGCAACAGAACAAACCCTCCAACGTCGTCGCCATGATCGGCGACGCCTCCATCGTCAATGGCCTCGCGTTCGAAGGCCTGAACAATGCAGGCACGCTCAAGCGACAACTCCTGCTCATCCTCAACGACAACGGCATGAGCATCTCAGCCCCGCAGGGCGCGATCAGCGAATACCTCGAGCGCGTCCGCGTCAGCACCACCTACGAACAGTTCAAGCGCTACAGCGAGAAGTTTGTCCGCTCGACGTTGCCGACCAGTGTCGGCAACACGATCGAGCACGCGTGGGAATCGTTCACGCGATCGCTCAAGGGCGCCATGTGGACGGGGGCCAGCCTCTTCGAAGCGATGGGCATCAAGTACATGGGCCCGATCGACGGGCACGACCTGCCCGGCCTCATCAACTTCCTGGCCGAGATCAAGCACGTGGACAAGCCGGTCCTGCTCCACGTGAAGACGACCAAGGGCAAGGGGTACGAGCCTGTCATCAAAGACCCGACTCGTCTGCACTCGCCGGGCGCGTTCGACATCGAAGGCGGCGACGGGCCGGAACTCGTCGGCTGCCGGATCGATATCAAGTCCGGCGGCGGCAAGAGCTGGACCAATGCGTTCGCCGAGGCGTGCATCACGCTCGCGAAGAACGACCCGCGGGTGATGGCGCTCACCGCGGCGATGCCGGACGGGACGGGGCTCTCGAAGTTCGAGAAGGCGCTGCCCAGGCAGTACCTCGACACGGGAATCTGCGAAGGCCATCTCGTGGCGATGGCCGCGGGCATGGCCAAGACCGGCCTGCGGCCGATCGCGGCCATCTACTCGACATTCGTCCAGCGGGCGTTCGATCAGATCTGGCAGGAAGTCATCCTGAACAAGCAGCCGGTCGTCTTCGCGATGGACCGCGCCGGCTTCGTCGGCGACGACGGTGCCGTGCATCACGGCTTCATGGATCAGTCGTTCCTGCGGCCGATGCCGGACATCACGCTGATGGCGCCCAGTGACGAACGCGACCTGAACCGCATGCTGAAGGTCGCGCTCGGGCTCGACCGATGCAGCGCGATCCGCTACCCGCGCGACAGCGTGCCGGCGAAGGATTTCGTCGCGGTCGATGAAACCGCGGACGCGGATCTGGTTGTCGGCAAGTCGCGCACGCTGCGCACGGGCGACGATGCGACGCTGATCGTCTACGGCGCTCTGGCGGAAACGGCGCTCAAGGTCGCGGGAGAACTTTCCAGCGACGGCATCGAACTCGAAGTGATCGATGCGCGGTTCTGCAAGCCGCTGGATGAAGCGATGCTGCGGAAGACGCTTCGCGAAAGTCACCCGGTACTGACGCTGGAAGACCACGTGATCGCCGGCGGCTTCGGCGCGGCCGTGCTGGAGTTTGCCCAGGCTCACGGCTTGCCGACGAATCACTTCACGCGGCTCGGGCATGCCGATGGCGTGTTGTACGAGCACGCCAAGCGCAACGATCAATTGAAGATGGCGGGGCTGGACGCGGCGAGCGTCGCGCGGAGCGTGCGCACAGCGCTGGCGCGCGTACAGGAGGCGAGCGATGTCGAAACGCGACGATGAAACGCTGCTCGAATATCGCCTGCGCCTGCTGCGCCGTCCGTATAGCGACGACACGACGCCGGAAGCGCAGCGAATGTTGAACAAGATCATCCGGGAGATGCCCCAGGAGAAGCGGGCGCGGCGACATTTTGCGTTGAACGACCATGCGCGCGAGTTCGCGATTGGCGGACATCTATCGCGCGACCCCGGCTTGAGCTATCGAACGGCGAAACTTCGTGTGATTCGTGACATGCTTGGCGAGACGATGTTCGATCGGTACTTCGCAGGGGAACCCGATGAACGATGCGAGCAGATTTCTTAGCGATGTCCGCGACGCGATCGTTGCCAGTGGTATGCCGCACATGATCGTCGGCTCGACGGTAGTGAACTGGATCGGTCCGCCGCGAACGACGAATGATGTCGATATCGTCATCGAGCCAACCCGCGACCAATTGATGGTACTCATTCATCGTCTTGTAGAAGCGGGGATGTACATAGACGAACTAACGGCGATTGAAGCGCTTTCGCTTCGGTCGATGGTCAATGCAATTGATGCGGACACCGGTTGGAAGGCGGACTTCATTGTGCTGAGGGACGATGCCTTTAGTCGCCAGGCATTCTCACGCCGGCTTGAGCATCTGACGCCTGTTGGAGCGCTATCGATCCAGACGCCAGAAGATCTCATCCTCAGCAAATTATCTTGGCGTAAAGAATCGCAGTCCGAACGTCAGATGCGCGACGTGGTTGGCGTTTTCGATATTTGGAGATCGAAACTTGATGCGACCTATTTGCGGAAGTGGGCCGTGGTGCTGGACGTGGCAGCGGAGGTCGAGGAGCTTTACTGCAGACCAGAGTAGCCGCCCAGTATCTACGAGCCGGAATTTGTCCCTCGCCATCACTTCGTGATTGCCAACCTGCAATCTCAGGGTAGTCTGCAGCGTCTATCGGTTAGGGAAATCAGCCAGTACGCACTTTTCGGAGCCAGCTCGTGAACCAGCATCGCAGCAAATTTTCAGCCGTTGAACCACTCGAAGACCGCAAGCTGTTGGCGGCCTCCATCAAGATCGTCGGCAACGGCCAACGGATCACGCCGGGGGACACATCCGCCAGCCGGGATGATTTCACGGATTACGGGCCAATGGCGCTTAGCGGCCCGATCACGCAGGCCGGCCGACAGTACACAATTCGTAACCAGGGCGATGCGCCCATGTCGCTGACCGGCGCGCGGGTGACCATCACCGGAACCGATGCCAGCCAGTTCGTCCTGTCCAAAAAGCCAGTCGGCACCATCGCGGCCGGCGGGGCGTCGACGTTCCGTATCAAGTTCGACCCAACCAGTGCGGGCGTGAAGCGCGCCACGGTCACCGTCTACAGCGTTTCGCAGAAGACGCGCTACACGTTCAGCATTGCAGCGCGTGGCGTGGAGACGTCGGCAATCACTGGTGCCGGCACGCGGATCGCCAAGCTCACCACCGGCAGCGGAATTGCCGCATCCAATGGCGTGGTCTTGAAGATGAACTACACCGGTTTTCGCGCTGACGGATTGGTCTTCGACTCGTCGCTGAATCCCGGTCGAGAGCCATTCACGTTTGGCCTCGGCGGTAACGTGATCACCGGCTGGAACAAAGGATTCGTTGGAACAAAAGCCGGCGACAAGATCGTCCTCTTTATCCCGGCGGACGAGGCCTACGGAAGCGCCGGCTCCGGAGCGAATATCCCTCCCAACACGCCGCTGATTTTCGAGACGACGACCATTGGCATCATCGGCCCGTCGATCAAGGCACAAGGCGCCAACAGCACCGACATTGCCGACGGCGACACGACCCCGAGCTCAATCGACGGAACAGCCTTCGGCTCGACGTCGACGTCGATCACCAAGTCATTCACCCTCCTTGCGGATGTTTCCGAAGCCGGTGCGACGCCCGCGCTGACCGACCAGACGACGCCAATCCACGTGACCGGTGCGAATGCACACGATTTTGTAGTCGGGCCGATTTCGAACGGCACGTTCACAGTCACCTTCACGCCGTCGGGCACTGGCACCGAGACCGCACGCATCGAAATTCCCAACAACAACCCGAACGACAACCTGTATACATGGGTCATCAGCGGCGTCGGCACCTGATCCCGGAGCCCTGAATGCAACCGATCTGCGGCTGGATCTTCTTCGCGGCGAGTTCGGCCATCGCACTCGCCGCGGATTCGTCTTCGCAGCCGGTGGCCGCGACACCTTCTACGCAGCCCACGACGCCCTCCGCGCAGCCCGCGACCGCTCCATCCACCCAGCCGACCTTTCCGCGCGACATCTGGACGGATGTCGCCGGCGGAAGGCTCATGCTCCGCTCGTTCGACACAGCGCCGTACCCGCACGCCTCGCGAGATGCCGGCTACAAAAATGTCGCGGGAGACGTGTTCTCGCGGGATGAGCATTACGCCGACTCGACCGTCGGCATCTTCGTTCCACCGGGATTCGACCCGACGCAGAAGGTGAATTACGTCCTCCACTTCCACGGGCACAAGAACAACGTCGCGAACGTGCTGACGCAGTTCAATCTGCCGGAGAACTTCGCAGCGCTCAACACCAACGCAATCCTCATCGTCCCGCAGGGCCCGTTCATGGCGCCCGACTCCGGCGGCGGGAAGCTCGAACTCGATGCCGGCGGCTTCGAACGGTTCATCACGCAGATCACCGACTACCTCGCCCAACAAAAAGTGATCTCGAACAACCACGTCGGCAAGATCGTGCTCGGTGCGCACTCCGGCGGCTACAAGGTGACGGCCGGCATCCTCCATCTCGGCGGGATGAGCGACCACATCTCGGATGTGCTCCTGTACGACGCGTCCTACGGAAGCCTGTCGTACTTCGTCGATTTCGTGACGACGCAACCGGATGCCCGGCTCATCAGCTTCCACACGCAACACCTGGATGACGAGAACCTGCAGTTGCAGAAGCTGCTCGACGAGCGAAAGATCCCCTGGAGAGATATTCCCGATGCGAGCCTGAATCCACAGACGATCGCGCCGCGCGGCGTAACGTTCGTCTCGACTCCACTGGCCCACAATGACGCGCTGATGGGCAACGACCACTTCAAGCTCTGCCTGGAGACTTCGCCGCTTCCCACGCGGTAGACGGGACGGTCGCAGGGCGTTGGCGGACTGGTTCCCCGGGCCGACAGCAGAGTTTGGGCGCCGGACTTTTCTCGTGCCGCCGCGGGGGATTTTCTGCTAAGATGCCACCCCGCGCACCCCCGCGGAAATTTCATGGGTCAGTTCGCCGCTGGCATGACAGGTGAGCGGCTAAACTCCCGGGCGGAGTCGGCTTGCAGAGTAGGCTTTTCGGTGCCCGAGAAGTCCTTTGGCCGCCGATCGAGGATATGCGTCTGTCTTCGGTTTCGACGTCGCGGAGAGAAGGTCAATCGATTTGGCCCCGCGACGCAGCATCTAGTTTTGCAGGACGAAATGAGCGCTTCATCACGACGACCCGGTCTTCCCCCCGCACAAGGCCTCTATCTGCCCGAGTACGAGCACGACAACTGCGGGTTCGGCTTCATCGCGCAGATCAAAAACAAGTCCAGCCGCGACATCGTCGATAAAGCCCTGACGATGCTCGAAAACATGGAACACCGCGGCGCGTGCGGCTGCGAAGAAAACAGCGGCGACGGCGCGGGCATCCTCGTCGGCACGCCGGACAAGTTCTTCCGCAAGGAAGCCAAGCGCCTCGGCTTCACGCTGCCCAAGAAGGGCGACTACGCCGTCGCAATGGTCTTCCTGCCCCACGACGTCTCGGCACGGACGGCGTGCGAAAAGAAGTTCGCCGAGCTGCTGGCGTACTACGACATGAAGATCATCGGCCGGCGCGATGTGCCGGTCGTCCCGAGCGCGTGCGGCCCGACCCCGCGCTCGCAGATGCCCAAGATCATCCAGATCTTCATCACCTACAACGAAAGCTTCTACGACCGCAAGGACTTCAACCGCCGTCTGTACCTGATCCGCCAGCGCGTCGAGAACTGGGTCGAGCTCGATCCCGATGCGCCTGAGGTGGCCCGCGACATCTTCTACGTCAACCTGATGTCGACCAACCGCATGGTCTACAAGGGCATGCTCACGGCTCACCAGCTGCGCGATTTCTATCCCGATCTGTCTGATCCGGATTTCGAATCCAGCTACGCGATCGTCCACTCGCGCTTCAGCACCAACACGTTCCCGTCGTGGCGGCTGGCGCACCCGTACCGCTATCTGGCTCACAACGGCGAAATCAACACGCTCCGAGGCAACCGCAACTGGATGAAAGCGCGGTACGGCAGCCTCAGCAGCGAGAAGTTCGGCGACGAACTCAATTCGCTCTTCCCGATCCTGTCCGACAGCACCTCCGACAGCGCCACGCTCGACAACACGCTGCAGTTCCTCACCGTGAACGGCCGCGCGGTCGAGCATTCGATGATGATGCTCATCCCCGAAGCGTGGCAGAACAACGCGCTCATGGACCCGGATCTCAAAGCGTTCTACGAGTACCACGCCTGCCTGATGGAGCCGTGGGATGGACCGGCAGGCGTCGCGTTTACCGACGGAAACAAGATCGGCGCCGTCCTCGACCGCAACGGCCTGCGCCCGGCACGCTACTACATCACCAAGGACGACCTGCTGATCATGGGCTCCGAAGCCGGCGTGCTTCCGGTGCCCGCGAAAGACATCGTCAAGAAGTGGCGGCTCCAGCCCGGCCGCATGCTTCTGCTCGACCTGGAAAAGAAGAAAATCATCGACGACAGCAAGATCAAGAGCGATCTCGTCGATAAGCGTCCGTGGAAGAAGTGGCTCGACGAGCACCTGGTGCCGATCGAGGCGCTGCCGGAATCAGCGGGGCGTGGGCAGCATGCAGCGGGCAGTAACGGCAAAGCGGATTCTTCACTGCCCACCGCCAACTGCCCACTGCTCACTCTTCAACATGCCTTCGGCTACACGAACGAAGATCTGCGCATTCTCATGTTCCCCATGGCCGCCACGGGCGCGGAAGCGATCGGCTCGATGGGCACGGATACGCCGCTGGCATGTCTGAGCGACAAGCCGCAGCTCCTGTTCAATTACTTCAAGCAACTCTTCGCGCAGGTGACCAACCCGCCGCTCGATGCGATCCGTGAAGAGATGGTCACCTCGCTCTACACCTATCTCGGGCGCGAGGGGAATCTGCTGAGCGAGGAATCCGAAAATGCGCGGATGATCAAGCTCAAGGCGCCGATCATCAGCAACAGGGATCTCCGGAAACTGCGCGACGTGAACCGCGAAGGGTTCAAGAGCGTCGTCCTTCCGATGACGTTCAACGTGTCGGAAGGGGAATCCGGGTTAGCCGCGAGCCTGCTCGCGTTATGTGAAAGCGCTGCACAAGCGGTGACCGACGGCGCGACAATCCTCATCCTTTCGGATCGCGGGGTCGATACGGAAACCGCGCCGATCCCGTCGCTGCTCGCAACGGCGGCAGTTCATCACCATCTGATCCGCCTGGGCAATCGCACGGGCGCATCGCTGGTGATTGAGACCGGCGAAGCCCGCGAGGCGCATCACTTCTGTCTGCTGCTCGGCTACGGCGCGGGCGCGATCAATCCGTATCTGGCGCTCGATACGATCGCCGATCTCCACGCCGACGGGCTGTTCGCGTCAGAACTGAAGCTCGAGGACGCGACGAAGAACTACCTCAAGGCGGCGAACAAGAGCATCCTGAAGGTCGCGTCGAAGATGGGCATCAGCACGGTGCAGAGCTATCGCGGCGCGCAGATTTTCGAGGCGATCGGCATCTCGAAGGACGCAATCGAACAGTACTTCACCGGCACCGCAAGCCGAATCGGCGGCATCGGGCTGGACGTCATCGCGCGCGAATCGCTGATCCGCCATCGCCGCGGTTTCCCGCCGATCACCGTGCAGACTGAAGATGTCCTCGACGCGGGCGGACAGTACCAGTGGCGACGCGACGGTGAAGCGCACCAGTGGAACCCGATCAGCGTCGCCCGGCTGCAGCACGCCGTCCGCGCCGCGAAGATCGAACACGATTTCGACCCCGAGGGCATGGCCGATGTGAGCACCGATCGCGACATCGACGACGTCCCCGATGTCAACGGGGGCGCCCGGGGTGGCCCGTCCATGTTCCGGCCGGACGTCTTCAAGCTCTTCAAGGAGTTCTCGCGATCCGTCGACGACGAAGCCCGCGCCCGCTCGACGATCCGCGGCCTGCTGCAGTTCAAGAACTGCAATCCGATCCCGCTGGAAGAAGTCGAGCCGGCAATCAGCCTCGTGAAGCGCTTCGCCACCGGCGCGATGAGCTTTGGCTCGATCTCCAAGGAAGCCCACGAAACGCTGGCCATCGCGATGAACCGCATCGGCGGCAAGAGCAACTCCGGCGAAGGCGGCGAAGACTCGAATCGTTTCCTCAAGGATGCGGATGGAAGCTGGCGGCGAAGCGCGATCAAGCAGGTCGCGTCCGGCCGATTCGGCGTCACGAGCGAATACCTCGTGAACGCCGCGCAGCTGCAGATCAAGATCGCCCAGGGCGCCAAGCCCGGCGAAGGCGGCCAACTGCCCGGCCACAAGGTGGATGAGTACATCGCCGCCGTACGCCACAGCACGCCCGGCGTCGGCCTCATCTCGCCGCCGCCGCACCACGACATCTACTCGATCGAAGACCTCGCGCAGCTCATCCACGACTGCAAGAACGCCAACCCCGCCGCCGATGTGAGCGTGAAGCTCGTATCGGAAGTCGGCGTAGGCACCGTCGCCGCCGGCGTCGCCAAGGCGAAGGCCGACCACATTCTCATCAGCGGTGATGGCGGCGGCACGGGCGCTTCGCCGCTCACCTCGCTCAAGCACTGCGGCCTGCCGTGGGAACTCGGCCTCGCCGAGACCCAGCAGGTGCTCGTGATGAACGGCCTGCGCGGCCGCGTCACGCTGCAGGCCGACGGCCAGATGAAGACCGGCCGTGACGCCGTCATCGCCGCGTTGCTCGGCGCCGAGGAAATCGGCTTCAGCACGGCGCCGCTCATCGCCACCGGATGCGTGATGATGCGCGTCTGCCATCTCAACACCTGTCCTGTCGGCATCGCCACGCAGGATCCCGAACTCCGCAAGAAGTTCACCGGCACGCCTGAACATGTCGTCAACTACATGTTTTTCGTCGCCGAGGAAATGCGCGAGTACATGGCGCAGCTCGGCTTCCGCACGTGGGACGAGATGGTCGGCCGGGTCGACAAGCTCGAGTTCGCCGATGTCAGCAATCACTGGAAGGCCAAGTCGCTCAATCTCGACGCGATCCTCTTCCAGCCGCCGATCCGCAATGGCGACACGATCCGCCGTTCGATGAAGCAGGATCACGGCATCGAGCGCGCGCTCGATAACCAGCTCATCGCCGCGGCCACCAGCACGCTGATGGCCCGCTCACGCGAGAGCGCGCAAAAGACCAATGCCGAGTTCCCGATCAAGAACACGAATCGAACCGTCGGCACGATGCTCAGCGGCGAAGTCGCCAAGCGGTTCGGCTTCGCCGGGCTTCCGGACGATACGATTCACCTGAAGTTCACCGGCTCGGCCGGGCAGAGCTTCGGCGCGTTCCTCTCCCGCGGCATCACGCTGGAACTCGAAGGCGAAAGCAACGATTACGTCGGCAAGGGCCTCTCGGGCGGGCGCATCGTCGTCTATCCGCCGGCCGACGCGGGCTACAAGCCTGAAGGCAACATCATCGCCGGCAACGTGATCGCCTACGGCGCGATCGCCGGCGAGATCTACCTCCGCGGCGTCGTCGGCGAGCGCTTCTGCGTCCGCAACTCCGGCGCGAGCGCCGTCGTCGAAGGCGTCGGCGACCACGCGTGCGAATACATGACCGGTGGCCGTGTCGTTGTCCTCGGACCCACAGGCCGCAACTTCGCCGCCGGCATGAGTGGCGGGATCGCGTACGTGTACGACGACAGCGGCACCTTCCCGTCCCTGGTGAACCAGGAAATGGTCGACCTGAACGACCCGCTTGAAGACGAAGACGTCGCGACGATCAAACGCCTGCTCGAAAACCACGCCAACTCCACCGGCAGCACCAAGGCCAAGGACGTGCTGGTGAACTGGGAGAAGGAATCGCGCTACTTCGTGAAGGTGATGCCGACGGACTATCGGCGGGTGGTGAAGCATCAGAAGGAAATCGACGCGAAGGCGGCGAAGCTGTCGCAGCGGGTGTGAAGTCGAACGCGAACTCGATCCCTGGGTTCGAACACCCGTGGCGCGATTTCCGTTGAGGGTTTCCGGTGCCTCTCGTGTTTGCTGTTAAAGCCGCGTTGCGTTTTGCCAGTTGGCAGGCGTCGCGATAGCTTTTCGCATGACTTTGAGGAGATCCATTCATGAACAAGTTCGTCCGACTCGCGTGTGGTGCCGTTTCTGTTCTTGCTTTGGCTGGCTGCACATCTTCCAGCGTGAACAACGCCACCGCCGCCGAGGCCAAGGCCGAGAACAAGGATCGCGTCCGCGCCGAGTGCCCGAACTTTAAGGACGTGGCCGTGAAGCAGGAGACGCCGGTCTGGTGCTGGGCCGCCAGCGCGGAGATGGTTCACAAGTATTACGGCAACAACGAGATCACCCAGGAGAAACTCGCGGAGCAGATCACGAACGTCAGCAAAGGCGACGAGAGCAAGGCCCGCGCCGCCGGGCTTCAGGAGATCATGCTCGCCCTCAACCCGGATTACCGCGAGCGCGTCGCCCAGCACGGCGGCGAAGTGCTGCTCAGCGGCAACGCCCACTTCGATGCCGTCGATTTCGCCATCGGCCAGACCGCGCCGTGGTCGGCCAGCAGCGACGACCTGATCGACGCGATCAGCACGCAGAACCCGGCCATCGTCGGTCTGCGCGGCGCGAACGCGAAGATGGGCCACGCGGTCGTCGTCTACGCCACCAGCTATGTCCCGGTGAAGACGAGTGAGGGCTCAAAAGCCGCCAACGGCATGTTCGGCGAAGTGCTCAAGGGCATCGGCGAGCAGCACGGCGTCCGCCGCGACCAGTCCGAAGCGCTCGGCGTCGGCAAAGGCCCGGCGAAGTACCGGCTCGACGAGATCGAATACGTCGACCCGATGGACGGCAAGCGCTACAAGCTCAACGCCGAAGGGTTTAAGAATCGCGTCGACTTCATCGTGACCAAGCAGCGTTCGCGCGAGATCCTGGATCGGCAGATGAACGCGATGCGTTAACGAAATGCCGCAACGCCAACGCTTGCTCACGCTGCCGATGGCGCAACTTCTCGGGCGATTCTGTTTCCGGAGCGGATCTCGGCAACGCGGAGATCGTAGGCAACCTGAAGGTTGAGCCACGATCGCGCATCTCCGCCGAAGTGGCGTGCCAGGCGCATGGCGGTGTCGGCGGTAACCGACCGACGGCCGCGGACGATGTCGTTGATCCTTGGCGGTGGAACATGCAGCGCAAGCGCGAGCGCTCGCGCGCTCATTCCTAGAGGAATGAGGAAATCCTCGCGCAGTACTTCGCCGGGGTGAACCGGGCGCATTCCATTCTTGAACATTTCATTGCCCTGTCAGTGATAATCAACGATCTCCACATCGGCCGGACCATCGGGCGTCCAACGAAAGCAGATGCGGAACTGGCCATTGATCCGAATGCTATGTTGACCCTTTCGATCGCCTCGCAACCGTTCAAGCCGATTGCCCGGCGGCGATCGAAGAAACGCCAGCGTTTCGGCCGCATCAAGCTGCGCGAGTTTCCGAGTCGCAACCGGCTCGATCGATCGAAATCGCCGACAGTTGCCTTTCTCAAACAGTTCCTGCGTCGCCTGGCACCGAAACCCACGTATCATTCCAAGCGAACGTATAACGCGTAACGTTACACGTCAAATGAAATGCAAAAGGCCGCAGTGCCTGCGGCCTCTTCACTTCGAATTTTCAGGTCAGTCAGACGCTACGGCTTGGGCGCGTTGTCCTTGCCTTGAATCCCCGCGTCGTCGTCGATCGGGACACTCGCATCGACCGAGCCCGGCGGGTGTTTGCCCTGGACGCCGGCGTCGTCGTCGATCGGCACGCTGCCGCCGTAGTTGGCGCAGCCGCCGGCCATCATCGCGGCGATGGCGCCGGTCAATACGACTGCGATCATTCCGATTCGTTGTTTTCGTTCGTGCATCGATTCTCCTTGCCGGGTCATCGCCTCGGCCTGTTGGTCCAGTCTTATTCCCCGTTCAACATGCTTGACGTCTTTCTTCTTGGCTTTCAATCCTTCCACCGGCAATTGCCGCAGCTCTAGTCCCATCTGATCAACGCAGAGATTGAAAAGCTTGTCAATCCATGTCGCGCACAACTTGGCCGTCCGGTTGGAAGACAACCGGTCGAAGTGGAGGTTGGGATCGGCCTCCAGCGACTTTGCCAGCGCTTCACGGATCGCCTTGATCTCCGGCGCCATGTCCGTTGCCGAGCCGGCCAGTGTGTCGATCTTCTCGATCTGGTCGAGCACCGCCTGGATGACCGGAACGGACGGAGTGAGCTCGATAAGCGCCTCGAAAAGTTCGCGCAGGCGGGTGACGGTACTGTCGATCGCCGCCGAATCAAATCGGCTGCGCACCTGGGTGCAGAGCGAAGTGAAATGCTGGCACTGCGTGAGCCACATGCGCACATCGCGCTCGTATGCGAGCGAGATCTGTTTATAGGTGCGGCCGTCGTTGTAGGGCTCGCGCTCCGCCGGCTTGAACTTCGCCAGTCGGCGCAGGTAGCTGCGCTTCAGGAAAATCTCGTACACCATCGAAAGGTTCTGCGGGATGCCGTCGGTGAAGTCGGTGAGCGTCTGCTCCTTGCGTCGGTGCTGGGCGACGGCATAGGCGACGTGAGTGTCCTTGTCGGCCTGCAGGCGCTCGAACTTTTTCTGCAGGTAATAGAGTGCCAGGCCGCTCACGATGAAGAGCGCGACGACCGCGTTGCTGATCAGATTGCCGAGCACGGAAAAGACGTAGTCGACAAACGTGTACTTGGACGGCAGTTCCGATAGCGGCCCGCCCGGTTCGGTGGCCTGGGCGAGAAACGATGAGACGAACTCCAGCGACATCGACGGCATTACGCCCAATTCGGCGCGCAAACGCAAATGCCTTGGGAATCTCCTAGACTATTCCTATGGCAGACATCCGCCGGGCGACGATCGCCGACATTGAACCGATCCTTACCATGCAGCGGCAGATTCATGCGGAACATCTCGCATGGGATACCACGCGCTGGTCGACAGCGCAGCCGATGGACGGCGCCTATCGCGGGTGGCTTGAACATCTGATGTCGAACAAGGACGGCGGCCTGGCGCTGGTCGCGTCGATCGCCGGTCAGGCGAGCGGATACCTCATTGCCGAGGTCGAGGAAGAATCCACCCGGCACTGGTCGCCACGGACGATCTATCTCCATGACCTGTTTGTCATCCCGGAAAGTCGGCGCCGAGGAATTGCGCGCGAACTGATGGATCAGTTCCTCGAGTGGGCGTCGCAGCGCCATCCCTGGCTTGCGATCCGGCTCATCACTGCCGCGCGCAACGATTCCGCGCGCGCATTCTTTCAGCGGCTCGGGTTCAACGCGTCTGCCGTCGAGATGTTGCGCGAGCCCATATAGACGTCGCCCATGCGGCCGCTTTACCCCGCTTCAGATCTCGACTGCCAGCGTGCGATCGGTGTGTCGCTGCGTCGCGCCTGCCATCGGCATCGTCGAAAACAGTGACAATCCGTAGCGCTGCGCCATCGCCAGCAGGTCGTCGAATCCGACGCGATGGTCGTAAGTGGTGTCGCCGTTGAAAAACAGCGACGAGACCTCGTCGTAGTTTCGCGCGAGGGTGAGCAGGTCGTCGAAATCGACGTCGCGGTCGCGGTCGAAGTCGGCATTGAGGAAGTAGAAGTCAAGCGAGACGTTGGTCTCCAGGATCTCACCATCGCTGTTGGTGATGAACGGCGCGGCCGAGCTCAGGTGATAGTTGCCGTCCGGCAGGATTCCGAACTGGCCGTTGGAGAATGCGCCGGGAACCGTGATCGTCACCGTAGAGAGATAAGGATCGTAGCTCAACGCGAGCTGTGCGCCGGTGTAAATGGTGGCAGTCGTGAGGTTGGTCAACAGGAAGTCGCTGGCGCTGAGCGACGCGCCGACGTTTTCATCGAAGACCAGCGAGATCGAGTGGTTGTATTCGAAGTTGAACACGCCGCCATCGTATTCCGGCCGCACTTCGGTGATATGGACGGGAGGCGAGATGACGGTCGTGGTCGCAATGTCGGGGGAAACCAGCTCGGCATACACGAACTGGTCGCCCAGTGCGACGTTCGACACGTCCCAGGTGTAGTCGAGCGCGCCGCCGACCGGAATCAGACCCTCCGCCAGGATTTCGCCGCCTTCGCCGGCGCCGGAGGGATCGAAATAGAGCGTTACGGTGGTGTCGGCGTTGACATCGATGACGTCGAGGTGGATGTGAACCGGCTCGCGCCGCTGACCGCCCGTCGGCAAGGAGAACGATGCCATCGGCGAGATCTTGTCGACAAAGCCGTTGAAATCCATCGTTCCCAGCGACGCAAACACCGGCAGGCGAATCTGCCAGGTGCCGGGCATCGGCAGCAGGACCATCGCGGCGCGTGAGGTGCTGTTGTTGAACGCGCTGAAGAGCTCGGCATTCGGGTCGGAGGCGATGTCGGACTCGGTCATCACCACGCCGTCCGGACGGATCAGCTCGATCTGCGTGCCCGGGTTCGGGTTCTGCCACGCGGCATCGAGCACGAGCCACTGTTGCCCCGGCGCAACGTCAAACCCGGCGAAGTTCGGCGTCGGCGCGCGGCCGGACGCGAAGACGCGCACGCGTTTCCGGCCGAGAATGGCGGTCAGACTCGGCGCCAGCGTGCACCGCGCGCCGGCGCGAAGCGTCGGCCCGAATCCGCCGAACGTCTCCTTCAGGCCGATCGCTTCCATATAGCTGGCCGGCAGATTGTTCGGGTCGAACTTGAAGTCGTAGGTTCCGTCGGCGAGCTGCGAGCCTCCCACCAGCGGAAGGCTCGCGGGCATGCTGGCATTGCCGACCCCGGCGCTGGTGATCGACAGGTCCGGGTGGATGGTGATGTCTCCGCTCGTCGTGACGAAGCTGTCCATGAAGTTCGAATTGCCACTGACGACCATCTGCCCGGCCGTCCAGTTGAAGGTGATGTTGCCGTTGATCGTGGCCAGGTTGCCCAACAAGGTCATGTTGCCGCCGACGGACATGCTGTTCTTGTCGATTCGGCCGTTCACATCCAGCGTCGGCAACTGGATGAAGTTCGCCGCATTGAATGGGCCGCCGAGAATCGCCGGGACCGGGATATTGATGTTGGGCGCCGGCACGCGGATGCGCATCTTCCCCGTCAGGACGAGCGACGACTGGCCGCCGTTGTTGTCGATCGTGAGCGTCACCGAGGGGTCGATTTCGAACAAGCTCGCCTTGAAGAGGCCGTTCGTCTGACCGCCGAGCTGAACGGTCCAGACATTGTTTGCCAGGGTCAGGTTGAACTGACTCGTGATGGCGTTGAGCAGCGCGCCCAGCACCTTGCGCGATGCCTCGCACGTGTCGCGACGCATCAGGATCACCGGCACAAGCCGCAAAGGCACGGCCGCGGGTACGACCAGCGCGACCGCATTGATGACCAGTTGGACGGTCGCGACGACGGCGCGGTAGTCGGCATCGTTGTGGACATAAGCGCCCGCGTTGAGCGTGGCGATCGGCAGCGCGCCCACCGTCGGCGCGGGGGCGGGGGTTCCGATGAGGTCGGCCGCCGTCGGACTTACCGCCGCGTTCAGAAACGGGCGAATGTGCTTGTTGATGAGATTGAGATCGGACCAGCTATAGGTGATGACGGTGCCCGCAATGAACTTCTCGCCGCCCATCGAGACCATGTCGCCCAGCGCGATGTGATGCTCGACGTGATGCGCCCGCGCCGGGTTAAATCCTGGCCCGGACAACAGCCCCGCCGCGCCAGACGCATAGGTCAACAGGAACGGGTTGACGATTCGGCTGTCGCTGATGCCTGGGGAACAGAACGTAAAGACCTGATCGACGGGAAAGTTGCCGGCCCCGGCGCCTGCGTCGGTCGCGTTGCTCCAGAGCGCCGCAAACCACTGCGCCAGTGCGCCGCCGAGGCTGTGGCCGACGAAATCGATCGTCGCGTTCTGCTTCTTGAGCCACACGCGGACCGAATCCCAGTTCGCCGCGAACTGGTCGTAGCCGATGCCCAGCGGGTTGGCGTCACTCGCCAGGTCCTTGTACTGAAACTGTGTGCTCAGGAACTCGCTGCCGCGCAGCACCAGGCAGGGGCCATTGTCGGCACTTGTCAGGCCGTACGCGTCGAAGCCCGTCTTGGCATCATGCCATTGATCGTTGACGACGTAGGGAATGTTCGCGCCCTGGAACTGCACCGTCGTGCCGTTGTTCAACGTGCGGTAGGAAACCTCGCGAGCCAATTGCTCTGCGACCATCGCATTGAGCTGTGCGAGAAGTCGGCGCTCTTCGAGTTGTTCGATCGAATACATCGAAAACGACACTGCGGGGTTTCGGGCGGACATGAGCGGCCTCCAGACCCAACAGCATCACTGCTGCGGGCAAACGACTTGGCCTGATGGATCGAAGCATCCCGATGAATTGGCTGGATCAACACACTACGCAGAAGCGAGAACATTGGTCAAGAAATATCGGGCAGGGAGACGTGGCATCGGAGGGATCAGCGTGATCCCGCGGCGTGAAGATCGGTGCGAGGGTCTGCTCACCAATACAGAACCGCCGGGCGCGAACGCCCGGCGGTTTGTTGGTCCCCTCCGACACCAAAGACTTTGGCACGGAGACATGTTGAATCGCGAATTACCTGGCGAACTTCTTCTTGGCGCGCCAGCCGAGTACGCCGAGCACCGGGGCGACCAGTGCCGCCGCGGGGAGCGGAATCTCGGCCGTCGTCACGCCGATCTCGCCGTCCTTGCCCTGGATGAGGCTCACGCCCTGCGTGCCTTCGGCCAGGAGCGAGGTTTCCATCTCGACCTTGATGTTCGTCCAGCCGGCAGGAAGGGCGAGGGCGGTCGCGCCGTCCCAGCCGCCGTCGGCGGTGGTGTCGGTGGCGGCGGGAAGATTGTTGAACGCGAGCGGCGAGCTGAGAATCGCGCTGGTGTCGAGGTTGGTCACCTTGAGCGAGCCCGTCGCGTTGGCCGAGCCGACGCCGAAGATCGTGTAGTCGCCGAGGATGCTCGAGCTGATGTTGGTGAACATCTGGTTCGGCTTGGCATTGAGGATGACCGAGAGCGTATCGCTCTGGAGATCAGACGGGGTGCCCGAGGCGACGAAGTTGACCGGGGTGAAGAAGAAACCCGAGCCGGTCGAGACGCCGCTGCCGAGCTTGCCGGCGGCGGTCTGTCCGCTGGAGAAGTTAAAGGTTGGCTGTGAGCCGGTGGGAACATCCCAAGGCGTCGGGGAGGCGTTCGCCGACGAGACGAGGGCGAAAACGGTTCCGACGAGAGCAAGCTTGAGCGAGTTCCGAATCACTAGATGACCTCCAGATAATTTCCGCCTCTCGGGATGCCGAATCGGTGAACCGATTCGATCCGGGAGTGGAACTAACGTGACACGCAAACGGGCCCCTGCATGGAGATCGGCGTGTTTCATCCCCAGATTCACGAGCGTGGGGATGAATTTGGAGCGACTTGTTGTGTGGAATGGATCGCCGCGATTATCCGGGGCCGATAAGATCGGTTTTCGTGAACCTGATGTGAAAACGGACGGTTTCCGGACGGATTTTGCTTGCGGTGGGCTCGAAGGATTGGCAAACCCCTGCCTGAGGAACCCGATTCATTTGTGCCGGCACCGTCACGGCATCGGCAGCAGGTGCTGCCCGCTCTCGTCGCGGTGCTTCTTCAGATACTTCATGAACGGCGTGCCGCCGGTGCCCACGTCGGTCGGGTTGCCTGCCGCGTCCTTCGCCTGCTTGTTGATGTAGTTGGCCGCGTACTCGAGATGCCGCGTGCGGAACGCCTGAACCTTTTCGACGATCGCGTTGTAGAGCGTCGTCATCTGCGCATCGCGCGAATCTCGTACGAACGCGCGCACCGTGCTCCGCTTGCCGACTTCCTCGATGAACCGTCGATGCCTAGGCGGGCGGTATTGATGCAGCTCGTCGAGGTACTCGCGAAGCGGATCGTTCTCGTGTCCGATGCCCAGCAGCGCATCCATCGTCGGCACGATCGAACTCTGCGAACCCGTCTGCCCGCGGAAGAGTTGTCCCTTGCCGCCGTATTTCGAGACGCCTTCGTACACCAGTCCCTCACCGAGCGCCGGGTTGCCTTTCCAGCCGTGGATGTAAGGCCGGACGCGGTGGAAGTAGATGTACGGATCGCAGCGCTCGGGCATGCGGTCGAACACCGGATTGATCTTCTCCCACGCGCCCAGAACCGCCTGAAGGTGTTGAACAACCTGTGACCGATCCGCGCGATCGACCGCGCTGAGCAAGTGCGGGATGGCCGCCAGCGCGGCGCCGGCTTTGGCTTCGATCTCGATGTGAACCATCACGAACCAGTCTTCATCCTGCCCGCCGAGGAAGTTCTGGATCACGCCGATGTTGTCGAGCGTGATCTCGCCGGATGGGTCGAGCTTGTGCCAGTTGTCGAGCGTGTAAGAAGAGTAGGGCAGCAGCGGGAACTGGCCGATCGCATCCGCCAGGTCGCAGTAGGGCACGGCGAGATTCTTCGGCAGCTTCGCCGGCGGCGTCGACTCTCCCCACACGTACGCCTGCACGATGAACGAGTAGCGAACCATCAGCAACCGGCGCTGCGCATCGCTCAAAACGGGAAGCAGACGCGCCACATCCACCTGCGGCAGCCGATCCAGAAACGTCCTCACCCGTCCCGACACCATCAGGTGCGGCAGCGCTTTGCCGGCGGCGACGATCGGGTCAAACTCGCCCGGCAGCGGCACGGCTCCCATGTCGTAAGGCGTAAGAAATCCGCGCTCGGACGTGATGTCAAAATCGGCAAGCCGAAGTGTTTCCGCGACCATGGTTGGCCTCCTCCATTCGCACGATCCTCGCGACCGGGTAGTCGGAAGATTCGAGCCGGATGCGGACGATACCCGAGGGGGTTGGCGCGATCCAATCGGACGATCAGTCGCGTATCGCGTATCTCAAATTGCGTGTCGCTTCACGCGAATAGCACTCCGGTCCGACGGCGCATCCCGTGTAGCCCGCGAGCCTGCTCGCGCATGGGGCGCGCCCGTGCGAGCAGGCTCGCGGGCTACACGTTGGATTTGCGCGACTTCGGTTGTCCATGTTTCGTCACTTCGTTTAACGTCAGGAATCCCATGAGCAAAGACACCCTCCCCATGTCCAAAGAGTCGTTCGAGTTCCTCAAGCAGATCGAAGAGACGCCGAGCGTATCCGGCTTCGAAATGCCGGTCGCGCGCATCATCCGCAAGCGGATGAAGCCGTTCGCCGACACGATCGAAACCGACGTCCACGGTAACGTCATCGTCTGTGCCAACCCGAAAGGGCAGACCCGCGTCATGCTCGCCGGCCACATGGACCAGATCGGCCTGATGGTGAAATACATCAATGATGAAGGCTTCATCTACTTCGATGCCGTCGGCGGGATCGACAACACCGTCCTGCCCGGCAGCCTGCTCACGATCCACACCGAGAGCGGCCCGATTCCCGCCGTCATCGGACGCAAGCCGATCCACCTCATGAAGCCCGAAGAGCGCAACAACGGCAAGGTCGAACGCACCGACCTCTGGATCGATACCGGCCTGGGAAAGAAGGCGGAGGTGATGAAGAAGGTGAAAGTTGGCGACCCGGTCACCTACGCGCTGGGCATGACCCGCCTGGGCGATGACCTGTTCACCAGTCCCGGTCTGGATAACAAGGTCGGTACGTGGGTGGTGATGGAAGCGCTGCGCATCGCCGCCGAGACCGGCAAGCTCAAGTGCGCGCTCTACGCCGTCGCGACGGTTCAGGAAGAGATCGGCCTGCGCGGCGCGCGCACCAGTTGCTTCGGCATCGATCCGCACGTCGGCATCGCCGTCGACGTTACCCATGCCACCGACAACCCCGGCGCGGAAAAGAAAGTCGCCGGCGACATCGTGATGGGCAAAGGTGCATGCATCGCCCGCGGCGCCAACATCAACCACAAGCTGTATGACCTGATGGTCCACACGGCCGAGAAGAAAAAGATCCCCCATCAATTCGAAGCCGAGCCCGCCGGCACCGGGACGGATGCCAACGCGATGCAGATCAGCCGCGCCGGCACCGCCGCCGGGTTGATCGGCATTCCCAACCGCTACATGCACACGCAGGTGGAAGTCTGCTCGCTGACCGATCTGCAGGCATGTGCCGAACTCCTCGCGCAGACGGTGTTGCAGATCGATGGGAAGATGAGCTGGATCCCGGAGTGAGGGACCCGTGTTGTTCACGAGCGCGCGGTTGATTCGCGCTGCGAAGACCGGTCCGCGCGCAAGCTCGTGGCTATCCGCCTGCGTATCCGTTCGTTCTCGAAGGTGTGGCAAGATTTTTGGTGATTCGCGGATGGTTTACGGTACGATCCTTTCCGGTTCGCAGTTCAGAATCTGGGGAAGGAATCACCGTGAAGTCACGCCTCGTCCGCCGTACCCGTCACCCGCGCGTCGAACAACTCCTGCAGCGCGTCCTGCTCAGCGTCAGCGTCGTCAAAGAGACGCTCAGCATCGAAGGCACGGCCGGCAAGGATGAGATCGTCATCGGCGTGCACCCGCAGGTCATCAACCTGATGTCGGTGAAGGTCAACGGTGACGAAAAAGTCTTCCTGCTCGGTAGCTTCAAGGTGATCAACATCAACGCGCTGGCCGGCAACGACAGGGTCCGCATCGGCGAGCTGTACGATGCCCACCCGGCGTACCTGAATATCGACCTCGGCCCCGGCAACGACCGGGCCGACGGCTCGCCCCATGCCGAGACGATCATCGGCGGCAGCGGCAACGACCGCGTCTCCGCCGGCGCGGGAAATGACTTTGTGAACGCCGGCGCGGGGGATGACGTTGTCGTCGGCGACGCTGGCAACGACTCAATCATCGGCCTTGATGGGAACGATACGATCTACGGCGGAGACGGGATCGACAGCATTTCGTCGGGCGAGGGTGAGGACTCCATCAATGGCGGGAATCAGGCCGACTGGATCTTCGCCGCCGGCGGAAACGATCGCATTGTCGAAACCGAAACGAGACAGATCGACGCGAGGGGTCAATCCACCGACAGCGGCAACTTCATCGATGCCGGCGATGGAAATGACTACGTCGAAGCCGTGTGGAATTCGCAGTTCTCAGGCAAGAATGACACGGTTCGAGGCGGCCGGGGCGACGACTATCTGTTCGATCACGGCGACTACGTGTCGCCGAGCGGCGCCAATATCTCGTCGAACTACTCGGTGCTTCTCAGCGGCGACGACGGGAACGACCGGCTCATCGGATACAACTGCGCGGGCGATGCCGGCGACGATCGCATTGTCACCCCAAGTCTCAGCAGAAATGTCGATTTTCATGGCGGTGATGGCGACGACCTATTGATCAACGAGTTTCAAATGAATGGCGGCTTCATCACCGGCGACGCCGGCGAAGATGTCATCCAGAGCAAGTCGATAGCCGTCGCGGCTGACGGTGGTGCGGGAAACGACAAGATCACTTCCGACTACAGTATGCAAGGCGGCGAGGGAGATGATCTGCTGCGCACCTGGGTGGGGCTTGTGCCGAGTCCGTTCTTCATGGTCGGCCTTCGAAATGATGGCGGCGCAGGCAACGACACGATCTGGGGGTCACCTTATCCCGATTCGCTTGTTGGCGGTGACGGAAGCGACGTGCTCTTCGGGTTTGAAATGGAAGATTCCCTCGACGGCGGCGCCGGCAGCGACAAACTCTACGGCGGCAGCGGCGACGACACGCTGCACGGCGGCGACGGGAACGACTCGCTCTTCGGCGGCGATGCCAACGACCGCAAGCGTTCCGACGACGGACACGATGACGGCTACGGCGACGGCGGTAAGGATTGGTTCGATCCGGAGCACGACTGGGCACTGACCGACAGTTCGTCACGCGACCAAAACGTCATCACCCCGGCACCGCCCACGCACTCCTCCATCTACTACGGTGGCAGCACGGGTTACAGTGGAATGCTTTCGCTCGCCCAGCACTACAACTACACGCCCGCCGACCCCAACGCTCCCAGCATCGCCGAGCCGATGCCGGCGCTCATGTTCTTGAGCAATGCGGCCATTCTCGCCGGGACCAACTATGCGATCACCGCGCTGACTTCGAGCGAAGTCCAACTGCCCGAACTGACAGTCAAAGAGCGCAAAGCCGTCACAGGACAGTTCGTCCATCTGCCGTCCGACTGGTCGCTCGAGCGCATGGGCAAGAAGGGCGGCCTCGTCTGGTACCGCATTCGCCAGGGCGGCAAAGAATTCGGATTGGCGAAGGGCAAGCTCCTGAATCCGCTCGGCATGTCCCACTCCCTCTCCAGCGAAAGCCAGTGGTACGGATCGGACCCGAACAACATCATCAACTTCGACGACTTGCTGGAACTCGCGAACCAATATGGCTCAGGCGCAACCTCTGGCGGGGTCGTCGACACGACGCGAAAAACGCTGAGCAATGGCGCGTCGATGGGCGCCTACGTGATCGGTCTTCACCCCGCGACGACGATCCTGACGGATGGCGCTGCGGGAGAGCGCGACGTGGCCGTGTGGAAAGCCGCGCAGCCGTACAACGCTGTCGGGCTCGTTACGAGACCAAGCCTGCGGGCGATCCGTGCAGACAGCGGGGCAACGATCGCTTTCAAGCAACCGTCGCCGGATCTGCTCGACTCCGTCTCGCTCGACAAAGGCAAGAAATACCTCTTTTCGAGCGGCGGAATTCTTCCGATCACCGCAGACGGAATTGGTATCGCGTAATCCATGGAATCGGACGAGTTTGGCGCGCCGTTCATTTGCGCGCATCCTCCTGCGTGCAGGCTCGCGGGGTAAAAGCAGAGACTTTCCGGGCCCACGACTCTCACTCCGTCGGTTTCGTCGTCGCGTCGAAGTGGTTGTTCTCCTGCTTCGCGTTCGGCGCGATCTGCGACGGCGCGTGCACCGACACACATCCCTTCACCACATGCCGCGATCCGTCCTTGGGGTCGGTTGGCAGGTAAAAGCCGACCGTGCAATTCGTCGCGATGCAGTCGATCAGCGTGATCGCGCCGGTGTTGTTGTTCAGGTTGAAGCCGCGGAGCGATTGCTCGCTGGTGTAGCAGCGGATGACGGTGTGGTTGCCCGCGACGAAATTGCCGCCGAGTTTGAAGCCGTTGCCGTCGCCGGCGAAGGTCTCGATCTTCCAGAAGTTGATGCCGTTGCGGATTGCGACCGAATCCTCAAGCAGGATCGGCTCGGGCGATTCCCAGAAGTCGAAGCCGTCATCGGCATTCTCCCATGCGCGGCAATTTCGAAAGACGTTGCCCGGGCCGAGCTTTCCCTTGGCGGCGAATCCGTCGGCGTTCTCGCCGCGGTTGGGGACGTCAACATTGCGGAACGAGTCGCAGCCGGTGATGAGATTGTGCCCGCCGCCGGTGGCGATCTGGATGCCTGAGTCGCGACACTCGTGCACGCGGCAACTCTCGACGGTGTTGAACGAACCGGCCACGTTGATGCCGTTGTCGCCGGCGCCGACGACCTCAATGCCGCGGAGGATCGTGCGGTCGGCGTTGATCTGGATGCCGCGGCTCTCCTTGCCGTACGGCTGCTCGGAGAAGTCGAAGATCGGCCGATCGTTGATCGCTTCGGCCTCGAAGGTGATCGGCTTGTCGTCGGTGCCGCTCGATTTGAGGCGAATCGTCTCCTTGAAGTGATACGTGCCCGGCGCGAAGCGGAAGACGTCGCCGGGCTGCGCGGCGTCGAGCGCCATCTGGAGCGCGGGCTCATCTCCGGGCTTGAACGAGTGAGTGTCGGCGAAGCACGCGGCCGAGAAGAGCAGCACGACGGCAAGCGGTTTGATTCGCATGAGATCGCATCGTGACAAGCCGTGGCGAGAAGTCACGCACCGGCCGAGAAACGACAATACGAACACGGGGGACGGAAAAATGAGACGGAAGGGCAATCGACGAGACCGTGGCGGCCGGATTCGCCGGATGACGCGCAGATCGACGTCGCGTTCCCCTTGATTCAAATCGTGCTGAGACACGCGTTTGCGCGGAGGCGCCAATCGCCGCGCGCTGCGCAGAATCGCGCGGCAGCGCAGCGCGAACGGGAAGGGGGATGGGTCATCCCACCTTCATCTCGGCTTTCGCGGCGCTCTGGGCGTTCGCACGACTCGGTCGGGCATGTCGATGCAAGATATGCGAGGCGCCGCCCAACGTGATGCAACCCGAATCGCACCGGCTCGCTAGGCCTGTGTATATTACACAAGTGCATTTCGAATATGTATTTACGTTTGACAGGCGTGTAACTGGCCGTTCTGCCGAATGCGTCGAAATGCAACGAAATGCAAGACTTTTCGGGTCTCGCACGATGCGGGCGCGAAAGCGGGAGTTCGCCGCAAAGAAATTAAAAGCGGGAATGTGCCGCGGCATCCCGGCTACGCTCTCGCCCGAAGCGCAAGACCCTTCGACGCGGCGGACTAAACGCCGTTTCGCCTCGGCTCACTTATTCAGGACAACGGTGGACGACATCACGATCCAACTCGCCCGCCAAGGAGAACGCGACGCACAGTCGAGGCTCCTTCGCGCGATGCAGGATCACTGGTTTCGCTTCTGCTGTTCGCAGCTTCGCGACCCCGAGCGTGCACAGGACGCCGTCCAGGAGACGGCACTCCGCGTGCTGAAATCGATGTCGCGATTCGACGGGCGAAGCAGCTTCAAGACCTGGAGCTTTGGCATCGCGTTGAACGTTTGCAGAGAGATCCGGCGTCGGCGAATCGGCGCGGATCTGAACTCGGCGCCGGAGCCGAGCACGTCTGAGGAAGGATACGACAAGCAACTCGATTTCCTCGACGACTCGGCCGCCCTGCGCAAGGTGCTGGCAGAACTGCCGGACCGCCAACGCCAGGTGGTGACGCTCCGCTTCTTCGAGGAGTTGAGCGTCGCCGACACGGCCGCGGTGATGGAGTGTGCCGAGGGAACGGTCAAGGCGACGCTCTTCGCGGCCATGCGGGCGCTGCGGGCGAAGCTGGTGGGAGATCGGTCGGATGTGTGAAGAAGGGCAAACCACGAAGCCACGAAGCCACGAAGCCACGAAGTTGTCACTCGCAGGTGGAACGTGCTCGGCGTGGATTCGGATGAATCGAATGAAGTGTTTAAGAATCAGACGGATTGAGAACATGAAAATGAAGGACCCGAAACCTCGAAGTGACGATGGACCGTCAAACGACAACTTCGTGGCTTCGTGTCTTCGTGTTTAAGAATTCCGAGAAGAAAGATGATGTCGAAACTCAGAGAACAACTTCAGCAGGCCAAGAGCGAGTACAACTCGCTCCGCTACCCGGGCGATCTGGCAGCGGATGTGCTCGATCAACTCGCGCCGCCGCGGCAGAGTTCCGCCTGGAAGCGCACGCTCGCGATCGCGGCCTTGCTGGCGCTCGTGGCCACCGTGGCGATCGTGATCGTGAAGCGAAGCGGCGAGCACGACATGGCCCAGAAACCGACGACGCCGATCGATCCGACAGTCAGGGTCGCGACCAATCCCGAGAAGACGCCGGCGGTGCCGGACGTCCTCTCGCCGGGAACGAGCGATAAGGACGCCGTGGCGACGAATGCCGAAACGATCGAAGAGAAGATCACGCTCGTGCCCGGGCAATCGGTGGTGACGGAAGAAACCGCCGTGTCGTTCGTGCCGAGCTTTCAGTCGATCAGCTTCAGCCTGCCGAGCGTGGCGATCGGGAGCCTGGATTCGTATTCGGAACAAGAAGAGTCGACGACCGACACGGTCAACGATCAAGCGAACCGACAAGGTGCGTAGCGCACAAGAACCTGCGTTACGTTCGAAAAAAAAGAAGGAGAACGTCATGAAGAAGTGGATTTTGATCGCGGCCCTGCCGGCTGCGGCGATGAGTGCGATGGCGATTCAGTTGATCGCGCAACAAGCTCCCGGCGGCCCCGGCCCGCAGACCCAACAGCAGCCTGCCGGCCCGGGCGACGACCATCGTCCGCCGCCGGATGATCGCGGCGGGCCCGGTTTCCCAGGCGGACCCGGACGCGCCGGCCCAGAGGGACGCGGCGGGCCTGAGGGACGTGGCGGGCCTGAGGGACGACCCGGACCGGGCGGCCCTGAGGGTCGCTTCCCCGACCCGCGCCGCATGCCCTCGATGGACACGCAGCGCGGCTATATGGAACTGGTCCGCGGCTACAGCGACCTCTCGCGCGATCCGACAGCGGCCGGCGTCGCGGCGGTCATCACCGCCAACGATCTGCTCAAGCCGCGCGGCGCGGATGCCGCCATCGAATACTTCAACAAGCTCCTGCCCAACGTGAAAGACCCGGCCATCGCCCGCGCGATCAGGCTTCAGCTGGTCGATCTCTATCGCGGCAGCAACCGCGCGGACGATGCGCTCAAGCAGCTCGAGTCGCTCATCACCGCCGAGCCGGCTGCCAAGTAATTCGATCAGACGATTCGCCGAAGGTCGGGAGTGTCGGCCGTGCATTCGGGGAAATCGAATCACGGCCGAGTTTTTTTCTGCCGGATTTTCGCTAAACGGCGCGGCAATCGGTTGCTCAGATGAACAGCAGGCCAACGCCCGTTGGCCCAGGGAACCGGAGGACATGATGAATCGTCTCGCTCTATTCACCGCATGCTCATCACTCGTGAGTTCATGGGTGCTGGCTTGCCCGACGCACTCGATGCTCACCGCCGAGGAAGTGGCCGGCATCGATCGCTCCAACGCGGCGCTGGTGCACACGCACAGTGCCGGCGCGGACTCGCTCGCCGGGAACAACGTCATCGGTGCGTTCAAGCTCAACCTCACCGGCGCGACCGGCCACAGCCCGAACGCGACGATCAACAGCTTCGTCAGCCTGACGCAAAGCGACGTCCAGGAAGTCTGGTT
Organism: Phycisphaerae bacterium; assembly: GCA_031411495.1. Classification (GTDB taxonomy): domain Bacteria; phylum Planctomycetota; class Phycisphaerae; order Tepidisphaerales; family Tepidisphaeraceae; genus JANOBD01. The sequence continues at coordinate 66,427 of JANOBD010000022.1, read as the reverse complement.
CGATGCCAGCTACATCTACGTGAAACATACCGGCGTTCCGAGCCACGACATCGGCCGGGCCGATGGCAACAACCCCGCGTACGCACGCAACCTCAACCGCACTTCACGCCTGCCGCGCACTCCCGGCGTGAACGGTACGACCGCGACCGGCAACGGCGGCATCGGCGTCATGGTGAACGGCGCGCTCCTTTTCAACCCCGGCGATGCGATGAGCTACAACAACGCCAACACCTGGTTTCGTAATGCCCTCACCTTCGAAGGCGCGACCTTCGACATCGGCCCTGGCCACTCCGCACCACAAGGCGGAACGCCAGGCAACTCCACGCCCGGCCAATATCACTACCACATCGGCCCGACGGCGCTGCTGAATCAGATCGATGCCGGCAACACCGGCTCGCGACACTCGCCGATCATCGGCTTCGCGTTCGACGGCTATCCGATCTACGGCCCGTACGGCTACGCGAACCCGAACGATCCGAGCAGCGCCATCAAGCGCCTCGACACCAGCTACAAAGTGCGCGACGACCTGACGGCGCTCGGCGCGGCGCGCAACTCGCTCACCGAAGGCGGCGCCACCCTCGCGTCCAACCTTCGCGGCCCCGCGGTGAGCGCGACGTATCCCGGCGGCGCGTTCCTTCAGGATTACAAGTACGTCGCCGGTCTTGGCGATCTGAACGAATACAACATGCGTTTCATGGTCACGCCGGAATACCCGCAGGGCACTCCTGCTTACGTGATGACGCTCGACGCCAACGGCGCCTGGACTTACCCGTATGTAGTCGGGCCGAAGTATTACGGCGCGGTCGACACCTCCAATATCGGCCCGACCGGCGGCGCGGTGACGATCCCCGCTGCCGCGACCCGTCTGCGCGCCGGCGACGCCAACCTCGACGGAGCCGTCAACTTCGACGACCTGCTGCTGCTCGCCCAGAATTACGAGCGAAGCGGCGTCACGCTCTGGACGGACGGCGACTTCACCAGCGATACGAACGTGAACTTCGACGACCTGCTCGCACTGGCGCAGAACTATTCCGGCAGCGGGCTGCAATCCGATTGGGCGATGGCGCAGTCGCTGGTTCCCGAGCCAACCAGCGCCGCCGTCGGATTGTTCACTTTCTTCGTTCAGCGCCGCCGTCGAGGTCCCTATGATGGCCGGCGTGGATGACTTTCCCGTAGACATGAGCGAGCAGTTGTACGAGCCGCTGGCCGCGGTTCCGCCGCCGGTCATTCCGATCGCTTTACCTGCCTACGTCGCGCCGGATGGATACGCGGTCGCGTATGCACCGTCGCTCCTGAAGAAGCCGCGGATTTGGACCGGCTTCGTGGCGTTTGCGACATACCTGCTGCTCACGATCGGCGTTGGCGTCGCCGTCATCGTCGCCCAGGTCGCGATTACCGGGCAGATGCAGATCACCACCGAGTTCGTCCTGGGCATCATGGCGTTCAACGTGATCGTGGCCGGCTGCGTCGCCGTCGGCGCGGCGCGATTCTCGTCCGAACCAGCGCTCGAGCGATTACAACTCAAGCCGGCAGGGATGACGCTGCTCTCGACGCTCGTCGGCATCATCACGACGTGTTCAATCGGCGTCGTCTTCACCGCGGGCGTGCAACTGCTCTCCAGGGCGCCGCTGGGGAATTACTTCGATTCGCCGAACCTGCTCACCGGCATCAGCCCGAAGAACCCCGGCGTGCTGGCGCTGGGCTACCTGATCATCGCGTTCGGCGCGGGCATCGGCGAGGAACTGCTTTTCCGAGGGTATATGCAGTCCCGCTTCGTGAAGCGGATGGGCTTCTACGGCGCCCTCTTCACCACCGCCGGGCTGTTCGGCCTGGCGCACGGCAACCTTGTGCAGAGCCCGTTCGCATTCGTGATGGGCCTGTTCGTCGGCCACCTGGCGTATCGAACCGGTTCGATCCTGCCGGCCATGGTGTGTCACAGCGCCAACAACGCGATGGCAGTCACCCTCTCCACGTTCGGATTGCTGCCGGAAGCGACCGAAGCGGCGGCGACGCTCCTGGTGATCTCGCTCGCGACGACGGCAATCGGCTGGCTGGTGATGGTCCGGCTGACGCGGCCTCGGGTTCCCGTCGCCGTTTCGGGCTGAAAATCGGTGAAACCGGGCTCTTGCGAAGAGTCTGAGATTCGCTACATTACTCGGCTCGCTTTTGAAGGAAGACGACTATGCCTCGAGTATGCCATTTTACCGGCCGCAAGACGCGCATCGGCAACCAGATCACCACCCGCGGTAAGGCCAAGTACCTCGGCGGTGTCGGAACCAAGACCACGGGCATCACCGCCCGCAAGTTCCGGCCGAACATCCAGAAGGTCCGCGCCGTCATCGATGGGCAGGTCGTCCGCATCAAGGTCAGCACCAAGGCCATCAAGAGCGGCCTGGTCACCAAGCCGCAGAAGCGCAACTGGAAACCGGCCGTCAAGGCCGCCTGAGGGGTCGATCTCAGGGTCGCATACCGTCCCGGGCAGTCGCCTCGCACATTTAATACACAATCGCCGCGCTTCGGGCGCGGCGATTTCGTTTGATCACGACGCCTGATACCATCCGCCAGATCGCCATGGCCTATACCGTTCTCGCTCGACGCTACCGCTCCGGCACGTTCGATGAAGTCATCGGGCAGGACCACGTCGCGCAGACGCTCAAGAAAGCCATCGAGGCCCAGCGCGTCGCCCACGCATACCTCTTCACCGGCACCCGCGGCGTTGGCAAGACGTCAATGGCCCGCATCCTCGCGAAAGCACTCAACTGCCTGAAGTTTGATTCGCCGACGACCAAACCCTGCGGTAAGTGCTCCAGTTGCGAGGCGATCGCCAAGGGCGAAGACATCGACGTGATCGAAATCGACGCCGCCAGCAACACCGGCGTCGATAACGTCCGCGAGATCATCGAGAACGCGCGGTTCCGCCCGGCCCGCAGCCGCTTCAAGATCTACATTATCGACGAAGTTCACATGCTCTCGAAGGCGGCGTTCAACGCACTGCTGAAGATCATGGAGGAGCCGCCGGAGCACGTGAAGTTCATCCTCGCAACGACCGAGGTGGACAAGATCCTGCCGACGATTCTCAGCCGCTGTCAGCGGTACGATTTCCGGAACATCCCGACGCGCGAGATCGTCGATCACCTCAAGAGCATCGTGAAGGATGAAAAGGTGAAGGCCCAGGACGAGGCACTGCAGCTCGTCGCCCGCGCCGGCGCGGGATCGATGCGCGACTCGTTGAGCCTGCTGGATCGCCTGCTGAGTGTGGGCGAGAAGACGCTGACCGCCGACATGATCGAGCAGCTCCTGGGCATGCCCAAGGCGACGGCGATTTTCGGCCTCGCCAACGCGATCGGCAACGGCGATGTGAAGGGCACGCTGGAGAGCGCTAACAAGATCATCGACGGCGGCCTTTCCGCCGACACGCTCGTCGCCTCGCTCATCGAACACTTTCACAACCTGCTCGTCGTCGCGACCTGCGGCATCGATTCGAACCTCGTCGATCTCGTCGGCGTGGATGTGAAGGAGATCGACGCGCAGGCCAAGGCGTTCGACCCGACGATGCTCTCGACCAACATCACGATCCTCGAAGAGTTGCGAAGGCAGATGCGCTCCAGCCAGGCGGGCCGGGCGATGATCGATGCGACGCTGGCGCGGCTCGCGATGAGCGGTCAGTTTGCGACGATCGGCGAATTGATTTCAAGGCTCAACGGAAACAGTTCTCCACCCGGATTGAGATCCGGACCGTCCCCGGTCCGACCCACCGCAACCTCGCCCCAACCGCCACGCTCCCCGATGAGCGCGGAAAAAAAAACGGCTGAATTAGGGGAGGAGGTCGACGGTCTGCAGTCGGCGGTCGGCGGTGAAGACGTGTCGGACGCACCGCCTATGAGCGTGGCGAAAGCACTGCTCGAATCGCCAGCGCCAGATGAGTCTCAGCCGTCTTCGCGGACTCAAGACTCACCGCCCACGACCCCCGTTGCGGATTCAACCGTCGAGCGTTCCGTGTCGACCGTCGACTCGGAAAACGACGAGCTGCCCGCCGTCGGCAAAGTCGCCGCGGACGGCGCGACGCGCAGTCTGTGGCAAGCCTTCAAGAAAGCAGATGCGTCCCGCTCGCCGGTAAAGAAGCAGGAGCCGAGTGCGCCCTCAAGCGGCGCGATCGAGCCGCCGCACCTGCGCGATGTGAAGGCCCACGTGCTCGCGCAGATGCCGGCCCGCCTCGCCGGGATGTTCGGCAGCCCGCGGCTGATCGCGCTGGATGAATCGGCCGGCGTCGCGACGCTTTACTTCACGGCCGACGACGCCGGCCACGCGCTGTACGTCACCAAGAACCGCGAACAATATGCCAAGGCGTTTGAAGCGGCGCTGCGCCGTCCGATCACGCTCGAAATCGAGGCGGAGCCGGAGCCCCAAACGCCGAAAGCCGTCGCGACGGAGCATCGCCCGCGTGTCATCCGGCCGAATCTCCACGACGTGGCGGCCGAACACGTTGACGGTGCGCCGACACCCATGATCGACGTCGACGCGGTAAAGGACGACCCACTGGTTGCCGCGATCATGGCGAAGTTTGAAGGCGCACGAATCGTGAAGGTGGAATAGTGCGATTCACCAACCTTGGCTCAACGGAATCGGTCTTCGATTCGACATTCATCAAAGTGTTGGCATAGACTTGCCTCGCACGCGTGCGGCCGGTCCCGCGCGGCTGGGAACGGAGGCGCACCGCCTCGCACAAACAAGGAGATCTTTATGGTTCGCAAACTTCTCGTCGGCGCGGTTGCCGCCTCGCTGCTGGCCGCTTCAGGTTCGATGCTCTACGCACAGGACAAGGCCGCCGCCGCCGTCGGCAGCTACAAGATCGATCCGGTGCATAGCTTCGTCACGTTTCGCGTCACTCACTTCAATGTCGGCGCCACCTACGGCGTCGTCGTCGGCCCGGCCGGCACCTTCGAGCAGACGACCGACAGCATCAACCTCACCATTTCCATGGACGTTGATAAGCTCACCACCTTCAACGACGCGCGCGACAAGCACCTCAAGGGCCCGGATTTCTTCAGCGCCAAGCAGTTCCCGCAGATGACCTTCAAAAGCACCGCCGCCAAGAAAACCGAGGACGGCTATCAGGTCACCGGGGACATGACGATCAAGGGCACGACCAAGTCGATCGTCGTCGATCTGAAGAAAATCGGCGAAGGCAAAGGCATGAATAACGAAAGCCGTGTCGGCTATGAAACGAAGTTCACGGTCAACCGGATGGACTACGGCGTAGATCACTATCCCGACACGGTCGGCAAAGAAGTGATCGTGGACGTCGCGTTCGAGGCGATCAAGGAATAAGCGGTTCGTAAAGACCCGCGCAGGACTTTCTGATCTCCGTGCAGCCCGCGAGCCTGCTCGCGGGTTTTCTCTGCGCCGCGCTATTCGTTGTCACCCGGAAACCGCGATTCCGGTGGAGAAACCGTCTCGATAGGCGCATCCGCAGGATCGGCAGGCGGTGTCGCTTCGAGGATCGTCTTCGGTCTGTCGTTCTCCGGCATCTTGGAATGTCGGCGTCGCTTCGACGGGCGCTTCCCGCTTTTCACGTCCTCCTCCAGCTGCGCCTTGCGCCGAAGGATGTGGTGATAGTGCTGCGCGAAGCGATGCGCTTCATCGCGGAGGTATTGAACCATCTTCAGGCCGAGGTGGTTCCGCGAGAGCTTGATCGGCTCGCTGCGGTCCTGCATGAAGATCAGCTCTTCCTTCTTGGCGATGCTGATCACCATCGGCGGCTTGATGTCCATTGTCTTGAACACGTCGAGGGCGGCATGGAGCTGGCCGATGCCGCCGTCGATCACGATCACGTCCGGGTAGAGTTCGCCGCCGGCGCTGGCGTCGCGGTAGCGGCGCGAGACGACTTCCTGGATGGAGAGGAAGTCGTTGTTCCCCTGGCCGTGGTTGATCTTGAAGCGCCGATACCCGTTTTTGAACGGCACGCCGTCGATGAAACAGACGAGCGAGCCGACCATCTCAGAGCCTTGCAGGTGGGCGATGTCGATGCATTCCAGCACGCGCGGCGGGTCTTTCATTCCGAGCGCATCCTGAAGGGCCGTCACGCCTTCCTGCGGGTTGTGAACAAACGCCTCGGGCTGCCAGTACTGTTCTTCGCCGTCGCTGGCGCGCTTGTCGAGCGCGCTGAGCGCCTTGATCTGGTCGCGGATCTTCCCGGCCTTTTCGAACTCCAGGTCCTTTGACGCCTCGACCATCTCCTTGTGCAGTTCCTTGAGCAGCGCGGCGCGATTGCCGTCGAGGAAGCGGATGAACTTCTTCACGTCCTCGTTGTAGTCGGTGCGGCTGATCTTGTCGGCACACGGCGCGGTGCACTGGCCGATGTTGTAGAGCAGGCACGGGCGGAAGTACTTCTTCTTTGGATCCTCTTCGAGGATCTCCAGGTGGCAGGTGCGGAACTTGAACGCCTTCTGCAGATGAACGACGGCATCTTTGAGCGCCGCGACCGAGGTGAACGGGCCGTACAACTCCGCCCGCGCGACCGGCTCACGCGTCACGTAGACGCCGGGGTAATCCTCCCGCGTCACCATCAGGTAGGGAAACGTCTTGTCGTCCAGCAACCGTGCGTTGTACTTCGGCTGCGTGTCCTTGATGAGCCGGTTCTCGGCCAGCAGCGCTTCGACTTCGGTTTCGGTCTGCAGAATGTCGAAGTCGACGACTTCGTCGAGCAACCCCGACTTTTTGAACTCCAGGCGAGTCGACGGCTGAAAGTACGAGCCGACGCGGTCGCGCAGCGAAGCGCTCTTGCCGATGTAGATGACCCGCCCCTTGTCATCCTTCATCAGGTAAACGCCCGGCGCCTTCGGCAAGCCCTTGGCCTTTTCATTCAGTTTTGTCAGGCGGTCGTTCATCATCCGTGATGCGGATTGTAGGCGAGATGCGGGGAATGGTCGCGAAGGCGCGAAGGTAGCGAAGATTCGCGAAGACCGATTTCTTCACGAATGACTTCGCGAAGCTTCGTATTTCCTTCGCGACCTCGCGACCATTCTTTCAGGCGCTCAGTGTCACGTCCGCGATCGGCCTCGCCTGGCAGGTGAGGATCACGCCGTCCGCTCGCTCGCGGGGTGTGAGTGCGTCCGTCACGTCCATGATGACGTCGCCGCTGGTGAGTCGGCATTTGCACGTGCCGCAGATGCCGCTTCGGCAATCGAAGGGCAACTCCACGCCCGCCCGCTCGGCGGCTTCGAGGATCGTCAGCCCCGGCTCGACGCGGATCGATTTGTTAGACTTCTCCAATACCACATCATGCACAGACCCGTTCAGTTCGGCCTTGCCGAAGGAGCCGGAGGCGCCCGGCATCGCGCCCATCGCTTCGACGGCGTTGTCGCTCGTCACCGGCGATTTGAACTCCTCGGTCTTCAGATGCTCGGGCGCGACGCCCAGCGATTTGAGCGCTTCCAGCACCGGCTCCATCATCGGCGTTGGCCCGCACACGTGCACGCGTCGGCCGGCGAGTTCCGGCAGAAGTTTTCGGATTAACATCGCATCCACCCGGCCACTGAGGCCCTTCCAATCGGCGTCCAAGCCGCGGGTAAGCGTGAGGTGGAGCGTCAGGTTCGGATGCTTGGACGCCAGTTCGCGCAGCTCGTCATGGAAGATGATGTCGGCCGCGGTTTTGGACGAGTAGATCAGGTCGATCGGGCCGGACCAGTTCTTGTCGGTGAGATAGCGGATGACCGACATCATCGGCGTGATGCCCACGCCGCCCGCGACGAGCAGGAGGCCCGGCGCCTCGCTGCCGGTAAACGTGAACTTGCCCGCCGGCGCGGAGACGTTCAGCGTGTCGCCTTCGTGGAGGTGCTCGTGCAGGAATCGCGATGCGAGCCCGTCGGCTTTGACGGTGATCTCGACGCTGCCGGCCCGCGTCGGGCTCGATGCGATCGTGTACGAGCGGTTCACGCGCCTGCCGTCGATGTTGAGCGCGAGATTCAGGTACTGGCCCGGCAGGTAATCGAACGGCACGCCGTTGGCGGTGCTCAAGCGGAACGTTTTCACATCGTGCGTCTGCTGGATGATTTTCTCGACGCGCATCTCGCCGCGCCAGAAGCGGCGAGCATTTAGTGCGGTTGGCTTCACTTCAAAACCGCGTCCGCGGACGCCAGACAGCTTCGCGTTTGCCAGATGATCTACGATTCCCATGACGATCCGATACCCAAACAGAACTGAGAAGATCGCGATGAAGATCAGCGGCCTGCGCGTATCGGCCTTCACCTGCATGTAGAAGTGGATCGCGCCCGCCGTCGCGGCCAGGTAGACGAGCTTGTGCAGCCATCGCCAATTCGTCGCGCCAAGCGCGCGGATGGCGCGGTTGAAGGACGTGAGCGCCAGCGGCAACATCGCGAAGAGCGCGATGCTGCCGATGATCAGGTACTTGCGCTTCACCATCTCGGCGAGCGTGCTGCTGACGCTGGCCGAGCGATCCCAGTAGAAGAAGATCGAGAAGTGCGCCAACGCGTAGTAGAACGCGAACAGCCCCAGCGCCCGCCGGAACGCGGCGAGTTCGTTGAAGCCGGTCAGTCGGCGCAGCGGCGTCACCAGCAGCGTCAGCACGAGAAACGTGAGCGCGAGAAAGCCGGTGGTGTGAATCGCGTAGTTGACCGGGTTCGCGCCAAGATCGTGCCGACAGGCATCGAAGAGCAGCAGCGACGCCGGCACGAGACCGTTGACGATGACGACGAGCTTGGCGAACTTCAGGTTGGTCACAGGGATTCTCGAGGTGTCATGCAGAGGTACTCCGAAGCATCTGGCCGGAGTACCGAGCGAATGGATTGATCGCTTGAACGTAGACCCTTCGGAATACCTCAGGGTGACAGACTGTCAACGCTAGAAGTTCTTCCGCAGGTCCATTCCCTCGTACAGCGAGCCGACCTGTTCTTCGTAGCCGTTAAACGGCAACGTCGGCCGACGGCCCTCGCCGATGCGCTGCTCGGTGGCCTGGCTCCAGCGCGGGTGATCGACCATCGGGTTCACGTTCGCGTAGAAGCCGTACTCGCCGGGCGCGGCGATGTTCCAGGAGGTTGGCGGCTGCTGCTCGACGAGCGTGATCTTCACGATCGACTTGATGCCCTTGAAACCGTACTTCCAGGGCGTGACGAGCCGGATCGGCGCGCCGTTCTGCGGCGGCAGCGCGCGGCCATAGACACCACTCGCGAGGATCGCCAGCGGGTGCATCGCCTCGTCCATCCGCAACCCTTCCACGTAAGGCCACTGCAGGACATCGTCCTTCTGGCCGGGCATGCGCCTGGGGTCTTTGAGGGTTTCGAACGCGATGTATTTCGCGTCGATTTTCGGACGCACTTTTTCGATCAGCTTGCTCAGCGAGAAGCCGGCCCAGGGGATGACCATCGACCAGCCTTCGACGCAACGCATGCGATAGACGCGTTCCTCGGGCGGCGCGATTTTGAGCAGGTCGCCGATGTCGAACGTCTTTGGCCGGTGACAGAGCCCGCCGACTTCCACCTTCCAGCCGGTGGTGTCGAAGTTGGCCGCCTTGCCGGCGACTTCTTCCTTGTCGGTGCTGAACTCGTAGAAGTTGTTGTAGCCGGCGACGGATTTGAGCGGCGTGCGCGGCTCGTCGACGAAGAAGCCGCTGGCTTCATCCTCGGTGCTCGGCGCGGTCGTCGCGCCGCGGAGGAGATCGGCCAGCAGCGGCGTCTCTTTGATGGGGGCCGGTTTCGTGAAGTACGCCCGGTAGGCCGCGCCCGTCGCCAGCACCGTCGCCGCGCCGAGGCCGGCCCGCAGGAAGTTTCGCCGGTTGAAGAAGAATTCCTCGGGCGTAATTCGGTCCGGCGGGATGGATCGCGTTTGACTCATCGAGACTCCTTAGACGTTACGTACGCACCCGACGCGAGGTTGGATGCCGATGGACAACCGCAGGGTTCGCGAATCCGTTCACTCGCCGGCCAGATCGGGCGCAAAGCCTCGCCGCATCGTGTTTTCTGTCACGATTCGCGGCTCGACGAACTGCAGCAGGTACGCATCGCCGCCGGCCTTGGAGCCGACGCCCGAGAGACCGAACCCGCCGAAGGGCTGCCGGCCGACGAGCGCGCCGGTGATGCCGCGATTGAGATACAGGTTGCCCACGCGGTACTCGACGCCGGCGCGGAGCAGGTTCCTGGGCGTGCGCGAGAAGACGCCGCCGGTGAGCTTGTACGGCGAGCCGTTGGCGATCTGCAGCGCGTGATCGAAGTCGCGGGCGCGGATCACGGCGAGAACCGGGCCGAAGATCTCCTCGTTCGCCAGCCGATGGTGCGGCTCGATCTCGGTGAAGAGGTGCGGGCCGATGAACCGCTCGCCGAGCTCGCTGGGCGGCGCGGCCCCGCCGGAGGAGGCATCTCCGTAGACGAGTTTGCCCTCGGTCTTGCCGATCTCGATGTAGCCGCGGACCTTCCTTGCCGCGTCGTCGTCGATCACCGGTCCGAGATCCGTTCCCGGCTTCGCCGGATCGCCGACAACGAGGTCTTTCGTCGATTCGATCAATCGCATGAGGAAGAGGTCGTAGCACGCGTCGACGACGATGACGCGCGAGCAGGCCGAGCACTTCTGGCCGCTGAAGCCGAACGCGCTGTCGCGCACGCCGAGCACGGCCTCGTCGAGGTCTGCCGATGCATCGACGATGATGGCGTTCTTGCCGCCCATTTCACAGATGACGCGTTTTAAGTGCAGGGATGAAGGATGAGGGATGAGGGATGAAGAGGACGCATTTTCGCCTGCTTCTGCTTCATCCCTTCTCCCTCCGCCCTCATCCCTTCTGATCGCCGGCGCGCTCGCGTTGAGAATATCCAACCCCACCGCGCTCGACCCCGTGAACGCCACGATCGACACGCGCGGGTCGCGGACCAGCGCGGCGCCGATCGTCTCGCCTTTGCCCGGCAGGAAGGTCAACACATCCTTCGGCAGCTTCACGATCGCAAACAGGTCGCAGAGAATCTTCGCGATCGCCGGCGTCTGCTCGGCAGGCTTGAGGACAACCGTGTTGCCCGTCACCAGCGCCGCCGCGACCATGCCACACGCGATCGCGAGCGGGAAGTTCCACGGCGGGATCACCACGCACACGCCGCGGGGCTGATGGAACTGGAGGTTGAGTTCCCCCGCAAATCGGCCCAGCCGTTTCGGCTCGAAGAGCGCGATCGATTGCCGGGCGTAGTATTCGCAGAAGTCGATCGCCTCGCACACATCGGCATCGGCGTTGCGCCAGTTCTTGCCGTTCTCCCGGATGATGATGCCGGCGAGTTCATCGCGGCGGGCGCGCATGAGCTTGGCGACTTCGACGAGATACTTCGCGCGCTTGTGCGGCTCGGTGTCGCGCCAAGCGGGGAAGGCACGCTCGGCGGCATCGGCGGCGCGGGTTGCGAGCGCGGCATCTTCTTCGATCTTGATCGTCGGAACGGTCGCGTTCTTCACGGCGATCGAAAAACCGTCGCGCTGTTTCGCATCCGCGAAGTCGCGCATCGGCTCGGTGAAGAACGGCTTCCCGTCGCCAAAGCCGCTCGGCGCTTCGGAGAGCGAATGTCTCGTAGCATGGGCATCCTGCCCATGCCTTGCATGCATGAGCGGGACGCTCATGCTACTTTCGGAATGCGGCGAGGCGAGGAGGTCTTCTGCGCTCGCGCCATCGAGGAACCCCGCCTTCAGCCAGCTCTCGTTGCTCGTGTTTTCGAGCAGCCGCCGCACGAGATACGCCATGCCGGGCAGCATCTGGCCGACGGGGACGTACTCGCGGATGCGGATGTTCGCCTCGGTGGCGGCGGCCTTCATCGGGTCGGCCATGCCGTGGAGCATCTGGAGTTCCATCGCGCTCCCGGGCAGGTTGCGCGATTCGAGATGCTGCAGCGCGGCCGCGATCGATCGCAAGTTGTGACTCGCGATCGCCAGCGAGATGCCGCCTTCACCGACGCGCGTCGGGATCGCGTCGATGAGTTGTCGGCTGACGCGCTCGAAGCACGCGTCCGTCTCGCGCTTCGTCGGCCAGACCGGAACCGGCCAGCCCTGCATGTCGGCGTGAATCGTTTCGAAATCCCAGTACGCGCCTTTCACCAGGCGCACGCCGACCTTTTTGCCGGAGCGCTTCGCGAAATCGATGACCGTCTGCGCATCGTCTTCGCCGCTCCGCAGATACGCCTGCAGCGCGATGCCGCCGGTGAAGTCGATCCGCTCCATGCAGCGGATGAAGAGCGCGATGGTGAGGTCCTTGAGCGCGTGATGCTCCATGTCGAAGTTGATGAAGACGTCGTTGGCCTTCGCGGCTTCGAGGAGGGGCTTGAGGGATTCGTAGGAGTGCTCGATCGTGTTTTCGAAATCGATCGGGTCGGTCTTGCCCGAGAGTGAACTGATCTTGATCGAGACGTTGGTGCGCGGGATCGGCCCGAGGTGATCGCGCTCCAGCAGGGCGTCCTCCTTCCACTCGCGGACGTAGCCGGGGAGGGTCTGGATCAGGTCGAGGTAGCGCCCGCGGTATTGGCTCGCTTCGCGCTCGCTCACGCACGCTTCGCCGAGCAGGTCGACGCTGAAGGCCATCCGGTTCTTCCAGAGTTTTTCCAGCATTGGCAGGGCTGACTTCGCATCCACGCCGGCGATGAACTTCGCGGCCATGCCTTCGATCTGGCCGGTCATCGTCCGCGCGAGAATCCCCTTTGCGAACGCGCCTGCGCCAAGACCGAGCGACAGCCCCGGCGGCAGCTTCACGCCCGGCTGTGTCAGATAATCGACGAGGTGTTCGTGGATCAGCTCCGGCGAGCTGAGCATGGGAAACGCGTCGACGAAACGGAAGAGCTGGACCTTGAACTTCGGGTCCGACATCGACCATTCCATCAGCTTGTCCGACCAGTACTGCTTGCTGAGCAGGCCGCTGGCGTTGGCGCGCGAGGCGTCGAGCAGTGCGCGGCCGAGTTCCTGGATGCGCGGCTCGCCGCTCGAGTGCGTGCCGTTCAGGTTTGTCGAGCGGTCGAGTACGACCGACTTCTTCCCTCGAGAGAACCAGGCCATGGTTAGGTGTCCTCGTTAAGTGCGGCGATTGTATCGAGCCCCCGCCGCGACGCATCAACGCCAACACTGGGCCCGCTTTTCTTTTGCAGGGTTTGTCGCCGGCTTACGCCATCCATCATGGCAGGCCATTTGATGGCTTGCTTCGAACACACTTCGTTCCTGTGGAGGATCATCATGTCGTACCTACACCCCGCGCGCCGCTCGATTTCTCTACGCCGTCGCACGCAATTCCTCGAAACACTCGAACAGCGACGACTGCTGGCAGAGTTGATCGCGACCGGCGTCTCGGTCGTGAACGACCTGAACCAGCCGGTTTCTCCGGTCGCGATCGGGTCGTTCGTCTACCTGATGGCGAACTTCTGGGCGACCGCGTTGCCCGCGAACGCCAATTACGCGGTGCGCGCCACCGCCAACGGCACGAGCCTGACCACGAACACCACCCTCGGCGCGGGCGTCTCTGGAACGAACAGCTATCAGCTTCGCCTCGGCCAGTTCCGCGTCGGCAACGCGCCGCTGAACGTCGTCATCAGCGTCGATGCGTACAACACTGTCGCCGAATCAAATGAAGTCAACAACGTCGCCGGTTCGGCGCCGACAACGACCACGTTCACGCCCAAGTTCTCGACCCCCATCGGCGGCGTCCCGTACCAGGACTGGACCATCGTCAATTACGTCGACATCGATCGAAACAGCACGAACGCGTTCGACTACAACGGCGGCGGGTACATCTACGACGGACATGACGCCCTCGACATCACGCTAGCGAACTTCCGAGAGATGGACGGCGGCGTAAAAGTCCTCTCCGCGGCGGCGGGAACGATCGTCGAAACCCACTTCGGCGAGTTCGATCGCAATACCGAGGCCGGCAACGCGACCGCCAACTACATCGTCATGGATCACGGCGGAGGCTGGCGCACGTATTACTACCACCTGCGAAACGTGCAGTTCAGCCACATCGCCGTCGGCCAGACGCTGCAGCGCGGTTCGATTCTCGGTTACGTCGGCAGCAGCGGCTCCAGCACGGACGCACATCTCCACTTCGCGGTCTACTACAACCGCACACTCGTCGAAACCTACACCGCGCCGAGTTCGTATTGGGAAAATCCGCTCACTTACGCCGGCAATGTCAAAGGCGTATTGGATGGCGACTTCACCAGTCCGGCGTTTTTCCAGACCAATTACCTCAAGGAGCGTCCGCCCATTCATCGCAGCTTCCTGCCCGGCAAGGCGGCGCTGCTGTGGGGACTGCTTCACGGCGTCAACGCCGCCGACAATGTCCGCTTTCGCTTCGTCCGACCCGACGGCTCCACCGCGTTCGAACAGCCCTACAACACGACGGTCCGTTATGGCTGGCTCGGAGCGCAATACACGTTGCCGGCGAACGCCATGCTCGGCACCTGGTTCGGAAAAGTGTTCATCAACGGCACCGAAGCGTTCAGTAGGAGTTTCGAAGTGAGCACCGAGCCGCAGCCGCAAATGCGGATCATGAGCGGCTCGACCTACCTCCTGCCGAACCGAACGACGCCGCTACAACTCGGGACGACCATGCAAGGCATGCCGATGATGCACGGGATCAACGTCACCGTCTTCAACGATGGAGATGCGATGCTGAATTACTATGCACTCACCGCCAGCAGCAACCTCCAGATCGATACGCCGTCTTTCGGGAACATCGACGCGCATTCCAGCCTCAGCTTCAGCGTCACCATGAACGGCTCCCAAGGCGGTTTCAATAACGGCACCCTCGCCTTCAACTTCAGCGATCCCGACTCGGGGGAAGGCACCATCAGCGGTCTGAGCTTCGAAGGCATAGTGCTCGACAACCTCGACCCGTGGGTGCTCAACACGGCTCACCTGCGCGACGAGCACGCCATCGAGCTCAATTTCAACGAGTGTGTCACGATCGATCCGGCCCAGGTCTACCTGCGAGCGTTTACCGACCCGACGGCAATCCCGGTGACGATCGTGCCGCACCCGACGAGCAACACCGGCCTGCGCATTGCCTATCCGCCGCAACTGCCAAGCGGAAATTACTACCTCGATGTCCCCACGGACGCCGTGACCGACGGGGCGGGCCACCACATGACGATGGCCTATCCCAGTTACATGTTCAGCATTACCCGCGGCGACGTCGACGGCGACGGCACGGTCGGCTTCGGCGACCTCCTGGTCGTCGCCCAGAACTACGGCCAATCCGGCCGCACCTACAGCCAGGGCAATCTCGACTACGACCCTGCCGGCCTGGTGAACTTCGACGATCTGCTGATCGTCGCCCAGACCTACGCCAGCACCGGCCTGACGCAAGGGATCGCTTTGGGGCGGCGGCGTGTCGCGATCGAGCAGATCATCGCCTAGACCGACACAGCGGGCGCGCTGCGCGATTTGACCAAATCGCGCAGCGCACCCCGTCAAAGGGTGAACCCATTTCGTTTCCACCTTCCGGGACTGGCTTCGGATCCTCACGCCGCGGTGCAAGACCCGGCTGAGCGACCGAGTATGGCTTGCATTCTTCAAAATCCGGGGAATCACGCAGGTGAACTGGTGTATCTATCGATCCAGATTGATTTTATCTTCACTCCGGCCTTCGGGTGGAAGTCGCGCCGATGCAACGAAATGCAAGGGGATGCAAGTCTTTACGGTATCGGAGCGGACGTGCGACGTTTCTATGAACCGGCACGCCTGTCCGGAGTACCAAAATCATCGCAAGTCCTTCTCGACTTGGGGTATAACTGCTGGACAGCGTCTATAATCCGTTGGCGCATCGGCAATTGGGTTGCCGCTAAACCAAGGTTAGGCCGGGATTTCCGGCAAAATCCCGCGGTCGTGGTCGCACCCGACGCGCGCTGCGGCTCTCATCAACTGGAGAAACTCCCATGGCCGTCTATCAGTTCACCGCGATGAACTCCTCTGGACAAGAGGTCAAGGACGAGGTCGAAGCCAATTCCAACGACGAAGCGATCTCCAAGATCCGCGCCAAGGGTTACTTCCCCACCAAGGTCAAAGAAAAGGCCGCCAAAAAGGCCAAAGCCAAGAAGGGCGGCGGCGGCGAGGAAGTTCAAGGACCGCTCACCCCCAAGCGGAAGATGCCGCTCTCCATCGGCGGCGTGTCGCGCAAGCAGCTGGTGGGTTTCACCCGTCAGCTCTCGACGCTTCAGGACGCCGGACTCCCCATCCTTCGCTCGCTGCAGATTCTCGAACAACAGCAGAAGCCCGGCCTGCTCAAGGCCATCGTCGGCGGCGTGGCGGACGAAGTCGAAGGCGGCGGATCGCTCTCGGAAGCCATGGCCAAGTACCCCAAGGCCTTCGACAAGCTCTACGTCAACATGATCAACGCCGGCGAGGCGGGCGGTGTTCTGGACATCATCCTCAACCGTCTTGCCGACTTCATGGAAAAGGCCGCCAAGCTCAAGAAGAAGGTCATCGGTGCGATGATCTACCCGGCGGTGGTTATCTTCATCGCCGTCGCCATCGTCTCGATGATCATGATCTTCGTTATTCCGAAGTTCTCGCAGATCTTCGCGGACTTCGGCCTGAAGCTGCCGTGGGTCACCCAGTCGCTGGTCGATTTCGCCAAGTGGTTCGGTCCGGGCTACGGCTTCATCTGGGTCTTCCTTTCGCCGGTCATTTTTGCGCTCACATGGAAACTCGTTCGCCTCTCTGAAGGCGGCAAATACTTCGAAGACCTTCTGCTGCTGAAGATCCCGATTCTCGGCCAGATCGTCGGCAAGAGCTCGGTCGCCCGGTTCACGCGGACGCTCGGAACGCTTATCAGCGCCGGCGTTCCGATTCTCGACGCCATCAACATCACCAAGGAAACCTCGGGTAACGAAGTGTTCGCCCGCGCCCTCACCAAAGTTCACGACGCCATCCGCGAAGGCGAATCGATGGCCGACCCGCTCCGCGCGACGAAAGTCGTCGACAGCATCGTGGTGAACATGGTCGACGTCGGCGAAGAAACCGGCGATCTGGACAAGATGCTCATGAAAGTGGCCGACAACTACGACTCCGACGTCGACGTGCTCGTCGGCTCGCTCATCAGCATTCTGGAACCGGTGATGGTGGTCGTGCTCGGCGTGATCGTCGGCTACATCGTCATCGCGCTCTTCATGCCGATGGTCTCGCTGATCAGCGGCATGACGGGCGGGAAGAAGTAGTGGGAAGGGATGAGGGCTAAGGGATGAGGGATGAAATGAATACAAAGACGGATCACGAGGAAATCTTCATGCACGCAAGCAATTCATCCCTCCGCCCTCATCCCTCATCCCTCCGCGGGTTCACCCTCATCGAACTCCTCGTGGTGATCGCGATCATTTCCGTCCTGATCGGCATCACGATTCCGGTGGTCGGCTCGATCCGCCGCTCGGCCCAGACGACGGCCACGCGGGCGCTGATCGGACAGATCGACGCGGCGTGTCAGAACTACTATGGAGACTACCAGGCGTATCCGGGGCCGATTCCGCAACTGGCGATTATCCTTCGCGATCAATCGAACTTCGGCGTTCACGATAAGTCGGCCGCAGGCGAACCGGTCTTCAACAACGGAAGCGCAAGCGCCGGCCCGACAGGCGTACAAGCGGGTGAAAACCGCTTGACCGGCACGGAGAATCTGGTGCTGGCACTCGTCGGCGGGCTCGGCAAGTACACCGCTGGCTCGAATGCAGATGAGTACTTCTTCCAGAAAGATCAGATGGGTCTTGGCCCGATGAGCTTCAACGCCAAGCGGCCCGGCCGATCGAACCCGTATATGCAGAATGTCAGCCTGTCCGAAGGCAAGTTCTCTGACGATGCCGGCAAACTGAACCCGTCGAAAGACACGATCATCCCCGAGTTCATCGATTCCTACTCGAATCCCATGCCGATCCTTTACATGCGGGCACGTCGAGCAGGCGTGGCGGATGGAAACTCTCCCACAGACACGAACAACAACATCGTTATCGACACACCGTTCGACGGCTCGAACATGCCGAAAGTTTCGGTTGGACAGTACAATCTTCTGGAAATCGCGCCGTATACACAAAGCTCGATTGGCGTCGGCCGAACGGTCAAGCCCGGCGATTACAAGAACCCCCCCGCCAACGCAACGAGCTATCCGCACGGGTTAATCTCTATCAATATGACGCGGACTTTGGGCAACAAGAACACCGCGTCTCAATATCCACTTGACGCCTACGCGTACCTGACGGAGCCATCGACCGACGATGCAAGCGCGAGTGCGACCGAAAGGCCGAAGAAGCACCAGGCCCGCAAGAAGGACCAATTCATCCTCATCTCCGCCGGCGTCGATCGGACCTACGGCACCGAGGATGACGTCACGAACTTCGGCGACGTTCTGCCTTGAGTTTTCTCCGCGCGAGGAACACCCACATGACGCATTCCAACCATTCGCGCCGGATCGATGGCGGCTTTACACTTGTCGAGTTGCTGGTCGTGATCGGCATCATTGCCGTGCTGGCCAGCATCCTGCTGGTCGTCGGTTCGAAGGCGTTCAGATCGGCCGACTCGACGCGGCTCGGATTCCAGCTGCAGACGATCGAAAAGGCGCTCGACGCGTACAAGACCGATTTCGGATCGTTCCCGACGACGGATGGATTTCCCGCGCCGCCGTCAAGCGACGAGATCAACCGGGACGGACTTCGCGGCGCGCGGACGCTGTGTAAGGCGCTGATCGCCCCGTGTAAACAGGGCGGGGGATCCACCCCCGGCACATTCAACGCCAATCTGGAAGACCAGGACGGCGCAGACGGTCCGGGCTTCCGCGTGGCGCCGCGTTCGGGCGTGTTCAAGTTCAATGCCAGCGACCCGACGAAGCTCGAAGGAAAAGTGTACGGGCCTTACATCCAGGGCGGCGCGATCAACTGGTCCAAGACCAAAGACGACGGCACGCTCGACTCCGCAAAGGATTACGACGACACAAGCGTCCTTGTCGATGCCAATGGACACGTGATTCTTTACTACCCGGTGCTCAATCCGCAGCCGTTGCTCAGTACGCGCAACGCGTACATTTTCGAGGGTCCGTCCACGAGTGCGCGAACGACGCTCGTCCCGATGTACCGTTCCTCGGACAACAGCGTCTGGATGTCGAAGACGCTCTTCGCAACGCTACTTGGCGACACGAATGGCGACGGCGCGATCAACCAGAGTCCCGGCGACAATGAAACCGCCAAGGCAAAAGGCAAGTTCATCCTGATCTCCGCCGGCCGCGACGGCATCTTCGGCCCCAACCCCGGCGACAAGAACAAAGCCAACGACGACGTGACCAACATCGAGCCGTGAAAAGCAGGGATGAGGGCGGCTCGGAGGCTTCGCCTACTCGAGGGATGAAGGATGAACTGAAGAAGGAATTGGAGGTGAAAGAATGAACACCAATTCCCCTTCGTCGCGCCTTCCACTTAATTCCTCTCTGCCCCCTTCATCGCTCATCCCTCATCCCTCATCCTTGCGCCACGCCCTCGGCTCGATCGAACTCCTGGCCCTCGTGGCGATCCTTGCCGTCGCGTTCGCGCTCATGGCGTCGACCGCGAGACACGTCCGCTCCAACTCGGCGATGGAGCTCACCCGCAAGCGCATGACCGCCCTCACGCGGGCGGCCGGCGAGCTGATGAGCCAGGGTATCGACCCGCGGACGCCGATCAGTTTTCCATCCACCACCAACAGCGACGAGCGCCTGGAAGAGCAGCTGCGACGATTTGCCGTCGAGTCCAGCCGCAAGCTCGGGGAGACCTTTGCCAGCCGGCCGGGATCGCTCCTGACCATCGACACGCCCGAATTACGGGATGCCTGGGGACGCCCGATGGCGCTCCTGCCGCAGCAGTTCCCGGCGGTGGGGATGGCGCCGGATGACGGGGCGTTCCTGGTCTCGGCGGGTCCCGATGGCCGATTTCTCACACTTTCCGATAACATCTACAGTTACGATCTTCCGGCTTTGTTGCCGGAATTGGCCAATCCTGCGACAAATCCGGGTCTGGCGAGCGTGATCGAAGCCGATTCAGCGCCGCCCGACGCGGTGGACAAACCGAATCATTAAAGCGGCCCGCGTCCGTGATCCAAGCAGGCCGGTTCGGTCGGAACAGTTCAATCCCTGGTATCGATGCCCATGAATAGCCACACCCCCTTTACCCGACCGCCGCGGCCGACCCCTCGGTCATCGGCGTGCGCCGTTGCTGCGGCTTCGCGTGTTGCGACTCCCTCGGCACGTGCCGCGACTTGGTCGGCACGCGCCGTGACTCCGTCGGCACGCGGCTTCACCATGATCGAAATCCTCACGGTAATCGCGATCATTGCCTTGCTCCTGACGATTACCGTCATCGGCATGAAGCATGTCGGGGGCAACGCGAAGGAAAAGCAGGCCCGCACCGTTCTGGAGATCATGCGCTCCGCGCTCTCCCAGGCGGTTGCGATCGACGATGTGAAGGCCGGGGATAAGTTCTACGGGAACGTTCTGCCAACGCGATACAACATTACCGCGGCGAATGCCGGAACGAAGGTGGGTGGAGTTTCCGCGAAGCTTCTCGCCGCCCAGGCCAAGACGGCTTCGATCATCCGGTACCTGAGTTCAAATGCCGGTGCGAAGACTCAGATCGAAAGCCTTCCGCCCACTCTCCGAAAAACGGTCTTTCTCGATATCAACACTCAAAACGTCGTGGCGCTGCGTAACGCGAACACCGTCGATGTCACTGTGCCAATCGACCCGTGGGGAAACGAGATCGAGTTCGTATACGGGAACGTTCGCATCCCTCAAGGTGATTCGCTCGTGACAGACCCCACGCTGGGTGGCCTTGGCGAAATGTACTCCAAGTCGGCTCTCCAATACTGGAGAGGGCCGGGCAGCTACAGCGGTCCGCCGGTGAGCGGCGTCACCTACAACGCTCGTCCCGAGCGCGCCCTCCAGGCCCCCGATAAGGGCTGTTTCTGGGTTTCCGCCGGCCCGGACGGCAGCTTCGAAACGCACGACGACAACCTCTACTCGTTCGAGGGGAACTGAGCGGGGAATGTCGAATGCCGAATGACGAGTGCCGAATGAATACACGAATCCATCAACTTCCATTCTCCGCTCCGGGCCGATCCCGCGATGTCCGTCATTCGGCATTCGGCATTCGGCATTCGGCATTTACATTGATCGAAATCCTCGTCGTGCTCGGCATCGTGACGCTCATCGCCGCGCTCGGCGTGCCGGTCTATAACGCGCTCTCGGGCAGCCGCTCGGTCGAAGCCGCGCAGAACCAGGTCGCCGCCTACATCGGGCAGGCGCGGACCATCGCGATCAACGAAGGCAAAACCGCCGGCGTGCTCTTCTACGTCGATCCCGCCACCGAGCGCACCGCGATGGCCATCGTCCTGGTCGGCGACACCACCCTCGAAGACCCCGACCCGTATGAAAAGTACAAGGCGTGGATGCCCGGCGTGACCTACAACACCGGCAACCTCGACCCCAACAACGACGGCAACACCTCCGACCGGACCCGCGCTGACCGCGTCATCGGAATGATCTCGGACGCGAACTCTGCGTTCGACGCGTCGAGCTATCCGGCGAGCGTCACCAACACATACACCGACCCGCGACGCTACATCGGCAACTTCCGCCCGGCAGTAAAACTGTGGCGCGCCGAACGCACCAATACGTCGTCCAACACCGCAGGCAATCGCCCGCCCCGCGCCGGTCCGGGCGGATCGCCGCGCGGCGCCAGCACCATCACCACGTACTCCGCCGGCCTGGGTAATGCCTCCGAATCGACCGACGGCAAATACGGCAACGCCACCTGGGTCATCTCCTCCGGCAAGGTCATCAGCCAGTACAGCCAGAGCGAACAGCAACTCCTGCCAAAAGGCATCGGCTTACAGGTCATCATCCAGCCGACGTCGCGCTCCAACAGCAACGTGTACGCCGATCGCTACGTCCGCACCGGCATCGTCCTCTTCGATCCGCAGGGCCGACTCGTTCTCCGCGACATGACGCTCCCGAAGACCACCACGCTCGGCGGATATCTCGATCTTCAGACGGATGCCATCGGGCTCCTCTCCGGCGTCGGCGTAGCGCTCTACAACGACACGCAGTTCCGCGCCTATTCAAACAACGGTCTCACCACCAGCCAGGCCGACTGGGTCTACGGCGGCGGCGCGGGCAACACGTACTTCATCAACAGCACGTCGCCGGCGCTGACCGACTACCCGACGTCCGTCTTCAACGACGAACAATCCGAAGAGAACTGGCTGGCCAACAACACCGTGCCGATCATGGTCAATCGTTTCAGCGGTTCGCTATCGGAGACGGAGTGAGCGGTTTGCAGTTTGCGGTGGGCAGGAAGTAGTAGGCAGTGTGTGGTGGGCAGCAGGATGAGGTTGAATGAGATGATGAATCGAACTCCGCAAGATACCCTCTGCACCGTCGACCGCCGACCGTCGACCGTCAACCATCGCCGCGGCTTCACCTTCGTCGAAGTCCTCTTCGCGATCATCATCCTCGGCATCGGCATGATCATGCTCGCGGCGATGCTGCCGGTGGCGATCAGCCAGACCGCGCAGACCCGCGACCAGATCGCCGGCAAGAGCGCCGCCGAAGCGGGCTATGCGTACATCAAGGCCGTGGCGCGCGTCGGGGGGAAGAATGCGTTCCTGCCGACCGGTGCGGACGCGGATAAGGCCGGCCTCATGCAGCCGGCAACCTCGGTCCCGCAGGTGGCTGCGGTGACGCCGGCAACCCCCGCGAACCTCGCCAACTACAAACTCAGCCGCGTGATGTCCTCCGATCCGTCCGTCCAGTGGCTGCCTTTCTACCGGCGCGACCCGGCGGGCAATGTCATCCAGGTGCGAATCATCGCGATGCGGATCACCGGCAACGAGTTCACGAAACAATACGAGGCCGGCACCCTCGCAAATGAAACGACCCTGAATAACGCGACCGACAAGAACGTGACCGCCAAGCCGAACGGCCCGCACCTCTTCGCGGTGCGCGTGATCGAAGGCGGCGCCGATCCGGATCGAATCCAGTTTTTCGGAGCGACCAACAAGGGCACCGCCGTCGATCCGCCGATGGCCGCGCCGGGCGCGTATGTCGTCATCCGGGAACAGAACAGCGACAACGCCACGACCGCCGAGCCGCAGATCAGCTTCCGCAACAACGGCCGGGTCTTCCGCCTCGCATCGAAAGTCGATGGCCAGACGGGCCTGTGGGATTTGAGTCCCGACTTCGATCTCCAGCCGCTGGAACTGGGCGCCGACGGCATCGCCGGCACCTCCGACGACGTCCCCGACTACACGCTCGATCCGGGCGCATCCGGCGCGCCGAGCGAAATCCAGGGCCTGAACCAGAGCGACCGCGCCACCGCCTGGATCATCGGCAAGCCGGCGCTGGACCCGACGAGCGCCTCCGGCGGCGGGTCGTATTCCGGCGTCGCGCAGGACATCGGCCTGCTCCAGTTCGAGATGACGCTGGATCAGTAAACGGGAAGATTTCCGGGATTGTGTAAGGCAGCCCCGTGCCACGCCGCTGGACGCCACGAATCGTTTGTGAAGAGGCAACCATGATCCGAACCCGCTACAAGTCGCCCGGCTTTACCCTCACCGAAATCCTCATCGCGCTGGCGCTGATCTCGTTCCTGCTCGTCGGCATCAGCCGCATCTTCGCCATGACCAGCTCGACGATCTCCAAGGGCCAGGGCGTCTCACAGGCGCTGCGGGCGCACCGCGCCATCCAGCAGGCGCTGAGCAACGATTTCCTCGGCTACAGCGCGACCGGCAACATCGACAGCAGCGACAACAACAGCGGCATGGCGCCGCTGGTGCTTCCCAGCAGCCAGTATCGCGGCGCGCCGTTTCTCACGATCTCCAACTTCCGCATCGCAACGTATCGGAACCAGGCCGACTACAACGGCGCGATCAATCCGCCGGTGTTGACCGCGTCCAACCTCACGCCAGCGGCATCGACGGCCATTCGAACGGTTCGCGATTCGGACGGCGTGACGCAGCGCACGCTTCCGCTCTACGAATACGGCCTCCGGAACTTCCGCACCGATACGATCGGCTTCTTCGGCCTCGGCGACTTCAAGACGCAGACGGGCAGCGTAACGACGGCGACCTACCAGGACGACGGCGTGAACTCGGATGCGGCGTACATTCAGTACGCGCAACTCCGCGTGTTCGATGGCAATCCGGCGAGCCTGGGCTTCTCCCGCGGGCACGGTCACCCGGGAAGCTTCCTCACGCCGACGAATACTCCCGAACAGAACAAGAACAACCGATTCGCCGAACAGTTCATGCTCGGGCGCGTGCAGAACCTCTTGATCGAACCCGAGGATTACTACAACTCAGCGTCTGTCGGCGCGGCAACTACTCCGACAGAGATGTACAAGTACAAAACAATCGTTGCCGGCGGCGATGTCACGAAGCCCGTGTTTTTCGCGCGGCGCAACTGGGATGCGCCCACCGATGTCAGTCCCTTGATGACGGCGTCGAATAACCGGCCGACCCTCACACCCCTGAACATCGCCTCGCTCATTTACTGCTACAAGCCTTCGGCGAACATCAATCAGATCGTCGATATGAAAGATGTCGTTGGCGGCGGCACCGGGCAGACGGCGGTCTTCGGAGCGCGCTCGGACGTGTTTGGCGCAGGATTGGAAGAGCTTCGCAAACGCTGCGAGTTCATGGTGGACACGGACACCACCAGTGTGCCCGCCGCAGGCAGCGAATGGCACTCGACGCTCAACTCGTCCTGGGTCGATCGTTTTATCGTCAATCCGTATTCGGCGATGTCGAGCACGGCTGGGAATTTACAGTTCGATGCACGGAGCATGGGTCAGCGGCAACACCTCCTTGCCGAATGCAATACACAGTTCATCGTCGAGTTCGCCGGGGACTTCGTCACCCAGAACTCGGCGACCGGCGCGCCCGCTGGCGGCGCGGCCACTCCCGATGGCATCGTCGACTTCGTCATCGTCAATAACGTCCGCCAGGTGCGCTGGTACGGCATGCCGCGCGATGTCGACAACGACGGCACGATTCCCGGCCCGGGCAACGCGGCGCGGCTGACCTCGCCGGATGTGATTCCGCTCTGCGACTTCGCCGGGACCCGCAACGGTTCGGGTTCGCAACCGACGTCGAGCGCATTCGAGACGCATATCCCGCCGATTACCTCCGGCTCCAATGCCGACTACCTGAAGGTCTTCACCGAGCCGGCCGGCGATCCCGATGACACCAGCTACGTCTGCGTCTGGGGGCCGAATGAGTTCAAGACCGGGACGGTCGTCGGGACGGAGACGTATTACTCCGTGCCGCAGATGATCCGGTTCGTCATCGAAATCGCCGACCCCAAGGGCCGGCTCGCCGAGCCGGTGACGCAGGAATACGTCTTCCCGGTGAAGGTGAAGTGAGCGCGGAATCAGTGGGCGGCCGGCGGTGGACGGTGGGCGGTTTAGACAGAATGCCCGTTCGACGGCACCAGACATCACGAAGAATTGAACAGTCATGAATCAAGCCAAGACCCCATCCGAGAACGCATCGACCCGCGGCCGCAAGGCGTTTGCCACGCCGCCGCTGCTCCGGTTCCGCCGTCGTGAACGCCGGGGCATCATCCTCGTGTTCGTCGTCGTGCTGCTGGTGTTGCTGGCGATCATGGGAACGGCGTACCTCGCGACGACGCGGGCCGACCTGATCACCATCCGCGGCCGCGGCGCCGGCCCGAACGCCAACGCGCCGCTGCTGGTCAATCGCCAGACGCTGGACCAGGTCTACAGCGCCTCGCAGGAGCATGTGAAGAAAATCCTCGTCGCCGACCTGGTGAATCTGCAGAACAATGGCGACCTGAACGCACTCCTGAACAACGCCAATGTCTCGCCCGCCGCTCGCCGGCTCTTCTTCCGCCAGACCGGGCCGGTCGGTCCGACGCAGTACTACAAGGATTACGATGCCCCGGGCAAGAGCGACCCGTGGCTCTCGAGCACGCTTCCCGAGATCGCGCAGACCGGCACGCCGAAGAAGGTGAAGTGGCCGTGGATGTCCGCGCCGATCGCCGACAAGTCCAGTTCCGGCGCGATCGAGTTTCAGCCGAACTTCGCCGACCCGCGCTACGTGAACGGGACGTCGCCCATCGCGATTCCCGCGACCGCGCGCGTCGATCGGCCGCTCGGCGCGGTCCGCATGACCGCGCAGAACGCGAGCAAGACCAATCGCACCTATCCCGGCTACGACGTGTCTGCGGTCGTGTCTGGTTTCCCCGATACCACCGGCTTCGCGATCGGCGGCGACGCGGATGGCGACGGCATCAACGATTCGGGCCTCATCCCCATCCTGATCAACCCGGGCGCCACCGGCATCGACCAGTACGTCGATAAGCAGAACGGCGTGATCTACTACTACGCGTACCGGTTGGTCGACAACAGCTCGCAGATCAAC
Source organism: Phycisphaerae bacterium (assembly GCA_031411495.1). Taxonomy (GTDB): domain Bacteria; phylum Planctomycetota; class Phycisphaerae; order Tepidisphaerales; family Tepidisphaeraceae; genus JANOBD01. The sequence continues at coordinate 40,021 of JANOBD010000022.1, read as the reverse complement.
CTCGGCACCGCGCTGAGCATGTCGGCCGACTTCTCGACCAAGATGCAGTCGGGCGATTCAGACTCGTCCGACACCGACCCGCACACCGATTTCCCCGGCGAAACGCGCGAGCAGATCGCTAAGAACACGCGCGTCGGCGTCGATCCCAACATCGTCGGCCCGAACTTCGGCTTCTTCCGCAGCAACGTCGGTCTGATCGAACTCATTCAGGAAGCGCTCGCGATCTACACCGGGCAGGCCAACACCTACATCCCGTCGCAGAAAGAGCTTCGGCGATACGTCGACATGCGATTCCCCGAACTGTCGAGTGATCCCGTCGGCGGCGCGGTGTTCGACCAGATGCGCCAAATCGCGACCGCGCAGACGAAGGGCTTTCTCGCGCCGATGAGCCCCGTCCCGCCGACTACGAACGGCAACTCGTACGTGTTCCGCAGCTTCGGCGATGTGCTGGAGCAGCAGGTGCTCAAGCGGCCGGCGCTGCCACTCGGCTGGTACTACGGCCCCGCCGCAGGCGCAGGCAAGATCGCCAAGATCACCACGCCGGGAACCAGCGACCTCGCATCGCTGAACGACAAAGGCGGAACGCTGTTGAATCCGGAGATTCCGGCCAGCGCGGTCGAGACTGCGCTGCAGCTGTCGGTTCGCGATTCGACGCCGAACTTCACCGGCCGCACCGATGCGAGCTGGAAGTGGTTCCCGCCGGACCAGGTCTATCTGTGGTTCGAGTGGACGAAGAACCTCGACGGCCTGCGCGCCGCCTCGCCGCCGACGACGCCGAATTACTTCCGCTATGACACAGCGCTCTTCGGCAGCACGGGTGACGGTTCATTCCCATCCGGCGCCCAGGCGGTCGATCTGCAGCGGTCAATCCGATCGGTAGTGACGACTCACAGCGGCGAAGGCACCGTCACGCCAGTCCGATCCGACGCGACAGGCAAACCGCCGATCGGCATGCCGGTCTATCCGGCGACGGCCGTCCCCGATCTCGATGCGGCTCCGTTCGGTGAATACCCCGCGGCAAAGGTGTCGGCCGCCACCGGAACCAAGCGCCAACTCTGGCGCGCGTTCTGGAGCGCGATGACGACCTCGCCGACACAGGGGGCCGGCGCAGGCGATTGGGCCGTCGAAGCCGGGCCGGCCTTCCTCATGGGCACGCGCTATACCAATCCCAACAGCGACGACTCGATCAGTGGCCGCAACATGGCGCGCATTCGTTCCGCCATCGCCGCGTGCAACGCGATCGACATGCGCGACAGCGACGATGACATCACCGAGCTTGACGTGCAGCTCGAGCCGGAAGTGCGCGGCTCGGTGACCACCAACCTCGTCACCCGCGTGTTCGGTACCGAACGACAGCCGTTCATCACCGAAGTGCTGTGGGCAGATGCCGATGGTTCCGGCAGTGGAGAGCAAACGTACGTCGCGATCGAGATCTACAATCCGTATGACACCGACATCGATCTCTCGCAGTTTTACATCGGCGTGATGAGCCGTTCGGGCAACGCACTCAATTCGGGCACGCGGGCGATGGTCGCGGGCACTCCGGTCATTCACCTGGACAGCGCGACGCTCGGCGGCGGAAGCACGCTGCTCGGGCCGGGACGCTTCGCCGTGATCCAGACGGCCGCCGTTCCGCCGTCGGGGATCGCTCAGGTGAACCCGCCGGTCGGCAGTTCGCCACTGCAATACCTGGGAACGCTCGCCACGACGGGTCAGCAGTTTGCGAGGGACTGTGGGGGAAACGAGCTGGTGATGGCGCGCTACCGCCGTTTTGACGGGGAAATCACCCACAACGCGATCGCGGCATTTTCTGAAACGGCCGGCCCGGTCGCAAACCCCGACGCGATGCTCACGATGGTGCCGATCGAAACGATCGACATGCGCTATGTCGTCGCGCCCAACAACACCGATCCGGTGCAGTTTCAGTATCGTAGGATGAACTGCGACCCGGCCGACCCGACGCGGGCGAGTGATCGCTGGCGCTGTGTGTACGGCGGGCAATACTTCTCGGTCCCCGCAGCAAACGCGAACGGGGCGGACCCGATGCTCCGACCGACCGGCCCGAACACCAATCCGGCTTGGAAGATGTATGCCGGCACGGCCGCGTCGGCAATCGCGGGTGCAGAGGGCGTTTACACCGACGGCGCCCACACGCTCAATTCGTATGAGCCGATCGTCCCGATTTCGCCGGCGCCGGCAGGCGATGATCCGAACATTCCGATCCTCGCCGAGCCGATACAGGTGCAGTCTTTCAAACCGGATCCGGCGCGGCACCCGATCGATCGATTCCCCTTCGGCTCGCCGTTCGCGCGCGATGGCGATGTGCTCGACATCCCGTTCATCGGCGCGTACCAGATCTTCCGAGTGGCGGGCGCCAATTACACGCTGTTCGAAGAGAACTCGCTCTCGATGGATGCGTTCCTCGCCGAACCGGAACCGCTGGTCGCACAAGCCAACCCGAGCATCGGCCGGTCGGACCCGCGGCAAGCCAGCACGGCGTGGGCGAAGGATCTGCTGGATTTCGTGACGGCTCGGCAGGCGCCGATGCACGACTTCTTCCCGGATGTGCCGAAAGTCGTGGTGTTGCCCAACGGCTCGACGGAAGAAACCGCCACCGCCACCGACAAGCTCGCCTATGTGGGCAACGGCGGACCCGTACGCGGGATCAACGGCGGAACCCTAGATACGGTCAACGCCACGCAGGTCCCGTGGATCAGCGTCGATGGAGCCGCCTACCTGCGCGAGGGCGTGCGACTTCCCAACACGCCGGGGCTCAACGAGTCCACAGCGCTCCTTCAAGGCAAAATCAACATCAACACCGCGCCGCGGCCGGTGCTGCGGATGCTCGCGAGCGTCGTCGATCCGGATACCGGCGTGGTGACGGCTGCAAACGTTGCCAACATCAGTACCGTCGTTGACGCGATCGTGACTCAACGCAATCTCCTGGCCAACGCGGCGGCGGAACCGTACGGGTTCGAATCCATTTTCGATCTCGCCAGCATCGCCAGCGTGCGAGACGGCGCGGGCACCCGGCCGGCGATTCCAACCTCGCCCCAGCTTCAGACCCTCGGCGATCTCGCGGGGGGCAACAAGCCCAATAGCGACTACCAGTTCGAGATGCGCAACCTCACCCGCATCAGCAACCTGATTTCGACGCGTTCGGATGTCTACACGGTGTACGTCACCGTGCAGGCATGGAGCTATCGACCCGGCGTCACAGGCTGGACGCAGGCGACCGACACGCGCCTGGTTGCAGAACGCCGAAGCTCGTTCGTTGTCGATCGAAGCCAGGTGACGCCGGAGAAAGATCTCTCGACCGATTCGCTTCTGATCTTCCCGATCGCCAGCGAGTGATCGCTGGCGCGAAAGAACGCATTCCGGAGCTGGGAGCGCCTCCCGAGGTCCATCGGCCTTTGCTGATGGACCTTGTTTTTTTCCAGAGAACGGGTTCCACGGCGCGGGCAAGGAAATGCACTTGCGCCGGAGCATGGATTGGACCTACAATCGCGTCGTGGACCTATTTGCCGAATCTCGAAAGAAGAATGTCGATCGCGTCGCGCCGCTGGCCGTGCGGATGCGGCCACGGACGCTCGAGGAGTTTGCCGGGCAGCAGCACTTCCTCGCGCCGGGGAAACTCCTTCGCCGGATGCTCGAAGCCGACCGGCTGATGTCGGTGATTTTCTATGGCCCGCCGGGCACCGGCAAAACCACGCTGGCCGAGCTCATCGCGCAATACACCAGGAGCCACTTCGAGCAGATGAACGCGGCATCCGTGGGCGTCAAGGAAGTCCGCGCGATCATGGAAGAGTCGCGCAAGCGGATCGAGCACGGCGGCAAGCGGACCGTTCTCTTCCTCGACGAGATTCACCGGTTCACGCGTTCGCAGCAGGACATCCTCCTGGGCGATGTCGAAAACGGACTGATCCTGCTGATCGGCGCAACGACCGAGAACCCATTTTTCGCGGTGAACAGCGCGCTCGTCTCGCGCAGCCAGATCTTTCAGTTCCAGGCGCTGAGCGAGGAGGAAATCAGCGCGCTGGTTCGCCGCGCGATCCAGAACAAGGATCGCGGCTATGGGAGCCTCAAGCTCTCGATCGATGATGATGCATTGAAGTTCATCGCGATCACCAGCGATGGCGATGCGCGGCGTGCGCTCACCGCACTGGAGATCGGCGTTCAATCGGAAATCGGCAATGGGAAATCTGAAATCCGCATCACGCTCGACATCGCGCAGCAGTCCATGCAGCGCAAGGCGATCGTCTACGATCAGACCGGCGACGAGCATTACGATGCCGCCAGCGCGCTGATCAAGTCGATGCGCGGCAGCGATCCGGATGCGGCGGTATACTGGGTGGCGCGGATGCTCGAAGCCGGCGAAGACCCGCGTTTCATCGCGCGGCGGATCGCGATTCTCGCCAGCGAAGACATCGGCAACGCCGACCCGAACGCCATCGTCATCGCCAACGCGGCGTGGCAGCTCACCGAACGCATCGGGATGCCCGAGTGCCAGCTCACGCTCGGCCAGGCGGCCATCTACATGGCGTGTGCGCCCAAGAGCAACGCGAGCGCCCAGGCCATCTGGCAGGCGATGGACGATGTCCGGGAAGGGCGGACGATTCCCGTGCCGAAACATTTGCGAGATACACACTATCCCGGCGCCAAGCGTCTGCTCGGCGAGGGTACCCCGATCGCCGGCGAGGCGAGATATCGCAATCCGCACGCAGATGAGCGGGGTTTTATCGAGCAGGATTATCTGGGCGTTGAGAAAAACTATTACATTCCAACAAATCGAGGCCATGAGGCCGATATCTCTCAACGGATGGCCGATTTGCGTGTCAAATCGGATGGCAAAACGACAGACGGCGCAGATGATGGATTGCTGAACCAACCATCGGGCGCCGACGAGTAGTCGACCCGACGACCGCGCATGAGTGAAGCCTTCGATAAACCCACGCTCCGCAAGCAGCTCAAGCAGACACTCGCGGAAATCACGCCCGAGCAGCGACACATCAAGTCGCTCGCCGCGACGGCGTTGTTGAGCTCGTCGCCCGAGTTCGCTGCCGCGAACTACGTGATGCTCTATCTCTCGACGCACGATGAAATCGATACGGCCACCCTCGCGCTGCGTTGCTGGCAGCAGGGCAAGAGCGTCGTCGTGCCGAAGGTGAGCTGGGATCAGCGTCGAATGATGCCGGTCGAAATCAGCAGCCTGTCGGATGACCAGATGACGATCACCGGTCCTGGCATCCGCGAGCCGAAGGAAGGGAACCCGATCCCGCTCTCGATGATCGATCTCGTCATCGTCCCCGCGCTGGGCTACACCGCCGACGGCCATCGCATCGGCCGCGGCATGGGCTTCTACGACCGCTTCCTCGGCCAGCGCGATTTCCTGGGCGTCTCATGCGGCCTGGCATTCGAGGACCAGATCGTCCCGAACATGCCCACGCAGGAGCATGATCAGCCCGTCGCCATGCTCGTCACCGACCGCGCCATCCGGCGGTTCAAGACGTTCTGCATGAAGTGAGTCGAAACGTGAACGGCTCGATGAGCGGCGACCGACGATGCTGATCTCACGGCGCGCCGAGGCGCAACCATCTTCTCCGCGACTCGCCTCTCGCATTCGAACCCGCTTCAAGATAAACCTTTCGCATGATCCTCCCCGGCAAGGTGATCGGCATTCTCGGTGGCGGGCAACTCGGGCGGATGTTCGCCATCGCCGCCCGGCGGATGGGCTACCAGATCCACTGCCTCGACCCGATCCGCTACGGCCCGACCGGGCAGATCGCCGATGTCGAGGTGAACGCGGCATATGACGATCTCGATGCCGCCCGCGAGTTCGCGCGGGCCGTGGATGTCGTCACCTTCGAGTTCGAAAACGTTCCCGCGCAGACCCTGGCCGCCATCGAAGCGATCAAGCCTGTCCGGCCGAGCCCGTTCGTACTCGAGACGACCCGACACCGGCTCCGCGAGAAGGAGTTTCTAGCGAAGAACGGCTTCCCGGTCGCGCCGTACCGCGCGGTGCGGAACGTCGAGGAACTCCGCGCTGCCGTGAACGATCTCGGCACCCCGAGCATTCTGAAGACGGCCGAGTTCGGCTACGACGGCAAAGGACAGTCGAAACTCACCGACGTGTCACAGATCGAGTCGGCGTGGGCGTCACTTGACGCGCCGGTCGGCGTCCTCGAGAGGTTCATTCGGTTTGATCGCGAGATCAGCGTCATCGTCGCGCGGACGGCAGCCGGTCAGACGCTCTGTTACGACGTCTTCGAGAACGAACACAAGAACCACATCCTCGACATCACGACGATCGTCGATTCGCAGAACCCCACGGAGGGTCATCCGTGGGCGTCGAAGGACTTACTCCGGCGAGCCAGGGAACTTGCGATAAGCATCGCCTCTAGGATCGACCTGACCGGCCTCCTGTGCGTCGAGATGTTCGTCGTCGGAGGCGAGGTGATCGTGAACGAACTCGCCCCAAGGCCGCACAACAGCGGGCACGTGACGTTCGACGCCTGCGTGACCAGCCAGTTCGAGCAGCAGCTGCGCGCCGTGTGCGACCTGCCGCTGGGGGATGTCACCTGCACCCGGCCGGTCGCGATGGCGAATCTTCTCGGCGATCTCTGGGCCGACGGCGAGCCGAACTGGGCGGCCGCACTGCAGGATCCGCGCGTGAAGCTTCACCTGTACGGAAAGACCGACGCAAAACCCGGCCGAAAGATGGGTCACCTCACCGCGCTGGCCGACAGCGCGGCGGATGCGCGTCGGCGGGTGATCGCGGCACGAAATGCACTTTGACCGCGCTTTCGCGCGCCGCTGCAGAAATCTGACCCGAAGCGGTGTACCATTGCGGCGCCATGTCCAGTGCCCAGCCGACCACGATGACCTCGCTCGACTACCGCCGCGCCACCCAGGGCGAAGTGAGTGGCAGGCTCGCGCCCGCCGTGGTGGGGCTGGTGTTCTTCATCGGCTTCATCGTCATCAAACGCGGCTGGCCGGATCTGGCGCTGGCCGAAGAGCGCATCGCCATTGCCTGCCTGCCGGCGATCGTCTTGTCGATCTTCGCCGATCGCGTGCCGCGCCTGAGCCGGCTCCTGCTCTTCGCGATGAATGTCGTCGTCGCCGTCCTCTGCGTCACGCCGACCTTGCTCGGCAAGACCCGCAACGGCTCGTGGGACTACGCGCAGCTCACCTGGGTGGCACTGACGATCGGCATCGCCATCGGCACTGTCGCGACGTTGACGCAGATGCTCCAGCAGCGCGATGGAACCTCACTCACCGCGCTGGTCTGCATCGGCATGACACTCGCGGCGTCGGCGCTGCTGCTGTTCGCGGGCATCAACTCGATGATGCAGACGACGCTCACGCTGATCGCCGGCATTGTCGCCGTGCTGATTGCCGGAGCCTTTCATCATCCGCTGCGGAACTCGCGCGGCATCTACACATTTGTGCTGGGGGTTCTCGCGGCACAACTCGCGAGCGGCCACCTCTGGGGCGAAGGCGACGGCATTCCGATCTGGGCGGGCGCCGCGGTCATCGGCTCGCCACTCTACGCGTGGATCGTTCGTGTCCCGTTCATCGCCCGGCGACGACCCTGGCAGCGAGTCGTCATCGGAATCCTGGTTGCCGCGATCCCGGCCGCAAGCGCGTGCGCCGTTTCCGGTTTTGATTACCTGCAGGGCTGGTCGAAATCGACGCCGAACAATGGCGCATCATCCGAAGCGGACGCTTGGAAGTGAGCTTCACGCGAGCCCGAGATCTTCGTAGATCGCCCGGTTGATCGCGCTCGCCCGCGCCTGGTGTTTCGCCTCGCCGGGCATGCCGTTGCACGTCCACGCGACGACGAGTTTGTGCCTCGGATCGCAATACGCACAGCTCGACTGATTGCCGGAGTGGCCGTATGTGTCGGGCGATGCGTAGGGCCCGAAGCCATACACATGCTCGCGCGACGAGCCTCCGCCGGAGTACTGCTTGGAGTCGATCATCACGCCAAGTCCCCAGTCGAGGATCTGTTTGAAGGTGAGATCGAGCATGCCGGTGCGCTCCCGCGAAGCGAGCATCGCGCCAGATACGCGAGACAGCAGGCCCTCGTTCGCGAGCGACCCGTACATTTTACCGAGCGCCCGGATCGGCCCCCGCGCATTCGCGCCCGGCCGCGCGAGCGTGTTCGCATCGCGCGAGTTGCCGGGCCAATCGGTGGTCGGCTCTTTCTCGGTGACGTACATCAGTGCGAGTTCCTGTTCGCGCGAATCGAAGATTTGTTCCGGGATGCCGACATAGGCGTCGGGCTCGTCGAGCGGCGCGAAGACCGCCTCGCGTACGTATCGGTCGATCGGCCGACCATCCGCCCGCCGAACGATTTCGCCAAGCACGAACCAGCTCGACCCGATGTGATAGCCCGCCTTTTCGCCCGGCACCCAGCCCGGTTCCTGCTTGAGCGCGTAGACCCGCTGCAGGATTTCCTCCCACGAGCCCGGCGTGAAGTTGTTGAGCGGTCCGCGGAAGCCGGCGGTGTGGGTGAGAATATGCCGAAGGGTGATTGCTTCCTTTCCGTTCTGCCCGAACTCGGGAATGATGTCCACGACCTTCGTGTCGAGCGTGAACAGTCCGCGATCCACTAATTGCATGATCGCGACGGCGGCGACGGGCTTGCCGGCGCTCATCCAGAGCGTGAGCGTGTCGCGGTTCATGGCGACATTCGGTCGCGCGATGCCGATCGCGTCGTCGACGACGATATGCCCATCGAGCGCGACGTAGATTTGCGCGCCCGGGTGGAGCCCCGAATCGATTCCCGTCTGCAGGATCGAAAGCGTGCGGGAAAGCGAGTGAATCGACATCGCGCTCTCTCCATTCTCCAACTCGTCGAGCCGGATGAATCATCACGCTTCCAGGTTCAGCCACTTCACTTCCTGTTCACTCAATTCCACCGTCAATCCCGGCAGGCTGGTGCGGGTTTCTTCAAGCGTTCTTGGCCCGATGAGCGCGAACGTCGGGAACGGCTGCGCCAACACGTACGCCAGCGCGATGTTGATCGGGCTCACGCCCTTTTTCTGCGCCAGCTCCTTGGCGCGCGCCAGCCGCTGAAAATTGTCGTCGCTGTACCAGCAGCGCGCCAGTTCCTTGTCGTCGAGCTTCTCGGGTGCCGCGCGATCCGGTAGGAAGAAGCCGCGCGCCTGGCTGCTCCAGCTCAGCAGCGCCGTCTGTGTTTCTTTGAACCACTTCCGGCTTTCCGGATCGCTCGCGGCGATGCAGCCGCCCCATACCGGATTGACCATCCGCGCCAGGCTGAAATTGTTGCTCACCACGCTGAAGCCCTGAAGATTGTTCTTCCTGGCATACTCGTTGGCTTCGGTCACGCGCGCCAGCGTCCAGTTGCTCCCGCCGAAGGCCTTGATGCGGCCGGCTTTCACGTGGTCGTTCATCACGTCGACAAACTCGCCCACCGGCACGTCCGGGTTGTCGCGATGCATCATGTAGATGTCCGCACAGTCGATCTGCAGCCGGCTCAGCGATTCCTTGAGTTGAACCGTCAGCGCATCCGGAAACGCCCACGGCGTATGACACCCTTTGACGATCACGCACGTCTGATCGCGGACGCCGCGCACCTTGATCCACGCGCCCAGCATCCGCTCCATCGATCCGCCGCCGTAGATGAATGCCGTGTCGAAACAGTTCCCACCCTTTTCGAAGAAGTCGTCGAACATCACCGCGCAGTGCGGGAAGTTGGTCTGGTTGTCCACGCCCATGATGAGCCGGCTTACCTTCTTCTCCAGGTGCGCGACGGTGCCATACTTCATTCCGTTCTGCTCGGCCACTTTCAACGGGCTGCCGTCGATGGTCGTCTTCGAATAGCCCTCGGGTTTTTCAAAGTCGTAGGTCAATCCGCACGATTCGCGCCAGCGGTCGAGCGTCCGCATGTTGCCGAGCGTGTCGATGATGTTCTGAGCCGGGTAGGGCGGCGTTCCCTTTTCCACGCCTTCGGCGAACGCGTCCGCTTCGTAGGCGAAGCTGGTGCAGCCAGCCTCCACGATCACATCCCGCGGCGCTTCGCCGTTGCGGCAGATCACGATCTTTCCGGTGTCCACGTTCGCGCGGTTGGCCACGAACGGATTCGGCAGGACCATCTTGCCTTCGCTGCCGAAGATCTGCAGCGTGTTGTCCTGGTTGGCTTCGACGCCGGTGGCGATCTGCGCCAGGATCCCCTTGTCGAACTTCAGTGTGCCGATCGCCCAGTGATCGACACCGGTCGGGCCGAGGTGTGCGGCGCCTTTGACTTCGATCGGGTCGGCCACGCCGGTTCCCAGCGCCGCGCCGGCGACGAGCCGCGCGATCGACACCGCGTAGCAGCCCACATCCATGATCCCGCCGCCCGCGAGATCGTTCGCAAACAGTCGGGTGGTGGGGTTGAACGTCGTCGCGAAGGCGAACGTCGCGCGGATCACCCGCACTTCGCCGATCACCTTGGCCTTGATCAAATCCGCCAGCTGCGCGCTCTGCGGGTGGCAGCGGTACATGAACGCTTCCATCACCATCCGGCTGTTGATCTTCGCGGCCTCGTGGATGGCCATCGCCTGCGCGCCATTGACCGCGAACGGCTTCTCACACAGCACGTGCTTGCCGGCGCGGAGGGATTTGATCGCCCACTCGGCATGGAACGGGTGGGGCAGTGAGACGTAGATCGCGTCGATCTCCTTGTCGGCCAGAAGCGCTTCGTAGCTCCCGTAGGATTTGGTGATGTTGTGGTCTTTCGCGAATCCCTGCGCCTTCTCGATTTCGCGAGAAGCGACGGCCAGCGCCTTGCCGGTGTTGGATTGGCTCAGCCCCTTGGCAAAGGCCTTGGCGATCGCACCCGCACCCAGCAGTCCCCAGTTCAAAGTCACGGCCATCGACGATGCTCCTTCGGTTGAGCGGGATAGGGTCGAAGTTCCGGTGGCCGATGTCAAAGCCGGAGGCCGCAAGCAGGTGTGCGACACTATCAAAACCGTCTCAAACCCTCTCACTTCCTCTCGCTTGGGCTCCCTTTCATCTCTCATCGCTCCGCCCTCATCCTTATTTACGAGTCTTGCATTCTCTTGCATTTCGTTGCATTTGCCCTTGGCCGGATCGGATCGACAAATCAACCTAAAATCATTTCGGCGTTGAGGATACATCACGATTTCCTCTTCCGGTCCGTCCGCCGCGCGGATGCGAGTGGCCGCAACACCGTTGCATCGCCCAACGGCAAGAACATGCCGTGCGGCCACTCGACATCCCCGCCCCCCAGCAGCGGTCGTATCGCCATGAAGCTTGCCGGCCGCCCGCACGGCCCGCACGCACAACGCGATCTTGTGCGCCGAGTTGGCTCGCCATCAACTGTAAAAACCCCGTTTATGGCGTGAGGTTGGCCGGATAGCCTGCAACGCCGTTCCAGCCATTCGCTTCCCAGATTGATGAGTTTCGTCCTGCCTTTGCCTTCACGATCACACCTTGCCAAGAGCCCTGCCCCGCGGACATCCGACCGCCGCTGCTCCTCCTCGCCCAGAAGTACGGGTCGAGCCTCTTCGCGAGCCTGCCGGTGATCCCGCGAGCGAACTCGCGTGGGCGGAACGTGGATCTGTTGAATTGATTGCGCGGCGGGCGTTTGTATCGCGGTCGGACCCTCACCCTAACCCTCTGCCGGCGTACCGGGCGAGGGGACCAGACGGCGTCCCCAGATTGTCATCGAAACGGCCCGTTCCGTTCCGATGTGCACGAGTTGTCGCTCGGGTAAAATTTTTTTTACAAATCCGCTATTCGGCGGGAATCTCGGGCTACGATCGTCGTCTAACACCTGTACGAGCGGCCGCTGGGTTCATGTCGACTGGCCGCAACTGAATTGAAAATCAGGAACGTCATCGCCGGCTTGCCGGCAATGGCTCCGAAAGGACGTAGGGCATCCCCGCTTGTCGCACCGCCTTGCGTCCTTTCTTTATTGGTCCGTGTCAGTGGCTAGTGACTAGTGGCTGGTGATGAGTGGCTACGAGTCAGCGGTCAGCGGTGGCACGGGAACCAACGATCGAAGTGCAAATTGGGTTGGCCGCGACGCGAAGCGGAGCACGCCCCAAACGAACGGCAAACCCTCAAGCCATCTGCCTCCGCTCGTCGAAGATCAGACTGAGCGTCTCGCGTTTCTGATCTTCATTCGTACCTTCGGAGCATCGTGGGCATCATCCGTCTCCTTCTGGCACTCTCGGTCGTCATCACCCACAGTGCCGAGCACAACCTCTTCGGCTTCAAGATCGTCGGCGGCCAGGCGGCCGTGCAGGCGTTTTACGTCATCAGCGGCTTCTACATGGCGCTGGTGCTAAACCGGAAGTATGGCCCGGGCATGGAGGGGTACAAAACCTTCATCCTCGCCCGCGTCTTCCGCCTCTTCCCGGCGTACCTTTTCGTCTTCGGCCTCGCGATCCTGCTCGCCGCGACGGCGATCGTCCCGCACCCGGCGCTGGATTACTGGAAAACCTACGGCCCGAAGTTCTCGACGCTCGGCTACGTGCTGTATGCCATTCCGCAGTTCACTATCCTCGGGCAGGATCTGTCGCTGTACACCTCCTTCGACCAGAACACCGCCGCGATCTCGCTCGATCTGGTGTTGAATCGGGTCGATGCGGGCATGGTTCCCGGCAAGGAGATGATGTTCGTCGGGCAGGCGTGGACGCTGTCGGTCGAGCTGATGTTCTACCTGATCGCGCCGCTGATCGTCCGCCGCGTCTGGCCGACGGCGGCGCTCTGGGCCGCGAGCTGGGCGATCCGCGTCGTGGTCGCCAGGCTCGGCTACCACGATGACCCGTTCCTCTATCGCTTCTTTCCATCCGAGCTGGCGATGTTCCTGCTCGGCTCGCTGGCGTATCACGTCTATGCCCACTTCGAGAAGGATCGCGCGTGGATGGCTCGGCTCGGCTGGGCGGGCATGGCGTGGATGTTGCTCCTGCTGCTGGCGCTCTTCTGGTTCGATCGCATTCCGCTCCGCTCTCTGATCGTCTCCACTTCGATGGGCGCGACGCTGCCGTTCATCTTCGCGCTCACCAAGAGCGTGAAGTGGGACCGCTGGATCGGCGAGCTGTCGTATCCGGTTTACATCTGCCATGAACTGGTCAGGCTGGCGATGCTGAAGTGGATGCCGAACCACGTCGATGCGCCGACGTTCGTCCTCTTGACGTTGATCGCCAGCGTGCTGCTGATGGTGTGCGTGGAGCAGCCGTTCGAGCGGATGCGGGCGCGGTTTGTCGAGCGGCGGAATCGATCGGTCGGCGCCGCGGCGGCTGTCGCGGTGTAAATGGACAAAGGGAGCGGCATGGCTGGCCGGGTTGCCGGTCGCGCTACGGGGAAAGTACCCACGTCTGTCGGTTTCCATTCCCAATTCGATTCAACTCCGCGTAAGTTTTCGAGCTGCCATGCGAAAGCCACTGCTCGCCGTCACCACCCTTGCGCTCGCCGCCGTCGCACTCGCACAGACGCGGCCGGCCTCAACCGAATCGAACATGGATCACTCTTTACGCCGCTATTCGTGCACGCGGGCCACGGGCGCCATCACCATCGACGGGAAGCTGGATGATCCCGCGTGGGAGGCCGCCGCGTGGAGCGAATGGTTTGTCGATATCGAAGCCGAGAGCTCGGCGGACGCGGCCAGGAGCATTCCCGCGCCGCGCTTCAAGACCCGGATGAAGATGCTCTGGGATGATGAATATCTCTACTTCGCCGCCGAACTCGAAGAGCCGCACGTCTGGGGCACGCTCACCGAGAAGAACGACATCATCTACCGCGACAACGATTTCGAGATCTTCATCGACCCGGACGGCGACCGTCAGAACTACTACGAGTTCGAAATCAACGCGCTCGGCACCATCATGGAACTCACCATGAATAAACCCTACCACGAGAAGGGCAAGTACACGCTGGGCACGAATCTCACCGGCTTGAAGAGCGCGGTGCATGTCGATGGCACGCTCAACGACCCGGGCGATATCGATCGCGGCTGGAGCGTGGAGGTGGCGATTCCGTGGAAGGACCTCGAGCGTTTCGCCCGCATCATGCCCACGCCGCCGGAAGCCGGCGATGCGTGGCGCATCAACTTCAGCCGGGTGCAGTGGAAGCACGAGATCGTCGACGGGAAGTACGTGAAGGTGCCCAAGGAAAAGAGCGTCGAAGACAACTGGGTGTGGAGCCCCATCGGCAGGGTCGACATGCACCGGCCGGAGAAGTGGGGAATCGTGACGTTCGAGAAGTGATGCCGGAGGGAGGAACCTATCAGTGCAGCGCCCATTGGGCGGTCACCTCGCCGGCTTCAGCGACGCTTTCCACTCCGCGCCGAGTTCGTCCATGCTCTTGCCGGTGTATTGTTTCCACAGGTCGTCGCTGTAGCGCGCCTCGCGGCACGCGGCGTTGAGCTTGACGATCAGGTCCTTGTCGTACGTGCTCTGCGCCCATTCCAGGAAAGCCGCCGTCGTGCGGTAGCTGTCGTTGAACTTCGACTTCTCGGGATTCGGATGAGGCCTTGCGCCGGCTGGCTCGTACATGAACCAGCGGAGGTGATCGGCGATGCCCTCGGTGAGCCAGCCCGGCCGCTCGCCGGTGGTGTAGTGCTGAACGACGTGGACCAGCTCGTGGATGATCGCGCCCAGGTCCTCGGGATGTGTAGAGAACCACCTGGTCGAGCAGACGATGCGATCGCCCGCGGTCGCGGCGACGCCGTCGTACTTCGGATCGAACACGATCTGAATGGTCTGCGGCGCGACGAACCCGTCGCTCGGCAGCATTGCGACGAGCTTCGGGTACCAGGTGTCAGCGAGCGTCTGAGCCTTCTTCGCGTAATCGGCGAACTCCGGCGCGGCGGATGTGTCGACGGTGATGGTGGCGGTGGTGGAGGTGGGCGCGGTCGTCGGACCGTCGGCGAGTGCGGCAATCGCGAGCGTGCTCAACAAGATTGTCTTCAGGCCCAGTAAACGGGCGAACCGTCGATGCATTTCGATCTCCTTGATGTTTGCACGATAGCCGGAAAGGCGCGGCTGGAGGATTCGCTTGATCCACTCGTCGATTTGCGAACGCGCGCGATCAATTCGGCCGCCAGACCGTGCCCGGCGCGTGGTAGGGGTTCTCGTCTGCGCTCCAGTGCGCGATCGATTCCATCAGTGCAGTCAACTCGTCGAGCGTCGGTGAGTCCGCTTCGCCCGCGCGGTACAGGCCCAGTGGGCCGAGCGGACGCGTCTCGATCGTCTCGAAACCGATCGGCAACGGTTCGCTGGTCAATACCGGCGTGGCGTGCGTGTTCGCGGTCGGCAGGATGAGCCAGTGGGTCGACTTCAGGTCGTCGATCGTGAGGTAGCTGCCGGGGTGGCGGCGAAGCAGCGAAGTGAGCGGGTGCTTGCCGCGCACGAGCACGAGCAGCGGCTCATCGCCGACCGTTTTGCGAACTTCGTGCGCGAACGCGGTGGCGCGATCGCTCCAATGCTCGCGGGCTTCGTGAAACGTGTGGGTGCGCGCGTAGCCGAGAAAACACGCCAGGGCGACGGGCACGGCAAAGGAAAGGGTGGGCGAGAACCGCAGTCGTCGCGCGATGTCGATGAGTGCGAAGGCGGCAAGAAGCGCCGCCGGCGCGAACGTCGGCAGCAGGTAGTCGATCCGCTTGCCGGCGGGAAGGCTCAAGCCGATGAGAAGGATCGCGATCCAGAGCGCGGCGGACACGAGCAGTCTATGGTGGGTGTCCTCCGTCGCGCGAACGAAAAGGCCTTCGCTTTCAACGGGTGCCCCGGGGCAGGTACTCCTGACCCGCGCCGACGGTTCATCTGGGCGCGGGTCAACGAGTACGTTGCCCCGGGGCACCCGGCAGTATGCGAGGCCGGCCGAAGCGGCCGTGCGAATCGACCGAACCAAAACGATCACGCCGCCGATCACCCCCAGCACGCACACCGGCCCGCCTTTGGTGAGAAACCACATCGACGAGAAGTAGAACGGTTTCTCGATCCCCTCCGGCGTCTGGTTCGTCACACGGTTCACGATCTCGGCGCCGAGCATGACGGAGCGGACGTGATCCGGATCGGCGCGGTACGCGAAGCCGAACCACGAGCCGACGATGAGGAACAACAGCGTGAATCCGATGAGCGGCCTGAATGCGAATATCGCGCGCCACGACCGCGCGATCGTGATCGCGCCGAGCGGAATGAAGAGAATCGCCAGCAGCGCCATCGGCCCCTTGCTGAGAATCGAACTCGCGACGCAGAGCCAGAACAGGATAGGTAGGGTGCGAGGCTTGCCTCCCCCGCGCGCGACGGTTGAATCGAGGTTTGCGTTTGTTTCCGCATCGGACGACGCAGGCGTCGCCCCGACATGGGATCCAGCGAATAACCCCGTCGCGATCGCCCATGCGGCGGTGAGGCAGAACGCCTGCAGCATGTCCGGCCGGGCGAGGTACATCATGCGGAGCGTCGAGCCGTGGCGGATGTCGATGCCGCACGCGAACCAGAGCGCCGCGGCGAGGGCGCCGAGGCGGATGGCGTCGCGGCGATCGGTCGATGCGCCGATCCATCGCGGCAGAAGCAGCAGGATCGCCCCCACGCCGACACCAGAGAGAAGGCTCGGCGATTTCATCGCCGTCTCGCTCCACGAGCCCGTCGCCCACATCACGCTCGCCGCGATCCAGTTGTAGAGCGGCGGCTTGGTCGCCGGCTGATAGATCACATCCCGCGGCAGCGCCCAGCGTCCGTTCACGAGCACGTCCACGGTGTACGCGAGCGTCTTGGGTTGATCCTTCTCGTAGAGGTCAGCGGGTCCGATCGCGATCGCGAACAGAATGATCCCGAGGGTGAGGAGCGTGAGAAGGACCGGGATCGAACGCATCGCGGACACGTATATCGAGACTGAGGCGCAAAGGCGATTTCCGTGTAGGCGCGAGCTTCCTCGCGAAGTGGGAGCGCATTCGCGAGCAGGCTCGCGGGCTACACCGGATCAACACCGAGATAGAATTCTCCAACCTCCAACCTCCAACCTCCAACCTCCAACCTCCAACCTCCAACCTCCAACCTCTGACCCCTGACCCCGGTCTTCACACCTGCTACACTCGCCCCGTGGTTCATCTCGAAGGAAAACAGAGCGTGCTCGCCGCCCTTGAGGCGCGGCGTCGACGCATCCAGATGGTGCTGATCAAGCATGATACGCCGGCGGCGAAGGTTCAGGATGTGCTCGACGCCGCCGAGGCGAATAACGTTCCTGTGAAGCGGGTCGAGGGCAAGGAACTCGACGCGATGGCCCATGGGGCGAGTCACGGCGGCGTGCTGGCGCTGGTGTTGCCCAAGCCGCGCTGGAATGGCGAAGACCTGCTCGATTGCCTCCGCCGGCTTTCGTTGCCGCCGCTGCTCATCCTGCTCGAAGGCGTGGATGATGCGCGGAACCTCGGCTTCACGATCCGCACGGCCGAGGCGGTCGGATGCACGGCGATCCTGATCAAGAAGCACTTGTGGGATTTTGATGAGGCCGAGGTCGCTCGCAGTTCCAGCGGCGCGTACGAGCGGCTGCCGCTGGTTCAGTTCGACGATGTCGCGCTCGTGCGCGAGGTGCAGAAGCTTGGGGTGCTCGTCTACGGATGTCTGGCGGGCGTGAAGCGCAATCTATTCGACATGGATTTGAAAAAGCCCGTCATGCTGGCGATCGGCGGCGAGAAGCGCGGGCTCAGCGGCGCGATGCGGGAAATCTGCGACCAATTTATCACGATCCCCACGATCGGCGGCGCATCGAGCCTATCGTTGTCCCATGCGGGCGCGATCGTGCTGGGTGAGGCGTTTCGGCAGCGATCGCGCGGTTCGATTCCCGTCCTGCCGGACGGAACGGTCGCGACGGGTCCGGAAACGAAATCCGAATAAGTCAGGTAACTTTTGTGCAGTTTGCGGCCTCTTTTAGGTTGCGGGGATCGGCGACGTTGTGCTATCCCGTTCCTTTGGGCCTGAAGCGGCGTTTAAGCCTGTCTCGGGCCGGCTTTACGACAACGCGGAAGAACTGGAGAAGTGTTCATGCGTCGACAACACTGGATGGATTCACTCGAATCGCGCCGCCTGCTGGCCGCGGGGTTCCAGATCAGTCTGGTTTACGAACCCTCGGTAACGGCCGCGGTCCAGAGCGTGATCCAGCAGGCCGCCACGCGCTGGCAGCAGGTCATTACGGGAGATGTGCCGGACGTCGGCACCGGCTCTTGGGGCGCTGCCGTCGACGACATCCGCATCACGGCACGAATCACCAGCATCGACGGAACGGGCAACGGCGTCGCGCAGGCGCGGCCGCTGTTCATCCGCAACGGCAACCATCTGCCGATCGCCGGCGAAATCGAGATCGATTCCGCCGACTTCGCCGCGCAGAATGCTGCCGGTACGTTGCTCACCATCGTCACGCACGAGATCGGCCACGCCTTGGGCTTCGGCACGATCTGGTCGCAGTTTTCCGGCCTCACCAGCGGGCTGGGCGGGTCGAATCCGCTCTTCCTTGGCTCCAATGCGCTGCGCGAATACAAGTCCATCAGCGGCAATACCGGCGCCACCGGCGTGCCTCTGGAAAACACCGGTTCGACCGGCACGCGCGACGCCCACTGGCGCGAGACGACTTTCAAAACCGAACTGATGACCGGCTTCCTCGGCACCGGATTGAACCCCCTGAGCCGCATCACCATCGGCCAGTTCCAGGATGTCGGATACGCCGTGAACTATTCCGCCGCCGATGCGTTCTCGCTCGGGTCCAGCGCCGGCACGATCACCGGCCTGATCTACAACGACCAGAACAAGAACGGCGTGCAGGATGCCAACGAACTCGGCCTCTCTGGCGCGGCGGTCTACGTCGATAAGAACTTCAACGGCGTCTTCGACGCCGGCGAACCCACCACCTCCGCCAACAGCAGCGGCGTCTACACCCTCAGCGATGTCGCGCCCGGCAGCTACGCGCTGCGGCCGGTGCTGCCGAGTGGTTTGGTCGTCACCAATCCGTCCTCAGGCTTTTACTCCATCACCGTCACGGCCGGCCAGACGCTCAGCGGCAAGAACTTCGGCATCGGCTCGGGAACGGTCACCACCGGCGGATCGGTGAGCGGGACCGTCTTCAGCGACGCCAACAGCAACGGCATCAAGGATTCCACCGAGGCCGGGTTGTCGGGCATCAGCGTCTACGTCGATTCGAACTGGAACGGCAGACTCGACGCCGGCGAAAAGTCGACCTCCACCAACGCCAGCGGCGCGTACACGCTCAGCAGCATCAGTCCCGGCACGTATGCGATCCGCAGCGTCGTGCCCAGCGGCTCGACGCTCGTCTCGCCCAGCAGCGGCTACTCGCAGGTGACCATCAGCAACGGATCGGCACTCAGCGGCAAGAACTTTGCCATCCACAGCGGAACCGTGACCGCCGGCGGCTCGGTGAGCGGGACCGTCTTCAGCGACGCCAACAGCAACGGCATCAAGGATGGCACCGAGGCCGGGCTGTCGGGCATCAGCGTCTACGTCGATTCGAACTGGAACGGCAGACTCGACGCCGGCGAGAAGTCGACCACGACCAACGCCAGCGGCGCGTACACGCTCAGCAGCATCAGTGCCGGCACATATGCGATCCGCAGCGTCGTGCCCAGCGGCTCGACGCTCGTCTCGCCCAGCAGCGGCTACTCGCAGGTGACCATCAGCAACGGATCGGCGCTGACCGGTAAAAACTTCGCCATCCACGGCGGCTCCGCCCAGACGCTCGGCACGGTGAGCGGAACCGTCTTCCGAGACACCAACCGCAACGGCAAGCTCGACGCGGGCGAAACCGGACTCGCCGGCTACGTCATCTTCCTCGACACGAACTTCAACGGCGTCCGCGACGCCAGCGAGAAGTCCACCACCAGCGCCTCAAACGGCACCTACTCCCTCACCGGCATCGCGGCCGGCGGATACAACGTGACGATCGTGCTCGGCATTTCGACGATCATCTCCCCCAGCAGCAAATACTGGTGGACCAACATCGCGGCAGGCCAGACGGTAAGCGGGAAGAATTACGCGATCGCTTGATGGACGAAGAGGTCGGGAGTCAGAGATCAGAGATCAGAGATCAGAGATCAGGCTATATAGTCGCTAACTTCTGACTTCTGACTTCTGACTTCTGACTTCTGACTTCTGACTTCTGACTTCTGACTTCTGATCTCTGATTTCTACCTCGTCAGCATCTGTACCGTCCGCTTGACGACCCGAAGCGGGCGTCGGGCCCAGCTGTAGGCGCGCGGCGTAATGTTGCTGGCGAAGGACGCCTGGCGGGCCGGGCGGAGCGTGTGCGTGTGGGCCGGCAATCCGTGCTTCATGCGGAACTCGTGGAACATTCCGTCGGAGTAGCCGGGCTGCGGGCGTTGCTCGCCTTGGCGGAGGTGCTCGATCAACGCCGGCAAAATGTCCAGGCGGATCGTGTACGCCTGCTTGCCGATGATCGGCACTTCGGGCGCGATCGTCGCGAGCGGCTCGCGGCCGGCGACGGGCGTCATCGGCGGGTCGTTTTGCGTGCCCCAGTACAGGATGTGCCAATCGAGCCCGCGCAGCTGCGGCACCACCGTCTCGACGATTTGTGAAAACGATCGCGGCAAGAGCACATCGTCTTCGAAGATGGTGACGAACCGTGCGCCGCTCATCGATTGCTCGGCCAGTGCCGTTTCGAGGATGCCCAGGTGCGTCAGGAAGCAGCCGCGTGCGCCGCGCGTGGGGAAGCGGGCGTTGTCGAGCGGCACGATGCCGTCGACGAACTTCACGTCGAGGCGCTCGCTGCGGAATTGCCGGCGGCAGAATGCCCGCCTCGCGGTCTGATGGGCCAGGCTGATGCAGTACGCCGGACCCAGCAGGTCGAAAGTCGCGCGCGAATCACTCCGTGTCGCGTGCGTCTGGAAGAAGGAGGTGAGGGCATTGGTCACTGGTGCCATCCGTGTCATCGAACGCCGGGATCTTACTCTTCCTGAGCGGGAGCGGCGTCGGGTCTTTTCCTACTTGATCGGCTGAAATGCCCGCTCGCGTTCAATACCTCCTCTTGTGCTGCAGGCGAAGATGAATCCGCACTCATCCGGGCGCGGCATTTGCCGATCCACGTTTGGGTGAGGTTCGCAGAATGTCGGTTCATCCGGCCGGTCAAACGACTTGCGAGCAATACTCGCGCGTCGAACGCGCAGGAAAGGGCTTTGATCCCGGGCGGGACCGCGACCTGCGCAGGAGTTGAAACCCATGATTCACGGGCGCGACGACCGTGCCACCATCTGATTCAATCCTTGTACATCAGATACTTCGCCCGAACCGATTTCCAAGCCTCGATCTGCTTCTCGAACAACATGCCGGCCTTTTTCGGGTCGTCCAGCTTGAACAGCGCGTCCACCACCTCATCATTCTGCATCAGCGACCGAACCTTCTGCCACTCCCATTGATCGGGGTAGAGCTTGTGCAGCGTCCACGCCATCGCCATGCCAGTAAGCGCCGGCTCAAACGCGGCGCGGTCGGTCAGTCTGATCGCGATGCCGTTGACCTGCCTATCGTTGTAGACGTGCGGCGTGTTGTGCGGCGTAAAGGGTGGCACGACTTCGAACGTGATGCCGGGAAGGTTCAATTTCGTCAACGCATCCGCGAGTTGTCTGGCATCGATGAACGGCGCGCCGATCCGTTCGAACGGCGTGTCGGTGCCGCGGCCGACGCTGAGGTTGGTCGCCTCGAGCTGGCCGATGGCGGGGTAGAGAATCGCCTCGGTCGGGCTGCGCATATTCGGGGATGGGTTGACCCACTTCACGCCGGTCTCTTCCCAGTACATCGAGCGTTTCCAGCCATTCATCTGCACGACTTCCAGGTCGCAGTGGATGTTGAACTCGGCATTGAAGAGCCGCGCCAGTTCACCGACCGTCATCCCGTGGACGAGCGGGAGTTTCCGGTACGCGGTGAAGCCCGAATGTTTCTCGTCGTTGATCGCGCCGTCGACGCGTACGCCGCCGATCGGGTTCGGGCGGTCGAGCACGACGAACTTCACCTTGTTCTCGGCACAGGCTTCCATGCAGAGGCCCATCGTCGAGATGTAGGTGTAGAACCGCGTGCCGATGTCCTGGATGTCGAAGACGAGCACGTCGACGCCGGCCAGCTGCTCGGCGGTGGGCTTGCGGGTTTTGCCGTAGAGGCTGAAGACGGGGAGGCCGGTCTTTTCGTCGGTGGCGTCGCCGACCTTTTCGTCTTTCGCGCCGTAGAGGCCGTGCTCGGGCGAGAAGAGCTTGACGAGCTGGATCTTGTTTTCGATCAGCAGCGGGATCATGTGCACGCCGGCCGAGTTCAAGCCGGTGTGATTCGTAACCACCGCGACGCGTTTGCCCTGAAGCAGGTCGAACTTCCGCTCGGCAAGGACATCGAGCCCCACATGCACCGGCTCGGCAGATGCGAAGGACGCGAGTTGCAGCGTTGCGACGAGCGCGACGAGACGAAGTTGCTTCATGGGGCTCCCGGAGGTTGAACGATTCTTTTACGCGACGCCAGCGACTCCGTCACGAACGATCTCGTATTGATTCGCCGCCCGGTCTGCTGCGAACGCACCAGGCCGTTTCAACATGCTTGCGTTTGAGTGGCGAAGCGTCCGACGGTCCAATGTGAGAATGACGATCGACCCCCCTTCGCGAAGAAGAGATCCCCGAAATCCTGCGGCTCTGGGCGGACTCGGATGCGCTGCCGAGCGTCACGGATACGGTCGAGGATGTCGCACGCGTCCTCTCGCGAGAGTTTGCCGCGGTGCTGGTCGTGCGGGTGGACGGGCGGATCGTCGGCTCGATCATCGCCACTTTCGACGGCTGGCGAGGGATCATGTATCGGCTGGCCGTGCATCCGGATCACCGGCGGCAACAACTGGCGACGCGTCTGCGGGAAGCGGCCGAGCAGACCTTTGCGCGCTGGGGCGTCCGCCGGGCGATCGCGATCGTCGATGCTTCGCATCCCGTCGCGGTGAGTTTTTGGACCAGGTCCGGCTAAGGGCACGACGGGCTGGTTCGGTATTACAAGAACCTTTAGCGATGAGCGCAGTCCGCAAGCCGCATCAATTCACGCCAATGGTCGAGAAATAGTGTTCGAAGAACCTTGGCACATTTACCTCGCTGGCGACGCGGTGGGGCGCCGGCGTCTCTGATGCGATGCGATGTCGATTCAACACCGTGAGGCCCTCGGTGAGGCCAGCTCGCGCATCGACTTCCACCAATCCTTCGACGTAGCCGCACAACGTCGGCTCGAAGATGCACGCCGCCGCGAGTGGGTCGTGAAACGTGAGGGTCGGGCTCGATTTTTCGAACCAGACCTCGGCCATCTTCAATACCAGCCGGCTTGCCTCATCGCCGCGGCCGAAGCGCTCGCGAACGTCTGCCGCGTTCATCGTGCACTGGCTCGTCACGTCGATCCCGAAGCTGGTGTGATCTTTCACGGCCGCTCGATAGACGACGGCCGTCGCGATCGGGTCCTGCAGCGCGTTCCATTCGCGGGCGCCCGGGCCGCTTTTGAAGCTCTTTCGTGAATCCCAGCCGAGGAAAAGCCCGCACATGAGCACCAGACGCTTCAGCAATGACGGCAACTCCGGGTCGAGTGTGAAGAGCAGGGCGAGGTTGGTCATCGGCCCGATCGCCAGCAGGGTGATCTCGCCCGGCCGGGCGCGGATCGTCTGGCGCATGAACTCGATCGCGGCGCCGGGCTGGTCGTCGAGCGCGGGAGATCGATCGGCGATCGCCTGGAATTGCGGCACGTTCGGCTGGCCGAGGCCGTGAAGGATCGGCCGGGGCGCGCCGGTGAATACCGGTATGGCGGATTGCCCGGCTGCTTCGCAGAGCGCGCGGGCGAGGGCGGCGCGCTGGCGCACGTCACCGCTCACGGTCGTCACGCCGAGCAATTCACATCGCGGCTGGTGCAGCAGGTAGTTGAGGGCGACGGCGTCGTCGATGTCGGAGCCGATGTCGGTGTAGAGGAGGATGGCTTCGCGCATGCCGACATTCTCGCGCAGCGACGGATGTCGACACCAGATCCCGCTGTCCGATTTTCCGCCGCGCAGGAACGATCGGAAGCGCGCTGGCAAGGATCGGTGAATCGTTTGTGAACAGATTTGCCGGGCGCTGCCGCATTGAAGGGCGGGCAGGTTATCGGTATCGTTCGGCTCGCGCGTCGGCGAAACTTGCGCGTTTGATAGACGCTTTTTGCGTGTTGGAATCGCGCAACTGTGAAAGTGGGAAGCCGGCGATCTGAGGCGGATGCCTCGTGCACGGATGAAGGCGAGCTGGGATGGCAGTCCATTGAGGGACACGCCGGCTTAGCTCCAGGGAACGGAAGCCGTCTATGGAACACGGCCGGCCGTCATTTGTGTCGCACAACAACCAGGAGGTTTGCGATGGCAGAAACGAATCCCGGCGGCGAGTTCCCGACCACGATCGGACCCGACGCCTCGTTCAAGGGCGAACTGACTTTCGAAAAAGGCCTGCGCCTGCAGGGCAAGCTCGAAGGCAAGATCAACACCGCCGGCCGGCTCCACATCGCCAAGGAAGCCAAGATGCACGCCGATGTCGATGCCGGCGCGATCGTTATCGAAGGCGATGTCCGCGGCAACCTGACCGCGGCCGACCGAATCGAACTGAAGACCTCGGCTCGTTATGAAGGCGACCTCACCGCTGCCAAGCTGGTGGTGGATGAAGGCGCGATCTTCAACGGCCACGTCAGCGTGGGCCCCGACGCGAGCAAGCCTAAGCCGGTGACGCCAGGCAGCCCGGCGGTCAACCGCCCGCAGCCCGGCCCGAACCCGAACGCGCCCAAGCAGAATCAGCCCGGATAACCGGCGCGCTTTCAGCGCACTCGAGAATCCGTTCCGACCCAAGAGGACACAGAGATCACAGAGGCCATCCCGCTGTGCGCGCTCGTTGTGTCCTCTTTTTTCGCGCCGCGGGAATCGGTTGTCGACCGAGATTGCGAGTGACAAATGCGAGATGCGCGCATTCAATGATCTTGAAGGGTCTGCAGTACCCTGCGGACCATCAATGCACGGCGGCGAAGCGGACCGCAACCTGCCGCGGACCCGCCCGAGTTTTAATGGACGCGATCCGATCCGGTAACCGATGATTTGACGTCAACCCCATGAGCAAGCCCGGCGAAATCCCGATTCGGCCTGAAGATCTGCAAACGATCATCTGCCTGTACTGCGCCAAGAGCCAGGACGTCGGCCGACGGGCGATGACGATCACCTGCAAGTACTGCTCCAAACCGCTCAAGCTCGAGGACCTGTCGTTCAAAGGGTACGAAGCCCGCCGCGCCATCGACACGTGCGGCATCGTCGTCATTGAAAAGAAGGGCCAGGTCATCACCGATCGGGTTCTCTGCGGCGGCCTGGTGGCGCGCGGGCGCGTGAAAGGAAACATCATCAGCCGAGGGCCGGTGCTGGTGGGTCCGGAAGCAGAAATCCGCGGCGATGTGGTCGCGCCGACGCTCGCGGTCGGCGCCGGCGCCGTGCTGCACGGCCATTATCGCATCGGTTATCCGCTCGAACCTGACAAGCCGACCGCACAGACCAAGTCCGGCAGCACCGCTGCGCCGGCGCCCAGCGCTGCGCCGGTGATCCCGGATGCCTAAAGTTTGGCGAAGGCGATCCCTGAACTTCACGGCTTCACGACACCATTTGCCGCTCGTACAGCTGCTTGTAGATCTCGCAGCTCTGCAGCAATTCTTCGTGCTTGCCTTGGCCGACGATTTCGCCGGCTTCCATCACGATGATGACGTCCGCGCTCAGGATCGTGCTGAATCGGTGCGCGATGACGAACGTCGTGCGGTCCTTCATCAGTTCGGTGATGGCGCTCTGAATCAGATGCTCGCTCTCGGCATCCACCTGGCTGGTGGCTTCGTCGAGGACGAGGATGGGTGTGTCGCGCAGGATCGCGCGGGCGATGTTGATTCGCTGCCGCTGCCCGCCGGAGAGCTGGCCGCCAAGGCCGTCGAGAGCGGCGTCGTAGCCGTTGGGCTTGGCGAGGATGAACTCGTGGGCGCTGGCGCGCTTGGCGGCGGCAGTGATGTCTTCAAACTTCGCGTTCGGGTTGGCGTAGGCGATGTTCTGGGCGATCGTGCCGGGAAACAGCACCGCCTCCTGCGTGACGATGCCGATGATCGAGCGCAGCTTTTCCAGCGGCCACTGCCTGATGTCGAGGCCGTCGATCTTGATCGCGCCCGAATCGGGCTCGTAGAATCGCGGCAGCAGTGAGAGCAGGGTGGTCTTTCCCGAGCCGTTCCGTCCGACGATGGCGATGCTCGTTCCCTTCTTCACGTCGAGATTCACCGACTTGATCGCCGGGCTGGGCGCGCCGGGGTAGGTGAAAGTGAGGTTCTCGAAGGAGATCCCTGAAGAAAAGGCGGAGCCACCCATAGACACCGATTTCACGGATGAATCATCAGATTCTGCCTTGGGTTGTTTCTGATCTGTGTGATCTGGGTCATCGGTGGCGACACTTTGCTCGATTGGCTCATGCAGAATCTCGAAGATACGCGACGCCGCAGCGTTGCCCTTCTGCAACACCGCGTTCAGCTTGCTGATCCGGCGCAGCGGCTCGGCGATCGCCACCAGGCAGATCATCAGTGTGATGAGCTGTTCCGGGTCCAGGCTCTTGTCGCGGAAGACGAGATAGCTCGCGAAGATCAGCACGCTGCCGACGGCGAGCAGGCCGAGCATCTCCAGCAGCGGCGTGCTCCACGCATCGTACTTGGCCATGCGGAACTGATCGCCCTGGAGCTGCATCATGATGCCGCGGTAGCGGTCGCGCTCGAAGGGCTCGGCGTTGGTGCTTTTCACCACGCGGATGCCGTTGAGCGTCGCGCCGATCTGGCCGAGCATCGTCGAGTTCTTTTCCAGTGCCGCGCGCATCGCCCGGCGGACTTTCGTGCCGAGCTTGCGGATCACCGCGATCATCACCGGCGTAAAGATGATGATGAAGATCGTCAATCGCCAGTCGATGATCAGCGCCACCACCAGGCTGGAAGCGGCAGTGATCGGCTCCTGCACCGCCTTGCCGAGGATGGTCTTGAACCCTTCCTGGAGTCCGGCGCAGTCGGTCACGAGCCGGCCGGTCAGGTCGCCGATGCCGTTGGCCTGTCGCGTGAAGTAACCCAGCGGCAGGCGGAGGATGTGGTCGTAGAGCTTTTCCCGGATGTCGTTGATGGCGGTAATGGCGGTCGATTCCGAGAGGTACTCCTGGAAGAACCGCGAGATCGAGCCGAGGATGCCGAGGAAAAAGACGAAGCCGAAGATCGTTACGATCGCCCAGACCGGGTCGGTCGGCACGAGCGAGGCGATCCGGTTCAACAGGTCGTAACCCCACTGCTTGAACGGCGAAGTCGTGGGCTTTGACGTGAGGTCGGCGACATACGCCACGATCGTCTGATTGCGGATGAGCACCCGCAGGATCGGGATGAGCGTCGCCAGGCCCAGCGCCGTGAAGGCGCCGGTTAAGACGGCGCACACGATCGAAATGCCGACCGTCGTCCGATACGGCCACAGGAAGCGCGTGGCCCGCCAGAAGTCGCGGTTGGACTTGCGCGAGGGCCTTTTTCCTCGATCGTCGAGCGTGGGAGCAGGTTGAGTCATGGGGATGCGGGCGGCGAGTCTAGCCGCAAACGATCGGGCGAAGAAGTCCGCTGCCTCGTGTCAGAATCATGGAGGCTGTGTCGCCAACGATCCGGTCGTTCAGGAAAACGCGCCTCGACAGGCACCCGTTTTCGCCGACAATCGAGCCTTGATCATGAACATACCGCTTTCTCAACCCGACATCACGCAGCGCGAGATTGATGCCGTCGCCGATGTGATGCGCTCGGGCACGCTTTCCATCGGCCCGAAGATCGAAGAGTTTGAAGCCGCCGTCGCAAAGATCGCCGGGCGGACGTTTGGCGTCGGCGTGTCCTCCGGCACGGCGGGGCTTCACTGCGCGATGATCGCCGCCAACATCAAGCCCGGCGACGAAGTCCTCACCACGCCGTTCAGCTTCGTCGCCTCCGCGAACTGCATTCTCTTTGTCGACGCGATCCCGAAGTTCGTCGACATCGATCCGAAAACCCTGAACATCGATCTCACCAAGCTCGAAGCCGCCGTCTCGGACAAAACGAAGGCGATCGTCGCCGTGGAGACGTTCGGCCATCCCGGCGGCATGCTCGAAATCGAACAGATCGCCCGGCGCAACGAACTCACGCTCATCGAAGACTGCTGCGAGGGTTTCGGTGGCGCGATCGGCACCACCGCGGCGCTCTCCAAGACACGCAAGATAGGCTCCTTCGGCCGCGCCGGCGTCTTCGCGTTCTATCCGAACAAGCAGATCACCACCGGCGAAGGCGGCATGATCGTCACCGACGATGAACGCTTCGCCTCCGCGTGCCGCGCGCTGCGCAACCAGGGCCGCGAAGGCATGGCGTGGCTGGCTCACAACCGCCTCGGCTACAACTACCGGCTGACCGAGATCGCCAGCGCCATCGGCATCGTGCAGTGCGAGCGCCTCGAAGACATCCTCGCCGACCGCCGCCGCGTCGCCCAGCTCTACATGGAGCGGCTGATGACCAGCAAATACCTCATCCTGCCCACGCTCGGCGAGAGCGACCAGGTGAGCTGGTTCGTCTTCGTTGTCCGCCTCAACGACCTGTTTGAGCCCGGCGACCGTGACGAGATCATGATCCAGCTCCGCGCCATCGGAATCGGCTGCAACAACTACTTCCCGCCGATCCACCTCCAGCCGTACATGCGCGAGAAGTACGGCTACAAGCCCGGCGATTTCCCCGTCTGCGAATACGTCGCAGCTCGGACGCTGGCGCTACCGTTCTACGGCGCTCTGACCGAATCGCAGATCGATTACGTGTGCATGAAGCTGGAACAGATCATCGAGAAGGCGCTGGTGACCAAGCGGCGGTGAGGGTGTGAGCTCTCAATGAAGTTGTCATCGTGAGCGTACTCGTGAAGGATCTGGCCCCGAGCGCTCGAAAGTAGATGCTTCGCGAGTACGCTTTGCATGACACAATTTGGCGATCGTTCGGAACCTCCCCATGTCCCAATACCCCGTCGGCTACGATCCTCAGTACGCGTTCTGGTCTTACTACTCGCCCGCGCCCGAGGCGCTGCTCGCTCCCGCAAAGTGGGCGGGATGGGTGATGATCGTGCTCGGCACGCTGCTGCTGTTGCTCGGGACCTGTAACGGCGTGACCAGCTATGTCGTCAGCGATGAAACGCTGCTCAAGCAGATCCAGGAAATGCCCAAGCAGGAGACGCCGTTCACCATCACGCCCGACCTGATGCGGACGCTCAACCTCGTCATGGCGATCGTGATCGCGGTGTACGCGCTGGTGCTGATCGTCCTTGGCGTGTTCGTTCGGCGCGGAACGCTGTTGCCGATCATTCTCTCGATGCTCGTCATCGCGCTGCCGCTGCTTTTGGTGACGGGAATGGTTCTGTTCTCAGCGGTCGCGGGCGCTGCCGCGCTGATCGGCATGGCGCTGATCGCCTGTTTCCCGGCGATCCTGATGATCGCGGCGCTGGTGCTGCTGATCCGCGCCGCCGCCAACACGTCGAAGATCGCCCAGAGCGTGGCGCAGATGGAAGCGATGCGGATCGCGCAGATGCAGCAGTACTACGGGCAGACGCCGCCGCAGTAGTCCGGGAGCGATGTGTTCAAAGAGAGGGACTACTTTTGGTTCGCTTCCTCGAGCTTGACGTCATCGAAGTAGCCCCAGCTCTTCTCGTCGGGTGCGTAGCAGTAGATCGTGGCGGTTGTCGAGTCGCCGGTTTCGAAGATCACCTTCGGCGTTGTCGGCGTCGTCGCGCCGGCGATGACGTAGCACTCGCCCGCGCCGCCGAAGTTCTTGACACCGAGGCGCAGGTCGGCGCCGCCGACACCGGCTCGAACCGTTGCCGAGAGCGCGTATTTCGCGTGCGGTTTCAGTCCGTACATCTGTTGCTCGGCGGCAGAGTTCGGGCCGTCGACGCGCAGCGACTGCTTGCCCTGCAGCTTCGCATAGTCGACCAAACTCACGTTGCCATAGCGTGTCCAGGGCCAGAGCGAGTCGATTTCGAAATCGCCGTTGAGGACGGCCGCGGTGGACTTTCGAGCGTAGACGCGCACGTAGTCGACAAAAAACGTGTTCGGGAAAACCGTGGCGTTGGTAGGCGGTAGATCGGCGGCTACGCCGCTGTTGAGCAAAAGGTAGTGAGGCACGTCCGTCGTCCACTCGCCGAAGACGCGCTTCGTCACCCGGCCGTCGACGTTGTAGACCTGGTAGCCCGGTCCCCACTCCATCCCGTACGTCGTCCAGCCGCTGGGCAGCGGACGGCTTTCGTTGGTGTCGTCCCACGCGACTTTGCCGTCCTTGTTGCGATAAGCGAGTCCCTGGTGCGAGCGGTTGGTGCTGGTCCACACTTCGCAGATGTCCATCTCCGGCGGCCAGCCATTGGAGAGCGTCCAGAACGCCGGCCACAATCCCGGTCCGGCTTCCGCGGGAAGCTTCACGCGCACTTCGAAGTAGCCGTACGTCTGTTCGAACTTCCCGCTCGTGGTGACCATCGCCTGCGTGTAGTGATACAGCTTGCCATTGGCGTCCTTCACGTCACGCATCTGCGTCGAGAGCTGCAGCGAACCGTCGGCGACTTTCACGTCATCGTCCTGGATATAGCCGGCATAGAGATCGTTGTGATGGCGATGCGTGCCGTCGGTCCCGGGCCAGGGCAGGTTGAGCGTCCACTTGGCCGTGTCGAGCGCGGTACCGTCGAACTCATCGCTCCACGTGAGCGACCAGGATGCGGACGGCGTGACGAGGAAGGTCGCATCCTTGAGCGGCGCAGTCGTCTGCGCGAATGAAACGCTGGAGATCAGGACGCAGGTAAAAACGGCAGTCGCCAGTGGGGTTCGCATGGACGGAGTGTGACAATCGCGTCCGCGGACGTAAAGATCCTCGCGATGCCGCCCGACCGCATCCGCGTCATTTCCATCGCGATCGTCCGCCGAGGCGACGATCTGCTCGTCTTCGAAGGATACGATAGGGTGAAGCGCGACCACTATTACCGCTCGCTCGGCGGCGGCGTGGAGCCGGGTGAGCATGCGGCCGACGCGGTTGCGCGTGAACTGCGCGAGGAGCTACACACCGAGATCGCGAGTGTCCGTCAGGTCGCCGTACTTGAAAACATCTTCGAGTGCGATGGCCGAGCCGGACACGAGATCGTCTTCGTCTTCTCCTGTGAACTCATCGACCGTTCGATCTATGCCCGTGACAGCATCGAGGCATTCGAACACGACGGCGCTCCGATGCGTGTCGTATGGCGAAGTGTAAAGTCGTTCGATCAGCAGCATCGACTGGTGCCTGAAGCGCTTGCTTCGCTGCTTGGCATCTCCGGCTGAACGATCGATCGCTTTCCGAACGCGTTCATGACCTTTCGCGTGATCATCGGCCGGCGCGGCACGCGACGACTGCTCAGTCGTGGTTGTCTCCTACACAGGGGATCGCAGTTGGGCAATGCATTTTTCGCGGCCAACGGTGTGACTATTGGCCTGCCTCGCTCCGAACCGGCACGCATATTGAAAGAGAATCGAGGCGGCCTGCCGCACAACAATTCATTGCGATGGGGTTGCGGCGTATTAGAATCGGGGCGGCTTCACAGGCACCATTTCTACCTGCAGGGAATCACAATGAAATCAGAGACCCAAGCGGAAGGGGCTGTTCCAGTCAACGGACGGCGTCTGACAACGCTCCAGAGCGTCACGATTCGCTTCTGCGGCGATTCGGGTGACGGGATGCAACTGGCGGGAACGCAGTTCACCGATACGTCCGCGATCTTCGGGAATGACATCAGCACATTTCCGGACTTTCCTGCTGAAATCCGCGCACCCGCCGGGACGCCGGCCGGCGTGAGCGGATTTCAAATCCATTTCTCCTCCACCGATATCTTCACGCCCGGCGACGCCGTCGACGCGCTCGTGGCGATGAACCCGGCGGCGCTGCGGTCCAATCTCGGAAGTGTGCGCGATGGGGGCACCATCATCGTGAACGAGGACGCGTTCGCCGCCACCGACCTGAAGAAGGCGGGTTATGCGAGCAATCCGCTGGAAGATGGAACGCTCACCAGCTACCGATTGATCCGGGTGCCGATCAATAAACTCACTGCCGAGGCCGCGAAGGATACAGGCTTGAGCGCCAAGGAGATCGACCGCTGCAAGAACATGTTCGCGCTGGGTCTGTGCTACTGGCTGTTCGGGCGGCCGATGGAAACGACCCGGACGTTCATCGAGACCAAGTTCGGCCGCAAGCAGCCGGATGCGGCGAAAGCGAATCAACTGGCGCTCGAGGCGGGCTACCACTTCGGGGAAACCGCCGAACTGTTCAACGAGCACTACCAGGTGCCGCGAGCTTCGCTCGAGCCGGGACGCTACCGCAAGATCACCGGGAACGAAGCGCTCGCCATCGGGATGGTCGCCGCCGCGAAGCTCTCCGGAAAACAGCTCGTCTACTGCAGCTATCCGATCACGCCGGCGAGCGACATTCTTCATCAGCTTGCCGGATACAAGAACTACGACGTCATCACGTTCCAGGCCGAGGACGAAATTGCCGCCGTCGGCGCGGCCATCGGCGCGAGCCTCGGCGGATCGCTGGGCGTGACCGGCAGCAGCGGGCCGGGCATCGCTCTCAAGCAGGAAGGGATCGGCCTGGCCGTGATGACCGAGCTTCCTCTGGTGGTCATCAATGTGCAGCGCGGCGGACCCAGCACGGGATTGCCTACCAAAACGGAGCAGGCGGATTTACTACAGTCGCTTTTCGGCCGCAACGGCGAGTGCCCGGTGCCGGTCATCGCCGCGTGTTCACCCAGCGACTGCTTCCACGCCGCGATCGAAGCGTTTGCCGTCGCGACGCGATACATGACGCCCGTGCTGCTGCTCAGCGATGGCTTTATCGCCAACGGTTCGGAACCGTGGCGCTTGCCGGATGTAAACCAACTGCCAAAGATCGAGATCACGCATCCCACGGCGCCCAACGATCCGTCCGGCTTCATGCCTTACCTTCGGAATGCCGACCTGGTCCGACCCTGGGCGCTGCCGGGCACGCCGGGACTGGAACATCGCATCGGTGGAATCGAAAAACAGGATGTGACCGGCAGCGTCTGCTACGAACCGGCCAATCATGAACACATGGTGCGGATGCGCGCCGCCAAGGTCGCGGGGATCAAGCCGGTGGGCTCCGACATGATCCTGACCGGCAAGCCGAGCGGGTCGGTGCTGGTCGTCGGATGGGGCGGGACGTTCGGCTCGATCAAGGCCGCCGTCCTCGAGATGCAAAAGGAAGGCGTCGATGTCTCGGCCTGCCATATCCGCTACTTGAATCCGCTGCCGGCGAAACTCGGCGAGTTGCTCGCGCAGTTTGATCACATCTTGGTGCCCGAACTCAACACCGGGCAACTGGCGATGATCCTGCGATCAACGTACCTCGTCGACGCCAAGCCACTGACGAAAGTGCGTGGCCAGCCGTTCACGATCGCGGAGATTCGACGCGGCGTGCGGCAGATCGCGGCCGGCGAGTCGCCGCGGCTCGCCCCCGCAGACCCGGTCCTCTCAAGCGCGGCCGGCTGAGAGTGGCATGATCGATGGCGGATGAATCCGGTCGCGTCTGGAAGCGAATACGAAAAGACGGTTCTCTTATGAATACTCAAGCCCCCGTGAATGTTGTGCCTCTGACGGCAGCCGATTACGCCAGTGACCAGGCGATCCGATGGTGCCCGGGATGCGGCGACTACGCGATCCTCGCCGCGGTGAAGAAGACCTTCGCCAAGCTGGCGATCAACCCTGCCAAAACCGTCTTCGTGAGCGGCATCGGCTGCTCGAGCCGGTTCCCGTATTACATGAATACCTACGGCATGCACTCCATTCACGGCCGTGCGCCCGCCATCGCGACAGGGTTGAAACTCGCCCGTCCGGACCTGAATGTCTGGGTCGTCACCGGCGACGGCGATGCGCTCTCCATCGGCGGCAATCACTTCATTCACCTGATGCGTCGAAACGTCGATCTGAAAATCCTGTTGTTCAACAACCGCATTTATGGCCTGACCAAAGGCCAGTACAGCCCCACGAGCGAATTGGGCAAAGTCACCAAGAGCGCCCCGATGGGCTCGCCGGACACGCCGCTCCGACCGGCAAGCGTTGCCATTGCCGCCGAGGCGAGCTTTGTCGCCCGCTCGATCGATCGCGACCTCAAACACCTCGAGTACGTCCTCGAGCGCGCCGCAAAGCACGTCGGCACCGCGTTCTTGGAGATCTACCAGAACTGCAACATCTTCAACGACGGCGCCTTCGAATACGCGACGGAGAAATCGAGCCGCGCCCAGACGACGCTTCTGCTCGAGCACGGGAAGCCCATGGTCTTTGGCAGCCCCGGCAGCGAAAAGGGAATCACGCTCGATCGATTCACGCCGGCCGTGGTCGACCTCGCCGGCGCCCCTCGCGAAAACGTGCTCGTCCACGATGAGACGATCGTCGATCCATCCCTCCACTTCCTGCTCAGCCGGATGCGCCATCCCCAGTTCCCGGAACCGATGGGCGTTCTGCGCTGCATCGATCGCGAGCGATACAACGAGACGGTTCACAGCCAGTTGGACAAGGCACGCACGCGTTTCGGCGACGGGGATCTCGCCCGGCTCATCGACGGACCCGAACCCTGGGAAGTCCGCTAGAGACCCATCGCGCCCCGGCAGCGCGGGCGCGGTGGTGGAGGTGCGGGTCGTTGAAATTGCTCGCAATTCGGGATTGACGCCGCCGAAACATGTGATAAAAATATCACACATGCGATCGGCGGCCTCATCCTCATCAACTCCACCCGAGGCCGCCGATCGCAGTTCGATCGTCAAAAACTCGATCGCCGAGGACCGCGTCTTCGCGGCGATGTCTTCGCGGGTCCGCCGGAAAATCCTCGACTTTCTCCGCGAAAAGCCGCTCACCACCGGGCAAATCGCGGCGAAGTTCAAATCGCTGTCGCGCTTTGCGGTGATGCAGCATCTCTCGGTGCTGGCCAGGGCAAAGCTGGTCGTCGCCCGCCGCGAGGGACGCGAGCGGCACAACTATCTCAATGTCGTCCCGCTCCATCAGGCGCTCACCCGCTGGGTCCAGCCCGAAGAACATGGCTGGGCGGAAATGCTCGGGCAGGCGAAGAAGGATGCGGAAACGGAATGAAATGCGAAATGCATACCTCATAGCCGAACTGACTTCTGACCTCTGATCTCTGTTTCCTGACCTCTGAATCCCTGGAAGCTGACATGATCGACAAAACGTTCCAGATCGATATCCACGCCCCCATCGACCGCGTGTGGGCCGAGCTCTTCAAGAAGGGCATCCCGCACCACGCGATGTTCGGCACCTACCTCAACGGAAATCTCTCGCCCGGCGAGACGATCACCTATCGCAGCCGCTCGGGTAGCCACACCTTCGTGCTCGGCAAGGTGCTCGAGGTGGAAGTGCCGCGCCGGCTGGTTCACACCTTCCGCTTCTCGATGCAGAAAGATGAGCCGACGCTGGTCGAATGGAATCTCGAATCGCGCGGCGCGTCGACCCGCGTCATCGTCAACCACTCGCGCTTTGAAGGCCAGACCAAGACCTACAAGAGCGTCGAAACCAGCTGGCCGAAGATTCTCGGGCTCTACAAGATCCTCATCGAAACCAGCAAGGTGCCGGCCGGCACGAAGTTCGGCAACGCGATGATGATGGCGATGACCTTCATGCTCCCCAAGACCACCAGAACGCAGAACGCGCTGAAATTGAATCTCGATGCGCCACGCCAGGAATAGGGAAACCAAACAGGAGTGATCGATATGAATTGCCGAATGATCGCAAAGCGTTTGTCCGTAATGGGTCTCGTCGTCGCTGCGCTCGGAGCCGGGCCGGATGCGAAGCCGGATGTACATGTGTTCGACCCGTTCGCCGGCGAATGGACGATCCACGCCACCTGGGCGGGAGGCAATCCGCTGGTGGCGCACAACATCAACCAGTGGGTGCTCAACAACACCCATCTCTCCGGCCAGACGTGGGTGGGCGAGGGTGCCGCGAAATATCAACGTTACCTGTCGATGTTCAGCTACGACGCCAAGCACGGCTGCCTGACGACCACGAGCTATGCGATGGACGGCGCGGTGAGCACGTACCGCGTCGAGACGGAAGATGGCAAGGTCTTCAAGTTCGGCTACAGCCCGATCGGCAACGAAGAACTTCCGAAGGTGCGGCAGACGACCACGTTCACCTCGGCGGATGAATACCGGTGGGTGGTCGAGCTGAACACGGATGGCAAGTGGAGCCAGATCATGGACGGCACCTGGAAGCGGGATCAGCCGGGCGCGACAGGCGCGAAACCATAATCGAATTGAAACGGCTTCTGGTCGGCCCGCTTAAGCGGGCCGGCCACGCGGCAGACGTGCGCGATTACTCCAGCTTTCCCTTGGATGCTTCGATCGCTACAACAGTCGGTCTATGGCCGAGTTTGACACACTGATCGGGGCCCGCGATGCGATCGCGAGCAAGAAGGTTTCCTCCTCCGAGCTGACACGTCGGGTTCTGGACCGCATCAGCCATCAGGACGGGATGGTCAAAGCCTTCACCAGCATCTACCCCGATCGCGCATTGGCGATCGCCAAGGAAGTCGACGCGGGCAAGCGCGCCGGCCCGCTCGCGGGCGTGCCGATCGCCATCAAGGACAACATGTGCACGAGCTGGGGCACGACGACCTGCTCCTCGAAGATGCTCGCCAACTTCCACGCGCCCTACGACGCCACGGTGGTGAAAAAGCTCGAAGCCGCCGGCGCGGTCATCGTCGGCAAGACGAACTTAGATGAGTTCGCGATGGGCTCGTCCACCGAGAACAGCGCGATGCAGACGACCCGCAACCCGTGGGATCATGATCGCATCCCCGGCGGAAGCTCGGGTGGATCGGCGGCTGCGCTCGCCGGCTCGATGTGTCACGCATCCCTTGGCTCCGACACCGGCGGCTCCATCCGCCAGCCGGCGTCCCTCTGCGGCATCGTCGGACTGAAGCCCACGTACGGCCGCGTGAGCCGATATGGGCTCGTCGCCTTCGCGAGCAGCCTCGACCAGATCGGCCCGTTCACGCGAGATGTGCCGGACTGTGCGCTCATGATGAATGTCATCTCCGGCCACGATGAACTCGACTCCACCAGTGCGCAGGTGGTCGTGCCCGATCACCTCAAGGATCTCGATCAGCCGCTCAAGGGTTTGAAGATCGGCATCGCGAAGGAGTACGACCTCGCCGACGGCATCGACCCGCAGGTGCAAAAGGCCGTGCACGACGCGATCGATGTCTACAAGAAGCTCGGCGCCACCGTCATCGACGTCACGCTCCCGCACACCAAATATGGCATCGCCGCGTACTACGTGATCGCGCCGTGTGAAGCATCCTCCAATCTCGCCCGCTACGACGGCGTCCACTTCGGCCATCGCACGAAGGAGGATGTCAGCAACATCATCGACCTCTTCTCCAAGAGCCGTTACGAAGGCTTCGGCGAAGAAGTGCAGCGCCGCATCATGATCGGCACGTACGCTTTGTCGGCCGGCTACGGCGCGAAGTACTACGAACGCGCGCTCAAGATCCGCACGCTCATCGCGAAGGATTTCGAGGACGCGTTCAAGGGCTGCGACGTCGTCGTCTGCCCGACGAGCCCCACGCCCGCTTTCAAGCCCGGCGACAAGACCGGCGACCCGCTGGCGATGTACCTGTGTGACGTCTTCACCGTCACGTGCAACATCGCCGGCATCGCGGGCATCAGCATCCCGTGCGGCCTCACCCGCGGCGACGGCAAATCCGACACCGCCGGCAAGCCGCTCCCCATCGGCCTACAACTGCTCGGCCCGGCGTTTAGCGAAGAAAAACTCCTCCGCATCGCGCGGATGTACGAGAAGGCGACGGATTGGCACACGAAGCGGCCGGGGTGAGGATCTCCAATTCGGCAAAGTGTGAAGATCGCGTAAAGGGCCATTCCAATAGATCGTTGATTTTTGACTTGATTTATCATTGATTGACGCGAAGATCTTTCTGTCAGTAACCACGAACCAGGAGATCCAGATGAAAGGTGCGTCCACCATGAGGCGAGTGATCATTGCCGCCGTCGCCGCGTTGTTTGTCGGGTCGGCGATGCCGGCCGTGTCGTTCGCGCAGGACAAGGTCGCGGTGAAGTCCGCCGACCAGCTTC
This sequence comes from Phycisphaerae bacterium, assembly GCA_031411495.1. Taxonomy (GTDB): domain Bacteria; phylum Planctomycetota; class Phycisphaerae; order Tepidisphaerales; family Tepidisphaeraceae; genus JANOBD01. The sequence goes on along the minus strand of JANOBD010000022.1, from coordinate 1,807 downwards.
CGCGCCACAGTTATCCGATCGATACCTCCGCGAGCGGACTTCTCGCCGATGACGCGAAGTTCAAGGCGCTGATGGACGCCGTCGTCGCGGATTCGAAAGCGGATCTGGCCAAGTACGACATCCAGGATCGCGCGACGCTCGAAGGGTACTACACGTTCCTGCAGGCGGCCGCGAATCTTCGCGGCGACGATGCCGAGGCACTGTCGTACATTCCGAAGCTCAAGGCGCTCGAAACCAACGAAGACAAGAAGCTGACCGTCGGCATGTCGCTCGAAGCGCACGTCGCCGCCAAGAAGGCCTCCGCCGGCGATCGTGCGAAGTACGAGACGGTGTTCAAACAGGAACTGGAGGCAAAGCTCAAGCCTTTGCCGCTCGACCGCATCCGCCAGGATCTGGTCACGCGCAAACAACAGCTCGGGATGATCAGCCGCGAGCTCATCGAATCGTCCGTCAAGTCGCAGGTCGATCCGATCGTGGCCCAGATGAACGGGTCCATTCCCGGTGCAGTCGCGTCGCAACTCGTGATGATGAAGCTTGCGACCGAGTTCGCTGTGCCCAACGCACCCCTGATCGTCGAGGTTTACAATCATATTCTCACGGGCAGTACGGGCCGGACCAAGACCGACATCTGGACGCCGCGCCAAGTCGCTCTCAACACCAAGGACGGCAAGCCCGTCGTGATCGGCATCTGGGATACCGGCGTCGATGTCGCGCAGTTTCCGAATCAACTCTGGGCGAATCCGGGCGAAACCGCGAACGGAAAGGACGACGACAACAACGGCTTTGTCGATGACGTCAACGGCGTCGCGTTCGATATGGATCATCGCAACGCGAGCGGCCCGCTCCTCTCGATTGAGCCGATCAAGAGCCCGCTGCCATCGCTGCTCGACTACCTAAAGGGCGGCATGGACATGCAGGCCGGCATCGAGTCGGACGATTCGAAGAAGCTCACCGCGCACATTCGTTCGCTCGCTGGCGATTCGCTCACGCAGTTCCAGGAAGAGTTGTCGCTGATCGGCAACTACTCACACGGCACGCATGTGGCCGGCATTGCGTCGGCGGGGAATCCACTGGCTCGATTGATGTATGTCCGTGAGACCTTTGACTACAAAATGATCCCGCAGGAAACGCCCACGCTGGAGTCGTCGCAGCGCTGGGCGGATTCCAGCGTCGCGGCGATCAACTACATGAAGAAGGCTGGCGTCCGCGTGGTAAACATGAGCTGGCGGTATGGACGCGGCAGTGTCGAGGCGATGCTCGCCGCCAAAGGTGTCGGCAAGACGCCCGAAGAGCGCGCCGAGTTGTCGCGAAAGATCTTCGCGATCCATCGCGATGCGCTCCAGAACGCGATTCTGAGCGCGCCCGACATCCTCTTCGTCGCCGGCGCGGGAAATGAGAACAACGATCTGGATTTCAGCGAGTACATCCCCGCCGGACTGTCGGCACCGAACCTCGTTACCGTCGGCGCGGTCGATGAAGAGGGCAAGCCCGCGGTCTTCACCAGCAGCGGCAAGAGCTGCAAGTTCTACGCCAACGGCTGGATGATCAAGAGCGTCGTGCCGGGCGGGACGAAAATGGAGCTCTCGGGCACGTCGATGGCGGCGCCGCAGGTGGCCAACCTTGCCGCCAAGCTCATCGCGCTCAAGCCTTCGCTTACCACTGCACAAGTGATTGAGGGGATTCGCGCAGGTGGAAATCCGCTTGAGAATGATCCCGAGCGGTTGTTCATCAACCCGGCGAAAAGCGTCGAATGGGTTAAAGCACAGAAGTAAGAATGCTGCGTCGCGCGGCATCGGAAACGCTGCCG